>NZ_JAWJBP010000001.1:0-830038 GCF_046535935.1 Tritonibacter sp. SIMBA_163
ACCGATGACGACGGCGCCACCTCCGTGGCGGATAGCGTGACGGTGACGATTACTCCGCCCGCCAACGCGGCGCCGACAGCGAATGCGGGTGCGGATCAGTCGGAGGTCTCGGGCACGGCGGTGACGCTGGACGGCAGCGGCAGCAGCGACAGTGACGGCACGATTGCAAGCTACGCCTGGAGCCGCACGGGCGGGACCGGGACGGCGGGCAATGCGGTGCTGTCGGATGCGACTGCGGTCAGCCCAAGCTTCACGGACGCCTCGCTGACCTCGAACGACGCGGCGGTGACGCATATCTTCGCGCTGGTGGTGACCGATGACGACGGCGCCACCTCCGTGGCGGATAGCGTGACGGTGACGATTACTCCGCCCGCCAACGCGGCGCCGACGGCGAATGCGGGTGCGGATCAGTCGGAGGTCTCGGGCACGGCGGTCACACTGGATGGCAGCGGCAGCAGTGACAGTGACGGCACGATTGCAAGCTACGCCTGGAGCCGCACGGGCGGGTCTGGGACAGCGGGCAATGCGGTGCTGTCGGATGCGACGGCGGTCAACCCAAGCTTCACGGACGCCTCGCTGACCTCGAACGACGCGGCGGTGACGCATGTCTTCGCGCTGGTGGTGACCGATGACGACGGCGCCACCTCCGTGGCGGATAGCGTGACGGTGACGATTACTCCGCCTCTCGACACGGAGCCCCCAGTCATTGACGAGATTGCGGATGTCGCGGTGGACACAGATTCCGGGGTCAATACGGCCTCGGTCGCGCTTGTCGCAAATGTCGCCGACAATTCCGGTGAAGTCATAGCCGCCGACTTTTCGATTGATGGCACAGTGGTTGCCAGCCCGTATGATTTCTCCGTCGGCACAACGCAGGTGACCGCGACGGCGCAGGACAGCGCGGGCAACGCGGCGACGCCGCAGACCTTCGAGGTGACGGTCACTGACACGACACCGCCCGAAGCTCCGGTCGTCGCAGCCCCGACCACAAGGTCGGACGGCCGAGCAGAGGTGGCCGGCACTGCCGAGCCGCTCAGCACCGTCACCGTTACCTTTCCTGACGCAAGCGTCGAGACTGCCGCGGCGGGCCCCGGTGGTACCTTCGAGGTCGTGTCCGCGACGGCCCAAAGCTCAGGCGAGATCAAGATTGTGGCCGAGGATTCCGCCGCAAACAGATCGGAGACAACGACCATAGCCTATGTTGGTGATGATACACGGCCAACACTCACCATCAGCGCGTTGACCGGGCCGAGCAACGGAACATTCAGTGCCGCGATCACCCTGTCCGAGGCGAGCACAAATTTCGATGCCAGCGATCTTACACTGACAAATGCCAGCGCAACTATGACTGGATCAGGAACGCAGTACTCCGTCGTCCTGACCCCGGATGCGGATGGCACAGTTGCTGTCTCAGTCGGCGCAAACAGGTTCAGCGATGCGGCCGGAAATGGCAATGAGGCGTCAAACACATCGAGTGTCGAGTACGACGGCACTGCCCCCACGGTCAGCATCACCGGGGCGCCAGAGGTTTTGGCTGGGGCCTCCTTGATGAACGTGAACGTCACATTCTCTGAAAGCGTAACAGGCTTCGCCGCTGGCGATATCACCACCACAAACGCAAATGTGGTCGGCCTAAGCGGCAGTGGTTCGGATTATGTGGCGACTCTTCGCGCATTCGGAACCGGGGCCGTCGGGATCACCGTTCCCGCCAATGTGGCCGTGGACGCGGCTGGCAACGGCAACCTGGAGTCCAATGCGGTTACGATCGAGGATCAAACAGTCGAACAAACACAGCGCCTCATCGCCTCGTTCATGCAAAGCCGGGCCAATCAGTTGATCAGCAATCAACCGGATCTCGTGCCCTTCCTGTCGGGGAATAAACAGGCGAGCTTTGGCCTGATGGCAACACGGGGTGTCGGCAATTTCAATGTGGCGACGGGGACGAAGTATCCGGTCTGGGCCCAGGTGAAAGGGGCGTGGTCAAGCAGTGGTGATAGCGATAGCTCTTATGTCTTCGGCGCGTTTGGCGTTCATCGGGCGATCAGTAAGAACGTGTTGCTCGGTGCGACGCTGCAATTCGACCATATTGCTCAGGACACCGGAGCCTCCACGGTCAGCGGAACCGGTTGGATGCTTGGGCCTTATTTCGTCGCGAAGAGCTTAAACCATCCGCTGTATTTCGAAGGGCGGCTTCTTTACGGCGAAACGACGAACGACATTTCTCCCTTCGGCACATATGAGGATCGGTTCTACACGACCCGTATGCTTGCCAACCTGAAAGTCGCGGGCGACCTGTCCATGGGCACCACGATCCTCAGTCCGTTTCTGGATGCCTCTTACTCGACAGAGGATCAGCACAGCTATGTGGATACCCTGGGCAACACGATTCCCGGACAGGACTTCAAGTTGGGCCAGGTCGAGGTCGGTCTTGATTTCAGCCAGATGCTTTCGGTGAACACGGGTGAGTTGGAGCTGTGGGGCGGGGTCTCTGGCATCTGGTCCTACAGCAACGGCACGGGATCGGTAACGACCGCGGATCCGGCGTATGAGGGCGGCCGCGCGCGGGTCGAGCTGGGGTTCAATCGCCAGATCACCGCAGGACAAAGCGTCACGGGGGCCGCCTTTTATGACGGCATCGGTGCAGCCGGGTTTGAGAGCTTTGGGTTGAGCCTGGGCTACCAGCTGCAGTTCTAGGCATCTCTGCGGAGCGGGGGGCGCCAAGCGCGGCCCCGCCCGTGAACCAGATCGTGGCGGCAAGCACACCCTGGCGTACTCCAAGCACGCAGGCGTCGAACCGGGAGGGCAAAATGGTGGGTAGAACGACGTCGAACCAACGTTCTATGCTGATGAGGCAAAGACCCGAAGCGATTTAAATGCAGCCTTGTACCGAAGCGCATATTAGGGCTCTTCGGATGAGGCAAAACAGACGCAGTCTTACGTCAAACTACGAAATGAGGATGTCCATGCCAGACCCGACGAATTTGACCGCAGCGGATTTTAGCCCGCTTGAAGGGGACACTGTAAAGGTTGAGGCCGACGGCATCGGGATCGAAGCGACGCTGTTGGAAATCACGACGGGGGGCAGCGCCTTGCGTGACGGCGGCGGTTTTGCACTGCTGTTTCAGGGGCCTGTCGAACCTGGTCTGCCACAGGCCACCTATCAGGTGTCGCATGCTGCCATTGGGACGCAGCAGCTCTTTCTCGTGCCGGTCGCCAAAACCGAGGCCGGTTATCAATATGAGGCGATTTTCACCTGATCGCTTTGGCGTCCGTTGACCGGCGTAGCAGGTCATAGACACCTTTGTCCTCGACGGTGACAAAGCCCAAGCGGTGGTAAAGCGCCATCGCTGGGTTCGCTTTTTCGACGTGGATGCCGACTGCTTTGTTTGCGGCAGACGCTTCGTCCATCAGGTCGCGCAGAATAGCGCCGCCGATACCGGCGCCGCGATGGGCGGGCAGTAGGGCGATGTCGATGATGCGGTGCTCGCTTTGCCAACGTTCAAGATAAAGACGGCCTATTACTTCGCCTGATCGCTGAATGATCAGCCAAAGCGCGTCGGGGTAGTGGGCCTGATAATGCTCGTGCTGCGCGCGAAATTGCATTGAAATGAAGGCATGCTTTTGGTCTTCATTCCACGGGGTAAGCGCCAGTTCCTCTTCGCGTGTCGAACGGTAGACCTGCGCCAGAAACTGCATATCACGCGCGGTCATCTCTCGGAGTGAGATCCCCAAGGATGCCGCGTGTGTCAAAGCCGGTATCAGCGTTGCCGATTTAAGGGTCATGGGTGCTTCCGACTGTATCGCCTTTCCACCGGATGCTGCAGCATTCGGGCCATGATTAGCCACGCGACGGATAGATGCCCTGAAGCGCGATGATGAAGTTCAGCGCAAGATAGGGCTGCATGTTGGCATGCGCCTGATTGCCGCCTGATGCTTGAAGTGTCTCATCTGCAAGCGGCACGAGATTGGAGGTGCCAGCGGAATAGAGGGCGTCGCCGCGTCCACCAGTTGCAGAAAGCGATGTCGCATTCGATGGCACAGCCTCGCCACCCGGAGACAGATTTGCGCGCACCGGGTGATTGTGCGACGGTATCTGACTTTCGTTCAGCGTCACGGTCGAAGCCCCTAATTCTTCACCCAGCCTTCGTGCGGTCAAACCGGGACCGCGCCCTTGTTCCATCGGCGCTCGGCCCTTCATATTGGGAAGGGCGGTGGTGTTTCTTCCATCGCCGCCATAGACTGTACCAATCAGCGAAAACAACGCAGTGTTGTTCGAAATGGGCAAAAGTTGCCCGTCGCAGAATGCCCAGCCTCTGGGCGCGAAATCACCTGCAAAAATGCGGATTTCGGCAATAAAAGGTTCTGACATGCCTTATATCTCCTAACTACGGCTGGGGTAGACGCCGAACAGTGCAATAATGAAGCTGACACAGAGCGATGGCATCATGTTGTTGTGGCTACGCGAGCCGCCTGAATTCGTTGTCGCGTTATGGGCGAACGACGTGTCCGGCGATGCATTGCTATAGAATGTCGTGCCAACGCCCTGGGCGACGACCTTGCCTTGCGGCGATTGATCGGTGGCAAGTTCGGTGTTGGCCAAGAAGTCATGAGTGTGGCTTGGCAACTGATTTGTGGTCAGCGTGTCATGCTCTGCGCCACTTTTGCTCCCCAAGCGGCGTTCGCTCAGACCGGGTCCGTGCCCCTTGTGAATAGGGATTCTGCCGCGCATATCGGGCAGACCGAATGTGGTGCGACCGTCTCCGCCGTAGATCGTTCCCAAGAGGGAAAAAAGCGCGTCGTTCTGTGAAACCGCAAGCAGTTGCCCGTCGCAAAAGGCCCAGCCGCGTGGGGCGAAATTCCCCGCAAACATGCGAATCTCACCTACATATGGTTCAGACATGGAATAATCTCCGGTATCTTAATTGCGCGAGGGGAATAGGCCGTGCATTGCTATGCAGAAGTTCAGCGTTTGATAGGGCTGCATGTTATTGTGTGCCTGTCCACCGCCAGACGCGGCCACAGTTGCGGACGTCAGCGGCGTCATATTGGCGGCCTCAGCGTCGCGATAGGCGGCGTCTGGTAGCACCTCCGCCGCCAGCACATGATCGGTCGGAGACCCGGACTGCGCCTGGTTCGCCGAGCACATCGCCGCGTGGGTATGGGTCGGAATTTCCGTCTTGGACAGCGTTACGCTCTCCTCGCCGGATTTGGCGCCCAGCCGGTAGTCGCTGTCTCTGTGAATCGGTGTGCGGCCCCTGAGATCAGGCAAAGCAAAGGTAGTGCTACCATCCCCGCCGTAGGTCGTGCCAAGCAGTGAGTAAAGCGACTGGTTCTGGTTGATCGGCAGGAGTTGCCCATCCAGAAACGCCCAGCCCCGTGGCGCAAAATCAAAGCCGAACATGCGAACTTCGGCAAGAAAGGGTTCGGACACGAAATTCTCCTTTAATAAACTGTCGGCGCGTTCAATTTATGGCGATAAAACACCGATATCTCTTATCAACCATGCGTTGCGTAAAAAATAAAGCAAGGAAAAAAGAAAATTTAGTTGGACTGAACAGTTTAGATTTCGGCTTTTGATGGGGATTCACTTTTATCGATGACTCTATGCCAAGCGCCTAATCTGGGCGGTGCTGAATGCGTTTGAGGAGTTGATGAGGGCGATGCCGACGTTGAATTCTGCGGCATGTCTGTCTGGGCTCAACGGTCGATGCGCGCGGAAGGACCAGAGGCATCGGATTTTCGCCGCGGGCCTGTTCTGTGAGTGATGGCCCGCCCCGCGCATCCAGATCGCGTGACCAAGGCAGCAGATCGCGCTCTTGGTAACCTTGCGGTGGGGGCAGCGCCCTCTTTTTTGGCTCGTGAAAGAGGCGCCGCCTTCTCCGTCTATGGAGGGCTGACGCGCTGCTTCTAAACTGAGAATGCAGCCTTGAATGCCGCAAGGGCATCTTCCTCAAGACCTGAGGCAAACGCCTCCATCGCGACGGGGCCGGTGTAGCCCATCGCGTTCAATGCACGCGCGATGCCGGGATAGTTGATTTCCCCGGTTCCGGGTTCAAAGCGGCCCGGTACGTCCGCAACCTGGATCTCGCCGACCCAGGGCAGGCACGCCCGGCAAAGCTCGATCAGGTTCCCTTCGCCGATCTGTGCGTGATACAGGTCCAGATTAAGGCGCAGTTCCGGCCGGTTGACCGCAGAGACCAGTGCCAGTGTGTCTTCCGCGCGGGCAAATGGGACGCCTGCATGGTCGGTCGGCAGGTTCAGGTTTTCGAGCGTGAAAACCACCTCCAGCTCTTCTGCAAGGTCACAGACGCGATTGAGCGTATCCAGTGCCTTCACCCATTTGAGTGGCGTTGCGGTCTCAGCTTGTTTGGGGCGTCCGCCGTCGCCAAGCCCGGTGCCGTGCAGGTTCAATCGCTGGACGCCGAGCCGTTTGCCAACAAGGGCGGCCTCTCTTGCCGATGCCAGTAGCGTGTCAGCGCCATCGTCGTCCGCCAGACGCCCGTCCAGATAGCCGTTCATGATCGAGAACGTCGCGCGCGACTTTGTCAGAGCTGCGATGTCGTGATCGGCCCAGTTCCACAAGCCGACCTCAAACCCCATCTCATCAAGGCGCGCGCAGCGCCAGTCTATCGGCCTGTCGCGCCAGAGCATTTCGGCGCAGGCGGCAAGGGTAAACGCCATGCCTCACACCTCCGACAGGAGCGGGGTCACCTCTACTGGCCGTCCTTCCGCCAAGGACCGATTGGCCGCCTCGGCCAGTGCCAGCGCGTTGACGCCGTCCTGGATTGTTGCGGGCACAGCCTTTCCATCCACGACGGCATCAACAAAGGCGGACCATTCGATGGAGAAGGCGCGCATGTAGCGTTCGAGAAAGAAATACACAGGTTTTGCCGAAGTGACGCCCGCGCTGGTGGATTTCACGACGGTGTTTTCCAGTTCGTTGTCGGCGGCCAGTGCGCCGTCAGAGCCCAGAACCTCAACCCGCTGATCGTATCCGTATGGAGCCCGGCGAGAGTTGCGGATCGTGGCGATCCGGCCGTCGGCGTAGGACAGCACGACGACAGCTGTGTCGATGTCCCCAGCTGCGCCGATTTCGGGGTCAACCAGGCAGGAGCCATGTGCTGTCACGGTCGTCGGCATGCCAAACAGAAACGAGCACATGTCGAAGTCATGAATCATCATGTCGCGATACAGCCCGCCGGATACCTTGATGTAACTGACGGGCGGCGGGGCAGGGTCGTAGGATGTAACCGAGAGCAGCTCACTGTTGCCGATTTCTCCCGCATCGAGTGCTGCCTTGAGTGCTGAGAAATTCGGATCGAACCGGCGGTTGAAGCCCATCATCATGGGTTTGTCATGATTGGCGGCAGTTGCGGACACTTGCAGCGCGCGCTCCAGCGACAGGTCTATCGGTTTCTCGCAAAAGATCGCCTTGCCAGCCTTCACGCCGGCTTCGATCAGGTCGGAGTGGGTGTTGGTCGAGGACGCGATCAGAATGGCGTCAATGCTGGTGTCGGCGAGGATGTCGTTGGCGCCGCGGGCCTCAATGCCATGGTCCTGTGCCAGAGCCTGCGCTGCCTCTTGCATGACGTCGGTGACCGCGACCAGCTCAGAGCGCGGATCCATCTTGATCGAAGCTGCGTGGACCTTGCCGATGCGACCGGCCCCGAAAAGAGCGACTTTCATATGCGTATTCCTTTCGTGGAAAAATCAGAGAGTGACGCGGCGGCCTTCGCGGGCCGATGTGTCGATAGCGTGGATGATGCGCTCGAATTCCAGAGCGTCGGTGAAGCTGGGGAACGCGTCCGTGCCAGCGGTGATGGCGCGCAGGAACGTGGCCACCTCGATGGTTTTCAGGTCGCCAAATCCCAGCTGATGGCCGGGTGCTGGGCAGAAGCTATCATAGGGTGCATGCTCCGGGCCCGTCAGGATCGTACGAAAGCCCTGCTGCGATTTTGGGCCGTCATTGGTGTAGAGCTGTAGCTCGTTCAGCCGTTCCTGACTGAAGGTGAGCATGCCTTTGGTGCCATGCAGTTCCCAGTCAAGCTTGTTCTTGCGGCCCCAGGCGGAGCGAGACGTGCAAACTGTTCCCTGCGCGCCCGTCTTGTAGCGCAGAATGGCAGAGGCGGTATCTTCATTCTCAACGGTGCCACGGCCCGACCCATCAGGCAGGGGGCGGGTGTCATGGATGATCTGTGTGTCTGCAATCAGGCTCTCGATCTCTCCCATCAGAATATGGGACATGGAGACGAGATGGCACCCGAGATCCCCCAGCGCACCAAGGCCGGCGTCCGCGCGTTTTGCGCGCCAGGTCCAGGGCAGGTCGGGGTCAGCTTGGTAGTCCTCATCCACCCAACCACGAAAATGAACCGGCTTGCCGATCACACCTTCACTGATGATGCGACGCGCGTGGGTGATGGCCGGATTATGGATGTAATTGTAGCCCACCATGGTGCGCACATCTGCGGCGCGCGCGGCGGCCTCCATCTCCTCTGCGTCGTTGATCGTCAGGGCGAGGGGTTTTTCGCAATGCACGTGTTTACCCGCGGCGATGGCGGCCAGTGCCATTTCCTTGTGGAGCGCGTTGGGGGTCGTGATGGAGACGATGTCCACGTCAGGCGCGGCGATCAGCGTGCGCCAATCGTCGGTGGCGACATCAAAGCCAAACTGTGTCGCATATCGCCTCGCATTTTCGACGGGCGTGTCACAGAGCCTTGCAAGCCGCACCGGCGGCACATCCCCAAAGACAGCTTCTGCGGCGCGATAGGCCAAGGCATGAGCCTTGCCCATGAAGCCTGTTCCGATCAAACCAAGGCCTAGAGACATGTTTCCCTCCGTTATGGAATTTTAATTCCAATTTCGGTGATGCGGGATTAGAGTGTCTCTGTCAAGCGAGAGGGGTGTAAATGATAGAACGCGAACCGCAACCAGAGACGCCGGAAAATGTGACGCAGACCATCGCGCGTCTGGATCATGTCATGGACACATTGCCAAAGCGGCTACGGCAATGTGCGGTCTTTACCCGGCATCACCTGCATCTCATTGCTGTGTCGACGGTCTCTGACATGGCGTCGGCGTCTGGTGTGGCGCCGTCTGCTTATATCCGCTTTTGTCAGGCGGTCGGCTTCTCCGGGTATTCCGAAATGCAGACCCTGTTTCGGGCGCAATACACCAGTTTTCGACCGGACTATGAGCAACGGCTTGCGCAGTTATCACCTGATGTGTCTCAGGGCAGTGGTGAGCTGTTGGCCGAGTTCGCGGAGTCAGGGCATCAATCCTTGATCGGTGTCGGTAATTCTATTGCAAATGAAGGGCTTGCGAGAGTTGCGTCCGGTATGGCGCAGGCGCGTATTGTTCATCTTGTCGGCCTGCGGCGGGCGTTCGCAGTGGTCAGTAACATGTCCTATCTTCTCGGTAAGTTGGACGTTCCAGCCGTGCTTCACTCCAACATCGGTAATCTGCATGCCGGGCTTGTGGCGGGGAGTGAGGATGTGATGTTTGCCATTACATTTGCGCCGTTCTCGGAGGAGACAGTCACGCAGGCGCGTGCTGCAGCGGAGCGGGGTGTGACGGTCTATGGGCTGACCGATGCCGACGACTGTCCGCTCTTTGATTTCGCCGCGGAGGTGCTGGTCGTGAAGGAGCACGAAGTAGCAGGGTTCCGGGCGCTCAATGCATCCATCACGCTGACCACAGCGCTGTCGGTTTTGGTTGGCGCGCAGCGCGCGAAAACTTGACACGGAGCGTCGAAAACGGAATGAATGTTCCATAGGTGTGATTCGAGGTTGAAGCGCATCGACCGGTGGGAGGCCGGTCTGGAGGAGGCCCGTTTGCGTGAAGGCATCGGATATCGGGCTAAGAGCCGGCTTGGCCGGTCAACTGTCTAAGGGAGGATAAATTGAAAACACTTATCAAAACTGCCGTTGCTGCTGCCAGCTTCGCACTGGCTGCCCCAGTTATGGCGCAGGACATCATCGTGGTCGCGCATGGTCAGGCCAACGATCCATTCTGGTCGGTCGTCAAAAATGGTGTCGAAAAAGCTGCTGCCGATACGGGTGCCAGCGTGGATTTCCGTTCGCCGGAGACGTTCGACATGGTGCAGATGAGCCAGCTCATCGATGCTGCTGTGAATCAGGAACCTGACGGCCTGGTGGTTTCTATCCCGGACGCGGATGCGCTGTCGCCATCGATCCGCCGTGCGGTCGAGGCTGGTATCCCGGTCATTTCCATGAACTCCGGTTCGGATGTGTCCAAGGATCTCGGTGCGCTGCTCCACGTGGGGCAGGACGAATACACGGCGGGCAAGGCCGCCGGCGAGAAACTGGCTTCGATGGGCGGTACCGTTGGCATCTGTGTGAACCAGGAAGTGGGCAACGTCGCGCTCGATCAGCGTTGCCAGGGTTTCTCTGACGGGTTCGGTGGTTCTGTCGAGGTGATCCCGACCCAGAACGACCCGGCCGAAGTCGAGGCGAAGGTGAAAGCGGCGCTGGAATCCAACCCCGACATCGACACCGTGATGGGTCTGGGTGCGTCGCTGGTGGGTGAGCCTGCCGTCCGTGCCGTGGCTGCCGTGGGCCGCACCGGTGAGGTGAACGTGGCGACCTTCGACCTGTCAGCCAGCTTCCTGGAAAGCGTGGCCAAGGGCGACGCGGCCTTTGCTATCGACCAGCAGCAGTTCCTGCAGGGCTACCTGCCGGTGTCCTTCCTCGCGCTCAACGCAAAGTTCGGCCTGATCCCGGGTGGCAACGTGCCGTCTGGCCCGAACCTCATCACGCAGGACAAGGCGTCCCAAGTGGTTGAGCTGAGCGCCCAGGGCATCCGCTAACCCACTAAGGCACAATGCTGAATCGCTGAAGGGGCCGTGGCGCAAATGCCGCGCCACGGCCCCTCTTTGTCTCAAGGAGGAGCACGCCATGGCCGACGCGGCCCAAATCGTCGATGACGAACGCCTGAAGAAAGAAGGGCTTGGTGCCCGGTTGATGAAGCGCCCCGAGCTTGGCGCGATCGCCGGTGTCATTCTTGTCACCACTTTCTTTTTGATCACCGCAGACAGCAGCATGTTCACGCTGTCCGGTATCATGAACTTCATGACCCCTGCGGCGCAGTTGGGCATTCTGGCCATCGGTGCGGCGATGCTGATGATCGGCGGCGAGTTCGACCTGTCGATCGGCTCCATGGTGGCCTTTGCGGGTCTGATCTTTGGCGCCTGCGTGGTGACGCTTGGGCTGCCGCTGATCCTGGCGATCCCGCTGACGCTGGCCGTTGCGGCTGGCCTTGGGGCGCTTAACGGGACCATCGTGCTGAAGACCGGCCTGCCGTCCTTCATCGTTACACTGGCCTTCCTGTTCATCCTGCGCGGCGCATCGCTGGTCGGGCTGAAACTGGCCTCCGGCGGCTCCACCCAGCTGCGCGGCGTGCGCGATGCGGTCGAGGGTGACTGGCTGGCGCCGATGTTCTCGGGCGATGCCTTTGGTCCTGTCTTTGCCTGGCTGGCACAAGTCGGGGTGATCGACACCTTCAAGAACGGCACCCCCAAGGTGCCCGGCATCCCGGTCGAGATCCTGTGGTTCGTGGCGCTGGCATTGGTGGCGACATATGTGCTGCTGCGCACGCCGCAGGGCAACTGGGTGTTTGCCTCCGGCGGTGACCGCACGGCGGCTTCAAACTCCGGTGTGCCGGTGCGCAAGGTGAAGATTTCGCTCTTCATGGTGACCGCCATGTGTGGCGCGCTGGTGGCGATCATCACGGTGATGGATGCCGGATCGACCGATGCGCGGCGTGGCTTCATGAAGGAGTTCGAGGCCATCATCGCAGCGGTGATCGGCGGCTGCCTGCTGACCGGCGGCTATGGATCTGCCATCGGGGCGTTCTTTGGCGCCATCATCTTTGGCATGGTGACGATCGGGCTGACCTACACCAACTTCGATCAGGACTGGTTCCAGATCTTCCTGGGCGGCATGCTTCTGATCGCGGTGCTCTTCAACAACTACATTCGCAAGCGCGTGACGGGGGAACGCTGAGATGACCCAGGACACGACATTCCACCACGGTGACCCGCAGGGCACGACCCAGCCGATCATCAAGATGCAGAACATCGAAAAGCACTTTGGCAACATCATCGCGCTGGCGGGCGTCAGCTTCGATGTGAGGCCGGGCGAATGCCACTGCCTGCTGGGCGACAATGGTGCTGGTAAGTCGACCTTCATCAAAACGATGTCAGGTGTACATAAGCCCACAAAGGGCAGCATCACCATCGACGACCAGCCGATGAATTTCGACAGTCCGCGCGATGCGATGGAAGCCGGGATTGCCACCGTCTTTCAGGATCTGGCGATGATCCCGCTGATGAGTGTGACGCGCAACTTCTTCATGGGGCGTGAGCCGGTGAAGGGACGCAAACCCTTCCGCCGCATGGATGTTGACATGATGAACGAGACCGCGGTGGAGGAGATGCGCAAGATGGGCATCAACCTGCGTGGTCCCGATCAGGCGGTAGGCACGCTCTCGGGCGGCGAACGCCAGACGGTGGCGATTGCCCGCGCGGTCTATTTTGGCGCACGGGTGCTGATCCTGGATGAGCCCACCTCGGCGCTGGGCGTGCGGCAGACCTCGAACGTGCTGGCGACCATTGACCGGGTGCGCAAGCAAGGGGTGGGGGTGGTCTTCATCAGCCACAACGTACGGCACGCGCTGGCCGTCGGGGACCGCTTTACAGTGCTCAATCGCGGCAAGACGCTGGGCACGGCGGAACGGGGCGACATCACGCCCGAGCAACTGCAGGACCTGATGGCGGGTGGCCAGGAAATGGCGCAGCTTGAAGGCTCGCTCGGGGGCACCGTGTAATGGCAAAGGATCTGGATCTCATCACCATCGGGCGCTCGTCGGTTGACCTTTACGGCGCGCAGATCGGTGGCCGTCTTGAAGACATGCGCAGTTTCGAGAAATACGTCGGCGGCTCGCCCACCAATATGGCGACGGGCACTGCCCGACTGGGGCTGCGCTCGGCCCTGCTGACCAAGGTCGGCGACGAGCACATGGGCCGCTTCCTGCGCGAGGAACTGGTGAAGGAGGGCGTCGACGTCACCGGCGTCCTCACCGATCCGGAACGGCTGACGGCGCTGGTGCTGCTGGGCATTCGCGATGAGGACCAGTTCCCGCTGATCTTCTACCGCGAGAATTGCGCCGATATGGCGCTGAGCGCGCAAGATGTGGATGAAGGGTTCATCTCCCGGGCGCGGGCGGTCGTGGCCACCGGCACCCACCTCAGTAATCCGCGTACCGAGGCAGCAGTGCTGAAGGCGCTGGAACTTGCCCGCAAACACGGCGCACAGACCGCGCTGGACATTGATTTCCGCCCCAACCTCTGGGGGCTCTCCGGCCATGGTGACGGTGAAAACCGCTTTATTGCCTCAGCAGCGGTGACGGAAAAACTGCAATCCACCCTGCATCTGTTTGACCTGATTGTCGGCACCGAAGAGGAATTCCACATCGCAGGCGGCACCACCAACACGGTCGCAGCACTGCGGGCGGTGCGCGCGGTCTCGGGTGCGACGCTGGTGTGCAAGCGCGGTGCCGATGGCGCGGTGGCCTTCACCGGCGCGATCCCGGACAGGCTGGACGAGGGCCAAAGCGGCCCCGGTTTTCCCATCGAGGTTTTTAACGTGCTCGGCGCGGGCGATGGCTTCATGTCCGGTCTTCTGAAGGGCTGGCTCGACGGTGAAGACTGGCCCACCTCGCTCAAATACGCCAATGCCTGCGGGGCCTTTGCCGTGAGCCGTCATGGCTGCACCCCCGCCTACCCCAGCTGGGAAGAACTGCAATTCTTCCTCCAGCGCGGCGTGGTGGAGAAAGCCTTGCGCAACGACACCGCGCTGGAGCAGATCCACTGGTCCACCACCCGCAAGCGTGACTGGGACGATCTGCGGGTCTTTGCCTTTGATCACCGCATGCAGATGGAAGAGATGGACGGCGCCACGCCCGAGCGCATCGGCGCGTTCAAGGAGCTTTGCCTCAGGGCCGCCGTTGCGCAGGCCGCAGGCCGCCCCGGTCACGGCATCCTCTGCGATGGTCGCCTTGGCGCACGCGCGCTCTATGCGGCAGCGGGGCAGGGGCTTTGGATCGGCAGGCCGGTCGAATGGCCCGGCTCGCGCCCCTTGCGGCTGGAACCGCAGGTGGGCGATGATGCAGGCGGGCTGAAGGAATGGCCCGGTGAACATGTGGTCAAATGCCTGTGCTTCCCGCATCCCGACGATGACGACGCGATGTGGGCCGATCAGATCGCCACCATCACCCGCGTGTTCCAATCCTGCCGCCGCAACGGGCTCGAGTTTCTGCTGGAGGTGATCCCCTCCAAGGTCGGCCCCGTTGATGATAAAACCACGCCAGATGTCATCCAGCGCGTGTACGATGCCGGCATCTACCCTGATTGGTGGAAGCTCGAACCCTTCCGCTCCGAAGCCGCATGGGCTGCAAGCTGCGATGCGATCGAGCGCAACGACAAACGCACCCGTGGTATCGTGGTGCTGGGTCTGGACGCCCCGGAGGACGAGCTGCGCGAGAGCTTTGCCCTCGCCGTGCGCTTCCCGCTGGTCAAAGGGTTTGCCGTCGGGCGGACGATCTTTGGCGATGTGGCCCGCGACTGGTTTGCAGACCGCATTGACGACGACAGCGCGGTGGCGCGCATGACAGAGAATTACGCCCGGCTTTGCGAGGTCTGGGCGCAGGCACGCGCACGCACAATGGAGGCGGCACAATGAGCACGATCCGGCTAACCGCAGCGCAGGCGATGGTGAAATATATCGCCGCACAACTGAACGAGGAGGGCGAGCCCTTCCTCGCCGGGATCTGGGCAATCTTTGGCCACGGGAATGTGGCCGGTCTGGGCGAGGCGCTGCATGGCGCGCGCGAAGAATTTCGCACCTATCGCGGCCACAATGAGCAGACCATGGCCCATGCGGCGATTGCCTATGCCAAGCAGTCCGCGCGCACGCGGGCGATGGCGGTCACCTCCTCCATCGGCCCCGGCGCCACCAATATGGTGACGGCGGCGGCGCTGGCGCATGTGAACCGGCTGCCGCTTTTGCTGATCCCCGGCGATGTCTTTGCCAACCGGGGTCCCGACCCGGTGTTGCAGCAGATCGAGGATTTCGGCGATGGCACCACCAGCGCCAATGATTGTTTCAAACCCGTCACGCGCTATTTCGACCGCATCACGCGCCCCGAACAGCTGCTGACCGCCCTGCCGCGCGCCTTTCGCACCATGACCGATCCGGCAGACTGCGGCCCGGTCTGCCTGTCCTTCTGTCAGGACGTGCAGGCTGAAGCCTATGACTGGCCCGAGGCCTTCTTTGCGCCGCGCATCTGGCGGACCCGCCGCCCCCGCCCGGATGAGGGCGAGTTGGCGCGGGTTGCCGACTTGCTGAAAGCCGCAAAATCGCCGGTGATCGTGGCCGGGGGTGGCGTGCATTACGCGGACGCTTGCGCCGCGCTGCAACGCTTTGCCGAGGCGCATCAGATCCCGGTTGTCGAAAGCCAGGCGGGTAAATCCGCCCTCGCGTGGGATCACCCGCTGAACCTCGGCCCCGTCGGCGTGACCGGGGCGGGCTCCGCCAATGAGGTCTGCGCCGGGGCTGATCTGGTTCTGGGTGTTGGCACAAGGTTTCAGGATTTCACCACCGGCTCGTGGAACCTATTTCAGAACCCGGATCGGTTGCTCGTCTCACTCAATGTTGCTGCCTATGATGCAATGAAACATGGCGCAGAGCCGCTCTGCTGCGATGCCCGCGTCGGGCTGGAGCTGCTGGGCGCGGCGCTTGGCGATCTGCAATTCGCCGCCCCCTCCGCCACACTCAAGGAGGCGTGGTTCAGCGCCGTTGACCCGCTCACCGCAGCCCCGCGCGAGGACATCCAGCTGCCGACCGACCAGCAGGTGATCGGCGCGGTGCAACGGGCCTCTGGTCCCGACACGGTGGTGATGTGCGCGGCAGGCACCATGCCGGGAGAGCTGCACAAACTCTGGAAAGCCCCGCGCCCCGGGGCCTATCACATGGAATACGGCTATTCCTGCATGGGCTACGAGATCGCCGGCGCCATGGGCATCAAGATGGCGCAGCCAGACCGCGATGTGGTCTGCATGATCGGCGACGGCAGCTATATGATGGCCAACTCGGAACTGGCGACGGCGGCGATGCTGGGCATCGACATGACCGTGGTGATCACCGACAATCGCGGCTACGGCTGCATCAACCGGCTGCAAATGGGCACCGGCGGGGCAGAGTTCAACAACCTCCTCGACCATTCCCATCACGTGACGCCGTCGAACATCGACTTTGCCGCCCATGCTGCGTCCATGGGGGCGGCGGCCGTACATGTCAGTAGCATCGCAGAGCTGGAAGAGGCCTTGAGCCGCGCCAAATCCGCCAAAGGGCCGTTTGTGGTGGTGATCGACACCGATCCCTACCCCTCGACGCCCGATGGCGGCCATTGGTGGGATGTGGCGGTGCCCGAAGTGTCCGAGCGGGCCGAGGTGCGCGCCAAACGCGCCGAATATGAAAAACAGATCAAGGCCCGCGCGCTCAACTGACGCCCGTGGCCTGCCTTTCCGGGGTGCGTCCTCCCGCGCGTCGGAAAGGCCCCAATTCTTGGATCAGGCGCGGACATGCGCCCACAACGAAAGACACCGTCCATGAGCGTCAAGATCGGCATCTCCCCCATTGCATGGCAGAACGACGACCTGCCCGACCTCACCGCCGCCTACACGATGGAACAGGCCCTGAGCGAAGCGCGCGAGATCGGCTATACCGGGGTCGAACGTGGCCGCCGCATGCCTCAGGATACCGAAGGGCTGCGCAAGTATCTGAACGAATACGACATTTCGATCTGCGGCGGCTGGTGCTCGGGCAATCTGTTGGTGAATGACGTCGAGACCGAAAAAGCCGCCATCGCAGAGCAGGTCGAGCAATTCGCCGCTTTGGGCGCGCCCTGTCTGGTCTATGCGGAATGCTCCAACACCGTGCAGGGCGACCGCACGACCCCGGTGAACAACCGCCCCAAGCTCGCGCGGGACGAGGTGCGCGCCTATGCGGCCAAGCTCTCTGAACTGGCCAAGTGGATGACCGACAAGGGCCTGCCTCTCGCCTATCACCACCATATGGGCGCCTTTATCGAGGATCAGGAGGA
This sequence comes from Tritonibacter sp. SIMBA_163, assembly GCF_046535935.1. NCBI lineage: Bacteria > Pseudomonadati > Pseudomonadota > Alphaproteobacteria > Rhodobacterales > Paracoccaceae > Tritonibacter > Tritonibacter sp. SIMBA_163. The sequence continues at coordinate 17,179 of NZ_JAWJBP010000001.1, forward strand.
TATCGACTGGCTGATGGAGGCCAGCAGCCCCGAGGTGACGCTGCTTTATGACACCGGGCATCTGGTCTTTGGCGGCGGCGATCTTCTGGGCACGCTCGACAAATGGGGCGACCGCATCCACCACGTCCACTACAAGGATCTGCGCGCCAATATCGCCGCGCAAGCCCGCACTGAGAGCTGGTCCTTTCTGGATGCGGTCATCGCCGGGGCCTTCACCGTGCCGGGGGATGCCGAAGGGTCCATCGACTTTGCGGCCGTGACCGAACGTCTGGCCAAAATGGGCTATCAGGGCTGGATCGTGGTCGAGGCCGAACAAGACCCCGCCAAGGTCGCGCCCTATGCGGCCTCAAAACTGGGCTATCAGACCATTCGCGACCTCTGCGCGCGCTATGGGCTAGAGGTTGCGGGTTAATCCCCGCGCCCCAACAACAGGAGGCAAGACCCATGAGCGATCTGCTGCGAAAACCCTTTGGCACCCATGGCGAGGTGCATCGCATCACACCCGAAAGTGCAGGCTGGCGCTACGTGGGCTTTGCCCTGCACCGTCTGCGCGCGGGCGAGAGGGTGGCTGATGTCACCGGCGACCGCGAGGTGATCCTCGTGATGGTAGAAGGCAAAGCCAATCTGACCGGCGCGGGACAGGACTGGGGCGAGCTGGGCGAGCGCATGTCGGTGTTCGAGAAAACCCCGCCCCATTGCCTTTATCTGCCCAATGGCAGCGACTGGAGCGCCGAGGCCACCACCGATTGCACCATCGCGGTCTGTTCCGCACCGGGCAAGGGCGGCCATGCGGCGCGCCGGATCGGCCCCGATGGCATCGCCCTCACCGAGCGGGGTAAAGGCACCAACACCCGCTACATCAACAATATCGCGATGGAGAACGAGGATTATTGCGACAGCCTGCTGGTCACCGAGGTCTTCACCCCCGCCGGCCACTGGTCGTCCTTCCCGAGCCACCGCCACGACGAGGATGATTTCCCCCGGATCACCTATCTGGAAGAGACCTATTATCACCGCCTGAACCCGGCGAGCGGCTTTGGCGTCCAGCGCGTCTATACCGATGACGGGCAGCTGGATGAAACCATGGCGGTCGCGGATGGCGATGTGGTCCTGGTGCCGCGCGGCCACCACCCCTGCGGCGCGCCTTATGGGTTCGAGATGTATTACCTCAACGTCATGGCAGGTCCCTTGCGCAAATGGCGCTTTGTCGCCGCGCCAGAGGTCGAATGGATCATGGAGCGCGACAGCTGACGGCGCACAGGCTTGGGTGGGACAGAAGCTTCCGCCATGTGAACCTGCGACGCGCGCTGAGCGGGCGCGCGTCGCAGATCAATCATCGGTCAGAAACCGGAACTGTGTCAGTGACGCGGAGACCACCTGCGTGGCGCCGCCTTGCCGCCCCGGCTGAGGGTGCGGCGGAGCAACGCGCTGCGGCAAAAAAACTCCGCGGATAATCCGGAGTTTGCTTGCCGACCCAACCGAAACGACGCTACCGTCTCGTTTCATCATGAACGCGACACATCACCCTTCATCTGACAACGAACAGCGCGAAGAGGCTTCTATCGGGCCCCGGCTGACCGTTGAACTGTTTGTACAGCCGGGATTCTCCCATTTGGAGCTGTCGTCGATCATCGCTGTCTTGGACGCTGCCAATACCCTTGATGCGGGCACTTGGTTTTCGTGGTGCATCACCTCGGACTCGCCCGGTATCGTTGCAAGCAATTCCGACCTGCTGGTGCGCGCAGATCCTGCGATCGGTGTCCAATACCTCAAGGACGTTCTGTTCGTCGTCGGGGGGCATAACTACGGCGGCGGGAGTTGGCTGGCACGGATCCGGGCCATGCAGAAACTGCGCCGTCCGGCGTTTCTGTTGTCCGAGGCCGCAACCTCTTATATCCGGCGCTCTGCACCGCTTTCAGGGCCGGCAACCACACATTGGCTTGATGTGCGCACGTTGCGCGAGGCTGGCGATTATCCGACGGTCAGCAATCGGTTGGTTGAAGACAATGCAGGAATTCTCACCTGTGCCGGTCGTTCACATACCGCTGAACTTGTCATTCGATTCCTCTCGCAATTCTTGTCCCCGCAGCACTGCGCAGAGTTGGCGAGCATTTTGATGATCGATACGGCGCGGGGCTATTCGGGTGAGCAGCCCAAGGGAGCCGCGCGCAACACCAACCTGTTGGAAGGGCGCCTGGTCAAGGCCATGGCGGTCATGGAAGAGTGTATTGAACACCCGTTGCCGACAGCAGAGATCGCGGAGCGGGCAGGGGTGTCGGTGCGCCACCTTGAAAGGCTGTTCCTTGCACATCTCAACACCACACCCGCAAAGCACTACATGCAGTTGCGGCTGAAGCTCGCAAACAAGCTGATCACCGATACCAATCTTCCGATTGCGGAGATCGCATTTGCCAGCGGCTTTGCGTCTTCGACATCGTTGTCGCGTGCTTATCGGCGTGAATACGGGATGACGCCCTATCAGGTGAGGGCGCGGGATCGTGCGGGGGCCAGCCTGCGCGGCGCATGATCGGAGTTGGCCGCGCGGCGTAAGGCTGAACGGGCTCCAGCTGCCATGCTTCGGGTGGGATATGCCCACACAAGACTTTGAATTCAGTGCAAGCATTCGTATTGATTGCAAGGAACACAAGTCAGGCGCTGTGTGTATCGACTGAAATAGGCTGGCAAAGGATAGAGACATGAAGGCAAACCCGATCTCCCCGACGATTCCACTGGATCAGGACGGTGTGCACCATGGGTTTCTGAAATTGCCCTACAGCCGCGACGACAGCGCCTGGGGCTCGGTGATGATCCCGATCACGGTGATCCAGAACGGGGCAGGCAAGACCGCGCTATTGACCGGCGCCAACCATGGCGACGAATACGAGGGGCCCGTGGCGCTGCAAGAGCTTGCGGCCACCACGCGCGCAGAGGATGTGACCGGGCGGCTGATCATCGTGCCCTATTTCAACTATCCCGCCTTTCGCGCCAGTGCGCGGACCTCGCCCATCGACCGGGGCAACCTGAACCGCGCGTTTCCGGGCCGCCCCGATGGTACGGTCACGGAAAAGATCGCCGACTATTTCCAACGCACGCTCCTGCCGATGGCAGATGTGGCGGTGGATTTCCACTCTGGCGGGAAAACGCTGGATTTCGTCCCCTTCGCTGCCGCGCATATCCTTGAGGACAAGGGCCTTCAGGAGGCCTGCTACGCCGCGATGCAGGCCTTTAACGCGCCCTATTCAGTGCAACTGTTGGAGATCGACAGCGAAGGCATGTACGACACTGCCGTCGAGGATATGGGCACGGTGCTGGTTACCACGGAACTGGGCGGCGGTGGCATGTCCACGGCGCGCAGCAATGCCATTGCCAAGAAGGGCCTGCGCAATGTGTTGATCCATTTTGGTATTCTGCAGGGCGAGATGGAGATTGATCCCTCCGTGACCCTCGATATGCCGGATGGGGACTGTTTTGTGTTCAGTGAGCACGACGGTCTTTTTGAGATCATGGTCGATCTTGGCGATCATGTGGAAAAGGATGATGTGGTCGCGCGCGTCTGGTCGCCGGATCGCACCGGGCAGGCACCGGTAGAGTATCGCGCGCGCCGCGGTGGCGTGCTGATCAGTCGCCATTTCCCGGGCATGATCAAATCCGGCGACTGTGCCGCCGTGATTGGTGTGGTCGAAGACTGACATGCATCTGGATCAGCGCGACCTCGAAATTCTCCGCATTCTGTCCCGCGATGGCCGCATCACCAAGGCGGCGCTGGCCGATCAGGTGGGCCTGTCGCCCACCCCCTGCTGGGAACGCCTGAAGAAGCTGGAGAAGGCCGGGCTGATCGAAGGCTATAACGCCCGCATCAACCTCAAGAAAATCGCTCCGCACGTCACCGTTTTTGTGGCTGCCGAACTGACCGATCACACCGCTGCCAGTTTTCAGTCCTTTGAGGCGGCGATGCAGCGCTATGATGAGGTCGTGGCTTGCTGGGCGCTGGGCGGTGGCTTCGACTATCTGCTGCAGATCGTCACCTGCGATATCGACGCCTATCAGAGATTGATCGATGCGATGCTGGATGCGCGCATCGGTCTGAGCCGCTATTTCACCTATATCGTGACCAAACCGGTAAAGGGGGCAGGTGTGCCGCCTTTGGAGATACTACTCAACGGCAGTTGAATCCTCTGCCTGCCGGGCAAACTTCAGTCACATCTTCTGAAAGGAACCCTGCACACTCCTTGATAGAATTTCAGGAGGAGCAGACATGTCGTTAACGGCCCTGTCCGCGCGTGCGGAGATCAATGACAAATCGCTGGTGCGCTCATTTTCCTACATAAACGGGAAATGGTGCGCTTCATCCAACGGTGAGGTTGTCGCCGTTCATGACCCCGCCACCGGGGATGTCATAGGTGATGTGACCGCAATGACGGCAGAAGATTCCTCTGCTGCGGTGGATGCGGCGCATGCGGCGTTTGCCAGCTGGGCGCTGATGCTGCCGCAGGACCGTTGCGCCATCCTGCGCCGTTGGTTCGAGCTGATGATCGAACACAAAGAGGACCTTGCCCGGCTGATGGTGCTTGAGCAGGGAAAACCCTTGTCCGAGGCACGCGGCGAGATCGACTACGGCGCAGCCTTCCTTGAATTTTATGCCGAGGAATCCAAACGTCCCAACATCGAGGGCGTCACCAGCCATCTGCCGGATGCGGAGGTTGAGCTGTGGCGCGAACCGGTGGGCGTGGCCGCACTGATCACGCCGTGGAATTTCCCGTCCGCGATGCTGACGCGCAAGGCCGCGGCGGCGCTGGCGGCGGGCTGCACGGTGGTGGCACACCCCTCAGGCGAGACGCCTTTCAGTGCGCTGGCGTTGGCGGAGCTTGCCGAACGGGCAGGCATCCCGAAGGGTGTCTTCAACGTGGTCACTGGCAAAGCCCCGGTGGTGGTGGAACCTTGGACGCGGGATGCGCGGGTGCGGGCTTTGTCCTTCACCGGGTCCACCGAGGTGGGCAAGCTCCTGTATCGTCAATCCGCAGAGACGGTTAAACGGCTGGTGATGGAACTGGGAGGCCATGCGCCGGTCATCGTCTTCAAGAATTGCGATCTGGATCGCGCGGTCGCCGAGACCATGAAGGCGAAATTCGCCACCTCCGGGCAGGATTGCCTCGGCGCGAACCGCATCTTTGTTGAGCGCGACATTTATGATGAGTTCTGCACCCGCTTTGTGACCGCCACGCAGGCGCTTACTGTGGGCAAGGGGATTGATGATCCCGACATTGGCCCCTTGATGAACGAAAAAGCGGTGCAAAAGCAGGAACAACATGTGGCCGACGCGCTGGAAAAAGGCGCCACATTGGCCTGCGGAGGCAATCGTCACCCGCTGGGGCCGCTGTTCTATGAACCGACCGTGTTGACCGATGTGCCTGCAGATGCGGCCATCCTGCACGAGGAAACCTTTGGCCCGGTCGCGCCGATCACGCCGTTTGACACCGAGGATGAGGTAATCCAGCGTGCGAACGACAGTGAATATGGCCTCGTCGCCTATGTGCACAGCCACGACCCGCGCCGGATCTATCGCCTGAGCCGCGCGTTGCAGTTCGGCATGGTGGCTGTCAATCGCACCAAGGTCACCGGCGCGCCGATCCCCTTTGGCGGCACCAAACAGTCCGGTATGGGGCGCGAGGGCGCTCGGCTGGGCATGGAGGAATTCACCGAGATTAAATACGTCTGTCGCGACTGGGCGTAACCCTCGGGCCACGCGAGACTTTCCACCCCGCGGGTGGAGCACGGAAATAGGAAGGACACGAAATGCTGAAGAACGATCAACTGGACCAATGGGACCGCGACAATTTCTTTCATCCCTCGACCCATCTGGCGCAGCACGCGCGCGGTGAGAGCGCAAACCGGGTGATCAAGACCGCCTCCGGCGTCTTTATCGAGGACCGTGACGGCAACAAGCTGTTGGATGCGTTTGCCGGTCTTTACTGTGTCAACGTCGGCTATGGCCGTCAGGAGATTGCCGAGGCGATCGCCGATCAGGCGCGCGAGCTGGCCTATTACCACTCCTATGTCGGTCACGGCACCGAGGCGTCGATCACGCTTGCCAAGATGATCTTGGATCGTGCGCCGAAGAATATGTCGAAGGTCTATTTCGGCCTTGGCGGCTCCGACGCCAATGAAACCAATGTCAAACTGATCTGGTACTACAACAACATCCTTGGCCGCCCCGAGAAGAAGAAAATCATCTCGCGCTGGCGCGGCTATCACGGCTCCGGGCTGGTCACTGGCTCCCTGACCGGGCTTGAGCTGTTCCACAAGAAATTCGACCTGCCCGTCGAGCAGGTGATCCACACCGAAGCGCCTTACTATTTCCGCCGCGAAGATCTGAACCAGACCGAAGAACAGTTCGTGGCCCATTGCGTGGCCGAGCTGGAAGTGTTGATCGAGCGTGAAGGCGCAGACACAATTGCGGCCTTCATCGGTGAGCCGATCCTGGGCACCGGGGGTATCGTGCCGCCGCCCGCAGGCTATTGGGAGGCGATCCAGACAGTCCTGAAGAAACACGACATTCTTCTGGTTGCGGATGAGGTTGTCACTGGCTTTGGCCGTCTTGGCACCATGTTCGGCTCTAACCATTACGGCATCGAGCCCGACATCATCACCATCGCCAAGGGCCTGACCTCGGCCTATGCGCCGCTTTCCGGCTCCATCGTTGGTGACAAGGTCTGGAAAGTGTTGGAGCAGGGCACCGATGAGAACGGCCCCATCGGCCACGGCTGGACCTACTCCGCGCACCCCATCGGCGCGGCAGCGGGTGTTGCCAACCTGAAACTCATCGACGAGCTGAACCTCGTGAGCAATGCTGGCGATGTCGGCACATACCTCAATGCCACCATGGCAGAGGCGCTGGGCGAACATGCCAATGTCGGTGATATACGCGGCGATGGCATGCTCTGCGCGGTGGAATTTGTCAAAGATCGCGACAGTCGCACCTTCTTTGACGCGGCTGACAAGATTGGCCCGCAGGTCTCCGCCAAACTGCTGGAGCAAGACAAGATCATCGCGCGTGCGATGCCGCAGGGCGATATCCTGGGCTTTGCGCCGCCCTTCTGCCTCACACGCGCCGAGGCCGATCAGGTGGTCGAGGGCACTGTCCGCGCGGTGAAATCCGTGCTGGGCTGATCTGCGGTTTCGACCCTGGTCTGATGTCAGAAAAACCGCCCACGCCCTTGGCGTGGGCGGTTTAGTCTATGCGACCCATGGGGTGCAGTTGATGTTTGAGGGGCGTGCGGTGTCTTGTTGTTGCGCCTCAAATATTCGGCTTTTGGTTTTTAACCGCTATTAACCGTTCTCCCCTATGGTTCTCAAAGCGGCATTCCGGTCTGCAGTAACCCTGCCTCCGGGGTGCCGCAGCGAAGTGTGGTTGACCCGGGGCGTGTTGGTGTCCCCTGTCAGGGCTGCCGCCCATTTGGATGTGAGCCCATGCAGTGCAGTGTGAAAGGGGGCGTGCGGAAATAAGATGACAACTTATGTCGTAACAGCCACCAACTATCAGGACCCTGCGTTCTGGTCTGCAATCGTGGAAGCGAGCAGCGGTCACACGCTGGATTTCAGTACCCTGCCTTCGGGGTATGAGCTGAGCATTGATGCTGAGGCCCATACGATCTCGATCTGGAATGGGTCCTCTTGGTATCGTGTCGGCGAAAGTGGGAATGCTGGTACTGATGCAACGCTGGGCAGCCCGACAAGTATTCAACATTTCACCACGATTGTCGGAACCGACGGTGGCGACTATGTCGAGGCGTCAGATAACGACGATAACCTGTTCGGAAACTCCGGCGATGATACCCTTTCGGGCGATCAGGGCGATGACACAATTCATGGCGGGGCGGGCAACGACATCCTTGCAGGAGGTGATGGACGAGACATTATCGTCGCGGGAAGCGGGAATGACTCGATCTATGGGGACAATGCCTGGGCAACCTTGGGATCTGCCGCGTCGGGGCCGGGGACGACCCCGACAACTTTGACGGTTACCAATTCAGCTGATGGCCCGATTGAACTGTGGTGGGTCGATACCAGCGGTCAGCTGCAATACTATGCAACGATTGAGCCTGGCGATACGTGGAACCAGAGCACCTTTGAAGATCACAACTGGGAGCTGCGGCATCCAGATGGCTGGTATCTCGAAATGATCGAGGGGGGCAGCAATCTTACGGTGGATTTTGGTGCTGAGGGTTTGAGCGACACCGTGATGGCTGGCGATGGGGATGATCTGGTCCTCGGAATGTACGGTGACGATATTCTCTATGGTGAAACGGGACGCGATACCATTCACGGGGACTATGGGAACGATACGATCTGGTCCGGCGCCGATGCTGACAGTGTGACCGGTGGAGAGGGCGATGACTACCTGTCAGGGCAGGAAGGCGACGACACGATATATGGCGGCGCTGGCGCTGATACGTTGGTCGGGGGCGCGGGAAACGATCAACTGAAGGGGGATGCAGACGCTGACACTTTTCAGGTTTTCGACAACTCTGGTGACGACACCATTCTGGGTGGCGAAACGGGAACCGATGATGATGCAATCGACCTGTCTGCTCGCAGCAGTAGCATCAATGTTGGCTATACCGGCAATGAGGCGGGCATTATTCAAGGTGGCGGGGATACCGCCTATTTTCAGGAGATTGAGCGACTTCGGCTGACCGATCACGATGACAGCCTCGACGCCAGCGCAGCCTCGTCCGGCGTGAATGTGGACGCAGGCGCCGGAGATGACACGCTGACCGGTAGCGGTGGTGACGATACGCTCACGGGGGGCGATGGGGACGACCGTTTTGTGATGACGACGTCCGGCGGAGCTGACACCGTATCTGACTTTGATGTAACGGACGATGACGCGGATGGCTTCTACAACGATCAGATCGATGTCAGCGGCCTAACCGGCGGCTCCGGATTGGGGGGGCTGGTCACCGCGGCCGATGTCGTGGTGACCGATGACGGGTTTGGCAATGCGACATTGACCTTCCCTGGGGGGGAGCAACTGGTTCTCACCGGGGTTGCCCCGAACCAAATCAATACACAACCTCAGCTCCATGCAGCGGGTATCCCCTGTTTCACACCGGGTATTCGTGTTGCAACGTCACGCGGTGCTGTGCCTGTCGAGGAGGTCCGCGTCGGCGACCTGCTGCAGACGGCAGACAATGGGTTTCAGCCGGTGATCTGGATCGGGCGACGGGACTTGAGCGCGCTGGAATTGGCTGAAAAGCCACATCTCCGCCCACTTTTGATCCGCCCCGGTGGTCTCCTCGCAAACGAACGCCCGCTTCTGGTGTCTCCACAGCATCGGTTTATGCTGAACCGTCGACGGCTTGGCGATCTTGGCTCCATGCATGAGGCCTTCGTGCGTGCCCGATTGCTGGAAAGCCTGACCCCAGCCTCTGTCGCGGTGACTGAAGGGGCTGCTGGTGTCAGTTATATACACCTCATGACAGAGCATCATCAGGTCATTTTTTCCGAAGGTGTTGCGACCGAGACGTTTTGGCCGGGACCAGAGGCGTTGCGTGGCATCTCAGCCGAAGGCCGCAGAGAGTTGTTCGACCTGTTTCCCGAACTTTTCTTGGCCAATAACCTCTGCGGAAAGCTCGGCCGACATTATGTGGCCGAGGCCTACTGCCAACTCGCTCGGGTGGATCTTGGACGTGGTGACTTGAAGGCGCTGCATGGCCGCACGGCGGCGTGAGGCGATGTGCGGGCACTACTGTGCAGCGAGGCGCCGCAAGTAGCTGCAGGTGACGCGAATCGCGGCATCCATATCCGCATCGGACGCATATTCTTCCGGACAATGGCTCACGCCATCCTTGCATCGTACAAAAAGCATCGAGATACCGCACAGGTCGGCCATCGCCGAGGCATCATGGGTCGCCCCCGAAGGCAGGCGTGGGGCATTGATGCCCTCGTCCGTTGCCGCCGCCTCGAGACAGGCCATCAAGTCGGGATCACAGGGCACTGCCGCCTGATCGTATGTGCGTGACATCGCAAAGGACACGCCGCGCGCGTTGGCGATTTCCGTGCCAAGCACCTGAGCGGAGGCGGCAAACTCCGTGCGAACCTGATCCGAAAGAGCGCGCACTTCCAGTGTGAGTTGGGCTTCTCGCGGGATTGCGTTCACGACGTCTGGCTTCAGGGAGAGGGTGCCAACTGTGGCGCGAAGCCCGTCGATCTGGCGGGCCGCATCATGGACGCGGGTGATGAACTCTGACGCCGCCACCAATGCATCACGTCGGCCATTCATCGGCACAGTGCCTGCGTGGCCTGTCTCGCCGCTGAAGGTCACGGTGTTGCGCTCAATGCCGCAGATCCCGGTGACGATACCGCAGGGGGCGTCGCTTTGCTCCAGAACTGGCCCTTGTTCGATATGTACCTCGAGATATGCGCGCACCGCGTCTTGCGCGCGCTGTTGCGTGGTGACTGCTTCCGGGGTGCCGCCAAAATCCGACAACGCGGACTGCAAGCTGACGCTGTTTGCATCCTGCATGTCCAAAACGGACGGGTCGAACCGACCGGACAGCGCGCGTGGACCTATGAGAGCAGTCGGGAAGCGAACGCCTTCCTCATCAGCGAAGGCCAGGACCTCGACCGGGAAGGGCAGTTCAACCCCCTCAGAGGCCAGACGTTCCAGCGCAAGGCAGCCGATCAAGACCCCCATGATGCCATCGTAGCGACCGCCCTCACGCACGCTGTCTTGATGTGATCCGATCAGCACGGCCGGTCCATTGGCAGCAGACGCGCTGGACCCAACCAATGTTGCCGCAGCGTCCAGTCGCGGTGTCAGGCCGGCCTGCCGCATCCAGTCACTGATGTGTTCCAATGCGCGCGCATGCTCAGGGGTGTAGGGGAGGCGGGTCACACCGGGGCCTGCCGTGCTGCATTGTGCGATTTTGCTCAAGCGATGCTGCGCTTCTTGTCCCCAGCTCATCTGTGACCTCGTAATTTATCGTGATTAATTAGAGGTCTATCGCCGGAACGCTTTCCCGTCTATATTTTTATCATGATAAAAGAGCGCCAATCTATGAGCATAAAAACATCATCCTCAGGTCAGCCAAAACGCTCACGCCCGGTGCGCGTTGCGGATGAAATCAAGACCTGGGTGGTGGAGCGAGATCTCCAGCAGGGCGACAAGCTGCCCAACGAAACCGAGATGATCGCGCAATTCGGCGTCTCCAAGGGCACCGTACGCGAGGCCATGCGCATTCTCGAAGCGCAAGGCCTGATCGTCACCCGTACCGGGCCCGGCGGCGGCAGCTTCGTCGACAAGGTCTCTGCCAGGCGCGCCCGGTCGCTGTTGGCGAATTATTTCTACTTTCAGAACCTGTCGATTGCCGACATCTACCAGATGCGCCGGGCGCTGGAGCCTGAGCTTGCAGCGAGCCTTGCGGGCCAGCTGAGTGATGCACAACTGACCGAGATGGAGGTCCTTGCGGCGCGCTATCCGGAACCGGCGCAGTCGGCAGAGGAGGAGAAGGAGCAACATGTCTCCTCGCTCGAATTCCATGCGCGGTTGGCGGAGTTTTCTGGCAATGCGCTGTTGGGATTTGTGATTTCCTTCATGGCGCGGGTGCTCACTGATATGACCATCTATCGCAAACTCTACGAGCCACCGAACCCGGAACTCTGGCGGCGCGGGCGCGAGCATCAGATGCAATTGGTGACAGCCCTGCGCGATGGCGATGCGGGGGCTGCGCGGCAGATCATGGCCTCGCATATGCAGGGCGCGGAGGAGCAAATGCAATCGCAAGAAGCGCAACTGGCGCGGCGTTTTATTGGCGAGCAGCGTTAGCTGGCGTCCGGCAGCACCGCGCGGTAGCGATCCTTCAAGACCGGAACCTCTGTAAGCCAGTCGTAATAGGGCGAGCGGTGCGCCCGCAGGCACAGGGTACGCAAGGCGGGTAGCGGGTCGTCGCTATAATCGATTCTCAGGTCCAGCGGCGGGCGCTCCGGTGACAGCACCAAAAGGGCTGCGGATTGCAGCCCGCGCGCGTCCCCCCCAACCGTTGCGGCGGCATCCAGAACTGCCAGCATCCGGTCAGATAGCGTGGCATATTCGCCCTCTGCGGCCTCATGCATCGCCGTCAAAACCTGAGGCCCTGCCAGCATATTGCCAGCGATCGCCAGATCGCGATCTGTCATATGGCCTGCGTAGCTTACGCTCTGCATGCCAGTGAACCCGCCAGTGCCACCGCAACGATCAATCGCCAGCAATTGCCGATGTCCGCGCCCCGGATCCGCATCTGTAACCTGCGCGACCGCCGCTTCTGCCCGGTCTCCGCTATACATCCGCCGCAGCACGTCATCGCGCCAGAATGTACTGGGTGCGGTTCCCTGCGAGGCCACCAGCCCTGATTCGATATCTCCGCGCAAAACCCAGCCCCCGACGCATAGGCTGCCGGTCGCCGCCGCCGCTGCAAAACTGCCTGTCTCACGGTCATACATCAGGATTGAAAAGGTCATTGTGGTCTCCGGACGGGGGTCTTGCAGGTTTAGACTTGTATTTATCATGAAAATTTGCGTGGATACAATTAATCATGAAAAATAAATCTCAGCAGAGAGGATCCGACATGAAATTTCTTGAGATGACGCGGCGCGGCGCGATGGCCGCAATGTTCGCGACGACGGCTCTGGCCGGGGTTTCGATGGGGGTGGCACCCGCGGCGGCGCAGACACCGCCGGGCGTGTTGATCGTCGGCCAGATCGCCGAGCCAAAGGCGCTTGATCCGGCGGCGGTGACGGCGGTGAATGACTTCCGTATCCTGATGAACGTTTATGACGGCCTCGTGCGCTACAAGGACGGCGCGCTGGAGGTGGAGCCCGCACTGGCCACCGACTGGAGCATTTCCGAGGATGGCACCGAATATACATTTACGCTGCGCGAGGGCGTATCCTTCCACGATGGCAGCGCCTTCAATGCCGAGGCGGTGGTGTTCAACTTCGAGCGGATGCTTAATGAAGACCACCCCTTCCACAACACCGGCCCGTTCCCGCTGGCCTTCTTCTTCTCCGCCGTCGAGAGCGTCGAGGCGGTCGATGACCTGACGGTGAAATTCAAGCTGAACGCGCCCTATGCGCCGTTCCTGTCGAACCTTGCCTACCCAACGGGCCTGATTGTATCGCCCGAGGCGGTCAAGACCCATGGCGCGGAGTTTGGCCGCAACCCCTCCGGCACCGGCGCATTCAAATTTGCCGAGTGGCGCTCGAACGAGGCCGTGGTGGTTGAGAAAAACCCTGATTACTGGGATGGCGCGGCAGAGCTGGACGCGGTGGTCTTCCGCCCGATCACCGATGCCAACACCCGCACGGCAGAAATGCTGGCCGGTGGTATTGATCTGATGGTTGAGGTGCCGCCGGTGGCGCTGTCGGAATTTCAGGGCGATGCTTTCACCGTGCATGAACAGGCCGGCCCGCACGTTTGGTTCCTGATCCTCAACGCCAAGGAAGGCCCCTTTGCCGACAAGCGCGTCCGCCAAGCGGCGAACTACGCGATCAACAAATCCGCGATCGTGAACGATGTGCTTGAGGGCACCGCTGAGGTGGCCGCAGGCCCGACCCCGCCCGCATTTGCCTGGGCGTATAATGAATCTCTGGAACCCTATCCATATGACCCCGACAAGGCGCGCGAACTCCTGGCCGAGGCGGGTGCAGAAGGGGCGGAGCTCACGTTCTATGTGACCGAGGGCGGCTCTGGTATGCTTGATCCTATCGCCATGGGCACCGCCATTCAGGCGGATCTGAGCGCGGTGGGGCTGGATGTGAAGATCGAAACCTACGAGTGGAACACGTTCCTGGGCGAGGTCAATCCGGGGCTGGAGGGCAAGGCCGACATGGCCGAGATGGCCTGGATGACCAATGACCCGGACACATTGCCCTTCCTTGCACTGCGCACGGATGCGTGGCCCGACAAGGGGGGCTTCAACTCCGGCTATTATTCCAACCCGAAGGTGGATGAGCTTTTGGAAGCGGCCCGCGTTGCGACGGATCAGGACGAGCGCGCCAAGCTCTATCAGGAGATGCAGACCATCGTGCAGGAAGATGCGCCTTGGGTCTTTGTCGCCAACTGGAAGCAGAACGCGGTGACCTCGGACCGGGTGGGGGATTTTGCCCTGCAGCCCTCGTTCTTCCTGCTGTTGGATGATGTGACCAAGAACTGATGAGAGGTTTCGGATCGGGCTTTGCCCGATCCGACCCGCGCGCGCCCCTGCGGGGCGCGCGCGGCCCCCGTTTCCTCGGAAACACGCTCCCCCAATCGGCAGAGCAGGAAGGCACGCCATGACTGGCTATATTATAAAAAGGCTCATCTCCGCGGTGCCGGTCCTTCTGGGGATCTCGGTCATCGTGTTTCTGATCATGGCGATGATCCCGGGCGACCCGGCCACGGCGATCCTTGGCTCTTATGCCACGCCCGAGAATGTGGAGAAGCTCAATCGCGATCTCGGTCTCGATAAGCCCTTGGTGCAGCGGTACTTTATCTGGCTTGGCAATATGTTGCAGGGCGATTTTGGCCGCAGCTTCTCTCTCAACCGTGCGGTTCTGGACGAGGTGCTGGAGCGATTTAATGCAACGCTGGTGCTGGCGGGCACATCCTTTGTGATCTGTTCGATCCTTGGCGTTGCAGCAGGTGTGGTCTCAGCGGCGCGCCAATACGGGCTGGCGGATAAGGCGATCACATTTGCGGTGCTTCTGGGCATTTCGATCCCGTCGTTTTTCCTCGGCATGATGATGATCCTGATATTTGCGGTGAATCTGCGCTGGTTCCCGGTGTCCGGCATGTGGCCGATCTACGGCGCGCGGGATCTCTCGGCCCTTGTCAGCCATCTGGCACTCCCCGCCATTGCGCTGGCGGTGGTGGCCACTGGCGTCATCGCCCGCCTGTCGCGTTCTGCCATGCTGGAGGTCCTGCGGCAGGATTTCATCCGCACCGCCCGCGCCAAAGGCGTGCATGAGCGCAGCGTGATCTGGCGCCATGGCCTGCGCGCGGCGATGGTGTCGATCATCCCGGTGCTGGGCATTCAGGCCGGGTTTGTGCTCTCGGGTGCGGTCTACATCGAGATGGTGTTTCAATGGCCCGGCGTCGGGCGCATGCTCGTTGATGCCATCCTCAAGCGCGACATTCTGCTGGTGCAGGGCGGCGTGGTCGTTGTCGCTGCCTGCTATGTGCTGTTCAACATTGCCGTCGATGTCGCCCAAAGCCTTCTGGACCCGAGGATCAAAGCATGAGCTTCCTGGGTCTTTTGTCCCGCAACCGCCTCGCGCTGGCGGGGCTCATCGTGATGTCGGTGGTGGTGCTGCTGGCGGTGTTGACACCCATTTTGCCGCTGCCCGACCCGGATGTGACCAACACGGCAGAGCGGTTCAAAAAACCCTTTAGCGAGGGGGCCTTGCTGGGCACCGATCACCTTGGTCGGGATCTCGCCAGCCGCCTGATGTGGGGCACGCGGCTGTCGCTGGCGGTGGGCTTTGCCGCAGCGGTGGCGGCGGCCACCATCGGGGCTGCCATTGGCGTGATCGCCGGGTTTTACGGCGGGCGCGTGGACAATGTGATCATGCGCGGCGTCGATATGCTGATGGGCTTTCCCTATATCCTGTTGGCGCTGGCGATTGTTGCAGCACTTGGTCCGGGGCTGCTGAACGCGCTGATCGCGGTAGCCGCCGTCAACATCCCCTTCTTTGCCCGCAACATTCGCGGTGTCACCGTCGGTATTGCGCATAAGGAATTTGTTGATGCGGCGCGGCTGTGCGGAATGTCGAATGCCCGCATCATTATCACCGAGGTGGTGCCAAACGTGATCCCGGTGATCGTGATCGCCATGTCCACCACCGTCGGCTGGATGATCCTTGAGACGGCAGGCCTCAGCTTCCTTGGTCTTGGCTCGCAACCGCCGCAGGCGGATCTGGGCTCCATGCTGGGGGAGGCACGCTCGGCGCTGATCACCAATCCGCATACCTCCGTGGTGCCCGGTGCGATGATCCTTGTGATCGTGATGGCGATCAATCTTCTGGGCGACGGCGTGCGCGACGCCCTTGATCCGCGTCTGAAATCCGGCGCGCTTAGCCGCCCGATGCCCACCACCATGGTGCGCCGCACAGACCCCGTGCCGCCGCCCGAAGGCGACGGCATCCTGAGCCTGCGCGGCCTGCAAACCCAGTTCCACGTGAAGGATCGCATCTACAAGGCCGTGGGCGGAGTTGATCTGTCGGTAAGGCCGGGCGAATGCCTTGGTATCATTGGTGAAAGTGGCTCTGGCAAGTCCGTGACGGCGCTGTCGATCATGGGGCTGGTGGCCTCGCCTCCCGGTGTCATCACCGGCGGTGCCGTGCATTACAAGGGCGAAGACCTGATCGGTGCCCCCTATGAGACGCTGCGCCGTCTGCGTGGTGATCGTGTGGCCTATATCTTTCAAGATCCTCTGGCGACGCTGCACCCCCTTTATACAGTTGGTGCGCAGCTCATCGAGGCGATCCAGAGCCATCATCGCACCAGCACCTCCGAGGCCCGCGCCCGCGCGATTGAACTTTTGAAATCCGTGCGCATCCCCAATGCCGAGGCGCGCGTGGACAATTACCCGCACGAGATGTCGGGCGGCATGCGTCAGCGGGTCGGCATCGCCATGGCGCTGGCCAATGACCCGGAGGTGATCATCGCGGATGAACCCACAACCGCGCTCGACGTGACGGTGCAGGCGCAGATCCTTGCGCTCCTCGATGATTTGCGGCGCGAGCGGGGCCTGGCGATCATCTTCATCACCCATGATTTTGGCGTGGTGGCGCAGCTTTGTGATCGGGTGGCGGTGATGTATGCGGGCCGCATTGTCGAGGAAGGCCCTACCGATGCCATCCTCAATGCGCCCGCCCATCCCTATACCGCGCGGCTGATGGCCTGCGTGCCGGAACTGGGTCAGGGCAGACGCCAATTGGCAGCCATTCCCGGCCTGCCGCCGGTGGTGGACAAACTGCCCGCGGGCTGTGCCTTTGCCGACCGCTGTCCCAAGGCCGCAAGTACCTGTCGCAGCGGTGACATTGACCTTGGCCCCTTTGGGCCTGCTCGCAAGATCCGCTGCATCGATCCTGAAATCCCAGTGCAGGAGGCCACGGCATGAGCGCGGCACTGAAACTCACCGACCTCAGCAAGACCTTTCCGGTGGGCAAACGCCTGTTCGGCGCACCCAAGGCGGGCGTCAAGGCGGTGCAGCCGCTCTCGCTGACGGTGGAAAAGGGCGAAACCCTCGGCATCGTAGGTGAGTCAGGTTGTGGAAAATCCACATTGGCGCGGATGCTGGTGGGCTTGCTGCCGCCCACCACCGGCCAGATTGAGATCGACGGAGCACCGCTTGATAACGCGGACCCGGCCACCTTTGGGCAGAAGATCCAATATGTCTTTCAGGACCCGATCAGCAGCCTCAACCCGCGCAAAACCATTCGCCAGATCATGGACGCGCCCCTGCGGCATCTGCACGGCATGGACACCAAGGCGCGGGCCGCCCGCATTGCGGAGATCTTTGCCGCGGTGAACCTGCGCGAAGAGTTTCTTGATCGCTACCCGCATGAATTCTCCGGCGGGCAGTCGCAGCGGATCGGCATTGCGCGCGCCTTGGCAGCGGAGGCGCGCATCCTGATCCTGGACGAGCCCGTCTCGGCGCTGGATGTCTCGGTGCAGGCGCAGGTGCTCAATCTTCTGGCTGATTTAAAGAAGAAATTTGGCCTGACCTATATCTTCATCAGCCATGATCTTGCGGTGGTGGAGGCTGTCAGTGATCGGGTTGCGGTGCTGTACTTTGGCTCTGTGGTGGAGGTCGGTCCAGCGGATCAGGTCTTTGCCGCCCCGCGCCATCCGTACACCAAGCTACTCGCTGACAGCGCACCTGTCGTGGGGCGCCCGCTTGCTGCGCCAGAAGCCAAGGAGACCGAATTGCCAGATCCGCTCAATCCACCACTGGGCTGTGCTTTCCGTGCGCGATGCCCCCGTGCGACGGAAGTTTGCGGCGTCGCTCCGCCGCCCCTAGAAACACATGATGATCGCGTGGCGAGCGCTTGTTTCTATCCCTATTGAACGTTGTCATGGGTTAGAAAACCGCATGTTGGGGCTCAGTCAGACTCGACGAAGGCTTCGCAATCTATGTGTTTGGATGAAGAATGCGAATGCTCAGGTATTTTCGCATAGGATCTTGATAGATCATTAGGGCTGGCATTCCCGGGCTGAGATCGCTTCCTCTCGCCCACTAACCCGGCTCCATGATCCGGGATGGATGGATGTGGAACCGGTGCGCAACTCAGGCGTCGCCAAGCGGTGCAGCTCACTGTTGGTCGAGTTGTAGATGGGAGTTCCTGTGGAGACGCGGCTGACGCAGGTTCGCCGGGTGTTAGCTTTGGCGACTGACGCACGCAAACTCTGCCATCTTGTAGGCGCGCATGCGGTTGAGATACGGTCAAGGTTATGCCCCCCCCGTTGCGAATGTCTTGTGTCGATGTAGACGGACCCCGCCTGATTGCGACGGTTTGTCTGTTTCTGGATCGAAGGTCGCGATTGCTGATCTATATCCGTCTCTTAGGGCGGTGTTTCGTCTCTGCGCGTGGTCAGGCCTCGAAGGGCCAAGGACCGGGGAACAGGCCCGTCGGGATGACCTCTGAAACCAGTCCTGCTCCGGGCTGGTCGAGCCATCGATGGACCGTCACGGCGCCCGGTTCGAGCACCAGGTGTGGGGCAGGCCCGGTCCGATGATCGGTCAGCACCGCGTGGCAGGTCGCGGGGGCGATCTGACAGGTTACGCGACCGATTTGCCCGGTCACCGCGCGGTGGACGTGGCCGGACAGCATGCGAACCGGCCCTCGATGCGCCCCAAGTCGCGTGATCATCGCAGCACCGTTGCGCAGATTGTCCGCATCCATTGCGGGAAGCCCTGCATGCATGAAGGGGTGATGCGTGGCCACGATGGCGGGTTGATCACCGATGGCGGCCAGTGTCGTGTCGAGAAAATCCATGCCCTCCTCGCAGAGCATCCCGTGATGAGCGCCTTCCAACAGCGTATCGAGGCCGATCACCGAGAAGGCGCCGAAGTCCCGCACCCAATGTAGGGGACCTGTACGGGGCATCCAGGGCGCATCCGAAAGCGCCGCGCGCATCGGTGCGCGCTGGTCGTGATTGCCGGGAATGGCAATCCACGGCAGGGCGAGGTCGTCCATGATCGACAGGAAATGCGCGTATTCCTCGGGCGTGCCATGATCGGTCAGATCGCCGGTGACGATGGCACAGTCGATCCCCTCCCACAGTGGCAGCTTCGCGTTGATCGTCTCGACCGCGCGGCGCAGTGCCTGTGCCGTATCCGAACGCCCGCAGACCAGGGTGCCGGGACCAACGATATGCGTGTCGGTAATCTGAATGAACCCATGTATCATGCGGCCATCTCCATCGGCAGAACCAATAGAGCCTCAGGTGGGATAGACAGGCGCACCTCGTCTCCGGGCTTTGGTGCGCTGAGCCCCGCGTGCAGCATAAACAGCGGCCCGGCCATTACGCCGGACAAGGCGATGCGGTAATGCGTGCCAAGAAAGGTCACGGTCTCGACACGGCCAGTGATCGGGCCTTGCGGATCGATGCTGATATCCTCGGCACGGACCAGGACCTGCTGACCGTCGCCCGCCTGAGGTAGGGTCAGAACACCCCCCGGAAGATGCATGTGAGCACGCTCTATGCGCCCCTCCAGAGGCATCGCATCGCCGACGAAGCGGGCCACAAAGCCGGTCGCGGGATTGCGGTAAAGCGCCTCGGGCGTGCCGATCTGCGCAACCTGGCCCTGGCTCATTACGGCCACGCGGTCCGCGATGGCCATTGCCTCGTCCTGATCGTGGGTCACGAAGATCGCGGTGATCCCGAACTGGCGCAACAGCAGCGCCAACTCGTCGCGCAGGTGGTTGCGCAGCGCGGCGTCCAGCGCCGACAGCGGCTCGTCCAGCAGCAGAACCCGAGGACGCGGCGCCATCGCGCGCGCCAGCGCGACGCGCTGCTTCTGACCACCCGAGAGCGCGGTGACGGACCGGTCGGCATAGGGGGCCAGCCGACACAGGCCAATGACCTCGTCTACCCGCGCGGCAATTTCCGCCTTCGGAAGCTTCTGCATCTTCAGGCCGTAGCCGATATTGCTGCGCACCGACATGTTCGGAAACAACGCATAGGACTGAAACACCATGCCGATCTTGCGGCTTTCGACGGATTGATGTGTCACGTCGTCGCCGTCAAAGACGATTGACGCACCGGGGTCCGGTGTCTCCAACCCTGCGATGATGCGCAGCAGGGTGGATTTGCCGCAACCGGACGGTCCAAGCAGCGACAGGATCTCGCCCTTGGCGATTTCCAGATCAGTGGGCAGCAATGCCTTCGTGCCGCCGGGGAAGGTCTTGGCGATATTGGTGAGTGTCAAAGTCATTGCATGATCCTTTGTGCGCGGGCGCTGGCCCATTGCATGGCCATCAGAAGCGGGACGATCATCACGAAGAAGACCAGCGTGTAGGCCGAGGCCACTTCGAGCCGCATCGAGGCATAGCTGTCGGCAAGACCGACGGGCAGCGTCTTGAGGTAGGGTGTGTGCAGCATCCACGTCAGGTTGAACTCGCCGATGGACAGGGTCACCACGGTCAGCGCACCGGCAAGGATGCCGGGCATGGCGTTGGGCACCACGACGTCGACGAAACGCCGTGCCGGGCCTGCACCAAGGCTGGCTGCCCCTTCCTCAAGCGTTCTGAGGTCGATGGCGGCCAGAACCGACAGGACAGAACGGACCATGAAGGGCAGCGTGTAGAGGACGTGCCCGACAAGGATGAAGGTCCAACTGGTGCGGAACCCCTGAACGGTCCCGTAAAGCTGCAGTAGCGCCAGCGCCAACGCGAGGCCCGGAATGGCCAGCGGCAGCGAGATGAATTCCTCCAGAACGCGGGTGATCCGGCCCGGGTTGCGCGCCAGCACATAGGCCGCAGGCACCCCGATGACGAGCGTCGCCGCGAGACAGGTCAATGCCAGCCAGATCGACAGGAATATGCTGTCGGAGTACAGCTCCCAGACTTGAACGATCCATTTCAACGTCAGGCCCGAGGACAGGCCACGGAAGTAATTGACCGTCAGCCCGGCCAGGATCGACTGGATGATCGGGATCAGCAGGAAGGCGCAGGCCAAAAGCGTGACGGCAAGCGGGACGTGGCGGGTTATAGGTCTCATCATATCAGCCCCCCGCCGCGACGGCGCCGCCAGAGAAGCTGCGCGCGATCAATAGCATCGCCCAGGTCACCAGCCCCAAAACCACCGACAGAGCCGAGGCCATGGCGATGTTCGCCGACAGGGTGAATTCGGTGTAGATCACCATTGGCAGCACGTCGATGTCGGTGGCCAGCGTAAAGGCGGTGCCAAAAGCCCCCATGGCGGTCGCAAAGGCGATGGCCCCGGCAGCGATCAGCGCGGGCGCGAGCGCCGGCAGCAGCACATCCGTCACAATCCGCCAAGGCGATGCACCAAGCGTGCGCGCGGCCTCTTCCAGCGCGGGGTCGATCTTTTCCGCCGCGGCCATGACCGTCAGCAACACCCGTGGGATCGAGAAATACAGATAGCCCAGGAACAGCCCAATGATCGAATAGGCAAAGACCCAGTACCCGGGCAACAGTTGGTTCACCAGGCCTTGTCGCCCGCCCAGCAGGATGATCATGAAGCCCACCACGACGCCGGGAAAGGCCAGCGGCAAGGTCAGGAT
Organism: Tritonibacter sp. SIMBA_163; assembly: GCF_046535935.1. Taxonomy (NCBI): domain Bacteria; kingdom Pseudomonadati; phylum Pseudomonadota; class Alphaproteobacteria; order Rhodobacterales; family Paracoccaceae; genus Tritonibacter; species Tritonibacter sp. SIMBA_163. The sequence goes on from NZ_JAWJBP010000001.1 coordinate 38,949, forward strand.
CGACAACAGCACGTTGCGCCCAGGAAAGTGGTTGCGCACCAGGTAAAGCCCTGCCGTGGTCGAAATCGCGAGAGCCGCAACCGTAACGGCGAGCGAGACGACAACCGTCTGGCCCAGCGCCGACAGGTAGCGCGGGGTTTGCAGGATTTGCAGGTAGATCCCCCAGCCTGCCTCGCTTTCGCCTGACGCCAGGATCAACCGCCCGAGCGGGATCGCCAGCAAGGCCAGGGTAAAGATCGCCAAGGGCAGCAGGCAAAGCGATATGAAGTGTCGCTGTGTCATGAATGGTCCGATTTGAATAGGGCCGAGCAGGGAAAGGCCCCTGCTCGGCTGGCTGAGTGCCGTTACTTGACTTCGTTCAGGTAACGTTCGCCAAAGGCGGCCTGTGCGCGCTCCATTTCGGCGTAATCCACCGCGACGGCGCGTTCGTAGTCGGAGGCCGGCAGGAACTTCTCGGCCACTTCTGCGGGCAGCTCGACCGGGCGAGCAGGCTGAAGATAGGCGTTGGTCCAGATCGCCTGGCCCTCATCCGACAGAATGAAATCCAGAACGCGCTTGCCGGCATCCGGGTTGGGCGCGTCGGCGACGAGGCTCATGACATAAGGCACGCGGACCGAGCCTTCGCAGGGCAGCACGAATTCGAAGTTGCCGTCCTCTTCATACTTTCCGCGATAGGCGTTGAAATCGTAGTCGAACAGGATAGGGATTTCGCCCGACACCACGCGTGCATAGGATGTCTGCTTGGGCACGATCGGATCGTTCTCGGCCAGGGTGTTGAAGTACGCGATGGCCGGATCGAAATTGCCAAGATCGCCGCCATTGGCGAGGTTCACCGCCACTGCACCGGCATAGCCGACGAAGGCCGATGACGGGTCAAGGTAGCCCACCATGCCACGGTATTCAGGCTTGGTCAGGTCGGCCCAGCACTGCGGGACGGGCGCACCGGCCAGCGCGTCGACGTTCACGAACATCCCCAGCGTACCGTAGTGAATGGCGAACCAGTTGCCCTCCGGGTCTTTCAGGCCTTCGGGAATGTCGTCGAAGCCTTCGGGCTTGTAGGGCTGAACGACCCCTTCGGTGCCTGCCTTGATGCCGGTGGTGACGCCGTAATAGGCCACGTCGGCCACTGGTGCGGCGCGTTCAGCCAGAAGCTGGCTCAGGGTCTGGCCCGAGTTCTTGTTGTCATGCGGCATCTGGATGTCGAGCTTGTCGTCGATGGCTTCAAGCATCGAAGCCCAGTCGGCCCACTGCGGCGGGCAGTTGTAGCAGATGGCATCCTCGGCCAGCACCGGCGCGGCGATGACGGTTGCGAAAAGCGCGGTCAATACAGTATGTTTCATGGGTTCATCCTTGTTTGAGATCGGTCTCGAGCGAGTGAACTGACGGCGGCCAGGTGGTACCCTGGTCGTCGTCGCGGAATTCCGGGCGGGGCGGCGCAAGCGTAGCGCCCGCACGGAAATTGAAGGGCAAGGGCGGCTGCTGTGCGCAGTCCTTGCCTTGGATCAGGTCCAGAAGGGTCTGCGCGGCCTGACGGCCAATTGCGTCCGGCGCGGTTTCGATCGTGGCAAGGGGCACATCAAGAAGCCGCCCAATCTCGATTCCGTCGAACCCGACAACCGACAAATCCTGCGGCACCTTCTTGCCTCGCAGGCGCACGGCCTTTTGCACGGCGATGGCCAGGAAATCGTTGGAGGCAAAGATTGCCGTCAGCCCGTCCAACTTCCCAAGAAGAGTGGCCAGCAGTTCGGGTGTGTTGGCCTCTGCCTCGCTCAGCTCGATCAGCGCGGGGTCTGGCAGACCACACGCCCGGCAAGCGTCGCAAAACCCCGTATAGCGGTTGCGCGACCGGTCCGAACTGGAGAACCTCAACGCCAGAAAGGCCGTGCGCCTGTGACCCAGATCGGCAAAGCGGCGGGCCACCTCGCGCGCAGCTTCGAAATTGTCGACATGGGCGGTGGGCAGGCCATCAATCGGGTCGTGGAACATCAGCGACAGCGGGATGCCACGCGCACGCGCCCGGTCGAGCGCGGCGCTGCGCTCGGGTGCGACCATGGTCAGCACCAGGCCCTCGACGCCTTTGTCCAGCAGGGTCGAAATGGCCGCACAATCTGCCTCACCGTCGTAGTTCGAGCTTGCGATTAAAAGCTGGTAGCCGGTCTTGCTCAGAGCCTCCTGCACGCCCTGAACGGCTTCGGCAAAGACCGGGTTGGCCAACGAAGGCACAAGGCAGCCGATGGTCATGCTGCGACTGCTCTGCAACGCTCGCCCGATTGCGCTGAAGGAAAACCCCAGTTCGCGCGCTGCCTCCTCGACCCGTCGGCGTGCCTCGGCGCTGGTGGGCCCGGATCGGTTCAGCACCCGGCTCGCCGTCGCAATGCCGCAGTCGGCCTTCCGCGCAACGTCCTTGATGGTGATCTTCTGCCTTGAGTTCACGTGCGTCATCCGTGTGAAAACGTTTCCACACGTCTGCTAAAGGACATTCGTCACAAGAGTATGACAGCGAAGTTTGGACACCGAACCACCTCACCCAGTGGCCAAGATCGCCGGAAACGTCACCTGCGCTCTGATCAGATTTGGTCGCGAGTAACTTTTTGGTGGAGGATCAGCACCAGCAAAGGGGCGCCGATCAAAGAGGTGTAAATACCAGCGGGCATTAGGGCTGAGGGGGCGAATATGCGTGTCGCGATATCGGCGAGCGTGACCAATCCAGCACCGCAAGCTGCTGCCGCGACCAAGTTGACCTGTCCCCGCCCCATTTTTCGCGCAAGTGGGCCTGATACAAACGCGACAAAGCTAAAAGTACCGGCCAACGCCACCATAGCCGAAGCGAGAAGAGCCGCGCTCAATAGAAGGAGGGGGCGCAATCGGTGGATTGCAAGACCCCAGCCACGCGCCGGGTCATCACCGAATTCCAAGCGGTCAAGGGAGTGGGATGCGGGCAGTAAGACGAGCGCGCCTACCGCAAGTGAGAGAGCGGCAATCTGAACCTCTTGCCAGCCCATAGCGTTAAGGGACCCTGCGAGCCATGCCATAGCCTGTCCTGCTGCCGCGTCGCCAGCCCGGATCAACAGGATGCTGAGAGCGGCGGAGCAGGTGATACCAACTCCAATCCCGTAGAGGATCAACCTGCGTGGATCGAGGCCGGCCCTACGAGAAAGCGACAGCGCAAAAATCAAAGCCGTGGCCAACACACCTCCGCTCAGCGCACCCAGCATCGTAACGACACCGGCAAGTTGGGCGGCCACCCCACCCAGCGCCGCACCCTGAGAAACGCCGATGATGTCGGGCGAAGCAAGCGAATTACGCAGCAATGACTGAAACACTGCGCCCGCCAAGCCCAGGCCCGCGCCTATAAAAAGCCCGGCGAGGGCGCGCGGCATTCGCAAATGCCACAGCAACACATCTTCCTCAGGTCCGGCGCGTAGGCTCACCAGAAGCTGATCGGGCGAAAGCCAAAGTCGCCCTGCGGAGAGCGCGAGCATGAACAGGCCAAACAGGGCGGCGATGCCAAGTGCGGTTTTCATGTCCGTTTCCCCAGAATTTTCGAAAGCAGGACCATAAATGCGGGGCCGCCGATCAAGGCCAGAACCAGTCCTATCGGAACTTCCGAGGGGCGCGCAGCGACGCGGCCAATTGTGTCACACGCCAGCACAAGTATAGCGCCCATCGGACCGGCAAACGCGAGGGTGGTACCAAGACTGGCTCCGGAGATTGCGCGCGCGATATGCGGGATGACGAGGCCGACAAAACCGATAGGCCCAGCCAAGGCAACGGCGCCCCCCGACAGAAGCGTTATTGAAATAAGGGCGAGGGTTGCGACCAATGCGGGATGCACCCCAAGACCGTATGCAATATCCCCCCCAAGCGCCATTGCGTTCAGACCTCGGCAGCAGAGAGCTGCAAGTCCAATGCCAAACAAAAGGAATGGTAAAACAAAAGTTAGGGTCTCAAAATCAGTTTGCCCGAGCGCTCCCACCATCCAAAACCGATAAAGTTCGCGACTTTCGGTTTGCAGGAGGACAATGGCTGCAACCAGAGACAGACACAGGCTGCTGATTGCAGTACCCGCAAGGGGGAGCCGGATTGAGAGGCCACTACCAACCGTCGATTTTGTGCCACCCGCCAGCAACCATACTGTCAGCGCGGCAATCCCCGCGCCAAAGCTGGCGGTCAGTGTCAGGATTGTTGTGGGTTGCGGTCCAAGGCTCCAGGTCAACAAAACCACAGAGAGAGCAGCGCCAGCATTGACCCCCATCAGCCCTGGATCTGCCAGCGGATTGCGCGTGAGGCTTTGCATCAGCACACCCGCAATGGCAAGGGCAGCACCACAGGCAGCAGCGGTGAGGGCACGTTGTAGTCGTAGGCCACGCACCAACGCATGCAGTGGATCAGAGGCGTCGAAGTGAATTAGAGCATGCCAGACCACGGCGGCTGGTACATCTCTTGCACCAAAGCTCAGGGATGCGATCATCCCCAGCCCGAGGGCCGTCAGGCAAAGACTGCCTTGAAGAGGGATCGCGATTTTGGAGCGAGAGACTGAGCCGCGCAATACCAGAGAACCTGTCTGACAATTCTTGAGAGGGAAGCTGGCGAAAGCTGGCCGCGCCTGAGTGAACCAAAGGTGTGGTGCGGTCAAGCAAGATGGCAGCGCAGGTGTGGCTGGGCAGGGCTTGACCCGTGCTGTGTCGCCACGTAGCCGTTACCCGTTCCCAGCCAGCGCGAGACTGCGCATCGCTAGGTCTGCTTGATGCTTCATTGGGAACGGCTATGCGGATCTTTATCTTCCTATTTTTATCGCTCGCGGCCTCTGCTCAGGCTGCAGATTTCCCGGCTCGGATCGAACACGCCTATGGCGAGACGGTTGTGCAGGCCGCGCCTCAACGCGTGGTTTCCGTTGGGTATCATGAGCAGGATTTCCTTTATGCACTGGGGGTTGCGCCGGTTGGCGTGCATGAGTGGTTTGGCGGGCACGCTTATGCGACATGGCCTTGGGCAGAGCCTGCCCGGTCTGAGCTCGCCGCGACGCCGGAGGTGCAGAGGGGGTTTGAGATCGACCTTGAGTGGGTGTTGTTGCAGAAACCGGATTTGATTGTCGCAACATTTGCGCCACTGGATGAGCGCACCTACGCGATGTTGTCGCGTATTGCGCCAGTGGTGGGGCCGCCCGCAAATTTCGCGATGTGGGGGGCACCTTGGGAGGAGGAGCTGCGATTGATTGCGGCGGCGACGGGGAAAGCGTTGACCGCAGAAAGGATCATAGCCGATCTGGATCAACGTATATCGGCAATTGCGGCACAACATCCGCAGCTGCAAGGGCTGAGCGGCACGGTGGCGCATTTTGCCGGGGGGCAGATCGTGGGGTATCGATCTGAGGATGGCGGCAATCGTTTACTGCACCGTCTGGGAGTGGAGACCCCAGCCACCTTTGACCAGATGGCCGGGCCGGGGGGCAATTTTACAGTCAGCCCGGAGCGGATCGATCTCTTTGATCTCGACGTTGTGCTTTGGCTGACGGACGAACCTGCGCGTGCAAAGATCGAGAGCCTGCCGGGCTATGACGCATTAAGGATCACGCGGGAAGGGCGGTCTATTTGGGCAGATGAAACGCTGACCGGCGCGCTCAGCTTTCAGTCGCCATTGTCGATAGAATGGGCGCTGGATCAACTGGTCCCGGCATTGGTGGCTGCGACAGATGGCAGTCCAAACACTGAAGCGACAGAATAGTCCCGTCGACGTCATGAGATGCGTTGACCGCATAGGGATAGTGCAATAGCACCGGCTCAACCGAGGCGCGGAAACGATATCCCACCAAGGCAGTCCTGAGGGCATGCGTGCCCTGAAATGCAACTGCCACTGGCCCGGTATTCTCCCACTCTTGCGACCTTGTCGTGGAGACACCCAGTCGGCTTGATTGAGACTGGATCGAAATGACCAATAATTCTATCACCCGCGCCCGCCCGCGCGTTTCCAAACTGGTGCTGTTTATGGGCACCACTTTGTTGAGCAGCGCAGCGTTTGCGCAGGACACGCCAATTGTACTGGACCCTATCGTGGTGACGCGCGCCGATGAGGCGTCGCCACTGTCGGGTGGTACCGGATATACAGCGGAAGAAACCACCGCAGGTTTCAAGGGTGGGGTGCCACTCGTTGAGGTTCCGCGTTCGGTCTCCGTGGTCACCGCACAGGAAATCGCCGCCCGTGCGCCCGTGCAGATTGAGGATGCGCTGGCCTATACGCCGGGTGTCAGTGCCTCCAATTGGGGGGTGGATGACCGTTATGATCAATTCACCATCCGTGGTTTTGACACCGGATCTAAGGGGATCTACCGCGACGGGCTGATCCAGAAGAGCATCAACTTCTCTGGTTTCAAAACCGACCCGTGGATGGTGGAACGCATCGATGTGCTGCGTGGTCCGACCGGTGTCATGTATGGCCCGGGCGAGGCTGGCGGGATGGTCAATATCGTCAGCAAACGTCCGCGGTTTGAAACATTCGCCGAAGGGCGCTTGCAATATGGCTCTCATGACACTGCACAGGCAGCGATTGATCTGGGCGATAGCAATGCCGCAGGGACCCTTGCCTGGCGCTTGACGGGGCTCATGCGCAATGGCGGCAATGAGGTGAAGGACGCACAGGATGACCGTTTGCTTGGTGCATTTGGTGTGACGTGGGCGCCGACCGATCGCACCGAAGTGACGTTCCTCGGTCACTATCAGGAAGATAACCTTGCACCAAATATGTTCCTGCCTGTCGCAGGCGAAGACTATGATGCGAGCTTTGGTGCTTTGCCGCAGAGCTTTGCCGACAGTCAGCACGACTTCAATCAGCTTGATACCGAAGGCTGGTCCATCGGCTATCAGGCGCGCCATGAGGTAAACAGCCAACTTACCCTGCGCCAAAACCTGCGCTACAGCGAGCAGGATACGACCTATCGCCACCTCTATTATAGCGGTATGGCCAGCGCCACGCAGATGCAGTTTTACGATTTCACTGTGTTTGAGACGGCATCGACTTTCGCAGTGGACACGCAGGTCGAATATCGCGCGACTTTGGGTGCCGCTGAAAACACTCTGGTCGCGGGGCTCGATTATACCCGTCAGGTTGTGGATGGCACCCAAGGTTTCGGCGCTGGCTACCTGATTGATGTGACCAATCCGAGCTATGGTTTTGGTGTCAGTGATCCGGGAAATTACATCGACCGCAAGACCACCGAAGATCAGACCGGCCTCTATGTGCAAAACCACACACGGTTTGAGAATGGCGTTGCCCTGACAGCGGGTCTGCGCAAATCATGGGTCGAAACCGAGACCGAAAACCGCCTCACCAATACCACCAGCACGCAGGATGATGATGCCCTGACCATGTCACTTGGGGCAACTTGGGATCTCGGCAATGGCTATGTGCCGTTTGCCTCTTATGCCGAAGGGTTCACGACAAACATCGGGAGCAGCTTTGACGGGACCGCCTTCAAACCAACCGAGAGTGAACAATTCGAGGTTGGTCTGCGCTATCAGCCGGTGGGGCGGAACCTGATGCTATCGGCGGCGGTGTTTGACGTGACAAAGACCAATGTTCTGACCGCTGACCCTTTCAATTCGAATTTTCAGGTGCAGACTGGTGAGGTCCGACACAGGGGCGTGGAAATGGAAGCGCGTGGTCAGTTGACTGAGCAACTGGCGGCGATCTTCAGCTATTCGTACATTGATGCAAAGATCACCGAGTCCAACAACGGCGACAAGGACAACACTGCTGCCAAAGTGCCTGAACACCTCGCGTCGCTATGGCTGGACTACGCTTTTGCCGGAGGGCTCGAAGGGCTGAAATTGGGCGGTGGTGTGCGCTATGTCGGCGAGAGCTGGGGCGACAACGCCAACAGCCGCAAAGTCGATGACTACATCCTCGCGGATGTCGCTGTCAGCTACGCGTGGGATGATTATCGGGTGTCGCTTGGCGTGACCAATCTCTTTGACAAGGATTATGCGGCCACATGTGAAACCGTTTCTTACGGTTGTATCAGTGGCGAAGGGCGTGAACTGACCCTGGCCCTGAACCGCAAATTCTAATTCCAGCCCTGCGGAAGCAACGGCCTCCGGTGTAAAGACCGGGGGTCTTTTGCGTTTAATCCCTGAGGATGCGTTCAGGGCAAAACGGCAGGTCTGCTTTTTCGCGTTCGGTCATCCGAGCAATGTCCGGGTGCGACAGTGGATCACGATCATACACTGATCTGCTCGGGTAGGTTTTTATGTGCGTTTTGCATCTCAACCAGAGGGCCATAAAGCGGAAGAAAGAAACCTGTGTCATGGGTCCACGCTGGCTCAGATGGGCATGGATGGCTATCGACTTCGCGAAGGCCAGTGTTTAGTTTTTCTAAATGCATAATCTGAACAGCATTCCCCTCTCTGCGTTACGCACCATTGAGGCAATCGCGCGTCATGGAACTCTGCGCGCAGCCGCTGAGGAGCTGGGCGTCACCTCCGGCGCGCTGAGCCAGCGTCTTGGTAAGGCGGAAGAGATTTTGGGGCAGGTGCTGTTTCACCGGACCTCAAAGGGTCTGCACCCAACAGAGATTTGCACGCGGATCGCCCCCCGGCTGTCCGCCGCAATGGCAGAGCTGTCTGCCGTATTGAGCGAGGTGCGAAACCGGCAGGGTGATGCGCTGACGCTGACGGTGGCACCGATCTTCGCCAGCCGATGGTTGATCTGGCGGTTGCGGCGCTTCAATGACACCAATCCGCACATCCGGCTCAGCGTTATACCCACCGCGGATGTGATTGATCTGAATACCTCTGACGTCGATATCGGTATCCGGGTCGGCGAAAGCGGTCCACTGGGCGCAGAGGCGACGCCGCTGTTGGTGCAGCGGGTGTTTCCGGTTTGCGCGCCTGAGATCGCAGCGCAGATCCGCGCACCAGAAGATCTGTTTCGTTTTCCAGTGATCCGGGAGGATGCGCGGCTCTATGGCTGGGCCCCCTGGCTTGCGCACATTGGAATGGCGGAGCAGGAAATCCCTGCCGGACCAACGTTTGCGGATTCCTCGCTCTGCCTTGATGCGGCGATGACCGGGCAGGGTGTGTTCATGGCATGGGAAACTCTGGCGTGCGACGCGCTGGAGCGGGGGCAGGTTGCCGCTCCTCTTGCGCATCGCGCCGACACAAAGGCCACCTATTGGTTTGCCGTCGCACCCCATGCCGCGCGCAACCCAGCGGTAAAGGTATTTCGGGTGTGGTTGGAGGCAGAACTGGCATGTTCGATGGCGTTCTGGGGCCAATCTTAATTCAGCGGGCCCAGAGATTAAGGCCCGCTGAATTAGCGACATCACACATCGAATGCCTGGTCCAGATCTGTGCGGAATTGTGCGTGGAACATCTGATCGCCAATGATGTGCAGATGGTTGGTTCCCGGCACCACCGTGGCTGCTGACGCACGCGGGGAGTAGCGCCGCCAGTCTACCAGATTGAGGCCGCGGCTCAGACTGTCTCCGGCACTGTAAGAACGCACCGGGACATCCAGGCGCGACACCTGATAGCGCCGAAATACCAACGCGTTGTCGATCAGCACCCAAAAGGTGTGCTCTCGGCTCGACACCTCTGGCCCATCAACGGGTAAAGGGTCCGCCTCATTGCCGATAAAGCGCAGGAATTGCGCATAACACAGCTCATCCATCGCATCGATCAGCGCATCCCACTGAGGGCGCATCCGGGTCTGAGCCAGCCAGCGCCGCAGGTCCACCTCCAGTTGCTCCCGTTCGCCGGGAGCGAACTCTGGCACTGCGCCCGGCGCAAAATCGCGACCCAGATCGCAGACATCCACCATTCCCACCATCTGAATATCGACGTCATCGTGCAACTGCCGGGCCGCTTCCCAAGCAAGAAGGCCACCCCAACTCCAGCCAAGGAAAGCACAAGGATGCCCTTTGCTCTCGCGGCGAATGTGATCAACGTAGTCCGCAACGACCTCCGGTACCGAGACATTGAGGCGCTTTTCCTCGTTGAGCGAGTGGCAGAGAAAACCCGTGACAGGCTGATCCGCGTCCAATGCAGCGGTGAGGCGCATGTATTCGCGGGTGGAAACCAAAAGCCCCGGAAAACAATAAAGCATCGGCCGATGGCCAGTGCCGCGCAGTGCAATGGCCTGCCGTCCTGTGGAACGTCCCGTTGCGATCCGCGCGGCCAGTTGCCGCACAGTGGGCGCATCAAACAGATCCGCGATGGTCAACGGTGTTGCCGGCCAGTGCTTGCGCATTTCGGCAATCACTTTAAGTGCGATCAGGGATTTGCCACCACACGCAAAAAAGTCATCGGTGACGCCTAGCGCTGAATTGCCGATCTGCGTGCGCCAAATCCTGAGCATTGTGGTCTCGGTCTCGCCTTCTGATGCCACATTTTTGGTGGCGTTCTGGCGCGTTCCGGGTAAGGGCAGGGCGGTGCGGTCAAGTTTGGCATTGGGGTTGGTCGGCATCCGGTCCAGTACCACAATCGCTGCAGGGAGCATGTGGCGAGGCAGTCGCGCCTCCAACGCCCGCATCAGATCTTCTTCCTGCACCTGAGGCGGCGCGACTACATAACCGACCAGACGTTTGTGACCGTCATCTTCGCGCAGCAGAACCAGAGCTTCAGAAACATCTGTCTGTTCCAACAATGCGGCCTCTATTTCACCGGGTTCAATACGATACCCGTTGAGTTTGACCTGCAGGTCGACGCGGCCCAGAAACTCGATGGTGCCATCCTCACGCCAGCGTCCAAGGTCGCCGGATTTGTAAAGACGCGCAGCTTCACGTCCGTCCAGATCGGGTGCAAATGGATCGGGAATGAACCGCTCTGCGGTGGTGCCGGGGCGGTTTATATAGCCGCGGGCAATACCTTCGCCACCGAGATGGATCTCACCCACGACACCGATCGGGCAGGGCATCATGTTTGCATCAAGAACATAGGCGCGGCGGTGCCCCACAGCGCGACCTAGAGGGGCGTAGGCACCCTCGAATTTAGTGCCCGCCCGCACCTTCCAGACCATCGGCGTCATAATGGTCTCTGTTGGTCCGTAACCATTGATCAATAGGGGCGCGCGCAGTTCATCTGACAGCAGATCAAAGGTGCTTTGAGCGAGCCCTTCACCGCCAAAGGAGTAAAGCCGCATATCCGGAGCTTCGCCAGTTTCGCGCGCCCATTCGGCCAGTTGCTGCAGGTATGTCGTCGGGATCGAGGCATTATTGCAGCCATGAGTTCGCATCGCGGCCAAGGTTTGCTCAGGCGTCCAGAGCGGGCCATGCGGGATCACTGCTGAACCGCCCATCATCAACGGGTTCATCCAGCGTTCGTGGCCACCGTCAGAGGAAAACGGCAAGAAGGGCAGTTCTCGGCTCTCGGCGCTCATCTCGTAGACACGAGCAGTATCTTGGAGATGGTCGCTCAGCGGGCCGTGTTCCACCGCGACCCCCTTCGGTTTGCCGGTAGAGCCGGAGGTATACATGATGTAAGCGATTTGATCGCGGTGGATGGGGACCTCGGGATTATGCTCTGGCTGGTCCGCGCCGGGTTCATCATCAAGGCACAAGACATGCGCCGCGATCCCCTGCGGGAGGCGGTTCAGATAGCGGCGACGGGTCACCACAACAGCGACACTCGCATCCGTCAAAATATGGTGATTGCGGCTCTCCGGGTGGTCGGGTTCGACTGGAATATAGGCGCCACCCGCCTTCAGCGCGGCGAGGATTGCCATCACAGCGTCGATCCCGCGTTCCACCATAATCGCCACTGGCACTTCTGCGCGCACACCACGCGCGATGAGGTGGTGAGCCAATTGATTGGCGCTGCGGTTCAGGCGATCGTGGCTCCAGGACGCGCCATCTGAAATCAGCGCGGTTTTTTCTGGTGTCAGGCGTGCATGGTCTGCGATCAGGTCATGAACCGGACGGGGATCGTTCTCCGCGTAGTCTGCATAAGGCGCAGAGAGGTGGTCAAGCTCATCCTCCATAAGAAGTGGAATGCGCGCCACCGGGAGTTCGGGCTCCTTGAGGCCGGTGCACAAAACCCGCGCCAGATGGGTGAGCAGCCGCTCGATAAGCGCGGGTTCGAACAGATCACGAGCATAATTGGCGTGTAATGTGAGACCGCCGTCTTGGTGCAGCTGTGCAATCAACTGGCACTCGCCCTGTGTGGCAGGCTGCGGCGGATCAAGGCGGCGCAGCCCCTCCGGCAGGGATTGATCACCCAGGACATGCAGCGTGACCGCCCCCATAACATGACGACCTGCCCCATCCCTGCGCAACATGTCCTGTACCAGTTGCGCAGACGAAAGGGTCCGCGCGCGTGCCTCTGATATAGCGCCTGCCGTGTGGCGCAGCGCTGAGGGGAGTGATGCATAAGGGTTTAGCGCAAGACAAAGCGGCAGGACATCCTCGCTGCGGCGCTGGCTGAAGGGGCGGGTCTCACCAAGCGCAAAGCGCAGGCGGCTTTGACCGCTGTAGCGCATCAGCACAATGCCAAGCGCGGTAGCTACTGCGGTTTCCGCAGTGGTGGCGTCAGTCCCAAACTGGGAGAGGGTCTCCGCGTCAATCGAAAGCTGTGCATGGCCGCGGAAGGTGCCTTCTTTGCCGTTGTAACGTTGTGGCAAGCGGACATTCAGGATCTCCGGGTCTTGCAGCAGCTTACGCCAGTGTTCAAGGCGCTTGCGTTCTGTTTCGGTTGATACGGGGATCGGTTCCGGCTGATCTTCAGAAGGCGTGCTTTCTTGGGTCAAGGCCTGCGCAAAATGGGCTGCGATTTGATTAAGGACACCCTGATCCGCCAGAACCGGATGTAAGGCGACGCCGAGGAGGCTGCCTGTCTCACTACTGCCGACGTAAACGGCGGCCAGCGGCCCCGCGTCGAGAGAGAAACGCGCCTTCGTAAGGGTGGCTTCAAACTCCTCTATCGGGACTTCGCTCACCGCGATCTGATGAGAGGCAGTCTCCTTGCGCCGAAAGGCGCCCCCTGCCTGGCGGCTCAGCCGGGTGGCAAAAACCGGATTATTCGCAATCATCTCCGTCGCAGCGCGGCAGATATCGGATGCACTCCATCGAGGATCAATAGCAAGACGCAGGCGCTGGATTACAAAAGGCGCCAGTTGCCCCACTTGATCATGGGCGCAAATCTGCGCCTCCGCGTGCGAGAGTGCATCATGCGTGTGGGGGAGGGTGGTATCCGTCGTCATGCCATAGCCTCCTTTAGCGCAGCAGGGCGGGGATCCCGCCAGTTCTGCTCCACCCTCGCAAGGCAATCGGCGTGACATTCGGGCGCGCCTTGTGCCTGCCAGCCTGCAGGCACCGGTAGCGCGGCGGGCCAGATCGACCAGCGGTCTTCGGTGTTTTTCACGCAGATCCAGAGTTCGGGGTCAGGGTGCGTCATCGGGCTCTCCCATTAAAAACGTATCGGGTCTGAGACGTCAGCAGCCGCGTGAAATTCACCCTTCGGGAGAGGTTTTCTCGGGCCAGAGTGAATTTTCGGGCCGCTCTTGCGTCCTATTGAGACGAAACCCGCGCCGCGCGACCCGATGCCCATATTTGGATTCTGCTCCCATGCCGCACCTGAGCCCTATTGACCTTGGCAGCCCGCGACTGGGGCGCACCTTGTTGCGGATTGCATTGCCAACAGTTGGAGGTCTAACGATCAACGCGACCCATCAGGGGGTGGATGCCTATTTTGTTGGGCAGCTGGGACCCGAAGCTCTGGCCGCTGTCAGCCTGGCATTGCCGCTTGCGGGGGTGACTGCAGCGCTTGGGGTCGGGTTGGGGGTAGGCTGTGCCACTCATGTTGCGCGCGCACTCGGCGCGGGGAAACGGGCCAAAGCCGGGCAGGTGGCATCTGCGGCAATGGGACTGTGTCTGCTTCTTGCGACGATCCTAGCTGCTGTCCTTTGGAGCGGGCGTGGGGTGCTGCCGGATCTGCTTGGCGCGGCAGAGGGCGTCGCAGCTCCGGCGCAGGCCTACCTTTCGATCATGGCGTTTTCTGCCGCTTTGGGCATGGTGCAAATCCTGTGTGATTTCATAGCGATAGGCGAGGGAAATGCACGATTTAGCTTGCTGACGCTTTGCCTGTGCTTTGGTCTCAATATCTTGCTCGACCCGCTTTTGATCTTTACCGCAGGGCTCGGCGTTTCGGGCGCAGCCCTTGCCACGGTGCTGGCGCAGCTTGCGACGTTGATGCTTTATGTGTGGTATTTCGCGCGCCAGCGCGGCGCATTGCGTCTGCGCCCCAGCCTCAACCCTGCGGCGCGGGCGTGGCTTTGGCCGGTGTTGCGTGTCGGGTTGCCAGAGGCGGGGTCGGTCCTGCTGACGAGCCTTGCGTTTGTGGTGATGTACCACATGGCAGGCCGGCTTGAGGCGGCAGAAGGGCAGGCGGCGATGGGGATCGCGCTGCGGCTCTGGCTGATGGCGAGCCTTCCGGTTGAGGGTTTTTGCCTCGGAGCGCAGCCGTTGCTGTCACATGCGGCCGGGGCTGGAAATCTGCACCGATTGAGCCGCGCGATGTTCTGGATCGCGGGTGTCTCCGTTTCTGGCGGCCTGCTGATGGCGATATCAGGGCTGCTGGTACCTCTACCGCTCGTGCAGTTCTTTACAGACAACGAGACCGTCACAGCGCTTGCCGTGCCCGCTGTCTGCCTGTTGTCGATCTCGCTGCCTGCCGTCGCCCTGCGGCACGCCACGCAAGTGCTGTTGCAGGCCACGCTCAGAGTGCGGCTCGCTGCTGTATTGGCACTGGCTCCACTGGGTTGGTTGCTTTTGCCGCTGCTCATCTGGTTGGTTCCGCGATTTGGCTTTGACGCTCTCGCGCTCAGCCTCGCTGTCGCAACGCTTTTGACCGGCGTCGGTGCGGCGCTGATCCTGTGGCGCATGCCACGCCCCTCAAACTCCGGAGTTCTCGCATGAAAGATCACGAAATCCAGCAGCTGAGCGATCTGGATCGCCTGACTGAAACCTTGATTGGACCAGAGACCGCGATGCCTCATGATGCCAGTTCAGTGCCAATCTTCCAGACGTCCTCTTTCCTGTTTGATCGCTATGAAGACATGGCCGCAGTCTTTGCAGGTCAATCTGATCGCTACATTTATACCCGAGGCAACAATCCCACTGTGGCAGAACTCGAGGCGCTGATCGCCCGCATGGAAGGGGTCGAGGCCGCGCGTGGTTTCGCCTCTGGCATGGCGGCGATTGCATCTGCGGTGCTGCCGTTTGTAGAGGCGGGCAGCCGGGTGGTGGCTGTCAATAATCTCTATTCTGATGCCTTCCGCCTGTTTGAGTGCGTGCTGAAAAAATTCGGTGTTACCACCGATTACGTGGACGGCACCGATACAGAAGCTGTTCTGGCAGCCTTGCCCGGTGCCAGCCTGATTTATCTGGAAAGCCCCACCTCATGGAGTTTCACCACGCAGGATCTTCGCGCCATAGGGGCCGAAGCACGTAGGCTCGGGGTGGTCTCGGTGATCGATAACAGCTGGGCGACACCGCTGTTTCAGCGACCGGCAGAGTTTGGCATCGACCTCATCGTACACGCGGCATCCAAATATCTCGCCGGACATTCCGACACCATCGCCGGGCTGGTGGCAGGGCCAAAGGCCCTGATGGACCGGATCAATCATGAGGCTTATCACTACCTTGGTGGCAAAATGTCTCCCTTTGACGCGTGGTTGGTGCTGCGCGGTATGCGCAGCTTGCACCTGCGAATGGCGCGCCATTGTGCAAACGGTCTGGCGTTGGGGCGCGCTCTGAGTGCCCATCCCGCGGTGACTCATGTGCGTCATCCGGCCTTTGAGGCGAACTCCGGCAACGCCTGCCTTTCAGGCTATGGCGGGCTCTTCGCCTTTGATCTGGATGACAGCGTCGATATCGCGCGATTTACCAACGCCTTGCGGGTGGTGAAAATCGGCGTGAGTTGGGGTGGACCAGAGAGTTTGGTGATCCCGGCGCAGGCTGCATTGGGGCTATCTGGTGCGGCCAATGTGTTCCAGCGTTTTGGCACTCCGGCGGGATCGGTGCGCATCGCGGCAGGGCTTGAACAAACAGAGACCTTGGTAGAGGACGTGCTGAACGCCATTGAGGAGGGTCGCAGGTGACAGAAACCAAACCGCTAGCCGAGGGCGAGGCATGGGCCGGAGCAAAATGGTACGACCTTGCAGATCGCGAAAGCGGCGCGGTGCGACGTGTCTTCCTCTGGGTGCCGCCTGAGGCCGCAGGACAAGCACCGGCCGAGGGTTGGCCTGTTCTCTATATGACCGACGGCAATGCGGTGATCGCGACGGCTATCGATGCAATGCGCGCACAGGCCTGCTACCCTTCGGGAACCAACACCGGCTGGGGTGTTCTGGTGGCGATTGGTTATCCCACCGACGACGCCTATGATCCTTTTCGTCGAAGCTGGGACCTCGGCCCGCCACCGGGGCAAAATTACCCGCCCTTCTGGGATGACGGTGAGGAGGTTCGCACCGGCGGCGGCGGCGAAATGGCACGTTTCCTGCTGGAGGATGTGCGTTCTTTCGTGGCCGCCAAGGTCCGGGTCAATCCAGAGCATCAGGGGTTATTTGGTCACTCCTTTGGTGGTCTGTTTGCGCTCTGGCTGCTGTTTCAGAACCCCAAGGCCTTTAGCCACTGGATCGCGGCCAGCCCGGCGATCACCTGGGAGGAGAGTTTCCTGCTGGATCATTTGTCTCGCTTTGATGCGGGTGCGGCGCAAGCCTATGTGCATTTGTCAGCGGGCGAATGGGAGGGCGACCACCTGGCCCCCTTTCAGGCCCAAGCACCCGATGCTGCTGAGCGTTTGAAAGAGAAGGCAAAGACCCGCACAATTGCCGCCGCACAAGAGATGGCTGCTGCCCTGTCAAAACATCCGGGCCTAACCACAGACTACGAGACCTATGGCGGGGAAAACCACATGTCGGTGCTGCCCGTGGCTGTGAACCGTGCGATCCAGCGGGTGTTTGCCTTGAGTTGACGTCTGCGCAGAAGGTCGGGTGTAAGTCTCATATTTTCTGCGTGGTGTGACTGAATTTCTGCCAACTTCCTCCGTCCCTTTAGCAAGCCTGCGCGATTGAGCAGGCGATTGCGAACGGAGGATGATTTGTCACTGGATACACTCACTTCACAGCCCTTGCCGATCCACGCCCGACGACACGGCGATGTGGTTCATGTTCGTGGCAACGAAAGAGAGATCAACCTGCCGGTTGCCCATCTGGGCGGTGGGCGGCTGGCGCTGAGACCCGCTTCAGAGGGTGTGCCAACCCACAATGAGACACTTGCGGCCTGTGAAGCTCTGAGCAATCACGCCACCGAAGAGGTATTGGTGGTTCTGGACCGTGTGCTTTGGAGCGCGCGCGAGGCGCAACTGCTGAAATCCGGCTGTGCTCAGGTTCTGGATGGCGACACTCTTGGTGTTTTTCCTGAGCTCTTGTGGCAATTGCCGGATCTCTGGCTCCCCGAGCCACAACCAGTGTTTCCACAGGTGATGATGCCGGATCCGCATGGCGCGCATCCGCTGCGCCCGGCAAAGCCTACTGGCACGCTGTATCACCGGTATATCCCTTGGCTCGATCAGGTGTTCAGCCTGCGCGCATTGGAGCGCGAAGCGGATCTTCCACTGTTTCACCGCTGGATGAACGACACCCGAGTGGCCGCTTTCTTTGACGAGGCCGGCACGATGGCGGAACACCAAGGCTACTTGGCGCGCATGGCTGATGATCCGCATATGATGCCGGTGTTTGGGTGCCTGGACGGGGTGCCGCTGTTTTACTTTGAGCTCTATTGGGCGCGCGAAAATCGCATTGGTGCCCATTATGAGGCCGGGGCCTGGGATCGCGGTTGGCATGTTCTGGTCGGTGAAGAGCACGCCCGTGGTGCTGACTATATCACCGCATGGCTGCCGTCCCTGATGCACTACATGTTCCTTGCAGAGCCTCGGACTCAGGCGTTGGTCGGAGAGCCTGCAGCGAGCCATCACCAGCAGATCCGTAACCTGACGCGGTCGGGCTTTGCCCGTGTGAAAGATTTCGATTTTGCGCATAAGCGCGCGACGCTTGTGCGTCTGGAACGTGACTATTTCTTCAAATCCCGCCTTTGGGCGCGCCCGGATCCAGAAGACCCCGGTCGCCCGTTCCGCCTGTCCTGTTCTGCCCTGTTGACCCGAGGAAATACGAAATGACAGATCTCCACACGCCCTACGACATGATTGGGATTGGGTTTGGCCCGTCGAACCTCGCCCTTGCGATTGCACTGCAGGAATGTGCCGCACCGCTCAACGCCTTGTTCCTTGAGGCCAAGCCTGAGTTTGCTTGGCATCCGGGCATGCTGTTGGATAATTCCGACATGCAGGTGTCCTTCATCAAGGACTTGGTGACATTGCGAAACCCGACAAGCCCGTTCTCTTTCCTCAGCTACCTCCATGCCAAGGGCCGGATGGAGCGGTTCGTGAACCGCAAGACCTTTTTTCCAAGCCGCCATGAGTTCAACGACTACTTCACATGGGCGGCGGACCAGATGCAGGACGTCTGCGCCTATGACCAACGCGTTGAGGCAGTTGCGCCTGTTCAGGGAAACAGCGGCACGGTTGAACTGCTGGACGTCGTGACGACGGATGCAAGCGGCAGAGAAAGCCGCCGCCGCACCAAAGATCTGGTTCTGGCCATCGGTGGCGCACCTAATATTCCAGAAGCCTTTGCCAACTTGCGGCGAAATTCAGCGGTTTTGCACAGTTCGTCCTATGTGACCCAAGGCAAACCGAAACTGGCATCTGCAGAGCATCCATTGCGTATTGCCGTGATCGGCAGTGGGCAAAGTGGCGCTGAGATTTTCTGGGACTTGGTCAACGATCCAGCGCAACCCAATGTGGACCTGATTTTCCGCGGTCAGGCGCTGAAGCCCTCGGATGACAGCCCCTTTGTAAACGAGATTTTTGATTCTGCGTTTACCAGCGACATGTACAACCGCCCCAAGGCGGTGCGCGAGGCCTTTCTGACGGAATACGCCCACACCAATTATGCTGTGGTCGATGGTGATCTGATCGACCAGATCTATGGCGTGTTTTATGAACAGGAGGTCATCGGCACCGAGGCGCATAGACTATTGCGCAATACGCAGGTTCATTCCGCACTGGCGGTGGACGATGGAGTCGAACTCACGCTGAGCCAGCGCGGTGACGTGTCCCGGCAGCGATACGATCTTGTCATTCTGGCCACCGGATATACGCGGCGCCTTGGCGATACGATCTTGTCGGACTTAGCGCCGTGGTTGACCGCAGAGGAGGCCGAGCGCAGCTATCAGGTGCCGACGCGTGATGGCTTCCAACCGCGCATTTTCCTGCAGGGATATTGCGAGGCAACCCATGGGCTGAGCGATACGTTGCTGTCCATTTTGCCCCGACGCGCCGAAGAAATTACGCATCGCCTGATATCTGGCAACGCGCCGATGCAGAAGGCTCTGACAGCGGCGGAGTGATGACAAGACATGGCGATATTTGGCTGACTTCTGTTGATCGCAACAGGAACCATTTGACCGGGAAACCGCGAGCGAGTATCGAACGATACACAACCTAGGGATGATTTCACCTCAGGCAGTTTTCGCCCGTTCTGAAAGCCGGCCGCGTTCTGTTTCGGCCATTTGACCCTAGGATTCGCCATGTCTCTCCCGCACCAAGACCCGGTGTGCGAACTGCTCATTCGTGAGCTGGTTGCGCGTCGAAAACTGCACCTTTGCGAAGCATTGAAGGTCGTCAAACAGAGGGAGGCGGCCGAAGACGTGCTTCAAAATACCGCCCTCAAATGCATGATAAAACCGCCGAGCCAAGCTCCGAGCAATCTGAAATGTTACATCGCAAAAATGGTTCGCAACGCCTCTATCGACTACCTGCGCAAACACAAACGAGAGTTGCCAACGGATTTTGATGATGAGGCAGTGACGGGCTGGGCAGAGATAACGTCAATTTGCGGGCGCGTGCATCTGGAGGATAAGCAAACGCTCTGCGAGGTGATAAAGGCGCTCTGCGCTCAATCAGAGCGAAAGCAGGACATATTCCTGCGTTGTCGTCTAAAGGACGAGCGGCAGAAGGATATTGCCGCCGAGCTGGGTTTATCTCCGGCCAGGATCAACGGTGTGGTGAAGCAGGTTGAGGGGGCTTGTAACGAAGCCATTGCGCGTACCGAGATGTAGGGGAAACAGGTTTCCGATATGCGGCGTGATGATTTGGCGGTGTTGCACAGATTGGCGTCTGTTCAAAATCAATGCTTCCGATGTGATCTGACATCTGGGCGTTTGGCAGGTCACGTTTAGTTCGGGAACTTTCCCCAGATTTCACCTCGATCATGGTCTGGACTGGCGTCTTGCCACAACACATCTTGCCCTGATGATCGGGCATGTGGTGGGGTTGCTACAGCCATTCCTCTAGATCGGCCTGCAGCGTGTTGATGCTGTCATAGAGTTTCTTGCGGAACGCCACCTCATCTCACTCCTGCAGGACGGTTTTGTGGAGGGGGCATTTTCGCTAGTACCTCCTTTGGGCTTGCGGCCGAGGAGCCCGAGGTGAAGACGGGGACAGTCGGCGCGACCTACCGCAGACCCATATCACGGAGATCAGCCTGAGATTGAAGTAAGAAGAGGATGGCGGGCTGGTCGGGCGGAGTTTGAAGGACCAGAATTGGATCCAGTGGGTGCTGTTTCAGAACTTTGACGTCTGAGACTTAACGTCGCGAATTCACGTGGCTACATGGGCCGCACACGCAAACTTTTTCGCACCGGCTATCGCACGACGAACAGGTCCAGCTGCAACGTGTCGGTGCGTAAGCGGGGGGCTTTGCTGAACTGGGTCGACGAGGGCATGATCTGGCGCACGTCGCGTTACGGCTCGGGGCACCCGCCGTTGTTTTCGGCGCTGCTATCCAGTTTTGCTTGTCCATAAATCTGCTGAAAGGGATTCGAAGCGCTTTTGCCGGAAAGGAGATCGACCGAATGGTTTGCAAAGCCGAAGCAGTTGAGTGCCGTTTTCTCGGTGGGGCGCCCATGCAAAAAAATTAGAAGCTGAGGATTTTCGCCTTGTAGTACCTACGTTTTCTTGGCTATACGCGTCAGCGGAGATGTGGCCGAGTGGTCGAAGGCGCTCCCCTGCTAAGGGAGTAGGCCCGGAAGGGTCTCGTGGGTTCGAATCCCATCGTCTCCGCCATAACCCCTTGAAAATGAGTTGCTTTATGGATTTCCGCGAGTTGGCAGGTGCCCATCAGCGGAGTGACAAAGTTGCCGGGCCGTAATTTTGAGTAACGAGACGTCTTTTGGCTATATGCCCGGAAGGTCTCGAGATCGAACCGGATCCGTTTCTTGTGCATGAAAATAGCTGAGGGGCAGGATTAATGGCTGAGCGATTTCACATAGCGGAGTGGTACGGGCACCCATACGTGGACATTGCCCCGGTTGAGCGGGTCCGGCTTACGCAAAACCGCATCGGGGCTCACACCATGAATAAGGCCGACATTAAAAGACTGGAGGCGCTGCAAGAGAAGGTGATCGGGAAGGAGTCGAGGCCTCGCGAACAGGATCGATTGGATGTCCTGACCGCCCGCTTTGACCAGCAGGAGCAGGGCGAGCAGCCGTGCCCGTTCCGGACAGATATACAGCACGCAACTTGAACGAAGCCTGGCGGGGTCTGCTCGCTGCGTCTTTACACTGACGATGGCGGCCCGTTCCGACCCGTGGAAGGCATCCGCGGGATGATCCCGACGCTTTGCCCGTACAGATTTCACCAAGACAACGCCGCATTCCGACATATCGGAAATCGGCTTCTTGATGATCCCACCCCGATGCAGCCCGGAAAGGAGCCTTGTTGCGCAACTCGCGAGAGGGATTCATAGCGCTGTAGCTGGGTGGTATGAGCAGTTGGTCCCCTACGAAGTACAAGACCACGAACTGGTCGTCGTACAATAACAGCCTGAAACAGCGCGGATCGTTGTCGATCAGAGTTGATCCCGACATGGAGTGGATATGCTCCTCCGTGCGGGACGCGCGGTGGCGAACGGAGCTTCAGCGATGCCGCGATCCAAACCTGTCTGACCCTGAAAGTGTTGTTCGGCATGCCGCTGAGGTAGAGTGAGCCGGTGAATGCGCCCCGGGTTCGAGCCCACTGGCGAACGGGGTTCGTGCAGAGCCTCTTGGACCGATTGGACCGATTGGACCGTGCCAGACTTCAGCATTCTGTGTCGCCGCCAAAAGACGCTGAACGTGAGCAGCCCCTATCGCGGCGGCGCGGGGCCGCTGAACCTGTAGATCCCCTCTCATGGCTTGCAAGCAAACCACTGCCGGGCAGCGGATAGCACCGGCATCAAGGCCGAGGGCGAAGGTGAGGGGAACGCTTGTAAGCACGGTGGCCCCAAACGGCGCATTTGGCGCAAGATACACATCGGGATTGACGAGAAGACGCTGGGAGTTCGGGCGGTGGAGGTCGCCGGTAGCAACATCGGAG
The DNA here is from genome assembly GCF_046535935.1 of Tritonibacter sp. SIMBA_163. Lineage (NCBI taxonomy): Bacteria > Pseudomonadati > Pseudomonadota > Alphaproteobacteria > Rhodobacterales > Paracoccaceae > Tritonibacter > Tritonibacter sp. SIMBA_163. The sequence continues at coordinate 61,412 of NZ_JAWJBP010000001.1, forward strand.
ATGCACCTGTTCTACCGGAGTTGCTCAACCAGATCCCGACAGGCGAAGAGATTGGCTCCGTGACGGCTGGCGACGCCTACGACAGTCGGAAGTGTCACGAAGCAATCGCCGCCCGTGGTGCCGCCGCGCTCATCCCACCACGCAAGAACGCCAAACCCTGGAGCCGACGAGCCCGGGCGCGGTTGCACGAAACGAAGCCCTGCGCGCATCAAAGAATCTGGGCCGAGCAATCTGGAGACGGTGGAGCGGGTATCACCGCCGGAGCCGTGTCGAGGCAAAGATGAACTGCATCAAGTTGCTCGGCCAATCACTCATGGCCTGTGACTTCGACCGCCAGGTCGCGGAGTTGCAGGTTCGTATCGCCGTGCTCAACGGGTACACCGCGCTCGGCATTCCTGCCAAAGTGGCTGTAGGGTAGATCCGTCCGGGGAAAGGGGAACTGTGGTCAGGCCTCGATTTGTGCAACAACGCCACGCGTCGGTCATCGACGTGAGGTTTGCCGTGAGCCTTTGGAGAGAGAGGTTTCAGCCCTGCCATCTGCGCGTCGGTTAGCCAGAAAAGGTTGCTCATGTCGCCGCTCCATTCTTGAAATCGTGACGCACGTTCTGGCGGGAATTAATGCATCCTGAACCTAGGGGACGGAGCGAAGGTGGGAGCAATCAGATGTTTCAAATCTCGCCGCCTTAGGTCAGTGCGGGCGAGGTCTCCGTAACCGCTTCGCACGATATCACGGCCGTGCGCGCCCCGCAGGGTCAGCGCCGCGTGCAGATCCGGAAACAGGTCGAAGACTTCTCGACGATCAGCGCTGCTCAGGCTGCGGAGTGCTTCCGGGCCTGGCCAGAAGGTTTCGGTGGCACAGCCGTCGGCAAAGATCACTTGATGGGCTTCCGTCATCAGGTGAATGTAGCAGGTTGGTGCGTCGTTTTGGTCGGTTATGACGTGTTCTGGATCCAACTCCTGCAGCAGACGTGCGCGCACGAAGGGCATGGGGTCGGGCAGGCTGCCCTCGCGGATGACAAAACGATGCTGTGGTGACACGCGCATCAGACGTTCATTGCCAGCCCGCCCACCAGGACGCAACAGGATGGGTCGCAGGTGAGGATTGCGACGCAGTTCCGCTCGGGTCAATCGGCGCCTGCCGGCCCAGATGACTGGCACCAACCCATTGTCGGCGGTCTGGAGCATATCTCCGGTGCGGATGTGCTCGACTGGAATCTCGCCGTTTGCAGTCAGGATCCGTGCGCCGGGGGTGAAGCAGGGAATCCCAGCGGCAAAAAGCTGATCGTGGGTGGTCATCTGGTTCGGGGCGACGCCCTGCAGCACTAGTTGTTCGCCGTCCGGAAACGTGAGCAGTGCATTGCCGAAGCCGTCGTCGGACGTGCTGACGTCGGACGTCCGGACCATGCCGCCTTGCCCGGAGCCACCGCTTAGCTCGGAGACGTCGAGCTGATCGTTGTAGAACCCATTCGCGTCATCATCGCTGAGATCGAAATCAGTGATGGCGTCGGTGCCGCCCGAAGCGGAGAGAGTGATTTGATCGTCGCCCAGTCCACCAGTAAAGCTGTCATCGCCGCTGCCCCCCTGCAGCGTATCATTTCCGTCACCCGCGTCGATATTGACGCCTACGCTGTCGTTGCGCGCATCCACAACATCGTCTTGATCGGTGAGAACGAGCTCTTCGATCTCGGAAAACTGGATGGTGTCAGTGCCGTCGGTAATGAAGCCTGTCTCGTTGCCCGTATAGGTCACCGTCACAGGGCCAGTCATATAGGATAGGTCGACGATATCCTGATCGTTGCCAGCCTCGCCCCCGACGATCGTGTCGTTGCCGAAGTTGTCCTCGATGCGGAAGGTGTCCGCATCCGCCTCGCCGTACATCTCGTCATCACCGGTGCCGCCGACCAGGAGATCCGCGTCATTGCCACCGTACATGGTGTCATTTCCGCTGCCGCCTTCGAGAGTATCATCACCGTCGGTGGCGATGATACTGTCATGTCCGCTTCCGCCCACAAGGCTGTCGTTGCCGGCGGAGTTGCGCAGCGTATCGTCGCCTTCGCCGCCATAGAGGGTGTCGTTGCCGAGGCCGGTGGTCAGGCTGTCGTTGCCGGCACCGCCATAGATCAGGTCATCGCCGTCACCGCCCGAGATGGTGTCGTCGTTGTCGCCACCATCAATGGTGTCATTGCCGGCGCCGCCTTCCATGTAGTCAAATCCCGCGCCGCCGGACATCGTGTCATGCCCTTCCTCGCCGAACATGCTGTCATCGCCGGTGCCGCCAACCATGCTGTCGTCATCGACGCCAGCATACATTGTGTCATTGCCGTCGTCGCCTTCAAGCGTGTCGTTGCCTTCGGTGGCCACGATGCTGTCATCGCCGACGCCCCCCACGAGACTATCGTCCCCGGCAGAGTTGTGCAGAGTATCGTTGCCCTCGCCGCCCAGAAGCGTGTCGTTGCCGATGCCGGTGGAGAGGCTGTCGTCCCCCTCGCCGCCGTCGATCAAATCGTCACCGTCGCCACCGGACATGGTATCGCCACCGCGTCCCCCGATCAGGGTGTCCGCGCCGATGCCACCGGTGAGAACATCGTCTCCGTCGCCACCGTCGATACTGTCGTCGCCTTCGCCGCCATCCAGCAGGTCATTGCCGCCCTGACCAAAGATCACGTCCGAACCCTGTCCGCCCATCAGCGTGTCGTTGCCCCCATCAACGGGGGTGTAGACGGCGTCTTCGATCAGATCGCCAGAGAGAGTGAAACCCGAAGGCGTGTTGCGCGCTTCAAGGGTGAAGTTGATCGAGGAACGTCCCTCGAACTCGGCTGAGAACCAGGCGTCCTGATCGTCGGGGCTGTTCTGTTCTGTGCCTGCCGCCCGAATTGTGGTGCCGTCGTTGCTGACGTTGAGGCTGCTGTCATCGGAGGTCCCAAAAGCACTGTATTGGTCTGTGTCTAGCGAGACCGCCTCGACGTCGTAGTTGTAATAGTTCTGGTCCAGGTCATTGAAGGTGGCGGTAGAGTTCAGCGCGACCGCCTCACCTGTGGTCGGATCAAAAAACTCCAGCCGGAATTCGGCGGTGTCGCCATATCCGTAGCCGTCAATGAGGATTTCTGCGCCGCGTTCTCCGGAGAGATGAATTTGCATGTTCGGGTCAGACGCGCCGACCAGTACGACACGCCCCCAGACGGATGTTCCATCGTCGAGAAATGCGACATCGCGGTAAACGGCGGAATCGCCGACCCCGGCGCTGTTTGTGGTGTAGGTCTGGCTCACCAGGTTGTTGATGTCGAGGACCAGTGGCGTGGCATCTGCCCCTTCGGAGCCGCTCTCATCGCCCATCAGCGTATCATTGCCGTCGCCACCGGTGACATGGTCGTGGCCGCGCCCCGCAAGGACCGCATCGTCGTCGTTTGTGCCGCTCAGCGTGTCGTCCGAGTCGCCGCCAAAAAGCAGTTTATAGAGACCGTTGCCGTTGCCGTTCCCATTGCCGTTGCCAAGGCCATAGGCGTTACCGTTGCCGTTCCCATTGCCGAGGCCAAGGTTCACAAGGACGTTTTCGATAAGCCCGTTGTCCTCGTCTTCTTCCTCTTCTTCCTCTTCTTCCGGTTCGACCAACTCGTCCCATGGGGCAAACGCATCCACCTCGAAGGTTTCAAGCTCCGTCAGCCAAGCCGGGTCTGCATCCTGCAGGGCGTCGCAGTCTGCTGCCAGGGGCTGAATGGGGTCTTCGGAGGCGGGCTTGGTCATCGGGCGTCTCTTGTATGGCAGAGACCACAGCACCAGGGTGGCGCTCCGGTCAGATTGCGGGCAGCTAGATAGGGAACATATTCAGCTTGCAGAAATTTTCGGTTAATTCCGCTGCTCTGGTGTCAGCCCATAAAAAAAGGCCCCGGAAACCGTCCGGGGCCTTTGTGGTTTAAGTGATGCGGCGCAGTTGTGGCGCGGATCAGGTCTCTTCCAGAAGGCAGGCCACCTTTGCGTTTTCCGGGCCTTTCAGCTCTGGGCGGGTAGTGCGGCAAGCGTCGATTCGCTTCGGGCAGCGGGACTGGAACAGGCAGCCCCGCGGCAGGTTCAGCGGGCTGGGCAGGTCGCCGTTCAGCACCTGTGGCGTGGTTTTTACCCGCGGATCCGGCACCGGCACCGCCGACAACAGCGCCTGGCTGTAGGGGTGGCGGGGGGTGTCCACCACCGCGCCTGCCGGGGCTCTTTCCATCACACCGCCCATATACATCACCAGCACGTCGTCCGAGATATGGCGCACCACGCCAAGGTCATGCGCCACAAACACCAGCGTCAGCCCCATCTCATCCTGCAGCTCTTTCAACAGGTTGATGACCTGCGCCTGGATCGACACATCCAGCGCCGAGACCGGTTCGTCACACAGCAACACCTGCGGCGTCGAGACCAGCGCCCGGGCGATGCCGATACGCTGACACTGGCCGCCGGAAAACTCATGCGGGAACCGGTTGAAGTTGCGCTCCGGGATGCCGACACGATCCAGCATCTCGCGGGTGGCGCGCTTGCGCTCCGCGCCGGACATGTCGGGGCGGAAATAGGTCAGCGGTTCGGCCACGATATCGCGGATGGTCATGCGCGGGTTGAGCGAGGCAATGGGATCCTGAAAGATCATCTGCATCCGGCGACGCAATTCCTGCATGTCGGCGCGGCGGCTGTAGTCCATGGTGCGCCCGTCCAGTTGCACGGTGCCGCCGGAAGGTGTCACCAGCCCGGCGATGGCGCGGATCAGGGTGGATTTGCCGCAGCCGGACTCGCCCACGATGCCCAGCGTCTTGCCCCGGTGCAGGTCAAAGCCGACGCCATTGACGGCATGCAGCGCATTGGCCGGGGACCAGGGCCATTTCTTACCCTGATTGATGGCAAAGGTGACCCTGAGGTCAGAGACGGAAAGGATCGGATCGGTCATGTCAGCTCCTCCACGGGGCGGATGCAGGCGCGTTGTTGGCGGTCTCCGGTCAGCTCCGGCAGGGTCTGGTGGCAGCCGGGGATGGCGTCGACGCAGCGCGGTGCAAAGGGGCAGGCGACAGGGGCGCGGGTCTGGTTCGGCGGGCTGCCGGGGATCGCCGCAAGGCGGGCGCTGGCATCGCTGATATTGGGCACCGCGCGCAGCAGGCCCCGGGTATAGGGATGGCCAGGTGCGTCGAACAGGTCGAGCGTCGGCGCCGCCTCCATCACCCGGCCACCATAGAGCACCAGCGTGTCCTCGCAGAACCCCGCCACCACGCCGAGGTCATGGGTGATCAGCATCACGGCGGTGCCAAGCTCGCGCTGGATCTCATCCAGTAGCGACATGATCTGCGCCTGCACGGTGACGTCGAGCGCGGTTGTCGGCTCATCCGCGAGGATCAGTTTCGGCTTGCAGATCAGTGCCATGGCAATGACGATCCGCTGCCGCATGCCGCCCGAGAACTCGTGCGGATAGGCGGTCAGGCGGTTTCGGGCATCCGGGATCTGCACTGCCTCCATCACCTCCAGCACGCGCTTGCGGGCATCGCTGCGCGACAGCCCCTCGTGCTGTTCCACCACTTCGCCCAGCTGGCGCTCGATCCGCATGTAGGGATTGAGCGAGCTCATCGGGTCCTGGAAGATGATGCCGATATCCTTGGCCCGGATGCGGTTCAGTTTGGCGGAGGGCAGGGTCAGCAGGTTTTGCCCCTCGTAGAGCACTTCGCCCTCGGCCTCGGCGTTGTTGGCCAGAAGCCCCATGATCGACATGGCGATTTGGGACTTGCCGGAGCCGCTCTCACCCACCACGGCCAGTTTCTGGCCCTTGGCGATGTCGAAGCTGACGTCATTGACCGCATGCACGTAGCCATCGCCGGTGCGGAAGCGGATGTTCAGGTTGTTGACGGAAAGAAGGCTCATGTCTCAGCGGTCCTTCGGGTCGAGGGCGTCACGGAGACCGTCGCCGATGTAGTAGAGGGAGACCTGTGCGATCACGAAGAAGGCGGCCGGGAAGGCCAGTTGCCACAGGGTGCCAAAGGTCATGGTGCGGGCCCCTTCGGAGATCAGCGCCCCCCAGGAGGTATTGGGCTCCTGAATGCCGACGCCGAGGAAGGAGACGAGGCTTTCCATCATGATGACCTCGGGAATGACGATCGAGGTGTAGATCACGATCACCCAGAGGATATTGGGCATCAGGTGTTTGAAGATGATGGCAAAATCGCTCATTCCCAGCATCCGGGCGGCATCCACGAATTCGCGGTTCTTCAACATCATCACCTGACCGCGCACGATCAATAGGCCAGCGGTCCAGTTCACCAGGATGATCACCAGGATCATCTGCGTCAGCGAGCGGCCAAAGAAGGCCTGCCAGACCACGAAGAAGATGATGTAGGGGATTGAGAGCCAGATGGTATAGGCGCCCATGATGATCTGATCGGTGCGACCGCCGAAATAGCCCGCCGTGGCACCTAGGACAGAACCGAGGATCACCGAGGCGGTACCGGCGAGGAAGCCCACCAGCAGCGAGGTCTGGCTGCCCTGCACGACGCGGGCATAAAGGTCACGGCCCAGCTCATCGACGCCGAAGTAATGGCCATTGGCCAGCGTAGGGCCGCCCTCGGTCTTGACCTTGCCGAGCACGTTCCAGTCGATTTCCTCGTAGCTCCACTGCGCAAGGCTGTGGCCGAAGATGGCGAACAGCACCAGCAGCACCAGCATCAGCACCGAGACCACGGCCATGCGGTTCTTCAGAAAGCGCTGCCGGGCATCGGCCCAGAACGAGCGGGAGGTGATCATTTCCTCCGCGGCGGCCTCGGCATAGGCGGGGGCGTTCATCTGTTTCTTGGCAGTGGTCACAGCTTGCTCCGCACTTTGGGGTCGATCCAGGCGTAGGCAAGGTCGAGCAACAGGTTCAGGGTGAAGGTCAGCACCGAATAGAGGATCGCAAGCCCCAGCAGCATGGAGTAGTCGCGGCTATAGGCGCCGTCGATGAAGTCCTGCCCGATGCCGCCGGTGGAAAAGAACACGTCGATGAAGACGGAGCCGGTGATCATGTAGACAAAGACCGGTCCCATGTAGGTCAGCGTCGGCAGCAGCGCCGGTTTAAGTGCGTGGCGGATGATGATGGTGCGTTCCGGCAGGCCCTTGGCGCGTGCGGTGCGGATGAAGGGTGAATTCATCACCTCAAGGAAGGAGCCCCGCGTCAGGCGGGCCACCCCCGCCATGTAGGAGGTGCCGAGCGCCACCGCCGGCATGATGATGTATTCCCATTGGCCGCCATTCCAGCCGCCGCCGGGCAGCAGCCCCCAGGACAGGGTGAACAGCAGCACCATGATCGGCGCCAGCACGAAATTCGGGAAGATCTGGCTGAAGATCGCCAGTCCCGTCATCGAGTAGTCCCAGAACGAATTGTGCCGAAGTGCTGCGATGATGCCGAGCGGGATGCCGCAGGCCAGCACGAAGACCGCCGACCAGAACCCGTAGGTGAGCGTCACCGGGAACCCCTGCGCGATCACGTCGTTCACGGTGCGATCCTTTTGGCTGAAGGAGGGGCCGAAATCGAAATGGAAGACGATGTTCTTGATATAGGTCCAGAGCTGCACATGGAGCGGCTCGTCCATGCCGTAGCGTTCCAGCACATTGGCCATGACCGAGGGCGGCAGGGGTTTTTCGGAGGTGAAGGGCCCGCCGGGGGCGAGACGCATCAGGTAGAACGAGAAGACGATCAGAACCAATAGCGTCGGCACCACCGTGAACAGGCGGCGCAGGGTATAGTTCAACATGTAACTGCCTCATGACGCCCCGGTTGCGCGATGGCGACCGGGGCGATGGGTTGTTGATGTTTCAGAAGGGGTTACTCGGCGACCTTGTAGAGGTCCTTGGAGTACCAGTTCTGCTCGACGTTGTGGATCGGCCAGCCTTGGACAGAGCTGTCGAGCATGATGTTGGTCGAGTAGTGATAGACCGGCACAACAGGCATCTCGTCCGCCAGGATCTTCTCGACCTCGGCATAGAGCGGCGTGGTGTCCTGGGAGGATTTCGCCTCGGTCATCAGGGCGTCGACTTTCTCGTTGGAGTATTTGCCGTCATTGTAGCCGGAGGGCGAAGTTAGCAGATCGAGGAAGGTCGAGGCCTCATTGTAGTCACCACACCAGGCGCCGCGTGCCATGTCGAAGTTCTGGTTGCCGCGGGTTTCCAGAAACACCTTCCATTCCTGGTTTTCCAGCGTCACGTCGACGCCGAGCTTCTGCTTCCACATCTGCGAGGCAACGATGGCCACCTGCTGGTGCGATTCAGAGGTGTTGTAGAGGTAGTTGAAGGCAAGCTTCTCTCCATCGGGACCATAGCCCGCCTCGGCCAGCAGTTCCTTGGCCTTCGCGTCGCGCTCGGCTTGGGTCATAGTGGAATACTCGACCTCGGGCACCTCGAAATCGGCGGTGGCGCCGGGGGTGAAGGTGAAGGCCGGGAACTGGCCGCCCTGCAGCACCGCGTCGGTGATCACGCTGCGGTCAACGGCGTAGGAGAGCGCCTGACGCACGCGGGCATCCTTGAACGCCTCGGGGCCGTTCTTGACGTTGAAGGTGAAGTAATAGTTGCACAGGCGGGGCAGGGCATAGGCCTCGTCGGGGAACTCTTCCTTCAGGGTCGGATACTGGCCTGCGGGGATCTCTGTCTTGTCGACCTCACCGGCGCGGTAGCGGGTCAGGCCCTGCGCCTCGTCGCCGATGTTGAGGGTCACGACCTTGTCGATCACGGTCTTGTCGTTGTCCCAGTACATCGGATTGCGCTTGCGCACGGAGCGTTCTTTCAGCACGTGTTCCGTCAGCATATAGGCGCCGTTGGAGACCATGTTTTCCGGCCGGGTCCATTCGGAGCCATGTTCCTCGATCGCCCATTTCGGCGCCGGGAAGGTGGTGGCGTGGCTGACCATCTTGTCGAAATAGGGCAATGGCTGGCTCAGTTGCACCACCAACGTGTGATCGTCAGGGGCGGAGACGCCCAGATCGGTGATCGGCTTCTCGCCCGCAATGATGGCGGAGGCGTTCTCGATCGACATCAGCTCCATGTACCACGCATAGGGGGAGGCCAGCTCGGGCTCTACCGCGCGCTGCCAGGCGTAGACAAAATCCCCCGCAGTCACGGGCTTGCCGTCGGACCATTTGGCGTCGTCGCGCAGCGTGAACGTGTAGGTCATGTTGTCTTCGCTGACCTCATGGCTGAGCGCAACGCCGGGGACGTTGTTGCCGTCCGCATCTTGGTTGTAGAGCCCTTCAAAGAGGTCACGCACCACTTCAGCGCCGACGACACCCTCGACGACCTGCGGGTCGAAGGAGGAGAATTCATCCATGACACGGTAGGTGAAGGTCTGGTCGGCGGCGAGGTTGGCATCTGCAGGCACGTCAGCGGCAAAGGCCGGGCTGAGCATGGTGCCGGACAGCAGGGCGGGTATGAGAAGCGATTTGTAGGACATGGGTCTCCCTCTTTATTGATTGGTTATTGTATCCAATACCCTGCCTGAGGAGCTAGAAACTGAGAAGCGTTAAATTACCGCAATTCTTCGAATGAGGCCGGTAGTGTGCAAGTTATTGCCGAAAAATGCGGTACTTGGGCGCGGAAACGGTTCCGCTACGTCAATTCTACGCACGGCCTTTCCTGTTCCGACAGCGTATTGAACAAGCGCCAGCGGGCCAGATTCCCAGAGGGAATGCAAGCTGACGCGCATATGCGGCAGCGCAAATTACGATAGATTTATGGAGGCGCGCGACGTCGCGCCTCTCACGGCATGATTGCCCAGCGGATCGCCAGGGCCACGACACCAAGCATCGCGACGCTGAGGCACCATAGGCCAAAGAACCAGAGCCAGCGGCGCATCAGTGATATCCTTCGCTTGGGTCCATTTTGCCGCGAAACACCCAATAGGCATAGGCGGTATAGGCGAGGATCACCGGGAGCAGGATTGCGGCGCCAACCAAGGTGAAGGACAGGCTTTTGTCTGGCGCTGCGGCGTCCCAGATGCTCAGCGATGGGGGGACCATCATCGGGTAGAAGCTGACGCCGAGGCCAATAAAACAGGTGGTGAAAATTCCCAGTGCCGCAAAAAAGGGCTGTTGGTCTCTCCCGCTTTTCAGGCCAGAAAACAACAACCAGATCAGAACTGCCATCAGAGCCGGGACGCAGAAGCTCCAAAGACTGCCGGGCAGGTTGAACCAGCGCGCAAAATAAACCGGGTCCAGAAACGGTGTCCACAGACTCACGACGCCGATCAGAGCCAGCGTGCTGATCGCCAAGGGCATCGCCACACGCCGCATGTGGTGATGGATGTTCCCTTCGGTCTTCATGATCAGCCAGCAGGCGCCGAGCAGGGCGTAGCCGACGGCCACGGCCAGACCGGTCGTCAACGAGAAGGGGCTGAGCCAGTCGAACCAACCACCGGCATAGGCGCGGCCTTCAACCTCGATCCCCTGCACCAGTGCCCCGAGGGCGATGCCCTGACAGACAGCCGCCAGAAGCGACCCGCCGGCGAAGGCTGCGTCCCACACCCATTTGTATCTCTGAGCGCGCCAGCGATATTCAAAGGATACGCCGCGAAACACCAGCGCCAGCAGCATCAACATGATCGGCATGTAGAGCGCCGGCATGATAACGGCATAGGCCAATGGGAACATGGCAAACAGTCCACCGCCTCCCATCACCAGCCAGGTTTCGTTGCCGTCCCAGACCGGGGCGACGGAATTCATCATCAGGTCACGTTCCTCGTTCGATTTGGCAAAGGGGAACAGAATTCCAAGGCCAAGGTCGAAGCCATCGAGGATGACGTAGGTCAGAACTGCAAGGGCGATCAGGCCCGCCCAGATGAATGCAAGGTCGAATTCCATGGTGCGGCTCCTCAGTTTTGAGTCTTCGGGGTGAGCGGTTCGATCTCGCGCGGCGCAAGCATACCTGCAGCGCGCACCGGCGCATTGCGCAGGCCGAGGCGCAATGTTGCAGGTCGTTTGTTCATCATGGCGAGGATATATGCAGTGCCCGCGCCAAAGACGAAGAAGTAGACCACGACGAAGGCGATCAACGAGGTGGCAACCGCTGGTGCCTCGACGGGTGCTAGACTGTCCGAGGTGCGCAGCAGCCCATAGACCGTGAAGGGTTGACGTCCAACTTCTGTAGTGATCCAGCCTGCAAGCACCGCCACAAACCCCGACGGCCCCATCACAAGGCAGGCGCGATGCAACCAAGGGCTCTCGTAGAGGCGCCCGCGCAGCCTGGCGGCACCGCTCCAGAGCCCAACGGCCAGCATGGCAAAGCCAAGCCCCACCATCACACGGAAGCTGAAGAATACGATGGTGAGCGGCGGTTCGTCCGCGTCCGGCACGGTATCAAGGCCCTCCATCGGCGCGTTCAGATCATGTTTGAGGATCAGGGAGGACAGCTTTGGCACCTCAAGGGCATAATCAATGCGCTTCTCTTCCGGGTTCGGGATGCCAAAGAGGATCAGAGGTGCGCCGTCGGGGTGGCTGTCATAATGGCCTTCCATCGCCATGACTTTGACCGGCTGATGCTCCAGTGTGTTGAGGCCGTGGGCGTCCCCCATGAAAATCTGGAGCGGTGTCACGATCAGCGCCATCCACATCGCCATTGAGAACATTCGTCTGGCTTCCTTGTCGGCACGATCTCGCAGCAGATGCAGGGCACCCACCGCACCGACAACAAAGGCGGTGGTGAGGAAGGCCGCCAACACCATGTGCACGAGCCGGTAGGGGAAGGAGGGGTTGAACACGATCTGCCACCAGTCTTCGGGCATGAACTGGCCATTCGCGGCGATGGAATAGCCCGCGGGCGTCTGCATCCAACTGTTCGCCGAAAGGATCCAGGTCGCGGATACCAATGTCCCGAAGGCAACCATGGCGGTGGCGAACATGTGCAGCCTGTCGCCGACCCGCTTGCGTCCAAACAGCATGATGCCGAGGAAACCCGCTTCAAGGAAGAAGGCCGAGAGCACTTCATACGCCATCAGAGGTCCAATGATCGGCCCGGCCTTGTCGGAGAACACCGACCAGTTGGTGCCGAACTGATAAGCCATCACGATGCCAGAGACGACGCCCATGCCAAACGCGACGGCGAAGATCTTTTTCCAGTAGTCGAAGAGAGTAAGATAGGTGTCGTTCCGCGTGCGCAGCCATAGCGCATTCAGTACAGCAAGAAAACTTGCCAGCCCGATCGAGAATGCCGGAAAGATGATGTGAAAGGATACGGTGAAAGCGAATTGTATACGCGCCAAAGTTTCGGCTGTGGTGCCGTCCAGCATAGGAATCTCCTGCCGTAGATCTTTGGGCAACTTCTACCCACCCGCCGTTAAAAACAATCTGTCACATGTGCCTTTGCGCGCCCATGTCGCGCGTCAAGCTGTCACTTGCGGCCGAGCGTCACTCGATCAAGATGCGCCTAATGTACGGATTTAAATGAAAAAAACCGCAATTTCAGCCGTGCAATCTGCCGGCGAGCCATGCCCTGAAGAACGCGCCATGTGGTGGCCTCGCGCCGCTAGGGGCGTTTTGGAGCGAAGATGCGGAAAAGTTTGTCAGGAAAGTTGAAAAATGTTAGCGCCCACATCTGCGGGCGGCTAAACTGTGCTTGCAAGTTGGCTCTGCGCGGGCCGGTTTCATCGAAAAGAGGGCAGGACCGAAATAATGATCTTATGTTGTGGCGAAGCGCTGATCGACATGATCCCGACGGGGACGGCATCCGGGCAGGACGCCTTTGTGGCCCATTCCGGTGGCGCAGTTTTCAACACGGCGATTGCGCTGGGTCGTCTGCGGCGCAAGGTTGGGCTGTTGAGCGGCGTGTCGAACGACCTGTTTGGAACGCAGTTGGCGACGGCGCTGGGCGACAGTAATGTTGCGGTGGACTACCTCGTCAGATCTGATAGGCCGACAACGCTGGCTTTTGTCAAACTCGAGAATGGCCACGCAAGCTACGCATTCTACGACGAGAACACGGCTGGCCGGATGATCACGACAGATGTGTTGCCAAAGGTCGCGCCGGACGTGGGCGCGTTGTTCTTTGGCGGTATCAGCCTTGCCTGCGAACCCTGCGCCGATACCTATGCCGCGTTCCTCGACCGAGAAGGGGCGGAGCGCGCGGTTGTGCTGGACCCCAACATTCGACCCGGGTTCGCGCCGGACGAGGGTCGGTATCGGGCGCGGCTGATGGCCATGCTGGCACGGGCGGATATGGTGAAGGTCTCAGATGAGGATCTGGCCTGGATCATGCCGGATCATGCGGGCCTGCAGGCACAGGCCGCGGCGCTGCAGGCCTGCGGTCCGGCGGTGGTTTTGGTCACGCGTGGCGCTGACGGAGCAATCGGCCTGTTGCCAGACGGCGATATGGTTGAGGTCGCGGCCGAGCGTGCGGACGTGATTGATACCGTCGGCGCAGGCGATACCTTCAATGCTGGCGTGATGGCGCGGCTTGATGAGATGGGGCTTATGACAAAGGCAGCCCTGCGCAGGCTGGGGCCAGAGGATCTGAAGCAGGCCTTGTCCTTCGGGGCCAAGGTTGCTGCGATCACGGTGTCGCGGGCGGGGGCAAACCCGCCTTGGCTCGACGAACTCTGACGCAAGCCGTGGACTGGACCCGAGGCGGTGAGATCAGCGTCGGGTCTGCATGTTCTGAACCAGCCCGGCACAGGACTGGGTGATGTGATCTCGGGTCAGCTCCGCTGCGCGGTCCGCGTCACCGTCGGCACAAGCCTGCCAGATCGCCAGATGCTCCGCATTGGATTTTGCCACATTCCCAGACCGGATCAATGCAGCGCGCAAGTAGCGGTCCACACGATCCATCGCTTTGTCGATGGCGTCCTCGTGATAGGGCAGGCGTGCCGCACGGTAGAGGCGTTCATGGAAGCCGCGATTAAGATCCCCCCAGGCGATGGGGTCGCAGGTGGAGCTCAAACCGTGGAAGAAAGACTTGGCCTCTTCTAGCGCCTCACCATCCATGCGGGGAACGGCGCGGCATATGACCTCCGGTTCGATCAGGGCGCGGTACTCAAAGATTTCTCGCAGCTCATCGAGGTCAAGTCCGGCGACGACGGCGCCTTTGAACCGCTGTGAGGCGACCAGTCCCTTTTCTTCCAGTCGAGAGATTGCCTCGCGCACTGGAATGCGGCTGGTATTGAACAATCGGGCGATCTCGTCCTGGCGCAGCGGCGTGCCTTCTTCCAGCTCACCCTCGATAATGGCCTTGCGCAGCGCATCGAACACGATCGACGCGGCAGAGGCTGTTTTCGAAATATCGATGGGCTGCAGTTTCATGACATGTCTCTCCTCGAGCGGTTCATAGCGAGGAAGGCAGGGCAGGGCAAAGCGTTTGGGTCTTGAGCAGGGCGATTTGCCGAGGGCTGTTGCTGTCGACCCGGACTTAATTGGCGGAGGTCGCAAAACCCGCGTTCAGTGCCGTCACCGTGGCCTGCGCGCTGCTGCGGTTGGCCATACGCTCAAGGTTTACGATGGTCGAGAGCATGATGCGATCATGGCTCCAGTCGCCGGGGCGCTGGATCAGGAAAGCCGTGGCCAGAACCGCTCCGGCAATGACAGCGGCGACCGCGCCCCAGACCATCCCCTGGCGTCCTTCGGGACGACGTTCCGTGATCGCGATGATGCGGCGGGCAAGGATCGGTGCCCGAAGGATCTCGCGCCGGTCCAGAAGCGCGACAGAGGGGCTACGGGAGCTGAGGAAGATCGGCGTCCGGCGGGCCCGTTCAGAGGCGCGGATCAGGCATTCGCAATAGCTGCGCAGGTCAAAGTGCGCGCGGGCGCCCAGGGCCTGATCGCAAGCAAACTCCCGCACCGACCGCATGTCCCGGCGCCACAGGTAATAGGCCGGGTTCCAGAATAGCAGCGGACGCAGACATTCCATCAGGAAGGCGGTTTCAACGTCCTTCTGGCGGAAATGCTGCAACTCATGCGCCAGCGTCAGGCGCAGATCCCGCGGATCGTTCAGCAGTGAGGTCGGCAGCACCACGTAAAGACGACGCAGACCCCGGGTGGAATAGGCCACGGCGGTGTGATCGCTGAGCAGCAAATCGATGCGACCAATCCGTTTCCACAGGTAGGCTGAGGCAAGGGCACTCCGCAGCCGCAGGATGGCATGTCCCAGCAGCACGGCAGAAATGGCGGCTCCGCTGATGAGCAGCACAGCAACGCTACGGCTCCAGATCGCCTGGCTGGCGGTGAGATCCCGCACCAGATCCTCGCGCATGCCGATCATCGCTTCGAACTGCGTGGCGGACATGTTCACATTGCCCTGCAGGTATTGCGAGACCAGCATGTCCGACAGCGTCGGCGGATGCCCCAGACCGCTGGCGTTCATGATCAACACCAGCACGGGTGTCAGCGCCAGCAGCACCGTCATGCTGTTCAACAGTCGCAGTTGCGGGCCGTAGACGGTGGCAAGGGAGGTCCGTCGCAACCCTGCGCGGGCGGCGAGCCACAGCAGCGCACCGGCACACACCAGAAGGTTCAGATCTATGTAGGCGTTCAGAAGCGCATCAGATTTCATTGTCCCCCAGCCTTTCATTGAGAAGGGCACGCATTTCTTCGAGCATGGCATCGGTGATGTCCTCATCATCGACCAGCCGGGCCACGAGGGCCGCCGGCGTGCCGTTGAAAAGCTTGCTCGACAGGTTTTTGAGCGACGTCTTTTGATAGTCTGCCTTTGGAATGGCCGGGCGGTAGACGAGGGAACGGTCGACCCGCTCGCTGGTCAGAAACCCTTTCTGTTCCATGATCTTGAGAACAGTGGCCACGGATGTGTAGGCGCGCTCTTGCAGTTTATTCAGCTCGGCAAGGATATCACGCACGGATCCCTGACCCAGATCCCAGACCACGGTCATGAATTCGAGTTCGACCTCGGTCAGAAGGGAATGGTCCTGTTTCTTGCGCATATGTCCAAGCTTTGCTGTTCGGGCCGTGACCGGGGGAGAAGTCACGGTGATCTTCAAGGGATCAGGTGTGATGCTAGGGGAATTTGGCTTCGACGAAAACTATTTTTTTAGAAGATGCGTGGGGGACCTGCGCCGGGTTGTAAAATTGTGCGCTTCCGCGCGCCGATTCTACGTCTCAGGAGAGGCGATGGCCCGACAGCCGGCGGCGCGTGTGAGGCGGCGCGGTGACGGTTTGCCGAGATGGTCCTGAGGTGCAGATGAGCCCTCAGGACCGTTCTTGAGTGTGTCTGGAATGGCGCGTTACACCTTCCAGAAGCTGAAGATCCCCCAGGCGATTGCCAGCCCCAATGGGATCCAGAGCGGCATTCCCACCAGCCCCAGCCAGGCCAGGAAGATGTAGGAAGTGCCCAGAAGCGTGATGAACAACCGGTCCCCTCGGGTGGTGGTCAGGCCGAGGATACCTTTGCGGGCATCGCCGCCGGGGCTGCGGATTTCCAACAGGATCAGCACGCCGATGGCAGAGAAGATCCCGATGAACACAAGGGCGGTGGGCCAGGTCCAGGCCATCCAGCTCAGCATATCAAACTCTCCCCATCGCGAAGCCCTTCGCGATGTAGTTGCGGACGAAATAGATCACGATGGCGCCCGGAATGATGGTCAGTGTACCCGCCGCCGCAAGCAGGCCCAACTCGTAGCCAGCGGAGGATGCGGTCTTGGTCATGGTGGCGGCGATGGGTTTTGCCGCAACTGCCGTCAGGGTCTTGGCCAGCAGTAGCTCGACCCATGAGAACATGAAGCAGAAGAAGGCCGCCACGCCGACGCCGGCCTTGATGGCAGGCAGAAAGATCGACACGAAGAAGCGCGGGAAGGAATAGCCGTCCACATAGGCCGTCTCATCCAACTCTTTTGGCACACCGCCCATGAAGCCTTCGAGGATCCAGACCGCCAGCGGAATGTTGAACAAGCAATGCGCCAGCGCCACCGCGAGATGGGTGTCAAAGAGACCGACAGCGGAATAGAGTTGGAAGAAGGGCAGGGCAAAGACCGCCGCCGGGGCCATCCGGTTGGTGAGCAGCCAGAAGAACAGCTGCTTGTCGCCCAGAAAGCGGTAGCGCGAGAAGGCATAGGCCGCAGGCAGCGCCACGCAAACCGAGATCACCGTGTTGATCGACACGTAGAGGATCGAGTTGATGTACCCCCAGTACCAGGTCGGATCGGTGAAGATCACCTTGTAGTTTTCCAGCGTGAAGGTCTGCGGAAACAGCGAAAAGCCGGAGAGGATTTCATTGGTCGTCTTGAAGCTCATCGCCACCAGCCAGTAGATCGGCAGCATGAGGAATAGGATATAGACGATGGGGACGATGGAACGTTTCTGCATAACTGGTCCCTCCCTTAGTTCTGATCGTCTTTGGTCATCAGCGTGTAGAACAGCCAGCTGACCAGAAGCGTGATTGCAAAGTAGATGAGCGACATTGCCGCGGCGGGACCGAGGTCGAACTGACCAAGGGCGATTTTCACCAGGTCGATCGACAGGAGCGTGGTGGAGTTGCCGGGGCCACCGCCGGTGAGCACAAACGGCTCGGTGTAGATGTTGAAACTGTCCATGAACCGCAACAGGATCGCGATGGTCAGGACGGTCTTCATCTTCGGCAGCTGGATGTAGCGGAACACAGACCAGTTGGACGCGCCGTCGATCTTGGCCGCCTGGTAATAGGCGTCGGGGATCGAGACGAGACCAGCATAGGACAGCAGCACCACGAGTGAGGTCCAGTGCCAGACGTCCATGGTGACGATGGTCACCCAGGCGGCGATCGGGTCTTGGGTCATGTCGTAGTTGATGCCCAAGGTATGGTTCAGGAAGTACCCCAGAAGGCCGATGTCGGGCAGGGTGAAGATGTTCCACATCGCGCCAACCACGTTCCACGGGATCAGCATCGGCAGCGCCATCAGGACGAGGCAAACCGGCACCCAGAAGCCCTGGCGCGGCATCGACAGCGCGATGGCGATGCCCAGCGGCACCTCGATGATCAGGATCAGGAAGGTGAACAGGAACTGCCGACCGAGGGCGGCGTGGAACCGGTCCGAGCGCAGGATCTGTTCGAACCAGTCCAGGCCCTGCCAGAAAAAGACGTTGTCGCCAAAGGTCTCCTGCACGGAGTAGTTGACGACGGTCATCATCGGGATCAGGGCGTTGAAGGCTACCAGCAGCAGGACCGGCAGCACAAAGAACCATGCTTTTTGGTTTTCGGTTTTCATTTGCTGTTACTCCGGGTCAGTGGCGAGCCAGCCGTCGACATAAAGCCGGGTCTGGTCTTGGCGGAAGGCGAGGTGGGTGCTGTCGCCCTTTTGCGGCGCGGCGCCTTCCTCGATCACGGCGTTCACCTTGTGGCCGAGGCAGTCGCATTCGACGACCGTGTGGCGGCCCACATCGGAAACCTTGGTGACCGTGGCGGGCAAGCCGGTATCGGACAGCGAGACAAACTCCGGGCGGATGCCGATTTCGGTCTGGCCGGTGGGGGTGCCGCGCACGGGACCTTCCAAGGTGACGGGCTGGCCCTCGATCTTGGCGCTGCCATCGTAAGAGCAGGGGATGATGTTCATGCCCGGCGAGCCGATGAAGTGGCCGACGAAAGTATGCGCCGGGCGTTCGAACAGCTCCACCGGGGTGCCGATTTGAACCACTTCGCCCAGCTGCATCACCACCACCTGATCAGCAAAGGTCAGCGCCTCGGTCTGGTCGTGGGTGACGTAGATCATCGTCGCCTTGACGCGCTGGTGCAGCTCCTTGAGCTTGGAGCGCAGTTTCCATTTCAGATGCGGGTCGATCACGGTGAGCGGTTCGTCGAACATCACCACGTTGACGTCCTCGCGCACCAGACCACGCCCCATGGAGATCTTCTGCTTGTTGTCTGGCGACAGGCCGGCGGCTTTCTGTTCGAGCATCTCAGTGACCTCCAGCATCTCGGCGATCGCCATGACGCGGGTCTTGACCATGGCCTCGTCGCGGCCGCGATTGCGCAGCGGGAAGGCGAGGTTGTCGTAGACGGTCATGGTGTCGTAGATCACCGGGAACTGGAACACCTGCGCGATGTTGCGCTGGTCGGGGGGCAGTTTGGTGACGTCCTTGCCGTCAAACAGGATTTGCCCCTCGGAGGGCACCAGCAGCCCGGAGATGATGTTCAGCAGGGTGGATTTGCCGCAACCGGAGGGGCCGAGCAGGGCATAGGCGCCGCCGTCGTTCCAGTCGAGGTCGATCTCCTTCAGCGCGTAGTCGCTGTCGGATTTCGGGGTGGACATGTAGCTGTGCCGCAGTTTGGACAGGGTAATCTTGGCCATTTTATCGCCTCATGCCACGCGGGAGCCGTCGGGGGCAAAGACATAGGCCGCCCGGGGATCCATATAGAAATCATGCAGTTCGCCCACCTCGTAAGGGTGCACGCCATGGCTGAGCGAGACCCAGTAGGTCTCCTGGCCGGAGGCGGCGAGGTCGAAATGCGCGGAGCTTTCGGAGCCGGAGAGCTCCGTCACTTGCACCCGGCCGTTGAGCTTGACCAGACCGGCCGCCTCGGCCACCGGCACCACGTGATGCGGGCGGATGGCGATGGTATAGGTGCCGTCCTGCAGGCCAGCCGCTGCACCTTCGAGCGTCCAGCGGACATCCGCGCCCAGACGGGCCTCAGATCCCTGCTTGGTGATGGTGGCGGTGTTGATCGGCGGATCGGAGAACACCCGCGCCGCCTCGACGTTTTCCGGGTTGCGGTAGATATCGGCGGTGGGGCCGAACTGGGTGACGCGACCATCACGCATCAACGCGGTCTTGCCGCCCAGCAGCAAGGCCTCTTCGGGTTCCGAGGTCGCGTAGACCACCACGGCGCCACGACCGGCAAAGAGCTCGGGCAGCTGGTCGCGCAGCTCCTCGCGCAGTTTGTAGTCGAGGTTGGCCAGTGGTTCATCGAGGAACACGGCCCGGCTTTCCTTGGCGATGGCGCGCGCCAGCGCGGTGCGCTGCTGCTGACCACCAGACAGTTCATGCGGGCGACGATGCAGCATTGGGGTCAGCTGCAGGATCTGTGCCGCTTCCTGCACCCGGTCGTCCAGTTCCGACTTGGCCATGCCCGCGACCTTCAGCGGCGAGGCGATGTTGTCGTAGACTGTCATATGCGGGTAGTTGATGAAGAATTGATGCACGAGGCTGATGTTGCGCTTCTGCGTGCTGAGGCGGGTGACATCCTCGCCGTCCATCAGGACCGCGCCGGAGGCCATCGGGTCAAGCCCGGCCATCATCTTGATAAGAGAGGTCTTTCCCGAGCCGGTTGCGCCCAGCAGGACGTTGAATTGACCGGGTTCGAGCGTCAGGGAGGTCTCCTTGATGTGGAGAACGCCACCCACGCGTTTTGTCACGGATCTGAGTTCGAGTGCCATGGTGGTTGGAACTTTCCGGCCCTGCGTTCACAGGGTTTCCCCCATGCGCGTCGGGCTATCGTGGTGTCGAAGGAAAAGCCCCGGCCGGCGGGCCCGCAATCGCAGGGCACATCAGCCGGGGCAGGTGGAGCCGGGCCCGTTGGTCAGGCCCGGCACGAACGGGGGGTAGACCCCAGGGAGATCAGTTCTCGGCCCAGCGGGCGACCAGCTCGTCGTAGTTCACGGTCTGGCCTTGGGGCTTTTCGTTCTCCAGTTTCGGCTTGGCGCCGCCATTGGCGTACCACCACTCCGCGTCTTTCTCTTCGTTCAGACGCGGGCCGCAGCCACCGTAGATTTCGGCCTGTTCGTCTGCACGCTGCATCCGACCCATGGTGATGTCCATCTCTTCGGCGAGACGGTCCATGGCTTCTTGCGGAGTGAAGGCGCCAGAGTTGACGTCGCCGATTTGCTGCCACCAGATCTGGGCCAGCTTCGGATAGTCAGGCACGTTCACGCCGGTCGGGGACCATGCGGTGCGGTCAGGCGAACGGTAGAATTCCACCAGGCCACCCAGTTTCGGCGCGCGCTCGGTGAAGCTTTCGTGCCGGACAGAGCTGTCGCGGATGAAGGTCAGCCCAACGTGGGATTTCTTTACGTCCACGGTCTTGGAGACGACAAACTGTGCATAGAGCCATGCGGCCTGTGCGCGGTCGATCGGGGTGGAGTTGAGGAAGGTCCAGGAACCCACGTCCTGATAACCGACCTTCTGGCCTTCTTCCCAGTAGGGGCCGTGCGGCGACGGCGCCATGCGCCAGAGCGGCGTGCCGTTGTCGTCGACGGTGTTGTTGCCTTCGGACTTCGGCTTCACCATGTCGGCGGTAAAGGCGCTGTACCAGAAGATCTGCTGGGCAACATTGCCTTGCGCCAATGCGGGCAGAGACTGGTAGAAGTCATATGACGCCGCACCTGGAGGGGCGTATTTACGCAGCCATTCGTCCCATTTGCGGATCGCGTAGACCGCAGCCGGACCGTTTGCGGCACCACCGCGGGTGACGCTTGCGCCCACCGGGTTACAGGTGCCTTCTTCCATCCGGATGCCCCATTCGTCGATCGGAACGCCGTTTGGTTTGCCCTTGGAGCCCGCGCCGGCCATCGAGAGCCACGCATCGGTCATCCGCCAGCCCAGATCCGGCGCACGTTTGCCGTAATCCATGTGGCCGTAGATGGCTGTCCCGTCGATTTCCTTCACGTCTTTGGAAAAGAACTCGGCGATGTCTTCATAGGCGGACCAGTTGACTGGAACACCCAGCTCGTAGCCGTATTTTTCCTTGAAGGCGGCCTGAAGGTCTTCGCGGTCAAACCAGTCCTTGCGGAACCAGTAGAGGTTCACAAACTGCTGGCTCGGCAACTGATAGAGATCGCCATCCGGGCCAGTGGTGAACTGGGTGCCCATGAAGTCGTCAAGGTCGAGATCGGGATTGGTGATATCCTTGAACTCGCCTTCCATCATGTCGCTGAGGTTGTAGGCGAGCTGCAGGCGCGAGTGCGTGCCGATCAGGTCGGAATCGTTGACGTAGGCGTCATAGAGATTCCGCTTGGTCTGCATCTGGGTTTGCACGGCCTGTACGACCTCGCCTTCGCCCAGAATCTGGTGGTTCACCTTGATGCCCGTGATTTCCTCAAATGCCTTGGTCAGCACTTCGGATTCATACGCATGGGTCGGAATGCCTTCGGAGAGCACATTGATCTCCATGCCCGAATAGGGCTCGGCTGCCTTGATGAACCATTGCATCTCGGCCAGCTGTTCGTCCTTGTTCAGAACCGAGGGCTGGAACTCCTCGTCAATCCATTTCTGGGCCGCTGCCTCGTCGGCATACGAACCCGTTGCCGCAATAACAGCCCCGGCTGCAACTGCGGACAAAAGATACTTGCGCATCTTTCTCCTCCCTAAAGTCTGTAAGGTCGGATGATTATCGCTCATCCGACTGGTCCTGAGACTTCACTGCGGTCGGAGTTTTGTCAAACTAATTTTTTAGTAATGATGTAATTTGTTGATAAGGAAAGATTTTAATTCACGTGCCTGGCGCTGCATGTGACGCAAGGTGAGGCGTGTTTCGTGCTGCAGCGCGTCAAATATGTCTGCTATTCTGACCTTTGTTCTGGAACGTTTTGGGATATCGGCAGCGGATGATTCCGGATATGAGAGCGCTCATGAACGCAGATCACACCTTTGAAATTTTTCTCATCGCCCCACCGGGTTTGGAACACATCCTTCGTAAAGAGGCCCAGGATTTGGGGTTTGCCGCCGCGCGGCAAGTTCCGGGCGGGGTCAGCTTTGAGGGCAACTGGGGGGATGTCCGGCGCGCGAACCTCTATCTGCGCGGTGCCACGCGCGTGCTGGCCAGGATCGGGTCGTTCCGTGCCTTCCACCTTGCGCAGTTGGACAAGCGGGCACGCAAATTCCCATGGGGGGATGTGTTGCGTCCAGATGTGCCGGTGAAGGTTGAGGTGGTCACCAACAAGAAGTCCAAGATTTACCACGCCGGTGCGGCGACACAGCGTATCGAAACAGCGATCAGCGAGGAACTTGGGGCGCCGATCTCAAAATCCGACGACGAGGCGGACCCGGTGACCGTCAAGGTGCGCATTGACGACAATACCTGCATTTTCAGCGTCGATACCTCTGGCGAGGGACTGCACAAACGGGGGCACAAAGTCGCGGTCGGCAAAGCTCCGATGCGCGAAACGCTTGCGTCGCTGTTTCTACAGGCCTGTGAGTTTGATGGGCAGGAGCCTGTCGTGGATCCCATGTGTGGCTCTGGTACCTTCGTGATCGAGGCTGCAGAAATCGCGCGGGGGCTGGCCGCAGGGCGCAGCCGGAGTTTTGCGTTCGAGCGACTGTCCAATTTCGACGAGGCGGGCTGGCGCAAACTCCGCTCGGAGATAGCCGAACCGCGTGACGTTGACCTGACGTTTCATGGGTCTGACCGAAACGCCGGTGCGGTGGAGATGGGGACGCAGAACGCTGAGCGCGCTGGTGTTGCAGATCTCTGCCGGTTCAGCCATGCGGCGGTGAGTGATTTGCAACGACCCGATGGCCCGCCGGGCCTCGTGATGGTCAACCCGCCCTATGGTGCGCGGATTGGCAACAAAAAGCAGCTCTTCGCGGTATACGGCTCGCTTGGCGAGGTGCTGAAGTCGCGTTTTTCGGGGTGGCGCGTGGGCATCATCACAAGCGACACGCAGCTGGCGCGTGCCACTGGGCTGCCATTTCTGCCGTTGGGGGCGCCGATCGCCCATGGCGGTTTGAAGGTGCGCCTATTCCGGACTGACGCCCTTAAATAACGGCTGCGTCTGTGGAGCGGCGAGGGCACATGATCGTGCCCTCGCCCTTTGTGAACTTACTCAGAACAGTGCAAGTTGATGTCAGGCGACGTCCATCAATGCGTCTTCTTCAGCGTCATCCAAGGTCTCCTCATCTTCCGGGATTTCCTGGTTCATGAGGCTTAGAACGTCGTCCAATGTTGTTGTAACCGTATCGGTCACATCACCTGCGAGGCCGCCCACGATGACCTGAGGGTCGTCGTTGTCGAGGCCGGTGACCAGAGCGATATTGTTCAGGTCCACATCCTCGAGCGAGAGCGGGCCGTTGTCGGACCAGAGGGTGAAGGACAGGTTGTCAACGAACCCGTCGGTGCTGTTTGGCTCTTGTCCGAATTGCAGGCCGATGTCGAAGTTTTCCGACAAGGTTGTGCCATCCTCCAGAGAGTTCACGCCATTGGGCGCAATTTCCTGATTGGTCAGCGGGATGGCGTTTTCATCCGGGTGGATGTTCAGCCCGTTTGCCGTCGCATCGTCGGTCAGGTTCATAAAAATGCCGTCGATGTCGGTTTCTTCGCTGTCCCAGGAGGTTGGAACGACCTTGAAGAACAACGTGCCTTGTTCGGTCTGGCTCACTTCAAAGGTCAATTGCTGGCTGTTGCCCAAGGTGAAATCGATGGTGGTCTTGCCATCTGTTCCGCCATCGTCGCCACCTGTGTCGCCGTCGCCGTCGCCGTCGCCGTCGCCGTCGCCGTCGCCGTCGCCGTCGCCGTTGTCATCGTCGTCGTCACCGCCGTCCGTCGGGGGGAGGGGGGTATCGTCTTCGTCGTCCTCATCCTCGTCGTCTTCGTCCTCGTCGCGCCCGCAGCGATCATCATCGTCGCGATCCCACCACCGGTGGCCCCGTCCGCCGCGGTCATCGTCATCGCGGTCTCGGCCCCAACGCCCCCAGCGACCGCCACGCCCGCCGTCATCATCGCAGTCATCGTCGCGGTCGTCCTGATCGTCATCCCGGTCCTCATCCCGGTCACGCCCGCGACCGTGACCCCAGCCGAAGTCCCACCCGCTGCGGCCATCATCCTGATCATCGTCGTCATCACGCCAGGATTTTGACTTTCCACCGCAGCCCGACCAAGCATCGTAGGTCCAGCCGTGATTGCTCCAACTGCTGTAGCCTCCGCCGAAAAGTGATTTTCCGCCAAAGCTGTACGATCCCCCCCACGAGAAACCGCCCCACCCAAAAGAACCCCAAGACATGGTTACTATCCTTCTTACTCTTGTCCCAAACTCCAAAATGCGGCCCGCAGGCATGCTTCCGCGAGAAAACTCGAAGAAGAACACATGCTGGCCGCAAGGATGCAGCTTATGAAGGCCGGCGCCCGCGCCTTAGTTTTTTCTTAAATTCTATTAAAATTAGCCTTTTTTCGGCAGTCCATCTCGAACAGTGAGGCGCTCGTGACTGCATTGTTTCCGCAGCGTCACAACTGGACATTCACGGTTGCCAAGATTCGGTTGGCTGGCACAGTTTTGACGCATTCATGAGCGTCAGTGATGAGGGGTAAGCGATGCAGCAGGCTGAAGATTTCCGCGAAGAGAGTAGCGTGCTGTTCGCCCTGCTCTCAGAGGCCCCGGAAGACGTGTTCGACTCCGTCACACAGTTCAAGGACTGGACGGTGAATGACGTCTTGGGGCATTTGCATTTCTTTAACGCCGCGGCAGAAGCCGCACTGAAAGGACCGGAGGCCTTCGAGGCCATGATGGCCTTTGCGATGGCCGAGCTTGCGGGTGGTGCCAGCATATTGGAGCTGCAGTATCCTTGGCTTAACGGGCTGCGTGGCCCAGATTTGTTTCGTGCATGGCGGGCCGGCGTCGACAGGCTGGCCGGGGCGTATCTAAAGGCGGACCCCAAGGCGCGCGTGCCTTGGGTGGGGCCGGATATGAGCGCGCTCAGCGCGATCACTGCCCGACAGATGGAAACCTGGGCGCATGGGCAGGAGGTTTTCGACCTACTGGGACAGGCGCGGCCAGAAACCAACCGGATCCGCAATATCGCCCATCTGGGCGTCGCGACATTCGGCTGGAGCTTTCGGGTCCACGGGCATTCGGTTCCAGAGCCTGCGCCGCATGTGGTGCTTACGGCGCCTTCGGGTGAGGTCTGGACCTGGAACACGCCACAGGAGGGCAATCGGGTCGAGGGATCTGCCGTTGAGTTTGCGCAGATCGTCACGCAGGTGCGCCATTGGTCGGATACTCAAGTCAAGGCGACCAATGGCACGGCGCGACAATGGATGATGCAGGCGCAGTGTTTTGCCGGCCCACCAACAGCCCCGCCAGCACCGGGTACGCGATTTCGTCTTCTGCAGGAGGGCTAACGGTGTGGCGCAAGGCGACCGTTATGCATCCGGTGCTGCGCGCAGGCGTTGGTATGCGCTGATGTACCCTGCAAGCGTCATGCGGGCCTCGTCTGTTTCAGTGACGGGCACAAACTGTCCCTCGAGCGCCTTCTTGTAGGGGGCCGCCAGCGGGGCCGGGGCAATCAGCGCCAAGTTCTGCCCAAGCCAATAGGCCCTGGAGGCCGCCAGTTCAGCCCCGAGCGCAGCGCCCCAGATCTGTCCCAGCGCGGCCCCGTCGCTCAGCGTATCTGTTGCCCAGAGTAGCCGGGTTTCGGCGGTGCGCAGGGCAAGGTTCTCTGGCTTCGATGTGACGTCCTGCAAGTGATCCGAAAGCGTGTTTGCATCGGGCATCGTCTGGTGAATGTCTACCGGGCTCAGGGCCTCGACCAATGGTACGGTTGCAAAGGCCAGAACGCTTACCACTTCGTCTGCACTGATCAGCGCCCAGACCGTTGTGTCAAAGCCAGGAAGGCAAATCACGCCATCCCAGTCCTTGTTCAGGCTGAGGAAGCCGGCGATCCGGTTGGCCGCGCCGGCCAGTCGCGCATGGGGGCGCGCCTGAGAGAGGGCTGCGACGGTGTGTACCCTGCCAGACTGAATTATCTTCAGCGTTGAAGGGCTGGCAGGAAGTGCGGTCGCGTCTGTCTTCGCGTCCGCGGCCGTCAGGACAGGGCACTCCGGTGCCAGCGCACAGGCTTGCTCCAACCCATCAACCGCCACGGGGCTGCCGGAGGGGGAGGCCCCTGCCATTTTCCAAGCCCTCGATGGTCGATGTTCCTCGTCGAAGGCGATCCAGATGTCTGTGGGGTCGGTCATGGGGGCCTCGGGGCTGAGTTCCTGTTGCTCCCCGTGATGCCTCGAAAATAAGCAGAACACAATCGCTCCACCCTGCGCCCCTCCGGTTAGCGCCACTATACTTTTGGTTTGGCGAATTAAACCGAAGCAACGCAGAGGTTTTTAGACAACTAGAATATAAAGAAGAGACATCGAGGGAACGGACACGACGGCCCCTGAGGCCAACTGCAATGCAATTTCCGTCTGGGATAGCTTTGCCTTATGCGCAACAGTCCGGAAATTTTCCGAGCCTTTCGACGTACGGACTATGTTACTTTTTGAAATCTGTTAGCGCGTATTCACCTTTGAAGTATGCGTATCTGTGAGGTCCAGTAAATGTATAGGCTTGGCGATATAGCAACGACCCGTAGCGTGTGTCTCAAACGGCCAGTTGGCCGCTTCTCCGACCTGCCAGCTCGGCATGCGGAGGGTCAGTTGTGAAAGATGTTTTCGCTCCGAATGGCGGAGCGTTTCTCGTTCGGCTTGCGGAATACGTATCAGGGAAAGGGCACGACTATTCCAATCTGGTCGCACAGCAGCTCTCGCTTCCCGAGGCGTTTGATGATCCTTCTCAGTCTTTGCCGGTTCATGAACATTCGCTTGCGTTTGAGGTTGCTGAACGCACCTGCGCGGATCCTCTTATCGGCTATTCGCTTGCGAGACACTGCACCCTCAGAGATGCGGGCCTGGTCGGCTATGCTGTCAGTGCCTCTGCAACGCTGGGCGAGGCCTTGCGGACGCTGACCGAACTCAGTGCGGTCTTTCAGGTTGCCAATGTCGACCCAACGCAAGGGGCGGGAACAGGTCTTGTGGAGCTGCGATGGGACTACGGTTCGCAGGGTAAACTCGACCTGCGTCATTGGAGTGAGTTCACGGCCGCCTTGTTGGTGCGCAGCCTGCACAAGCTGACGCGGGAGGCCGTTGCACCTGTTGCTGTTGAGTTCATGCATACCCCACCGGCACAACCAGCCGACGCGATGGCCGTCTTTGGGCTGGCGCCCGGATACCGGGCACGCTGCAACCGTTTGGCCTTTCGCAGACAGGATCTGCAGCAACGGTTGGTAGCCGCAGATGCTGGGTTGCTCAGTCTATTGATGGAGCACGCCGCGCTTCTGAATTTGGGGGGCGCGCATGGTCGAAACGATCTTTCCATCATGGTCGAGCGTCTGATTATGGATGGCATGTCCGATGGAGATGCCAGTCTCGCCAAGGTGGCCAAGTCGCTGGAGATGAGCCAGCGGACCCTGTCCCGTAAGCTGGCCGGAGAAGGCACAAGTTTCTTTGCGATCCTGGAAGGGGTGCGGAAATCCCTTGCGCTGCGCTATTTGCGCCAGAACGAAAAATCCCTGTCGGAAATCTCCTTCCTTCTCGGGTATTCCAGCCTGAGCAGTTTTAACGACGCGTTTCGCCGCTGGAACGATCAAAGCCCCGGTAGCTATCGAACCCAGGCGCTGAAATCATCTTGAAATCTCTTGCGACGCCCCTCGCAGGTGATTCTCATGGTGATGGTGTGAGGTCACAGCGCACCATTTTGTAAACAAACCCTATCTCAGGCGTGGACTGTTTCGCCTTTTGCTCTCAGAAAGCGCTTGTAGATAGGCATGATAACCATTTGGTCAGATTTACATCGATTTTTCTGCAAATAAGATATTTTTAGGGACGAAGTTAGGGCGCACCTGGTGCACCCGGCACATTGACATTGATCGTTAAGGCCATCGCCTGGGGGTTGGGCCTTAACGATAGCACTTGGTTTCAGGGGATTGGAACCTGAGTGTCGCCTCCTTCTAGAGGCCTGTGATGTGTGCGTTTTTTGGGGGTTACAAAATGAAGACATTGGATCAAGGGGCAATCGCAGTTGCTGGGTTGCAGGACTTCCCAGAGCTGGCCTTGGCATCTTCTTTCCGAGAGGCCAACACCGATTACGGGCACAGAGGCTATGCCATTTATGGTAAGCGGCTTCTGGATGTTGCATTGGTCCTTCTTGCGTTGCCAATTGTCATCCCGCTCATCGCGTTCTGCGCGATCGCATTGTGGATCGAAAGCGGCGTGCCGATTTATCGTCAGAAACGCTTGGGACAGGACGGTCGCGTTTTCAACATGTTGAAACTCCGCACCATGGTGCTGAATGCAGATGCTTTGCTGGAAGCGCATCTGCAGAAAAATCCGGCGCTGCGTCGGGAATGGGATCAATCCCAGAAGATCAAGAAAGACCCGCGGATCACTCGGTTCGGGCGTTTTTTGCGTGCCACGTCGCTCGATGAGCTGCCGCAGCTGTTTAACGTGCTTGTCGGAGACATGAGCTTGGTGGGCGCGCGCCCGATGCTCGTCAATCAGTTGTCGATCTACGGCAAGGCCGATGCCTATTTTGCCTTGCGACCTGGGATCACTGGCCCATGGCAGGTAGGGGAACGAAATGAAACCAGCTTTTGCCAACGGGCAGAGATCGACGAACTCTATTGCCTGGATGTGTCTTTGCGGACGGATCTGCGCATTCTGTTCAAGACCGTTTCCGTGATGTTGCGGCGCACGGGCTACTGAGAAGAACGAGAGCGGCGCCTTTGCCAGATGGCACGCCGGACATATAAGCGTAGATTTCTTACAGGTGCGGCGTGAAAGATTATGTTGACCACAATGGCGTAAACATAGCGTCAGTATTATACTTGGATGAGGGCGGTGACGCACCAATGACGGACCAGGGGTTCAGGAAATTCCGGCGGCGACGGAGCAAGCGCGAAGAGACGCCTGCTCAGGACACCGCGCGGCCTGTTCCACAGAAGGCCCCCGCGCCACAGGACAAAGCCGACGATGTTGCGCCTGTGAAACCGGTGCGTCCGGTCCGCCCTGTGCGCCCTGAGACGTCTGCTGTGCAGTCGAGAGCGCGTCCTGCCATGCAAGCCACTGTCCGCCCTTCCAAAAATAAACCAAAAGCGGGCGAGCCTGCCCAGCCTGCGACCGCCGCGCCGCGGCACGCTGAGGCCGGTGCCAGGCGGGACGCCGATACTCTGGACGCACTGCAGGACCGCTCGCGCGGGTTTGCAGAGGCCCGTCCTGATCCGCTGGAATGGACCGTGAAACAGACATCGGAGCCGCAGGACATCGTTCAATCATCAGAACCGGAGCAGAAGCTACCGGCGCATCTGCCCGACCCTTGGCATGTCATGCGGCGCGTCGAGGTCACAGGCCTGAGTGAGCACCGCAGTCGCCTGCCGCTGGTCGATTTCTTTCGACAGTCCCCGACGGCGCGCGCCTTTGACCTGCTCCGCACGCGACTGCTGCATACATTGCGGGCGCAAGGCTGGACACGGGTCGCGATCTGCGGGCCGACGCCTGGATGTGGCGCCAGCTTTACCGCGGCGAACCTCGCT
This sequence comes from Tritonibacter sp. SIMBA_163, assembly GCF_046535935.1. Taxonomy (NCBI): domain Bacteria; kingdom Pseudomonadati; phylum Pseudomonadota; class Alphaproteobacteria; order Rhodobacterales; family Paracoccaceae; genus Tritonibacter; species Tritonibacter sp. SIMBA_163. The sequence goes on from NZ_JAWJBP010000001.1 coordinate 91,618, forward strand.
CTCAGCCTGGCGCGTGTGCCGGAGAGCCGCACGGTGCTGATGGATCTCAATATGCGCACCCCCGGAGTTGCCGCTGCTTTGGGACTGGAGCGGGCTGCGCTCTATAACGGCGATATGCTCGGGTTCCTGCGCGGAGAGCTGCGGTTGGACGAGCATTTTGTCGCCGCGTCGAACCGGCTGGCGCTTGGTTTGAGTACGTCGGTCTTTCACAACTCGGCAGAGGTGCTTCATGATTCCCGCTGTGCCGCCACCATAGATGAGGTGATCCGGCGCACGCGCGCGAACGTGGCTTTGTTCGATCTGCCGTCGGTGCTTCACAGTGATGACGTGGCAGCGTTCCTGCCACAAGTCGACGGTGTCCTGTTGGTGTCAGACGGCAGCGAGACGACCGCGCGCCACCTGAAGGCCTGCGAAAAGATGTTGGCCGGCCATACGCAGCTTCTGGGAGTGGTGCTGAACCGCGCCCGGAATGATGAAGAGTTCACCAGCGCCTCCTGATTGGGGGCAGCGGAACAAGGAACGGGAACGGCATGGCTTCGATCTACTCAGTTGCAGATTTTCTGGACCTGCTGCGCCGTCGGCTGCGTCTCATTCTCGCGGTGGCCTTTCTGGGTACCGTTGCCTCTGTTTGGTTCGCGTTGCAGCAACAACCGGTTTATTCCAGTACCGCCGTCATCCAGATTACGCGTCCAACGATTGCAGGGGAATTGGCCCCGTCCACGGTCGAAGGATCTTCGGCGCGGCGCATCCAGCTGATTGAACAGCGTCTGATGGCGCGGGGGACCATCCTGGAGATCGTCGACCAACTGGACCTATTCGCCGATCAACCGGGTCTGCTGGCGTCAGAAATCGTACCGATGATGCGCAGATCCGTCTCCTTGACCGGCACCGCTGCGGCGCGCGAGGGGGCCTCGGACGATGGGGCGATTTCCGTCCTGTCCATCACGGCGAATATGCCCACCCGCGCGCAAGCTCAGGCGGTGGCAGAGGAATTTTCGCAGCGCACCATCGCATTGAGCCGGTCAACGCGCCTGGACCAAGCGCGGGAAACGCTTTCTTTCTTCAACGAAAAGGAAACTGCGCTGATCCGGGATATCTCAGCGCTGGAGGAAGAGCTTGCCAATTTTCGCTATGAGAACGAGGTGACGTTGCCCGGGATCATCGAGATGCGCGGCACTGAAATCGCGTCCATCAACGAGAGCCTGCTGGAATTGGCCCGTCAGGAGATCGAGATCCGCAAAGTCGCGGAAGAAGCCGCCGCAACGCAGCGCACCGCCTATGCGGAGCGGATTCGCAAGGACTATGAAACACAGGTCGAAACTCTGAACGCGCAGCGACAGTTGTTGCTGGACCGTCGCGCAGAGATGGAAGCGTCTCTGGAACTGACGCCGGAAGTGGATCGTCAACTGGCGAGCTATGAGCGTCGGCACCAGCAGATGCAGTCGGAGCTTGAAGTGATCACTGCGCGCCGCGCGGAAGCGGAGGTTGGCTTCCGCCTCGAAACGGCCAGCCAGGGGGAGCGCCTGACCGTGCTCGAACCTGCGCCTTTGCCGGATTATGCCGTCGGCGGGGGAAGGAAATCTCTGGCGCTCAAAGGCGGGCTGGTCAGTCTGGTGCTGGGGGTTATTGCGGCCTTCGCGATGGATCTACGACATCCCGTTTTGCGAACCAGTGCGCAGATGAAACGCGAAACGGGCCTGTCGCCCGTGGTTACAATCCCGGTCCTGAAGACCCAGCCCAAAGGGCTGGCGCATCGGCTGCGGGGCATTTGGACTCGCCGCTCCGCCCGTGGTTGACGCGCTCACACCCGTCAGAGCAACCCCAAAGTCGAGCCGATCCCGTCCCAATGATAGGCCAGAGCGCCGCCGCAGATCACGCTGCTGATACTCAGGAAAACCAGATCGTGAACCGGGTCTTGTGCGCGGTAGGGGCGCGTCTGGCGCATCAGCATCGGATAGGAGACCACCACCGCGAGCCCCATGGCCGCGATCCCGCCGGCCAGGCCGAATGATGTGACACCTGCCAGAAACAAGGCAGTCTGAACAAAGGCACGGGTGGCGGTGTAGAAAAAGAACCTCTTGGTGTCTCCAGCCGCCAGAGAGGCTCGATCATACGTCAAAACGATGATCGAGGGGGCGAGGCTTGTGGTCAGCATAACGATAACAGGCCCGGCCATTGCATATCGGTCGTCATAGAGCAGATCGACCAGCCAGGGCCCGATCCAGGCCATCGTCCACAACATGCACAGGATCCCCCCGGTCAGGGCATAGCGCAGCTGTCGTTGCTTCTTGCGGTTCTGATCGCTGTGAAGGGCAGGCTTGTCCCGATAGACCGGGATCATCAAGCGTTGGTTGACCTCCTGTCCCATCTGCATTGGGAAACTCGCCAGGAAAAACGCGATGTTATAGATGCCCATCGCCTCAAGCGTCAGGTGTTTGCCAAGGATCGCCCGGTCGCCTTGTGTGGTGAGGAAGAAACAGGCGGTGGAGAGAAAGATCCATTTTCCCATGCCGATCAGCTCATGAGTTGCCGCAGGCTCCCAGCGGGGGCGATTGCGCCGGCCGGGAAGCGCGAGATGCGTCAGGGCCAGTTTTGCAGCTTCTTGCAGGACGCTGCCGATCGCCAGTGCCACCACGGATTGCATCCAGATCGCCAGCGTCACCATGCTGAGGATGCCGCAGATCTGCGCGGCCAGATTGATCGCGGTGACGCGGCCGACAAGGAGGTGACGATAGGCTGTTTCCACCCGCGTGGGCGTGAACCCCTGCAAAGCGAGGCTGAAGCCTGCGATGGGCAGGCAGTAGGCGAGTTCTGGTGCGTTGTAGAACGCGGCCACAGGCACTGCGAGAAGGCCGGTCAGCAACCAGAGAAGGCCGCCTCGGCAGATTTGTACGGTCCAGGCGGAATCCAGAAAATCCGGATCGTCCCCGCGCGGGTTTTGGGCAATCGCGTTGGAGATCCCCATGTCGGAGAACAGCGACAGGCCGATAATGATGACCGTGACCAATGCCATCAGGCCGAAGGCTTCGGGAAAGAGGAGGCGTGTCAGCAGCAGGTTGGATGCCAGGCGCAAAACCTGCCCCACGCCAAAGCCTAGGAGTATCCAGGATGTGGATCTTACGACGCGTGCCATCAGGCTCTGGCCGTTCAGGGCAAGTTTCATCATAGTCCACAGCGCGATTGCAAGTTGGCTGCACGCTATGGCCGCGCTGCGGCAAGGTCAATTGCAGGACGGTGTCAACAGGCAGACAATATGGCTGTTGGGCCCGATTGTGGCGGAGGCGTTGAAAGTCTGTGCTGTTGATGCTGGGCAAAACCATGCGCGGTGGCTAGGGTGCGAACCGGACGCCCGACAGGAAGGGAAACGCGTGAAAATCGCATATGTGCTGAATACGTATCCGCAACCCTCACAGAGCTTTATCCGACGTGAAATCCAAGCACTGGAGCGGCGTGGCGTTGAAGTGCTGCGCCTGCCGATGCGTCCGTCTGACCAGGGGCTGGTCGATCCGGGCGATCAGGAGGAGAGGATGCGCTGTCAGTATGTTCTGGCGTCGGGGGCGGCGCGTCTGCTGTTGGCCCTTTTGGCATGTGTCGCATGCGCGCCGCGCCGCAGCGGACGCGCTTTGCGGTTGGCGTTGCGAATGGGTGCTGCAAATGGCGCGCGCTTGCGTCATCTGATCTATCTGGTCGAAGCCGCATATGTCGCGCGCCTGACACGGCGGACGCATTGCGATCACCTGCATGCGCATTTCGGCACCAACGCCACCACCGTTGCGCTGCTGGCGGCGCAGCTGGGCGGGATGGGCTATAGTTTCACCACACATGGGCCAGAAGAGTTTGATGCTCCGCATAGTTTGTCTCTGGGTGAAAAAGTGGACCGCGCGCGCTTTGCCGTGGCGATTTCCAGCTTTGGTCGCAGTCAGCTCAGCCGCTGGGCCTCGTTCGGGGCATGGGACCGGATCAAGGTTGTGCACTGCGGTATTGAGCCGGAACGGTTTCCGGAACCCAAGCCGATGCCCAAGGGCCACCTGCGCCTCGTCTCGATCGGTCGGTTCGTGGAGCAGAAGGGGCAGATGGTTTTGATCCGTGCCTTGGCGGATGCCGTGCGGGACGTTCCGGGCATCCACCTAACGCTTGTTGGGGATGGGGAGATGCGCGCTGATTTGGAGGCAGCCATAGCGGATCTTGGGCTCGCGCAGCATGTGACGCTTACCGGCTGGTTGTCCGAGGCCGGCGTGCGTGATGAACTGGCAGGCGCGCATGCGCTGGTCATGCCATCCTTCGCCGAAGGACTGCCGATGGTGGTCATGGAAGCAATGGCCGCCGGGCGTCCGGTTCTCGCCACCTATGTCGCAGGCACGCCCGAGCTGGTTCTGCAGGGAGAGACCGGCTGGATGGTGCCAGCCGGTGACAGCCATGCCTTGGCAGATGCGATGGTGCGGTTGGCATCCGTGCCACATGACAAACTGACGGACATGGGAAAGATCGCGCGCGAGCGGGTCTTTGATCGACATGATATCGATTGCGAGGCCGAGAAGCTGGCAGAACACTTCGACCAGGCCATAAAGGATCAGGCGACCTGACCCGAGCGGTGTCAGCGTCCCCGTGCCCAAGCGTCCTTGGTTGCAAACAGGCGGGTTCTGACGGCGAGAGATACCGCGGCATAGACGATGAAACCGATTGGGTGGTGTAAGATGAGCCCAAGGAGCTGTGCCTTGGACAGCGGACGCGGGTCATCGTTTGCCAACAGCTCGGGGAAGCGCTGCGCGATTTCCGCAACCCCGTGATCCTGTCGGCGGCGCACGCGGACAAGGTTGCGAAAGCCCTCGACCATGGGCCAATGATATCGTCCGGGCAGCCGAATGCGTTCGTTCGGGGTGAAATTCAGCCGGGCAAAGGTATCGTCGGAGATAATGTCAGGCCAGCTTTCCCAGCGTGCCCGCCCCGACGATGTCATCGCAAAGAGACCGAAGCCGGGCGCGCCGGTCGTTACAAATGGCAATTGCGTCCAGACGGCTGCATAGGCGCGGGTTATCGGACTTTTGGCACGTTTCACACAGGGGCTGCCACTGGCATAGCGGGGGGCATCGCTGGCAAGTGCCGTCGCGATCTGCGCCAGCATTCCCGTCTCAACCTGCACGTCCGCGTCGAGATATACGCGCACCTGGCCACGCGCTTTCGCATCCCCTTCGGTCAGCGCGGCGAGCTTGCCGCCTTCGGCGCGTTCCAGCACCGACAGGCTCCACCCCCGAGGAGGCACCATGCTGCGGGCGATTTCAGCAGTCTGGTCCGTGCAGCCATTGGCCAGAACTAGAACCTCGACCTGATGGTCTGGCGGCATGGCGGAAGATGCATAGAGCGCGGCGAGACAATCGGCAATATAGGCCGCCTCGTTATGGGCAGGAATCAGCACCGAAACGATGCGGTTCTGCGGGGATGTCACCGGGCGGCCTCCAGCATGTCCCAACGCGGATTGTTGTCCGAAAGCGTGCGCAAGGCACCCCAGCTGCCCCACCGACCAGCCACCGAAACATCCGAATAGGCGCCAAACAACTGGCCGCCTAGGTCTGGCCAGGCATTCAGCAGCTGCCGGTAGAGTTCCGCCATTTCAGCCGTATAGTTCAAATGGGTGAAAAAGCCGGTCAAAGCGTCGTCATCGACCAATGGGCCGTGGCCGACGACATGGCTGCCGCCCTCGTACATGATCAGATCAAGACTGTGCTTTTGAGCAACCTCCGCATGATAAGGCAGAACGCGGGTCAGAAGATCGTTCAGTGTCCCTTCGGGATCGCCTGCATTCAGCCCGTCTTGCAGCTCCACCGCAGCTTGCGCGACCGCGACGTCATAGCGGTGCTCCGCCACATAAGCCTCTGCTGCGGCACCGCGCAGACCTTTCTCGGCGGCTGCGGTGCGGGCGCGCTCCAGACTATCGGCAATCCAAGCACGGACCATGGGCGCGCGCTCCTGCGTGCCGAGGGACGCCCCGAAGTAGCCGGTGATCGCATAGGCATCAAAACTGCGATAGGGCGGTTGTCGCGTGCCATCCGCTGCCGTCCAGAGAGGCGCGGTCAGGACTTGCTCCTCAAGTCCGAGCCAGCCTGTCTGAGATGAAATGACCCGAACCAGCCGGTTGGACAGATCCGCCTGTTCCTGCCCTTCGGAGAAGACGTCAGTCCAGATCCCGGCAACCTCTGCCGCGCGGCCCCCGTAGTATTGCAACCAAAGCCCATCGCTTCCCCAGGTCGCGCGCGCTTGTTTGTCGGCCCAATGCGCCTGTTGGAACTGCCAGTTCCAGACCTCGTTCGAGTACTCGACATAGGCTTTCAGATCCTCGTCGAGCCCGTCGCGAACCAGCGTCGCGAAATTGCGCACATAGGTGTCGTCTGCCATGTGAGGCAGGGTGAACCACGGGTCGGCACCGATCCGGTTTGCCAATGTCACCAGCACTTCGGCAGGCACACCGTTTGGTGTCCAGGTGTAGTCGGCAAAGCGCGGGCGATCCTCCCAGCCGACCTGTTTCGAGTTGTTGGTCTCCATCCAATCCATGAAGCGCAGGGAGGCAAAGCCTTCTATCCTGTCCAGCCAATCCGGATTGAACAGTGCCCCGCGTTCGAATGCCTGCAGGTCGGATTCACGCACCACCGTGATATTTCGCACATAATCGCCGGTTTCTTCGCGATCACTGCGTTGGATACGGATATCGACCGCGCCCTGGCCAGGGGTGAAATCAAAGGAAACCTCGTTCTTGCCATAACGCACGTTGGTGGCCCGGCCTCCGGCCTCAACGATACCCTGTCCGTCAAACTGCAGGACGTAGCGTCCCGCAAGGCTGGTTGCGGTCTCCGGCAGGTCGTTCAATAGCACGGTTCCGATTGAGCCCAGTTCCGGTGGAATGGCCAGCGGCCAGCCGTCCGGGTCCAGATATCCGGCAGCTCTCAACTCTTCCTCGGTAACGCCCCCCCAGCGGCCCGGTAGATGTCCGATCCAGGCGCGGGCGGTTTTGAAGTGATCGATAAACGGTGCCTGAGGGCTCCAGTCCCGCACGGCGGCGAGGTTCATCGCGACAGGTTGCCGACGCACCTCAGGTTGCAGATCCGGTTTCGGTGCAAAGGATACATCGGCATTGAGGGCCGCAATGGGCGGGTCTGCGGGTAAATCGACGGGATCTGGCGGCAGGCTTGTACGCTCCGAGGAGCCAGTGGCGGCACGGGCCGCAATTTCCTGCAGGCGCTGGGCAAGCTCGGGCGAGGGCGTGGAGTAGGGGGTGCCCCATTCGGTTTTCAACACGCGCGGCAATCCTTCGGGGGAGCTGCCCGTCAGAACGGCGTATTGCACAAGCGCGAGATAGTAGAACCCGATGTCATCCGGATGGATGTCGTCCGAAAAGATATCGCGGATGTTGCGCAGACCGGGAACGGTTCCGGCCTTGATCGCATCATCCAGGCGCCCCAGCGCCTGTCCGGTCGGCAGCAGGCGGATATCACCACCGGTCGCTGCCGTCACCTTGTCAACGATTGACTGCCAGTGCTGCAGGTCGTTGTCGAGCCGGTCACGCCACGCAACCTCGCCGCCATCGTCGAAGGGGACGTCTTCGCCGGTGCCGCTCAGCAGGCTATGCCAGCCCTCTTGAACATATAGAGTGACGTTTGGGTTGGTGGACGCGGCAAGCGTGTAGAAATTTTCCACCGCGCCCTTGGGGTCGCTCCAGCGCAGATGGTTTGCCAGTGGGACAGCTTCTGTGACGATGACAACATCAGCTGGGCGCTCGGCCAGACGGGTGCGGGCGTTGATGCCTTGCGCCTTGTCTGCGTGTTCCCAGTTGTAGCGCAGCGGCGCACCATTGATGACCTGATATTCGACAACGGGCTGGTTGTTCTGACCAGTCGCCAGAAGCTGTTGCACCATGCGAGGGTTTTCCGGACCGATCAGGGAGTGTCCGATCATGACGACAGCGCTGATAAGGTCCGCAGTGCTCATTGTGTCTCCGATATGGCGAAAGAGGATGCGGCCTGAACCCCGGTCCGGGGCAGGCGGGTGACCACGCCCCAGACAATGGCTTGCAGCTGTCGTGCGCCCTCCGCGTCCAGCGCGGTGAAGGAGCTGCCGTCTGCCAGTGTGACCTCGTGCGGCACCCCTTCGGGTGACTGGTGGTAGAGCACCGCATAATGTGTAAGCGCCACGACGTATGCGCCAAGCGGGCTGAGGTGGATCTGGTCCAGGGCGCCGTCCGGCAACCGGTCAAACAGATCGTCGCGGCTGTCTAGACCGGGGATCTCTCCCGCCTCGGCCGCGCGTGTGACGGCAGCGAGCGCCTGCCCGCCAGGGATCAGGTACAAGGGGCGCGGGGGCGCGGATTTGCGATCCTTGGCCAACAGACGACCCAGCCAGAGGTCTTGCAGGTCGTTGTCGATCCGCGTCAGCCACCCGTCCGGGTCGTCCAACCGATGCCAGGTTTCGTAGATATAAAGCCGTGTGTCCGGATTGCCGCGCCGCGCAAGCTGGGCCCAGCGGTGCAGGTATTCGGCAGCATCAAAATACTTGAGTGCGTCGCGCAGTTCGACCATCTCAGTGAAGATGACCGCATCATAATCACCCGCTTGCAACGCGTCTTTTGGGGCGCGCCAAACCGGCGGGGCATTGACCATGTCAAAGTCGAGAATTGGTTCGCTGTCTTCCCAATGCGCCCTGAGGGACGTGCCGGAGCCGCGTTGGACGTTAAAGCGATGATCAACGCCGGAGAGCTGTGCCAGCATGACAGGCATATCCGCACCCACCAGCGAGTGCCCCAGATGGTAGACCCGCATGGCCCCATCGGGCGGAGCAAGCGCGGGCACGTCGTTCAGGGGGCTCTGGCCTGGCCCCAATAACCAGACGCCAACAGCGCCAATCGGTACCAACGCGCCGAGCGCGATAAGGCCACGTCGGGGCAAGTTCAGCAGGCGACGGATCATGTGCAGGGCTCGTTGTTCAGGATCTCGACCGCAGTGATGATTACCCCGCTCCCGATGGCAAATCGACCCTGAAGATGGTCTCCGACACGAAAAGGTGGTTGTGGGGCGGTAAATCTTGCGGTGAAAGACTGTTCTGCCAGGTTGAAGTGCAGCTCCAACCCATCAAAGCCGAAGTAACACGTCGAGAGTGCGTATTGCGCCTTGTATGCGGCTTCCTTGGCGGAGAACAAAAGCTTGCCAGCTTGTCCCGGGTCGGCTTGCGCGGTTATCCAATCGCGTTCTGCGCGGCTGGCAATGCTTGGCCACAGATCCCGCGATAGCGGTGTGTCCTCTTCCACATCTATGCCGATGCCGGGGTGCGTGGCGCGTCGGGCCACTGCCGCCAGAGCGCAGCTGCGACAATGGGTAATGGTGCCGCTGAGGTCGTCGGGCCAAATGGGCGCGCGTTTCGGGCCGATGCGGATGGGCACCGGTGTTCGGTTCAACGCGCGCATCGCCTGATGTGCGGCGGCGCGACCGGCAGCAAACTCGCGGCGGCGCTTGTCCACTGCGTTCTGCGACAGGCCAGCAGTCTCTTCTGGAAACGGCTCAGGAGGTGTGCCGAGCGGATCTTGTGCGGCAATGGCGACCTGATCGGACAGCAGCGGACGCAGCAGCTGCAACCGGACATCTGTCAGGTCAGGGAGGGCGGATGCCTCAGGGGTCATCCGGTCCGCCCCCTGCGATTGGCCCGCATGGCGCGTCGTTTGGACATTGTCTCTGCCCGCTCGGCGGGAGGCGTTGACGGCTCTGCCCGTTCAGCCTGCGAGGAAGTGCCACCGTTTGCAAGCTGCTCGATATGGCCAGCCAACCCGTCCAGTGTCGGGAAGCGGAAGATATCGGTGATCGACAGGCGGTCGACCTTGAGTGCGCTGCGGATGTCACGATGGGCCTGCACTGCCAGCAGAGAATGTCCGCCAAGGGCAAAGAAGTTGTCGCCCTGCTGCACGCCCGGCACCCCGAGGAGCAGTTGCCAGATCTCGGCGATCTGCATTTCGGTGGTGGATCGGGGCATTGTGGTAGCTGCCGCGGTGGGCGAGACGCCCCGCGCAGGCTTCGGGTCGGGCAGCGCCTTGCGGTCGATCTTCTTGTTCGGGGTCAGCGGGAAGGTATCCAGCGTCACGATATGCGCGGGCACCATGACCTCGGAGAGCTGTCGGGACAGCTGCGCCTTGGCGGTTTGTTCCGACACGGGCGTCGACACGGTGACATAGCCCACGAGCCGCTCGTCCGCGCCAATCCTGCGCGGGATCACCACGGCGGCAGTGACGCCTTCGAGTGCGGCCAGAGCAGCCTCGATCTCGCCCAGTTCGATGCGCTGGCCGCGGATCTTGACCTGATGGTCGGTGCGTCCCAGGAACTCCAGCTTGCCGGCGGCGTTCCACCGCACCAGATCGCCGGTGCGATACATCTGCGCGCCCGGGCGGAAGGGATCAGCCGGGAACCGCTCCGCCGTGAGATCAGCGCGTTGCCAATAGCCGGCGGTGACGCCTGCGCCGCCGATGCACAGCTCGCCCGCGGCACCGACGGGGACGGGCTGATCGGCGGCATCCAACACATAGACGGAGGTATTGGCGACCGGGGTGCCGATGGAGGCCACACCCGCTGGCGTGGCTTCCAGGGTTTCTACGGTGGACCAGATCGTGGTCTCGGTCGGGCCATACATGTTGTGCAGCGTGGCGCGGGTCTGGCTGCGCAGCGCGGCGACCAGATCACCGGGTAGGGCCTCGCCACCGACCAGCATATGTTGCAGGCGGCCAAGCACCGGGGCGGCATCCGGGTCGCTGGCGATCATGCGGGCCATTGAAGGCGTGCACTGCATATGTGTGACCCCGTGGCGCAGGATTTGCGCGGCCAATGATATGTCATCCGTCGCCAAGGCCTGTACGCGGTTGGCGCGGCGCAGGACCTCAGCCAGCGGTTTCAGCCCCTCCAGCACCACATTGGGCGCGATGCCGTAATCGATCAGGCAGGCGACCTCACTCACGCCGATGCGCTTGAGATCCTCCACCCGCCCCACCGCGTCCTCGACCGTGCCAAACAGGCCGGAGTCCTCAAAGTAGCGGTCAAAGGCAAAGTCGAGGATCGCCTCCAGCTCTTCGGGGCTGAGACTGCCCAGATCCATCTCAAAGGGATTGTCGACACCTTTGGGTTTCTTGAACGCTGGAAAAGCCCAGGCGTATTGCTTGATCAGCCCGGCAGCCGAGCGCAGGTAGTCCTTCATCGGCTCGCGCGCCACCTCGCGGGCGGCCTCGCGCGTCTCGGCGAGATAGGTGTGCAGCATCAGCGTGACGGTGAAATCCGCCGGGTCATGACCGGCCTCGCGCAGCGCTTGATGATAGAGCGCGATCTTGTCGCCGACCTCGTCGATGCTCTGGCCCAGCAGGTGGGTCAGCACATTGGCACCGACGCGGCCCGCCTCGCGCCAGGTCTCCGGGTTGCCAGCCGTCGTGACCCAGACGGCCAGGTCATCGGAAACGGGGCGCGGCTGGGTGATCACGCTGTGGGTGCCACCGTCCTGCCGCGGAAAGGCGACCTCCTCGCCGCGCCACAGCTTGCGGACGGTTTCCAGCGCCTCGAACAGGGCGGGCTTGTTGGCGGGTGGCGTGTTCTCGGGCCGCAGGATGAAATCATCCGGTTGCCAGCCGGAGGCAAAGCCGATGCCTGCGCGGCCACCAGTGAGGTTGTCGATCACCGCCCATTCCTCGGCAATGCGGGCGGGGTGATGCAGGGGGGCCACGCAGGACCCGGCGCGCACCCCGATGTTGCGGGTGACCGCCGCCACGGCAGCGCCGGTTACCGACGGGTTTGGATAGGGGCCGCCGAAGGCATGGAAATGCCGCTCCGGTGTCCAGACCGCGTTGAACCCATGCGCATCGGCGAATTTTGCCCCCTCAAGCAGGAGTTCGTATTTTTTCTCGCCCGCGCCGTCGTCATTGCCCCAGTAGTAGAGGTTGAAGTCCATCTTGCGGTCGCTGAGCGTGATGGGGCCGTTCGAAAGCTGCAGGCGGCTTTCGTCGCTCGACAGTACCAGTTTGAAGCCGCGTGCCAGGGTCCAGAAAAGCTCCAGCACCGAGATGTCGAAGGACAGGCTGGTGACGGCGAGCCAGGCGTCGCCTGCCTTGTGAGGAATGCGCGCATCCATCGCGGTGAAGAAGTTCGCAACGTTGCGATGACGCACCATCACGCCCTTGGGCAGGCCGGTGGAGCCGGAGGTGTAGATCAGATAGGCCAAATCCTCTGCCGTGGCGCTGTTCGTGATATCGCTCGTTCCGCCCGAGAGGTCGAGCGTGTCCAGACGCAGGGGCAGGGCGGCGCTGTCGGGCAGATCCGGCGCAAGGTCCGACAGGGTGACAACCACCGAAGCCTGACTGTCGGTGATGTAATGCGCGATGCGATCCGCCGGGTAGGCCGGGTCCAACGGCACATATGCACCGCCTGCCTTCAGAATGCCGAGGGTAGCAATCACCAGGTCCATCGAGCGGCGCAGATAGACACCGACATGACTGCCGGGGGCGACGCCCTGTGCCTGCAGATGCCGGGCCAAGGCGGTGGCGCGCTGGTTCAGCTCTGCGTAGGTCAACTGCTGGCCCTCAAAGACCAGGGCAATTGCATCCGGTGTGCGGGCGACTTGCGCCTCGAAGGCGGCGTGAATTGTCTGCTCGCCTGGAAGCGCGGCCTCCGTGGCGTTCCACTCCTCCAGCATTTGTTTGCGTTCGGCGTCGGGCAGCAGAGGCAGTGCGGACAGTGGCGCATCTGACCGGTTTTCGAGGTTGTTGAGCAGGCATTCAAGACGGGCCGCAAGCCGCGAGATCGCCTGCTGTGACAGGTTTTGGGACTGCAGGCGCAGGCTGTCACCGGACTGGATCAGTGCCAGTTTTGCCTGTGCGGGCGGCGTCTGCGTGCCCAGACAAAGCGCCACGGTGGGCGGCGCCTGCACTGCGATTTCCGGCGCGCGGGCCATGATATCCTCGGCAAAACCGCCCTGACGTTCGGCGCGGTCGATCACCGTCGCCATGCGCGATTGAACCGCGGCGAAACCCTCGTCCAGATGCGCCGTCATCGGTACCCAATCGGCAATCAGCCCCGGACGCGCGGCAGACTCCAGGTTGGGCAGGCTCAGCGCGATGGAGCCAGACGCCTCGCCGGTGCTGCGCAGGAGCCATGCAAGGGTTGAAGCCGCCAGCGCCTCCGGAGTGCAGCTTGCGGGCAATTCGACCTCTGCCAAGACCTCTTCGGCGGCGTCGGCCGCGCCAAGGGGCAGGGGAAGCGTCTGCATGTCGGCCAAGGCACGACGCCAGAAGGCTTCCGGTTTCTGGGTAGCAAGAAGATCCTGTTCGAGCGTTTCGATCTCTGCCGGAGAAAGCAGCGGCAGCCTGTCACCCTGTTGCACCAGAGCGGTGGCACGCAGAGGCGCGCCTGCCGGTGATGTCAGCTGCGACAGACTGATGGCACCATCCGCACAGGCCAGGGTGATGTCAGTGTCCGATATCGCCAGAACCTGACCGGGCGTGCCTTCGCCTGCAGCTGCCTGAGCCTGCCCGACCAGCACGACGCGATCCCCGCATCGGATCTTGGCCGAGGTTAGCGGGTTCCAGTAGCCGCCCATGTCCAGCCCGCGCACCACGCGCAGCAATTCTGCCACAGGGCGGTCGCATTGCAGGACACCGGCGGCCTTGGGGCGATCCGCACGGGCATGATACCGTCGTTGGCTCAGATCCTGTGGCTGGCGGCGCAGATCGCCGCTCTCCAGCTGTTCCAGCACTTCGGCAAAACTGTCGAGTGCGGCGCCATAGCATTTGGAATTCAGGCTGAAGGCAGTCTCGTCCTCTGCCACCGCAAACCGGCGCTGGGCAAGGATGTCCCCTTCGTCGACACCGCCCTCGATCAGATGCCAGGTGATGCCATGTTCGGTCGCGCCGTCGAGGATAGCCCAGTTTGGGGTATTGAGGCCGGCCCGTTCCGGCAGTGGGCCATCGTGGAAATTGACCGCGCCTTTCGTGGCCTTGGCGATCACCGCATCTGACAATAGCCGCAGGTTGGCGATCGACAGGAGCCAGTCGAAGGGGCCCTCGATATCCGTGGTGGCATCATAGCAGTTGAGACCGTGCGAGGACGCCCAATCCCGGATGTCAGTGTTATCACTCAGGACGCCACGGATGTCGTGCCCGCGCGCCAGAAGGGCCTCGCAGCAGCCGATCAAAAGGGATTCATTGCCAATGACGACGGTGGAAAATGGCTTCACTTGTGATCCTCCAGCAACGGGGCGTGAACGGGGTCGGTATCAAAGGGTTTGGCCGGGCGTGGGCCTGGCAGGGGCCGCAGCATCCGCGTCAGATGATGACGCAAAAGGTCGCCGTAGAAATGCGGCGCATCGGCGCGCGGCTTGCCAGAGGTCAGGCGGCGCAGCCCATAGACGCTGCCCCCGAGAAGGCGGGCCAGCGTTGCCCCCATCGCATAGACGGCGCCACGGGTCTGGGTGAAATAATGCAGGCGCGAGTCGAGCCAAAATCCGGGTGTACGGGGCCAGGTCTTCATGCCGGTGGAGGCAGATCCCACATGCGCCACGGTGCTTTGCGGCACGTAGTGGGTGCGCCATCCCGCGCGGGCGGCGCGATGGCACAGCTCTGTCTCTTCGAAATAGAGAAAGAACGTCTCGTCAAAGCCACCGACAGCCTCAATCACCTCGCGGCGGATCATCAGGCTTGCGCCGGCGGTCCAATCCACCTGACGCGGCTGGTCCGGGATCTCCAGCGGCACGATAGCATGCTGCAACAGGCGCGAGATCACGCCGGTGCGGGCCGCGCCCTCGAATTCGCTGGCGATGGTGGGAAAGCGGAACAGGGTGCAATGGGGCGTGTCGTCTTCGCCATGCACATAGGATCCGGCCAGTCCGGCACCGGGGTGATCCTGCAAGAAGTCCCGCAGGGTGCGAATGCAATCGGTTTCGGGAAAGGCGTCGGAGTTCAGAAGGTAGTAGAAATCCGGCACGGACCCATCCGACAGCCGTGCCTGAAATCCGATGTTCATGCCGGCGCCAAAGCCGCCATTGACCGACGAGGCCTCGATCCGCAACCGGCCGCTGTCCAGCCAGCCTCGGGTTTCCGCCCCGGCCTGCAACGCCTCGAAAGATCCGTCACCGGAACCATTGTCGATGATCAGCACCTCGCCCGGCAAATCTTCCATCTCCGCCAGCGCGGCAGCGGCGGAGCGCAGGGTCATCGCCGGGGTGCGGAAATTCAGGATGATGGTCAGGACGGTCTGTGTGCGCATCTCTATTCTGCCGCCTTTGCTGTGTCTGGCTGGCGGGCCGTCTTTGCAAGCTGATCGCGGATTGCCTTGCCCAGCACGCTGACATTGGGCGCCAGCACCATGCCGTCGTGATCGCCGGGCACCTCATGGACCTCAAGTGCCGGGGCGTGGCGGGTCCAGTCATTGTCGGGGTAGACATATTCGCGCTCGCGGCTGACCCATTGGCGCCCCGAGACCTGCCAATGACGGTCGAGCACCGGACGATAAAGCGTCACCGGCCCGGTCCAGGGCTGCACCTCATAAGCGGCAACAGCGCGAAGGAAAGCCAGCTCGATCTTGCGATTGTTGAAGCCCGCCGCCGCGCCGGTCTCCGCCGGGCGGTCCTGACGTTTGCGGATCTCCCAGGCGATGCGGTTGCGCAGCCATTCGCCCATGAAGCCGGGTCCTTTTGCGCGGAGTTCGGCAAGCTTGATCAGCGCCTTGTCCAGTGGCTTGAGAGCAGGGCGCACGGGCAACGGCGTATCCAGCAGCACCAGCGCGTCCACCGCTTCACCTGCGGCCTTGAGCTGTTGCGCGATCTCATAGGCGGTGATGCCGCCACCGGAGAAGCCGCCGACCAGATAAGGGCCTTCGGATTGTACCTCTCGCATCTCCGCGATGTAGGCACGAGCGGCGTCTTCAATGCGCTCATGCGGCTCGTCACTGCCGATCAGACCACGCGCCTGCAGGCCGTAGACGGGGCGGTCCTCGCCGAGGATCTGCGCCAGATGCCGCAGGTTCAGCACGTTGCCGAACATGCCTGCAACAATGAACATCGGCGCGGCCTGTGGATCCTTGCCCGGTGCGAGACGTACAAGATGCGTGAAGCTCTGCGGAGAGTCCGTCTCTGCCGCGCTGGAGGGCTGTTCCGCAGCAGGGCCGGTTTCCGCCTCGATCCGGACCGCAAGTGCGGCCACGGTGGGGGCATCGAACAGCACCGACATCGGGAATTCGACGCCAAAGCTGCGCTTGATTTGGGCAAACAACCGCACTGCGATCAGGGAATGGCCGCCGAGGTCGAAGAAACTGTCCTCGACCCCCACTTGCGCCAGTCCCAGCAGGTTGGCGAACTGTGCGGCAAGCGCCTCTTCGGTGGGGGTGCGCGGCGCGATATAGTCTGTGTCGAGGTCGGGACGGTCAAAACTCTGCCCGTCTGCGTCGGGCGCGGTCAGGCCGCTTGCCGCTGCCTGCTGACGCAAAGCCACGAGATCGAGCGAGGAGATCACCACCTGCGACAGGCCGCTGGCGAGCGCGCGCTCCAAGGCGGGGCCACCTTCTTCGGCACGGATGCCGTTGTCGAGATTGGCCAGCAGGCGGCGCTCGTCCGGCGACAGGGGCTGCGTCTGCGGCTCCGCAGTCAGGCCGAGTGCGGTGGCTGTGGTGTCGGTGCGGACGGGCAAAAGGTTGAAGCCGCCGCTGAGCTGCTGCATACGGAAATGTGTGATCTCCACGAGCACTTTGCCGTCTGTGTCGCACAGGGTGATGTCGAACAGGACAGAACTGCGATCCCCCTTGCCATCTGCCAGACGCACATGGCTGAAGATCTCTTGCGTCAGCGGGGCCAGCACCCGGATGGCGCCATAGGACACCGGCACCCAGAGTGTGCTTTGCTCATAGCCCGGCGCCAGCTCGATGGCCCAGCCAGTGGCCAGATCCAGCAGCCCGGGATGCAACAGCGTGCCATCCCCGGTGGCGATTTCGGGCAGCTTCAGCCGCGCCAGCCCCTCGTTCCGGCCCAGGGCCATCGACTGCAAGACATGCCAGCGCGGACCAAAGCGCAGGTTGGCCTCCTGCGGAGAGCGCAGCCGGGTGCCATCTCGGGGCGCCTCCTGTGACGTGCAGCGCGCAGAGATCGCGTCGAGGGGCACCAGCCCGCTGACATGCGACGGCTCCAGCTTCACCACCTGCGCCTGGGCGGTGCGGGCAAAGCCATCGTCTGTGGCGCCGTGGATCTGAACCTCATAGCCGTCGGTGCTGGGCGTCAAATGCATCACCGCCTCGCGCGGGCTGTCATTGTCCACCACGAAGGGCTGCAGGAAATAGAGGTCGCGGATCTCGAACGGGGCGGTGGCGCCAAGCTGGTCCAGCCCCTCGGCGATCAGTTCGATATTGCCGGTGCCAGGGATCAGCGCGGTGCCATCATGGGTGCGGTGGTCATCCAGCAGCCAGTCGCTGCGCGCGTCAAAGCGGCTGCGGAACACCGGCGCGCCGCTGCGATCAAACCCCTGCGTTTGCCAGAGCGCGGCGGCGCAGAGCAGCGGTTCTGACGGGGCAGCGCTGTCGCGCCGGGCGGCCATCGCCTCTGCCGCCATGCCGGTATCGGCCCAGATGCCCCAGTCGATGGCGACCACGCGGGTCTGCCCGCCTCGGCGCGACTTGGCCCAGGCATTGAGGTATTCATTGGCGGCGATGTAGTCCACCTGGCCCGCAGGACGCGTCACGGTGGAGGAGGAGGAGAATAGCGCCATCACCTCCAGCGTGCCATCGGGGAACACCTGATCCAGCACCCGCAGGCCACTTACCTTGGGGGCCAGCACGTCGGCGATCTGGCTGTCGGTCTTGGCGAGCAGGGGCGCATCGGCGATGCGGCCGGCGCCGTGGAACAGGCCAGTGACGGGACCAAAGGCGGCGCGGGCGGCCTCGGCAGCCGCGCGCATGTCCTGCAGGTTGCAGACATCACCGGCCAGGACTAGAACCTCGCCGCGTCCCGTCGCCTCAAGGTCCTGCACCGCGCGGATGCGGCTGGCGATCCGCTCGGTGGGGCTGTGACGGCGCAGGTAGCTGTCCCATTCGGCGCGGGGTGGCAGGGCCTCGCGCGACAGCAGCGTGATGCGGGCGTCGTAATTGTGCATGAGATGTTTGGCGACGGTCAGCCCGATGCCACCGTAGCCGCCGGTGATTAGGTAGTGGCCGCCCTTGCGCAGCGGCACATCCTCGGCCTGCGGCGTGGCGAGCGGCGCCGGGCGGTAGTCCAGTTCCATGCGTTTTGCACCACGCCATGCGGCGGAGTGGTTGCTTGGCTCTGCCAGCAGTTCTTCGAGCAGGCGCAGGGTGAGCACCTCGGGCTTGGCTCCGGACAAGAGCGCGGCAATCCCTTTCGGGGCTTCTGGCAGTTCGATGTCACAGGTGGCGACGGTCACGCCCGGCACCTCGCGCGGGATCACCCCGGCGGGACCGGAAATCATCGCCTTCTCCGGATGGGGCAGGGCCTCGTCGCGCAGCTGCACAGCGCCGGTGGTCAACACGCTGAGATGCACGGAATGCGGAAATTCCGCCTGCGCCAGGGCCTGACCCAGGGCGGTCAGCGACATCAGCCCCATCTCGATATTACGATCAAAGAAGGAGGAACCGGGACGGAAATCCTCGGCATCGGTCACCAACCAGAAATGCGCAATTCTCTGTGGCAACAGATCGGCCTCCGCCAGATCCGCCAGCAGGGCTTCTGTGCCAAAACGGCCCTCTTCGGGTGCCAGTTGATAGAGGTCGGGCGCCAATTGCGCGTAGGTGTCACCAGCACGCACGCGCGCCACTCGGTGACCGGCGGCACTGAGCGCCTCGGCGCAGGCCGTGGCCTGTCCGGTGGCGTCTTCGAAAATCAGCCAAGTCTGTGGCGCAAGGCCCAGCTCGCTTGTCACATCCAGCGCGCAATCGGCCAAGCGCGGCCGCCAGACCGGGCGATATCCCCAGTCGCGCAGGTCGTCATGGCGTGCAGGCAGGGCGATCTCGGGCACCTGCACCGATTTGCCCGGTTCGATGAAATAGCGGCTGCGCTGGAACGCATAGGTGGGCAGGCTCAGGCGGTTGCGGCGGGCATCGCCCCAGACCTGCGGCCAGTCGGCCTCCACTCCACAGGCCCAGAGCCGACCGATCACACCAAAGAAATATGCGTCATCCGCTACATCTTGATCCGGGTGGCGTAGCGAGCTGAGCACCTGACCGGCGGCAATCTGCGGCGCCATCTGTGCCAATGCGCTTAGGGCCTTGCCCGGACCGACCTCCAGATAGACGCGGCCCTTGGTGGCGGCGAGCGTGTCGATGCAATCGGCAAAGCGCACGGTGTTGCGTAGCTGTTCTACCCAATAGTCAGCGCTGGTCGCCTGCTCTGCGGTCAGCGGCAGGCCGGTGCGGTTGGACATCACCGGGAGGTTTGGCGCCTGTAGGTCCAGACGGCGCAGGAAGTCGCCATAGGCCGCGAGGATCGGCTCCAGCATGCGGCTGTGGGCGGCGATGTCGATGGGGATGCGCTGGAATTCCACATCGCGGGCGCGCAGGGTTTCGGCCAGCGCGTCGAGGCGGTCATTGGGGCCGGATACCGCTGTCAGCTCTGGCGCATTGACGCTGGCGATGTCCAGATCCATGCCCACCAGCGCCTCGACCTCGGCCAGCGGCAGCGAGATCGACAGCATGCCGCCGGGTTGCACCGTGTCGAACAGCCGTCCACGCAGCTGAACCAGATCTATGCACTCCTCAAAGCGCATCACACCGGCAAGGCAGGCGGCGGTGTTTTCGCCCATGGAATGGCCGACCATGGCCGCAGGCTTGACGCCCCAGCTCATCCAGAGCTGCGCCAGCGCGTATTCCACGATCATGATCAGCGGCAGTTGCACCGAAGGCTTCAGCAGTGCGGCATCGGCGGCGGCCTCTTCGCCCGCCTCCGGCAGCCATAGCGCGCGCAGATTGAAATCGAGGCTCTTTTCCAGATGGTCCAGCCCCTGATCCATCCAGTCGGCAAAGACCGGCTCGGTTTCATAAAGATCGCGCGCCATGCCGGCATATTGCGCGCCGCCACCGGGGAACATGAAGACAACCTCTGGGTTCGGCCCAAGGTGGTCGTGGGTGAAGACCTGACGCGGGTTTGCGGCCTCTAGCAGGTCGGCGGCCTCGGTCGCGGTCTCGGCCACTACCACGCGCCGCTTGGCAAAACCGCGGCGGCCTTCCTTCAGCGTATAGGCCACATCGGCCAGCTCCACCTCCGGGTTGGCGCGTAGATACCCGGCGAGATTCTGCGTGTTCGCCTCCAGCGCCGATTTGGACTGACCGGACAGGCAGAGAATCTGGAACGGGAAGTCGCTCTCCTCGGAGGCGGTGCGCAGGGGGGCCTCTTCCAGGATGACATGGGCGTTGGTGCCACCGACCCCAAGCGCGTTGATCGCGGCCCGGCGCGGTCCCTTGTGCGAGACCCAAGGGGACAGTCGGTCGTTCACCCTGAAGGGCGAAGTCGCGAAATCTATGGTCGGGTTCGGCTTCTCATACCCCAGCGACGGCGGCAGGGATTTGCTGTCCAGCGACAGGGCGGTTTTGACAAAACCTGCCACCCCGGCCGCGGTGTCGAGATGGCCGATGTTGGTCTTGACCGAGCCGATGCGGCAATAACCGGTGGCGTCGGTGCCATCGCGGTAGGCCTCGGTCAGCGCGGCAACCTCGATCGGATCACCGATATAGGTGCCGGTGCCGTGGCATTCCACATAATCGATGGTCTCCGGGTCGATCCGTGCCGCGGTCAGCGCCTTGCGCACCGCCGCCGATTGCCCATCCACCGAAGGCGCCAGATAACCGGCCTTGGCGGCGCCATCGTTGTTGATCGCAGAGCCCTTGAGCACCGCCCAGATGTGATCGCCGTCTGCCAGCGCATCGCCAAGGCGGCGCAGCGCCACGGCCCCGGCGCCGGAGCCGAACACGGTGCCCTGCGCACGATGGTCGAAGGCGTGGCAATGGCCGTCGGGCGACAGGATCTCGTTCTCCTTGTAGAGATAGCCGCGCCCCTGCGGCAGCTCGATGGTCACGCCACCGGCCAGCGCCATGTCGCATTCGCCCTTGCGCAGCGCCTCGGCGGCATAGTGGATCGCCACCAGAGAGGTGGAGCAGGCGGTCTGCACGTTCACCGATGGTCCCTTGAGGTCGAACACATGGCTGACGCGGGTGGTCAGGAAATCCTTGTCGTTGCCGGTGTGACGCAGCAGGAACATGCCGACGTCATCCACCAGATCCGGGTTGGAGCAGATGTTGAAATAGAAGTAGCTGCCCATGCCGCAGCCCGCATAGACACCGACCTGGCCCTTCAGACTTTCGGGTGTGTGGCCCGCATCCTCCATCGCACCCCAGGCAACCTCAAGGAACTTGCGGTGTTGGGGATCGAGAATGGAGGCTTCCTTGGGGGAGAAGCCGAAGAACTCCGCGTCGAAGGTGTCAAACCCCTGTAGCGGAGCCGCAGAGGGCACGTAGTTTGGATCGCGCAGCACCTCGGCCCGTTCGCCCGCGGCCAACAGGCTGTCCTCATCCTGGATCTCGATGGATTCGATGCCGTCTCGTAGATTGGTCCAGAATGCACGGATGCTGTCGGCACCGGGTAGGGTGACGGACATGCCGACCACGGCGATATCATCGGCGCTGTAACGGTCCCGCTGTTCCGGATCAAACTTCGTCATATTGTCCATCGTTCCCCAAGTTCGGCCTTATGCCCAACCCATTCTTTCGTACCAGCCGGACGCACGCTCCCCACGTCCTGACGGTGTATCCCATGTGGATCGTATTATACACGTCGCACCCCGTGGCGAGTATTGCGCAACATCTTTGGCAGCGTCGGGGTTTGAATATGGCCAAATTGAGATCCTTCGTTGCTCGCTTTCGACGCCCCTAGTCCATAACCGGCCTCAGTCGTTTCCGCCGCGGCGGTGTGTCTATCTCTTGGCGGCCGTCAAAGAGCGCCTTTCTGGGGGCAAAGAGACCGGGGTAAAGCTGGCGCTCCGCATAGCCCAAGAGGGCGCCAGCGCACATCCAGGTCACCGGCACCAACGTATCATTCAGCAACATGTCCATCAGGGTCGCGCCCAGAATGAGCGCGATGCAGGACACGGTTGGCGAAATTTCCCGCTCTGGCATCTTGCGCAGCGCTAGGTAGAGCAACGCGAGCGCACCGGTCAGCAGGCCCATTTCGGCGAGATAGCCGACCCAACCGAAGCTGCCAAAGGCAATGATCCAGTGACCATCGGGGATCGACAGGATACGACCGGTTTCGCCATCTCGGATCAGGTTTCTGCCCCATCCGCCCCAACCGAACATGGGCTTTTCGGCTGCGCGTTCTAGTAGAATTTCTTCATTGTCGAACCTGTACCCCAAAGATTGCGCCCGTTCGGGGCTGATCGCTTCTACCTGTGCCAGGATTGTATCGAGCGGGATCACATGAGCGTTTCGCAACATCGGGTAAATGCAGCCGATCAAGGCGATGATCAGCGCCAGCCGGACCTGGAACCGATGAGACGCCAGTGCGATAACGGGGGTAAAGGCCAGACCATAAGCAAGCGACGCCATGCTCTTGCATAGGACCAACATGCCGAACAGGTAGACCGCTGCGAAAGTAAACCGCACTTTGTTGGGGTTGGTGGCCGTGCGGGCCAGCGCTACTGCCGCCACCATTGCGCTGAACATGAACAACGCAAGCCAAAGCGCATGGGGCAGGAAGACGATGGGGCGATACCCGCCCTGACGCACCATCTGAGCAAAGTCATGCTGGAAAAAGCCGTAGATCCAGACGTTCATCTGCGGGCTGAACCTGATTTCGATCAGCGACGGAACGGTGTAAATGAGGCCGGCAATGACGAATGCCAACAAAATTTCGCGATGCGCCTCAGGGGTGGAAAGATATCGACGCGCGATGAAGAACGGGATCAGCACGATGATCTGGCTACTGATGACAGATGCGAGATCCCGCAGGCGAAGACCTGGCAGCTCTGAATGAAAGAACACGATCGGAGCAGAGTGCGGCACCGCCTCAAACACGATCCGGTCAGAGTTGGTCAGCACCGTCGGAACGGCAGAGAGGACAAAGACCGCGGTTAAGACACGAAGTACCCAGGATCGCGGCATCATTGGTACTGGCTGCTTTGCGACAAACACACAGCCCGCCAGCGCCATGAGCGAGCTGATCGAGAATTTGTCCAGGTCGGGAACAAGAGGCAGGTCGAAGGCTGCAACCGGCGGCAGCAGAAGGTATCCGCCGATCAGGCATAGCAGGATGGCACGGTGCAGGGGTAGGCGCTGAAAGAACACCAACGCCGCGACTGGCCACACCAGCAACATCATCGTCGCAATCGCGTTAGGCACCTAATCTCGCCTCACTTAGACCTAAATCCGTGGGTAGCAGTATACGACAGCTCTGCCATATGTACCCTGCAAGAAACAATATTTACTAACCAGCCGATGAAAAATGATCTGATGCGCCATGCACTTTCTGTTTAACAATCAGCGTATTGTGGTCAATGTCCCAGATGCGCGCAAGTTCTCCGTTGAAATAACGAATAGATTTCAGTGCGCTGAAGGGTTTGCGCTGGCGACCGTCAACCTCGATCACCTGGTCAAGCTGTCACGCGATGAGGTGTTTCTGCGCGCCTATCAGGCGCAGGATTTCATCGTCGCGGATGGTCGCCCGATTGTCTGGCTTTCGCGGATTGCGAACCGGCCTGTTGAGCTGATGCCCGGATCTGATCTGGTCACGCCCCTATGCAAAATGGCAGCGCAGAGCGGCGTCAAGGTGGCATTGGTGGGATCAACGGAACCAGTTCTTGAAGAGGCGCGGACCGCCTTGATGCACTGGGTGCCGGGACTGGAGATCACCTATGTGCGAGCGCCCAGCAGGAATTTTGATCCCGAGGGGGCCGAATCTCGGCAGATCTTGACCGAATTGGCAGGGCAGAAGGTGGGCATGTGCTTTATCGCGCTTGGTGCTCCGAAGCAGGAACGCTTTGCCGCGCTTGGACGGCAATTGGCACCGCAGGTCGGGTTTGCATCGATCGGCGCGGGGCTCGATTTCGTGACCGGGGCGCAACGACGTGCGCCGCTGTGGATGCGTAAACTGGCGTTGGAGTGGTTGTGGCGCATGTTGAGCAGCCCGGCCCGCCTCGTGCCGCGTTATGCGCAGTGTTTCGCGATCCTGCCGAGACAGGTCACGCAAGCCCTGCGGATCCGGCGACAGAGGGATGTGCGCGCTCAGGACAGCTGACGTGGGCTCTACTTGTACTCGATCAGGGCGCGATGCCTGCCGCGCAAGCGGTTGAGGTGAAACTCAACGACACCCTGTGCCTCGGCAAACTTGCCCAGCATGCTATACCACGCCCGCAGTGGGCCATCGAGTCGGGACAGGCGCAGAAACTGCAGCGGGTAGATCAAGCTGAGCACGCTACCAAGAAGGGGAAGCAGGGGCCATGTCAGTGCAATGAGGCCCGGCAAGACCGCCCCCCAGACCATGGCCCGCCTCGTTTCGGTGACCCAATGACACTCGGGCGGCGCACCATGCAAGTGTGCGCCCTCCGCAAAGGCATGACCTGCCCGTCGCGCCCGTTTCCACCATTGCGAAAACCGTGTCATCTGAGCATCGTGACGGGTCATTTCCTCATCTAGTCGCCAGATTTTCCACCCCGCCTTGCGCAACCGCACACAAAGCTCAGGCTCTTCGCCCGCGATCAAGGTGTCGCGGTATCCGCCAACCTGAAGGATCGCATCGCGGCGCATCAAAGCATCGCCGCCGCAGGCCTTGGCCTCACCGATGGGCGTATCCCACTCCAAGTCACACAGCCAATTGTAGATGCTGCCGCTTGGGTTTTGTTCCCGTCGCCGCCCGCAAGCGACGGCGACATCTGGATGCTGTGCTAAAAAATCCGCGCCTTGCCGCAGCCAGCCAGGGTCAAGACTACAGTCGCCATCCAGAAATTGGACCAACCCGCCGCTGGTATTTGCAGACAGCCGATCCAGTCCTGCGTTGCGGGCCCGCGCCGCGGTGAACGGGCGCGACATATCAAGCGAGACGACCTCCGCCCCGCGGGCTTTTGCGGCTGCAACAGATCCGTCGCTGGAGCCGCTGTCGACATAGATGATACGCCTGACCTGTCCTGCAAGGCTGTCGAGGCAGGCCAGCAGGCGCTCGCCTTCATTGCGACCGATCACAACCGCGTCGATCTGCGGCTGCGGCGCGTCAGGCGGCGGGGGGGCGGTGCTCATGACATGCGGCCTCTGTGGTGCCTTTCGGCCACCCGGACCGTAGTCAGCCTATATGGACGAAATCGCAGCTCAATAATCCCGCTTGAAGAAAACACCAAGCCCGGTTTCGCCCTCGCTATCGGCTTTGCCTGTGACGGTCAGGGATTTGGTAAGATCCAGGTTGATGGTCAGCTCGCTATCGCCTGCGGACGTGATGTTGAGGTCGGTGTAGACGTTGTCTGCGAGATATCCGCCCAGCCCGAGTTGCCCAATCCCGAGGTTATCGGCCCCGATGTCCACGTTGTCGGCGCCGGTACTGTCCCGCAGGGCCTTCTGCGCGCCTCCTCCGCGACCGCTGAGCGTCAGGGCGGAGCTTGCCAGTCGGGCCAGAGCGAGCGGCGAGATATCCTGAATATTGTCCCCGAACAAAAGCAGGGCCAATGCTTCTTCGCTGGGGCGCGGAGGGTCGGATGTGACCTTGATTTGTGGGCTGTCCACCTGACCGGAAATCGACAGGGTTGCGGTGCCCTGTTCCGTGCTCGCGGTGGATGTGAACTCCAGATAGGGCTTCAGGTCTCCAAGCAGAGTGATGCGCCCTTCGTCGAGGTTCAGCCTACGGCCAAGGATGTCGAAGGTGCCGCGGATCAGGCCAATCTGTCCCGAGGGCGCAAGATTTGAAGTTGTGCCCCGCACCGTGATGGCGCCGCCAAGCTCTGCATTGAGGCCGCGGCCTCGGGCAAAGATACGGTTGGGGGCGCTGATCAGCACATTGAGCGCGATATTGGTCTTGCTGCCACCGCCACCGGACCCGGTCTCGATCAGCCCGGCCCGTGCTCTGGTGGTGATCTGTGCCCTTGATTGGCCGCGATGTCGGATGGGTGGGATCGGGGCAGCAGAAACGGCACCACCTGCGGTGTTGAGGTTGATATTTGTCTCACCGACATCGATGCGCCCACCAAGGCTGCTGTTGCCGGCCAGCGCACCGGACAGACGCAAATCGCCGCCCAACGAGGTCTTGTAGGAGAGATTGTCGGTCAAGACGACCTCTGCCAGGGAGATCTGCAAATTGCCGTTGTAAGGCGCATTGAGCGAGACCGGCCCGCTGACTTGAATTTGTCCGCCATCCCGCGGGCGCGCGCTGAGCGACAGCGAGGCAGAGCCATTGCTGAGCGAGACTCGGGTGGTGATACCATCTATTGCTTGGGCCGCTTGCGGCAGGACCAGCTGCGCGTCTGCGGTCGTTACGGTTCCGCTGACGGAGCTGAGTTGTGCCGGTCCGCGCAGGGCCAGATCGAACCGTGCCAGCCCCTTTAGCAGGTTCGGCTTCAGAAAGGCATTGGCGCCTTCAAGGCGCAGCGAGCCTTTGGCGGTGATATCCGCAACCGCCTGTGCTTCGTCCCATGTGCCCGCAATGCGAGAGTCGATCCCAAGTGGGCCATCCGCTGTGGTTTCGACGCTCCAGACGCCATTTTCTCGGCTGGCGTCGCCCTTTGCGGTGAGGACACCATCGAGGCCGGGTATCACCTGCTGCAGTTGCCGCACCATTGCATCGAAATTGATACGGGCTGATCCATCATTCTCATTGAACTGCCCGTCCAGCGTTGCAGAAGCCCCTGCTGGCCCCGTGACATCGCCACCGCCGTTCCATTCGCCGGCGCGGCGGGTGGCCGTGATATCTGCGGAGGCGGAACCTCCGAGGCTGGCGGTGAAAGCGCGTACATTTGCGACCTCGGCTTTCAAGCTCAGATCGACATCGCCGGAGGCTTCGGTAAATGACCCATCAAAGCGCGCCGTGCTGTCGCCGGGAGCGGTCAGATCACCTTCGGCCTGCCATTCACCGTTGCGGCGTGTGGCTGTCAGCTTGGTGGTGGCCTGCCCTTTGATAGAGGGGGCAAATTGTTCGATGCGCGCAATCAAGGCTGAGAGATTCAGATCCACAGCGCCCTGTGCTTCGTCAAACGCGCCCTTGATGCGGGCCTGTGCGCCACCGGTCGCACTGAGATCGGTTTGTGCGGTCCAGCGCCCGTCGCGGCGGGTGGCGGTGCCCTTTGCAGCCAGCGGGGCTCCGGCCAGTTGCGGGGCAAAGGCCTCTGGTGCGGCGACGAAGGCGTCAAACGCAAAATCCGCCGCGCCTTCGAGGGTGAAGCTACCGTCCAGATCCATCGACGTCTTGCGCGGGCCGCGTAACTCCGCTGTCCCATCCAGCCGGTCACCTGTGCGGTCAAAATTCGCAGATAAGGTCAGGGGGCCGGGCAGTTCCGGGACGAAGCGATCAAGCCGCGCGAGCCGGGCGTCCAGACGCAAGGCGCCTTCGCCGCTGTCGAGGGTGCCCTGGCCGGTGGCGCTGATCTCGGTCGCCTGCAGGTCAAACTGATCGATCCGCACACCGGATGTGTCGCGCGCGGCCACCAGTTTCAACGTGCTCTCGCCGGTCAACAAGGGGTCAACATCGGCGATCCCGGTGCCCAGGTCCTGTCCGGTCAATGCCAGATCAACACCAAAGGCGCCGCTCAGCGGTTGGAAATGGCCTGTTATATCGGCGATTGCTGACCCAGACAGCGACAGCCCGGCAATCTCGGAAAAACGTTTCAGGTCGTCGGCGGTCAGCGCAAGCTCGGTTGCAATGCGAAGGTCGTTCTCGACGCCGTTGAAGCGCACATCTCCGCGCGCCGCGTAGCTCTCGCCCTGTACGTCCAGATCGCGGATCAGGAAATCGGCACCCTCTTTGGTGGTCAGGCGGGCGCTCAGGGTAAGGTCGCTGCCAGTGGCGGCGGCGAGGGCTGGATCTGCCAGAACAAACCCGTTCAACCGCGCGTCAATGGCCCCGTCAAGCGCAAAGCCTGTGCTTTGATCCAATGCGCCAGCCGCGTTGATGACGGCGCGGGAAATGGCCATATCGGGTGTTCGTAGTTGGTCCAGCTCACCGTTGATCTGCCAGTTCTCGTCCGCCGGTTTCTGCAGGGTCAGGGAGACACCGGCAACAGTCGTGTCTGCACCGGGCACCGGCAATATGACAGCAGCCTGACCGTCAGGTGGCGTGATCGCAGCCTTCAGGTTTGCGGTCTGCAGGTTTCCCGCCTCCAGGGAGAGGGCTCCGGTCAGTTGCAAGGCGCGGGTGCGTAGCGCGAGGCTCTCCAGCTCTACGCCGCCGCTTGGCAAGGTACGCCCTTTCAGATTGGCCCGCAGGCCCGGACCGAAAAACGGACGATAGGTCGGCCGTAATAGCGGATCGATATTGCCACCCAGATCGGCGGCAAATGCCAGACCTGCGTCCGCGCCGCCGGCAACATCGGCAAGCCCGGTAAGGCTGACAGTCCCGCTGATCCGGTCGTTGCCATTGGTTGCAAATCCAATGTCTGCGGTGAAATCCTCAAGCGGGCCCGCGCCTTTGATCGCGAGGCTTAGGTCCGGACGTCCGGGAATGTCCATCACATCGGACAGCAACCCACCGGAGGCCTCTTTCAAGGCAAGATCCAGTGACAATTGCTCTGTCGAGTTTGAGAACGATGCCGCCAGAGAGAGTGCGTCGCCGCGCCGGTCGAGACGGGCGACACGCAGAGTGGTGTCCAGCGCACCGTCCGCAAGAGACAGGGCGCCGGTCACGGAGAGGGAGGCTTCCTGCCCTGCAAGCTCCTCTCCCAGAAGGATTTCATTTGCGGCGATTTCGCCGATCTCTAGCGCAACGGGCAGATCCGGCAGCGAGAAGGGCGTCGCCTCAGGTGTTGGCAGGTCCGGATCGGCAGGCAGGGATTTGGGGCTGCGTTCAACGATGATACGATCTGCTTTGAGGCGGTTGACCGAAAACCGCCCTCGTACCAGCGCCAACCGGTTCCAGTCGAGTTCAGCGCCTTCGACGGTCAGCCAGACGCCGTCCTCGTCCGAAACTGTCAGACGGGCAATCTTGGCCTGTGAGGAGAATGCCCCTTCGAGCCCCTGCACGTTTATGGAGCGGCTGTCGCCTGATAGCGTGTCTTCCAGAAAAGAAACCAGCAACCCGCCCGATTCCGAGGCGTCTTGCTGCGCAACTGCAGACAAAGGCGTCAGGGCGGTGCAGGTGGTTAGGCCGGTGACGGTGACGAGGGTGCGAACGGTATGTTTCAAAACGCCTGTCCTATGCCGATGTAAAACTGCAGCCCGTCCTCGGTATCACCTGAAACAGGCATCGCCAGATCAAGGCGGATCGGACCGATCCCGGTGACATTATACCGCACGCCGAGGCCCGCGCCTGCGTGGAATTCGCTGTCACCGCTGACAAAGCTGTCTTGGTCAACAAAGCCTGCGTCGTAGAACCCGACGAGCGAAATCGTGTCGGTGATCCGGCCACGCACCTCGCCCGACAGCGCCAGGTATCCGCGCCCGCCTGCTGTCTTGCCGCCGACGTCGATGCCGAGGGACTGGAACTCCTGCCCGCGCACGGAACCGGCCCCGCCAGAGAAATAGAGCAATGTGGGTGAGACGTTATTCTGGTCGGGCCCGATCAGGGAGCCCAGCTGAACACGCCCGGCCAATACGATGCGACCAGAACTGCCGAGCGATTTATATCCACGGGCGTCGATGTTGATCTGCACGCCGGGGTCGCCGCCACCCAGACCGACGAAGGGCACGATCTCGCCATCAAGATAGTAGCCGGCGGACGGATCGGTCTTGACGTTTCGTTTGTCCTTTTCGCCCCTCAGGCGCCCGGCAAAATACTTGAATTCCCGGTTGTCGCCAAAGGCATCATCGGCTTTGACATAGCGCAGTCCCAAAGCACCTTCGACAAATGTGGTGTCAGAGACGATGCGCCGAACCCCGATGGCAGCCGTGGCGCTTCTGGCGGTGTAATGCTCTTCCTGCAATTGCTCCAGCGCAGCGAGGTAAAACAGCGTTCTGTCCGTGCCAAGGGCCGCAGGGCGGTCCAGACGCGCCGAGACGCTTCCGTCGAGTTCGCTGGTGCCAAGGCCGCTGACAGACAGGTCGATCTTCAACCGCTCTGCCGCGCCGAAGAGATTGCGGTGCATCCAGCTGCTGCTGAGTTTTACCGCTTCGGACGAAGACACCTCAACGCCGAAGGTAAAACGGCGCTTGGGCTGGTCTTCCACCTCGGCGATGAAATCAAGCGTGCCGTCCGGGTTTGGTGTCTCTGCCTGCTTTACCGTCACGGTTGAAAAAGCGCCGGTGCGGCGCAGGCGGGTGGCGGATTTCGACACTAGATCCGGGTGATAGGTTTGCCCCGTTGCAAACCCTGCAATGCGCTGTATCGCTTCGCGCCGCACGTCGGACTGTCCGGTGATCCGCAGATTGCCCAGCTGCAGCCGGGGCCCCGGCGCGATCTGTAGGTCCGCATCGAGGCGCTGTTTGACCGCATCGGCGGTGATGGACTGATTTGACAGTTCTGCCTTGGCGTGGCCCGCGCGGTCCCATGCGCCCAGTCCTGCAGTCGCCGCCTGTTGAATGACACCCGTGCTTGCAGGGCGCCCGGATGCAAAATCCGCTGGCAGATCGGCAGGTTCATTGGCTGGCAGTGGTCTGACTACGGCGCGACCGAAGGTGAAGGAGGGGCCGGGATCAACCGAGATGTCGATCTTGTCCACTGATCTCGGCGGGTTCAGCAAATTGATTGCCGCGGCTTCGCGCCCATCGAGACGAATGTTCACGACCGGTGCAAAATATCCGGCGTCATAGAGCACCTGCACCAAAGTACGGTAGTCGGACAGCGCGGCGGCAATGATTTCCTGCAGTTCTGCACCGTCGCCGAGGATCAGCGCGGCGCTAGCGCCCTCCAGCTTGTCGGTGAGCTCCTCCGGTGCTTTGGGTGCGGAGAGGTTTGCCTCAAGCGCATGAAGCGCGGCCCCCGGAAGCGCCACGCCAAAGCCGATAGCCAGAGACAGGGGCCGCAGGGCGCGAAGAAGGCGGCGCGCGGTCGGGCGCGGGTGGCGAAAGCTGGTCATTGGGTCTCCGGCAGCGAGCAATCGGTTTTCTTGTTGTCCGAGGCAGGTAGGCCGGCGGAACATTATGTCGACGCTACACGCTTGGCGAATGTCAGAAAACCTTCGCGCAAGATACAGCTCTACGTGGAGTTGCAGTTGTGGCGCAAGGCGGCGGAAATCTGCCGACTACTCAGGCGCTGTCATGGCCCGTGCAACATCGAGCATCCGAGCCGAAAATCCCCATTCATTGTCATACCAGCCAAAGACCCGCAGTTGCTGACCCTCCACCATGCGGGTCTCAGGGGCCGCCAAAATCAGCGATTCCGGGCGTGCACGCAGATCGGAGGACACCAGTGGTTGATCGGTCCAGCCAAGAATGGGCGACTGCGAAGCCGCCGCTTTCAGTGCCGCGAGGAGATCGCCTTCATCCCACGTGCTGCTGAGGCGCGCGACCAGGTCCACGGCAGAAACGCTGGCGGTCGGGACGCGGACGGCGGCGCCGGAAATCCGGCCTTTGAGATGCGGCAGGACGACATCTATCAGGTGCATCGCCGATGTGGTGGTCGGCACCATCGACTGCGCCCCGCCGCGTGACCGGGCAAAGTCACCGCGGGGGGTGTCCACCATCGGTTGCGAATTTGTGTAGCAATGAATGGTGGTCATGTGACCGGTCTCAATGCCTGCCACTTGATCTACCAGCTGCACCAAGCCCGCAACGGCGTTGGTTGTGCAGGAGGCATTGGACACGATTTTCGCGCCCGCAAGGTCGGCTTGATTGACGCCATAGACGACGGTGACTTCAGCCGCAGGGGACGGGCCAGAGATCAGCACTTTGCTCGCCCCGGCACTTAGGCCGCGTTCTGCCAAGTCGGTGGTGCGCGCGATCCCGGTGCAATCCAGCAGGATATCGACCTCTGACAAATCGAGATTGGTGATATTTGCCTGTTGATGAAGTGGGATGCAGCGGTCGTCGACGCACAAGGTGCCGTCACCCAGCGAGACCGAGCCGGGGTAGGGGCCGAAGGTGCTGTCATACTGAAACAGATAGGCACACATCTCCGGATCGGCGATGTCGTTGATGCAGGCGATCTCGATCTCCGAACCGCGAGGGCTGCTCAGGATCTGACGCAAAATCGTGCGGCCAATGCGGCCGAATCCATTGATTGCTATCTTCATGGGCAAAGCTATGGCAGCGGTTCTCGGCTCCGGCAATCCACCCGCACAATAATGGACGGCCTTGATACAATCGCAGTCCAGCGCGAATTCATCACCATTTGCGACAGGATAGGTACGGATTCCGTCTTGCGCCAGCCCATTGGCGCTGGTAGCTTCCGCCGCAGCACATGGGAGAACCGATCCGGGCGAAAGCGCGTGAACTCGGTGCCGAAGGAGCAACCGCCCCGGAAACTCTCAGGCCAAACGGACCGTGTGCGCGAGACTACTCTGGAGAGAGCCCGGCCAGACCGGGACGCCGAAGGGATAACGATCTCAGGCGAACGGGACAGAGGGGGCATCAAAGCGTGCAGGCGGGGCCTGCGCATAACCTTGGATGCCGGATGCCAATCGACGCGTTGACATGTTGTGAATTGACCGCACCGGCCGCAGACGCGGAAGGCAGGCCGAAATGTCGGATCTGAAGACCACCCCCCTTACGGAATTGCACGAGAGCCTCGGGGCCAAGATGGTGCCCTTTGCAGGCTATGCTATGCCCGTGCAGTACCCGCTGGGGATCATGAAAGAGCATATCCACACGCGCGAAAAGGCCGGGCTGTTCGATGTCAGCCATATGGGTCAGGTGATCTTGCGCGGCGAGAGCTTTGAGGCTGTCGCAAAGGCCTTTGAAAAACTGGTGCCGATGGATGTGCTGGGCCTCTCTGAGGGGCGCCAACGCTACGGTCTGTTCACCAACGACGCGGGCGGCATTGAGGATGACCTGATGTTTGCCAATCGCGGCGACCATCTGTTTGTCGTCGTGAACGCGGCCTGCAAGGAGGCCGACATTGCCCGCATGACAGCCGCGCTGGAACCCGAAATC
This sequence comes from Tritonibacter sp. SIMBA_163, assembly GCF_046535935.1. Lineage (NCBI taxonomy): Bacteria > Pseudomonadati > Pseudomonadota > Alphaproteobacteria > Rhodobacterales > Paracoccaceae > Tritonibacter > Tritonibacter sp. SIMBA_163. The sequence continues at coordinate 124,812 of NZ_JAWJBP010000001.1, forward strand.
AAGGTCGAGCCGGTCACCGACCGTGCGCTGGTGGCCCTGCAGGGCCCGGCCGCCGAGGCGGCGCTGGAGGCACTGGTGCCCGGCGTTGCTGCCATGAAATTCATGGATGTGGCGACGTTTGAATATGCGGGGGCCGAGCTGTGGATCTCCCGCTCTGGCTATACCGGCGAGGACGGCTACGAGATCTCCGTGCCCAACGACGTGGCCGAAAATCTTGCCAAATCGCTGCTGGAGCACCCGGATGTTGAGGCCATCGGCCTTGGTGCGCGGGATTCGCTGCGGCTTGAGGGTGGTCTTTGCCTTTATGGTCACGACATCGACACCGAAACGCGCCCGTTTGAGGCCACGCTTGGCTGGGCCATCCAGAAGGTGCGTCGCCCTGATGGCGCGCGCGCGCGCGGCTTTCCCGGTGCGGATGCGATCTTTGCCGATCTTGGCGGGAATGCCCCGCGCAAGCGTGTGGGCCTGAAGCCCGAAGGTCGCGCGCCCATGCGTGAAGGCGTGGTGCTTTATGCCGCTGCCGAAGGCGGCGCGCCCATCGGCACCATCACCTCCGGCGGCTTTGGCCCCACCGTGGGCGGGCCGGTTGCCATGGGCTATGTCACGGCAGAACGCGCCGCCATCGACACCCAGATCTTTGGCGAGCTGCGCGGTAAGCGCGTGCCCGTCACAGTTGCAAAGCTGCCCTTCGTGGCGGCAAACTTCAAACGCTGAACACCCGTCCCCGAAAGAACGGTCAACACAGGAAGAGTACCCATGAAATACACCGAAGAACACGAATGGCTGCAGGTCGAAGGCGAAATCGTGACGGTCGGCATCACCGCGCACGCCGCCGAGCAACTGGGCGATGTGGTCTTTGTCGAACTGCCCGAGGTGGGCAGCGAAGTGACCAAGGATGACGAGATCGTGGTGATCGAATCCGTCAAGGCCGCCTCTGACATTCTGGCGCCGCTGGACGGTGAAGTGGTCGAGGTCAACGAAGCCATCGTGGACGAGCCCAACAAGGTCAACGACGACCCGGAAGGCGAGGCGTGGTTCTTCAAGCTGAAGGTCTCTGACATGTCGCCGATGGACGATTACATGGATGCGGCCGGTTACAAGGACTTCATCGGCTGATGCACTTCTGGCCCGCTGCCCCATGGCGCGGGCCATTTCGTATGGACACTGGCACCAACGGGTTTGCCCGACCCATTGTGCTGTGCCTCTTGGACCTGAATCTGACTGACCTTAAGGAGGCAAGCGATGCCTTTCGAACCGACAGATTACCTTCCTTATGACTTTGCCAACCGTCGCCACATTGGCCCCTCGCCGGATGAAATGGCCGAGATGCTCAAGGTGATCGGCGCCGACAGCCTTGATGCGCTGATCGACGAGACCATGCCGAAATCCATCCGCCAGAAAGAGGCCTTGGACTTTGGTCGCCCGATGTCCGAACGCGAGCTGCTGTTCCACATGCGCGAGGTGGCGGGTAAGAACAAGGTGATGACCTCGCTGATCGGTCAGGGCTACCACGGTACCGTGACGCCGCCCGCGATCCAGCGTAACATTCTGGAAAACCCTGCCTGGTACACGGCCTATACGCCCTACCAGCCCGAGATCTCGCAGGGCCGTCTTGAGGCGCTCCTGAACTTCCAGACGATGATTTCGGATCTCACCGGCCTGGAAATCGCCAACGCATCGCTGCTGGACGAGGCCACTGCCTGCGCCGAGGCGATGACGATGGCGGAGCGGGTGTCGAAATCGAAGGCCAAGGCGTTCTTTGTCGACCGCGACTGCCATCCGCAGAACATTGCCGTGGTGAAAACCCGCGCCGAACCGCTGGGCATCGAGGTGATCGTCGGCAACCCGGACAAGATGGATCCCGAAGCGGTCTTTGGCGCGCTGTTCCAATATCCGGGCACCTATGGGCATGTGCGTGATTTCACCGATCACATCGCCAAGTTGCACGAACACAAGGGCATCGCCATCGTGTCCGCCGATCCCCTGTCCCTGACCCTGCTGAAGGAACCGGGCGCGATGGGGGCGGATATTGCCGTCGGCTCCACCCAGCGATTTGGCGTGCCCGTCGGGGCAGGTGGTCCGCATGCGGCCTATATGGCCACGAGGGATGCCTTCAAGCGCAACATGCCGGGACGCATTGTCGGGGTGTCGATCGATGCCCATGGCAACAAAGCGTATCGTCTGTCGCTGCAGACCCGCGAGCAGCACATCCGCCGCGAAAAGGCGACGTCCAACGTCTGCACCGCGCAGGCGCTGTTGGCGGTGATGGCGTCGATGTATGCGGTCTTCCACGGCCCCAAAGGATTGCAGGCCATCGCGCAGCGCATCCACCGCAAGGCCGTGCGTCTGGCAAAGGGGCTGGAGGAAGCCGGCTTCAAGGTCGACCCGCAGGCGTTCTTTGACACCATCACCGTGGATGTCGGCCCGCTGCAGGCGGCGGTGATGAAATCTGCCGTGGACGAAGGGATCAACCTGCGCCGTGTTGGCGAGACCCGCGTCGGCATTTCTGTGGATGAAACAACGCGTCCCGAAACCATCGAGGCGGTCTGGCGTGCCTTTGGCATCGTGCGGGCGGATGATGACTTCTCGCCCGAATATCGGGTTCCAGCGGACATGCACCGCAAGTCGGACTACCTGAGTCACCCGATCTTCCACATGAACCGGGCCGAGACCGAGATGATGCGCTATATGCGACGTCTCGCGGACCGCGACCTGGCGCTTGATCGGGCGATGATCCCGCTTGGCTCCTGCACCATGAAGCTGAACGCAGCTGCGGAAATGATGCCGCTGAGCTGGCCGGAGTTCTCAACCATCCATCCCTTTGCGCCCGCCGACCAGCAGGCCGGATATGGTGAAATGATCACGGATCTGTCGGCAAAGCTCTGCGACATCACTGGCTATGACGCGATTTCCATGCAGCCGAATTCCGGCGCGCAAGGGGAATACGCGGGTCTGCTGAGCATCGCCGCCTATCACAAGGCGCAGGGCGAGGGGCATCGCAACATCTGCCTCATTCCGATGAGCGCCCATGGCACCAACCCCGCCTCCGCGCAGATGGTCGGGTGGAAAGTGGTCGTCGTGAAATCGGCGGAGAACGGTGATATCGACTTGGAGGATTTCCGCGCCAAGGCGGAAAAGCACGCCGAGAACCTCGCGGGTTGCATGATCACCTATCCTTCGACGCACGGGGTGTTCGAGCAGACCGTGCATGAGGTCTGCAAGATCACGCATGACTTTGGCGGTCAGGTCTATATCGACGGCGCCAATATGAACGCCATGGTGGGCCTCAGCCGTCCGGGTGATCTGGGTGGTGATGTGAGCCACCTGAACCTGCACAAGACCTTTGCCATTCCCCATGGCGGTGGTGGCCCCGGCATGGGCCCGATTGGTGTGAAGTCGCATCTGATTGACCATCTTCCGGGGCATCCGGAAACTGGCGGCAGTGAAGGGCCCGTTTCGGCGGCTCCGCTGGGGTCGGCCTCGATCCTGACCATCTCCTGGGCCTATTGCCTGATGATGGGCGGCGCAGGTCTGACGCAGGCCACCAAAGTGGCGATCCTGTCGGCGAACTACCTCGCCAAGCGCCTCGAAGGAGCCTACGACGTGCTCTACAAGGGGCCGACGGGTCGGGTCGCGCACGAGTGCATCTTGGACACCCGCCCCTTTGCTGACAGCGCGGATGTGACGGTTGATGATGTGGCCAAGCGCCTGATGGACAGCGGCTTTCACGCGCCGACCATGAGCTGGCCTGTCGCGGGCACGCTTATGGTGGAGCCCACGGAATCGGAGACCAAGGCAGAGCTGGACCGTTTTGTCGGTGCGATGCTGTCGATCCGCTCCGAGATCAAGGCGATCGAGGACGGCGACATGGCGCGAGAAAACAACGCGCTGAAGAACGCACCGCACACGATGGAAGATCTGGTGAAGGACTGGGACCGTCCCTACACGCGCGAGGAGGGCTGTTTCCCGACGGGGGCGTTCCGGGTCGATAAATACTGGCCACCGGTGAACCGCGTCGACAATGTCTATGGTGACCGTCATCTGATCTGCACCTGCCCGCCAATGGAGGAGTACGCCGAGGCGGCGGAATAGATCACAGTTACATGGACGCGCCCCCGGTGCCCGGGGGCGCGACAGGTCTCAGCAGGGCCCTTCCCATGCGGGGAGGGCCCTGCGCGTTTGGCGCTGGCGTGATGGTCACTGCGGAGGTTCGGTTCGACCCTCCACCGGTGTCGTCAGCGATATGCGAAGCGCTGTGCGCTGGCCCCCTTGCTCAGGCGAGGTGCGCCAACTAGAAATCTGACACGCGACAGCTGTAAGCTGTCGGCCCCCACACTCACGCGCAGCTGCACCACCGGCCAGAATCACGCTGTCATTGCCTTCAATAGCCGCGGCTGCGGTCGACCTCGTGCAACAGAGGCTCGCCCGCTGTCAGCCGGCGCAGGTTTTCGACGACATCACCGAGTGCATCGCCGAGGTGCCAGCCCGAAACATGTGGGGTGATGGTGACGTGACGGTGCCTCCACAGCGGATTGTCGCTTGGCAAGGGTTCGGTGCGCAGCACATCGAGCACCGCGTGGCCAGGGCGCCGCTGGTCGAGCGCGGATGCAAGGGCGGTTTCATCGATCAGGCTACCGCGCCCGGCGTTGATGACAGTGGCGCCTTCCTTCATCAGTGCGAGGCGGTCCGCATTTAGCAGGTCACGGGTTGCCTCGGTGGCGGGCAGGATGGCGCAAAGATAGTCGCAACTGGACAGGAGGCTGTTCAGCCCGTGGTCGCCGGTGAGGCAGGTGACGCCTTCGATGTCCTTCTGCGAGCGGCTCCAGCCCATGGTGTTGAACCCCATGTCGCGCATAAGCTCTGCCGTGAGGCCACCGATATGGCCGAGGCCGAGAACGCCGACGGTGACGTCTTGCGGACGGTGCGGGGCTATTGGGTCCCAAGCAGCACGGCTCTGCGCCTTTTCATGATAATCCATGTTGCGAGTGCCACGCAGAACATATGCGAGGCAATACTGCGCAATCTCGCGCGCTGGCTCCTGCGGCTTCAGTCGCGCCACGCGGACCTGTGGCGCGAGGGATGGGTGGTTCACGATGGTCTCCACCCCGGCCCCCAGTTTCTGCACCAGCTGCAGGTTTGGCAGCCGCGTCGGCAATTCGGATTTCAGCGATGATACGGCCAGCATGGTGATGTCCGACAAATCGCCTGGCGCGTCTGCTGTCCGGATGTCGGCTGTCGGGGACAGTTTGCGGAACTCCGCGGCCAGAGCCTCTTCACTGTACCAACCGCGGTGTCCGATTTCGATCAACAGTGCCATCTTTCACTCCAGTGTCTCTTCTTATGACGTGCCGTCACTGTGCTGGACAGGACGCAGATTGCCAAGCCATGCTGCGCAAGCAAATCGGGAGGTGCGCCATGGAAATGAATCTGGGACTACGGTCGGAGGTGCAGCTGCTTCTGGATCGGGTGGTTGCGATGGTGCGCGACGATATCATGCCGGTTGAGGCCGAGTATCATTCTGAGATCGGCAAGGGGGACCGCTGGGCCTACACCCCGCGGCAGGCGGAAATTTTCGAAGGCTTGAAAGCCAAGGCGAAGGCGGCAGGGCTTTGGAACTTCTGGCTGACCGACTCGGATTGGGGGCTTGGCCTCAGCACGGTTGAATATGCCTATTTCGCCGAGGCAATGGGCAAGACCCCCTTGGGGCCAGAGGTGTTCAACTGCGGTGCGCCGGATACCGGCAATATGGAGGTGTTTGAGCGCTACGGCACAGATGCGATGAAGGAGCGCTGGTTGAAGCCCTTGCTTGCCGGTGAAATTCGCTCTGCCTACCTGATGACAGAGCCGGATGTGGCCAGTTCGGATGCGACCAATGTCGCAATGTCCTGCGTGCGGGATGGCGATGACTATGTGTTGAATGGCGAGAAATGGTGGATCTCGGGGGCCGGTGATCCGCGCTGCCGCGTCTACATCACCATGGTGCGGACCGGTGGGGACGACGCGCCGAAACATCAGCGTCATTCGATGATCGTGGTCCCGGCAGAGGCATCTGGCATCGAGGTCTTACGACCTATGCAGGTCTACGGGCAAGATGATGCACCGCATGGTCACATGCACATGCGCTTTGCGGACGTGCGGGTGCCGGCGGAGAATATGCTGCTGGGGGAAGGGCGTGGGTTCGAGATCGCGCAGGGACGGCTGGGGCCGGGACGTATTCACCACTGCATGCGGGCGATCGGTCAGGCAGAGGCGGCGCTGGAGCTGATGTGCCGGCGGTCTTTGCAACGCGAGGCCTTTGGTAAGCCATTGGCACAGCTTGGAGCCAACTATGATATCATCGCGGAGTGCCGGATGGAGATCGAGATGGCGCGGCTGCTGTGCCTCAAGGCCGCCTGGTACATGGATCAGGGCGACGCCAAAGCTGCGGCGCCTTGGATCAGTCAGATCAAGGTGATTGCCCCTCGTGTGGCGCTCAAGGTCATAGATGAGGCGGTGCAGATGCACGGCGGGGCGGGGATCAGTCAGGACACGCCGTTGGCGCGCGCCTGGACCCATGTGCGCACGTTGCGCATGGCTGATGGTCCGGATGCGGTGCATCGGCGACAGGTCGCGCGGGCGGAACTCAAACAGTATACACAGGAAAAGATGTGACCGAGGCAGACGCGTTTTTTCACCAGCGCGCCGATGGCGTGTTTGTCGGCAATGATCCGGCGCGCGGCCCATGGTCGGTGGATCATTGCCACGCTGGACCCGTGGCGGGGTTGGTGGCCCGCGCCGCGGAGGTCGAGGTCGGCGCGGAGAAGCAACTCACCCGGCTGACCATGGATGTGCTGCGCCCGGTGCCGCTCGCCGGAATTCGTGTGGCGGCGGAAACCACCCGTCATACCCGGACCCTCGCAACCACGCGGGTGACAGTGCACGACCTGGATGACGCGCTCTTGGTTCAGGCGACAACAATGCATCTGGCAGAACGCGACATCGGCCCGGTGCCGACGCCACAGATCGCCACCCCTCGTATCGAAGAGGCCGAGGCTGGTCCCTTTGCCATCGGGGCAGGGCGGCACGACCTGCCGAATTTCGCGCGCCTGCTGGAGACGAAATACCCGCCCGGCCATGGGTTTGGTCCAGGACCCAAGATGATCTGGTTGCGCACACCGGATTTGGTGGCAGGAGAGCCGACGTCCCCGGTGCAGGGCATCTGTGCGCTTGCGGATTGCGGCAACGGGATTTCCTGGAACCTGCCTGCGACCGAAATGGGCTTTATGAACACGGACCTGACCCTGCAGATCCACCGCGCGCCGGAACCGGGGTGGCACGCGGCTGACGCGATTTCGCATTGGCACGGGAACGGGATTGGCATGTCACAGGCCGTGCTGTTCGACGCCAAGGGGCCGGTGGGCACAGCCCTGCAGACATTGACGCTGTTCCCGGCCAGTTAGGGCGGCTTGCAGGCAGGCGTTCTTGCAGGGAAGGGCCGGGTGGTCAGGCGTGATCGCTGGCGAAAACGGGACCTGGATAGCCCACCCGTGCCAGATAGAGCCCGTGCCCCGGACAGACCGGCCCACAGGCGGCGCGATCCTGTGCTGCCAGCGCGTCGCGCACGTCTTCGGGGGCCCATGCACCTGTACCGACACGTTCCAGCGTGCCCACAAAACTACGCACCTGATTGTGCAGGAAGCTTCGCGCGCGGACGTGAAAGTGGATCTCCGGGCCGGAAAGGCCCTGGACCTGCTCGACCCGCAACTCATCCAATGTCTTGACCGGGCTGGCCGCCTGGCAGATCGACGAGCGGAACGTCGTGAAGTCATGGTTGCCGAGCAGGTGGTTCGCACCCGCCTGCATCGCATCTACGTCCAGCCGGTGATTGATTTGCCAGACCTGACCGGCATCATGGGTCGCCGGCGCGCGCCGCATCAGGATCCGGAACAGATACTGCCGTTCGATGGCGCTGAACCGGGCATGCCAGTCGTCGTCCACACGGGCGGCATCGACAATGGCGACGGGCGCAGGCTTCAGGTGGTAGTTCAACGCTTCACTCAGCCGGAAGGGATCCCAGTCTTTCTGCAGGTCGCAGTGTGCCACCTGACCGAGACCATGCACGCCCGTATCGGTGCGACCGGCGGCGGCGATCGTGTGCGCTCCCGGTTCGAGTTTCGCCAGGGCAGCCTCGATCGCACCCTGCACCGAGGGCTGATCCTTCTGCCTTTGCCAGCCGGCAAATGGCTTTCCATGGTATTCGACTTTGAGAGCAATGCGCGGCATGACGCGCGGCGTAGCGTGCTGGGGCGAAGCTGGCAAGCCCCTGCTCTGCGGGTGGGCAGGATGCAGACTGGCAACCGGTCGTCAGGATGCCTATGTTCATAGGCGCAGGCCAAGGGCAGAGCGTTGAAACACAAGCAAAGACACGGGGCAGCAGGTGGTGCGAGGATCAGGAGTGACAGGGCTGGCTGCGGATGTGGCCGATGGGGTGTTGCGCGGCGCGGAAACGCTGGGCGGCGTGGTGTCCAGCCCGTTTGCAGAGCCGACTCTGCGCTTAGGGGTTACCGGTCTGGCGCGTGCGGGCAAGACGGTCTTCATCACCTCTCTGGTGGCCAACCTGATGAATCGGGGCCGCATGGCGCAATTGTCGGCAGAGCGGGACGGCCGTATCGAGGCGGCCTATCTGCAGCCGCAGCCCGACGACACGGTGCCGAGATTTGATTTTGAAAACCATCTTGGCGCGCTGACCGGGCCAGAGCCCCATTGGCCCGACAGTACCCGCGCGGTGTCCGAATTGCGCCTCAGTTTACGGTTGCGTCCGTCCGGCCTGTTCGGGGTGCTGACCGGGCCGAAGGTGCTGCATTTGGACATCATTGATTACCCCGGTGAGTGGTTGCTGGATCTGTCCCTTCTCGACAAGGACTATGCTGGCTGGTCTGCCGATGTCCTGCGCCGGATCGAGACGCGCGACGAAGCAAAGGCGTTCCGGGCGGCTGTGCGGGCGGCTGATCCGGATGCGGCGCATGATGAACCCCTCGCGCAGGGGCTTGCATCGGCCTTTGCCGACTATCTGCAAGCGGCACGTGCGGGGGGGTATTATGACTGCACCCCGGGGCGGTTTCTGTTGCCCGGCGATCTTGCGGGTTCTCCGGTGTTGACCTTTGCCCCCTTGCCCGAGGGGACCGCGCCGCGCGGCAGCCTCGCCCGCGAGATGGCGCGCCGGTTCGAGGCTTACAAGGCCCAGGTCGTGCGCCCGTTCTTTCGCGATCACTTTGCGCGGATTGATCGGCAGGTCGTGTTGGTGGATGCGCTCGGCGCGCTGCATTCCGGCCCACCTGCGATGGAAGATCTACGCCGCGCAATGACGGATATCCTGGGGAGTTTCCGCCCCGGCTCCAACGGTTTTCTGAGCCAGATTTTGCGCGGCAAGCGGGTGGAAAAGATCCTCTTTGCGGCCACCAAGGCGGATCATTTGCACCATCAGCAGCATCCGCAATTGACGGCAATCATTGAGGCATTGACCCAGGATGCCCGTGACCGGGCGCAATTCGCCGGGGCTGAAACTGCCGCGCTGTCGCTGGCGGCATTGCGTGCCACGACCGAAGAATTGCGCACACATGAGGGAGCGGAATTGCCCTGTGTGCGCGGGCTCTTGGCGGACACAGGCAAGCCCGCGGCGCTTTATCCGGGGCGTTTGCCCGAGGATCCGCGTCAATTGCTGACGCCTGCGCGACAGGGGGCAGAGTGCTGGCTTGATGGGAGCTACGCTTCTATGCGATTTGCGCCACAGCCGTTGGTGTTGAAGCCGGGCGACGGGCCACCTCACATCCGGTTGGACCGCGCGGCAGAATTTCTGTTCGGAGATCGCTTGTGACGCTGCGACTGCGCCCTGCAACACCTCTGGATGCGAGCCGGATCGGTGTCATCTTGCACCGGTTTGAACAGGACACCCCGTGGATGCCCAGGGAGCATTCGCTGGCAGAGGCCATTTCCTTTTGCGACCGTATGATCGCCCGAGGCTGGGTGACGGTGGCAGAGACCGCGCATGCCGGAGAGATCGAGGGCTTTCTGGCGCGGGATGGGGCCGAGGTCTGTTCGCTTTATATCGCCCCCGCCTCCTGTGGACGTGGGATTGGTAAGGCGCTCCTTGATCGTGCAAAGCAGCAGGTCTCGCACCTAGCGCTCTGGACCTTTCAGGCCAACACGGAGGCCCAGCGTTTCTATCTGCGCGAAGGGTTTGCTGAGGTGCGTCGCAGCAACGGGCAGCGCAATACCGAGGGGCTGCCCGACATCGAATACCATTGGCAGGCCGACCAGATGGAGACCACGACATGAGCCGTAAACCCGTCGTTTTTGACCTGCAGCCCGACGATGAGCCAAAGCAGAGCGTCAGCGATGCGCCGCCGGTGCCCGATCTCGACGAACCAACGGCGCTGCAAGCAACGGTTGAGGCGATGGGAGAGGGGCGGCGCTCTGGCTGGGGGAGCTGGATCTGGGCCGGTGTCGCCGGTTTGATCACAACCATCGTCTCTGTTGCCGCTTGGGATTACGCCACCAGCCTTCTGGACCGCATCCCAGTGCTCGGTTTGATCGTTTCGGCGGCATTGATCGGGCTGGCGCTGGCGGCGCTGCTGTTTTGTCTGCGCGAACTGGCTGCGGTGGCGCGGGTGCGTCGCGTTGACGATCTGCGACAGGCATGTGCCAAGGCGCGCACGGGCACTTTGAAAGAGGCCCAAACACAGGTCGTGGCGCTGCAGCGTTTCTATGCAGGCCGCGCGGATCTGGAATGGGCGCAGCGCAATCTCTCTGATCGTAAAGCGGAGCTCCTTGATGCGGATGCGCTGATTGACCTGGCAGAGGCCGAATTGATGCGCCCGCTTGATGCGCGCGCCGTGGTCGAGGTGGAGGCCGCAGCCCGGCAGGTGGCAGGGGTTACCGCCCTGGTGCCGCTGGCGCTTGCGGATGTGCTCACCGCGCTGGTGTCGAGCCTGCGCATGATCCGCCGTATCGCCGAGATCTACGGGGGGCGCTCCGGGTTCTTCAGCTCCTGGCGGTTGACGCGTGCGGTCCTGTCCCACCTGGTGGCAACCGGCGCTGTTGCGGTGGGGGACGATCTGTTGGAGCCTGTGCTCGGCGCGTCTGTTCTGTCCAAGCTTTCGCGCCGATTTGGCGAGGGGTTGGTGAACGGCGCGTTGACTGCGCGAGTGGGGCTCGCCGCGATAGAGGTGTGTCGGCCCATGGGGTTTGAGGGCGCGCCGAAACCACGCTTGGGCAAAGTACTGCAACGCGCGCTCCGGGGCTTCGTGAAGTGAAGATCCAGCAAGACGGCTACAGGCCTTCTGCCGACACTTCAGTGTCTCTGGATCAAATCAAACGCGGCGGTGCGTCTTTAGGTTGACGCATGGCGACAATGCCGGTTCGAAACCCCTCTCCGATACGATCTGCCAGATGACCCCATTGCAGGGCCTGTTCGGGAGTGAGCTCGCGGGCCAGAACATCGTGAAACAGGCCCAGCCAGAGCGGGAAATGCTCTGCTTTGACATCAGGGCGCGACAGGTGCTCGCGCATCGGAGATCCATTGTAGCCCTTTTCACGCAGGATGGCGTTGCGCCAGAAGGCGGCGATCTTGTCTTCATGGGCGGGCCAGTCCTCGACATGGGCCGCAAAGACCGGGGCAAGCTCTGAATGCTGACGGACGTGCGCGTAAAAGACACGCACCACGCGGGCGATCTGCTCCGCAGTGATCTCGAACCGCGCCAGAGGGTGGGCGGCACTCTCGCTCTGCATGATGGCCTCCGAATATTTAAGATCTGCCTTAACCCTAAGTCTGCGGAAGGGCGACGGGAAGGGGGAGAGGTGAATTGCCGCAATAGCCGAGGCTCAGGCGCCATAAGGCTCCGGATGCGATTTGCCGCATGCGCTGAAACGCTTGATATCTGTGAGGGGCGGTTTTGTCAGGGCTGACGCTTTACCCGCGCCCAGCAAGCGCCTATAAGCGCCCCTATGACCCCGACTGCAACACGACGCGTGGCCATCATTATTCGAATTACGACCCCGGCGCTCTGACAGACGAGACGCCGGGCAAAGGTGCTTGAGTGATCGCACCGAACCGAATATCCCCAATCCGACCCGTTGATGCAAAAGGACGCCACCGATATGTGCGCCGATAAGACCGAAGTCACGCCCGACTACAAAGACACGCTGAACCTCCCCAAAACCGATTTCCCCATGCGCGCAGGCCTGCCCAAGCGCGAGCCCGCATGGCTGGAACGTTGGGAGCAGATCGGCGTCTATGACCGCCTGCGCGCCAAGGAAGGCCGCCAGCCTTTCGTGCTGCATGACGGCCCGCCCTATGCCAACGGCCACCTGCACATCGGCCACGCGCTGAACAAGACCATCAAGGACATGATCGTCCGCTCGCATCAGATGATGGGTTTTGACAGCCGCTACGTGCCCGGTTGGGATTGCCACGGTCTGCCGATCGAATGGAAGATCGAAGAGCAGTACCGCAAGAAGGGCAAGAACAAGGACGCGGTGCCGGTCATCGAGTTCCGTCAGGAGTGCCGCAAGTTCGCCGAGGGCTGGATCGACATCCAGCGCGAAGAATTCAAGCGTCTTGGCATCACCGGAAACTGGCCAAACCCCTATATCACCATGGATTTCCACGCCGAGGCGGTGATCGCCGAGGAATTCATGAAGTTCCTGATGAACGGCACGCTCTATCAGGGCTCCAAGCCCGTGATGTGGTCGCCGGTCGAGAAAACCGCGCTGGCCGAGGCCGAGGTCGAGTATCACGACAAGGAAAGCTTCACTATCTGGGTGAAGTTCAAGGTGGCTGAGCCTGCGGATCACAAGCTTGCCGGCGCGCATGTGGTGATCTGGACCACCACGCCCTGGACCATGCCGTCGAACAAGGCCGTCGTTTACGGCGAGGACATCGCCTATGGCCTCTATGAGGTCACCGGCACGCCCGACGAGTGCTGGGTCAACGTGGGCGATAAGTATCTGCTTGCCGACAATCTGGCGGCGGATGTGTTCAAACGCGCGCGCTTGTCCGAGGATCAATATACCCGCGTGGCTGATGTGCCTGCCTCCGATCTGGCAGGCATCGGCCTGACCCACCCGTTCGCCGGGGCCGAAGGTGGCAATGGTGAATGGGATGATATCCGCGACTTCCGCGCCGCCGATTTCGTGACCGACACCGAAGGCACCGGCTTTGTGCATTGCGCGCCGAGCCACGGGATGGAGGAATTTGAACTCTACCGCGACCTTGGCATGCTGGAACAGGTCATCACCTACAACGTGATGGACGACGGCGGCTTCCGCGCCGATCTGCCGTTTTTTGGCGGCAAATACATCCTTAACCGCAAGGGCGGCGAGGGCGACGCCAACACCGCGATCATCAACAAGCTGGTTGAGGTCGGGGGCCTGATGGCGCGCGGCAAGATCAAGCACAGCTATCCGCATTCCTGGCGTTCCAAGGCGCCGATCATCTACCGCAACACGCCGCAATGGTTTGCCGGTGTGGACCGCAAGCTGGATGACGGCATGGGCGAGCATGGCGATACCATCCGCGAACGCGCCCTGCGCTCGATCGACGAGCTGGTGAAATGGACGCCGCAGACCGGTCGCAACCGCCTGCACTCGATGATCGAGAACCGTCCCGACTGGGTGCTGTCGCGCCAGCGCGCCTGGGGCGTGCCGCTCACCTGTTTCACCAAGAAGGGCGCGCTGCCGACCGATGCGGACTACCTGCTGCGCAACGATGAGGTGAACGCCCGCATCACCGCCGCCTTTGAGGAAAACGGCGCCGATGTCTGGTATGAGGAGGATTTCAAGGCCAAGGTTCTCGACGGCATCGTTGCTCCGGACGATTACGAGCAGGTGTTCGACGTGCTTGATGTGTGGTTTGACTCTGGCTCCACCCATGCCTTTGTGCTGCGTGACCGCGAGGATGGCACCGAGGACGGTATCGCCGATGTTTACATGGAAGGCACCGACCAGCACCGTGGCTGGTTCCATTCCTCGCTGCTGCAGGCCTCCGCCACCAAGGGTCGCGCGCCGTATCGCAACGTGGTGACGCACGGGTTCACGCTGGACGAGAAGGGCATGAAGATGTCCAAATCGCTCGGCAATACCATCGTCCCCGAAGCGGTGATCAAGCAATACGGTGCCGATATCCTGCGGCTCTGGGTGGCGCAGACCGACTATACCGCCGACCAGCGGATCGGGCCGGAGATCCTGAAGGGCACCGCCGACAGCTATCGCCGTCTGCGCAATACTATGCGTTTCATGTTGGGCAGCCTGGGCGATTTCAGCGAGGATCAGCGGGTCGAACCCTCCGCGATGCCGGAGCTGGAGCAATGGGTGCTGCACCGTCTGGCAGAGCTCGATCACACGGTGAAAGCGGGCTACAAGGCGTTTGATTTCAACGGTGTCTGGCAGGCGATCTTCAACTTTGCCACCGTGGATCTGTCAGCCTTCTACTTCGATATCCGCAAGGATACGCTCTATTGCGATGGGGATACGCTGAACGCCCGCGCGGCGCGCACCGTGCTCGACATCCTGTTCCACCGTCTGACCACATGGCTGGCGCCGATCCTGGTGTTCACCATGGAAGAGGTCTGGCTGGAGCGGTTCCCAGGCGACGACAGCTCGGTGCATCTCATCGACATGCCCGACACGCCGCGCGACTGGATCAACGAACCGCTGGCGGCCAAATGGGCCAAGGTGCGTCAGGCCCGTCGTGTTGTGACCGCCGCACTGGAGGTGCAGCGCACCGACAAGGTTATCGGCGCCTCGCTGGAGGCGGCACCCGTGGTGCATGTGCGCGAGGCCGACGTGCTGGCGGCGCTGGAGACGGTGAACTTCGCGGATGTCTGTATCACTTCTGACGTGCAGCTCACTGGCGATCCGAGCCCTGCCGAAGCCTATCGCCTGCCGGAAATCGAAGGCGTTTCGGTCGTGTTTGAAAAAGCCGAGGGCGAAAAGTGTCAGCGGTGCTGGAAGATCCTGCCGGATGTCGGTGGCCATAGCCATCCGGGTACGTGTGCACGGTGCAGCAGCGCACTGGACAGCTGACCTGTCGCGATTCCGACAAGACGCTCAAAATCAAGACGCCCGGAGACATTCCCCGGGCGTCTTTTTTCATCCATTGTCGTCAATCAGCTGAGATCAGGAGGCAATCCGGGACAGCACGTCCTGCGTATTGGTGTACATTTCCTGGGCGAAGCTTCCTGAGGACATGCCGCGGAACATGGTATCCTGTGTCAGCGCCTCTGCTTGTTCCATCTGGATGTTCAGCAGGTTTTCAAGAGGGGGCAGGCTGATGGGTTCGGCAGTTTCAATCGGCTGAGCGGGCACAACTTCGGCCCGGCTGGTGCTTTCAGTGACCTGTTCGTCCGGACCTTTGTCATACAGGGCCAGATTGTCGCTGCTCATCAACGTGTCGAGATCCCGATCACGCGGCGCGGCGTCATCACTCAGGAAATTGGCGAGCCGACTGTTGGCAAACTCGGATCCGGTCGCGCCACCAGTCCCGGATGGGCTCGCAACCGTGTCGGTGACAGTAAATACTGAGACGGCGGGGACATTCGCGGGAATGTCTGAGTAGGGGCGTAACGCTGGTAACATTCACTCTTCCTTTCCACATAAGTGTCGGGCCGCACGCCGACCCATAGGAAATTACATCTTCAATATAACGCAATGAGAGGCGTTTGACGCGTGAACACTTTGGTAATGGTTAACGCCCCGGGCGTCGCTCGTCGGACCGTCGACTTCACGGGGGCGGCGATTATCAAAGTCGCGTCCTGTGCGGCGTTGATGCACTGTCGGGAATGTTTCGCCGTGAGTGCTTCGGCCAAGCCTGATAGGGGGGGGCGCCGTTCCGAACTCACCAAGCTCCCACTGGGGGCGTCGTTGATGCTTGGCCGGTTGTTGCTTACAGCCTGGCACCGTGACCTGCGCAGGCGTGCCGGCGCCGTCAGATAATGGTTTTGGCACCTGCGTAGCGGCGGCTTGCCTCGCGTTCTGACGTCTGCTGCAGCTTGTGGCGCGCGAGCAGGGCGTATTCGACGTTGTCCCCACCCTGCCGACGCCCTGCGGTCGAGGGCAGTACAACCGGGGTATCC
Organism: Tritonibacter sp. SIMBA_163; assembly: GCF_046535935.1. NCBI lineage: Bacteria > Pseudomonadati > Pseudomonadota > Alphaproteobacteria > Rhodobacterales > Paracoccaceae > Tritonibacter > Tritonibacter sp. SIMBA_163. The sequence continues at coordinate 140,921 of NZ_JAWJBP010000001.1, forward strand.
TTCTTGGTGGCTTCGCGCGGGAAAACCGCACCAGCTGCAGATTTCTGCAATTGTGCCATGGCTTTTGCCAGTTGCTGCGTCGTGGCCGGGGTCACGGCAGCCTTGTATCGCGCTGCGACCTCGGGCAGCTCCGAGCGCCCGGACGGGTCTGCCTCTTGATAGGGCATCAGAGTCTCCTGAACCTTGGGATCGAGAAAAGGAACAAATTCAATTTGATTTTCAGCAATTGTGCTTAAGAATCTGTGTATGCTGACCGACCGCTTGCTGCCTAAATCGAAAATTTGCAGTAAAAAGTATGACGCTGGCGCCAGAAAACACGCGCCCTTGGCGCTTTTTCCGCAGGAGGAGAGCGGCGTTAGCTGCGTTCGGGAACGATCTGTTGTGCGATCCCGACAAGCAACAGATAGACCGAAGTCGCGAACAAGGCGATGGTCACGACCGGGCCCGGAGCAAAGTCGACCCATGCGGTCCACCCGGCAAGGGCGGTCCAGATCAGCGCGATGGGAAGCGACACAAGCCGCCAGCGTTCGGTGCGAACCGGATGGATGAACTTCAATGGCAGGAACTGCGTTGCAGACAGCAGAGTAACGAGGCCAAGGCTGACCCAGTGATTGGGCTCGAGTGCAAAAATGACCAAGATCAACATGTTCCAGCAGCCGGGGAACCCGGAGAAAGAGTTGTCCTTGGTCTTCATCCGCGTGTCGGCAAAGTACATTGCGCTGCTGAAGGTGATGACGATGACCGCGGCCCAGCCGGTCCAGCCGGACATCAAGCCGGACTTGAACAACGCAAAGGCAGGGATGAACACGTAGGTCAGATAGTCGATGATCAGGTCTAGCATAACGCCGTCAAACTGCGGCGCATTGCGCTTTACGTTGTAGTGACGGGCAAGCGGGCCATCGACTCCGTCGACGGCAAACGCCACGACCAGCCACAGATACATCAGATCCCACCGTGCATCCACGGCGGCGAGCATGGCGAGCATGGCAAAAACGGCGCCAGTCGCGGTCAATAAATGTACGGTCAATGCACGGAGTTCAGACGTCATTTAAGTGTGATGACGAATTTCGCCACAGCCCGCAACCCAGAAGCGTGGATGACGGGCGGTGTTTCGTGATTTTGTACGGCTTCGACCTGACAAATATTGATCAAGCCTAAGGTATCGCGAGGCCAACACGAATGACATCAAACGAGGTGTGGCCATTGCCGCTTGCACAGATCGCGCAAATCAAAGCGCACCATTGCGAGACGTCACGTAGGCACAGCCTCTCGGTCTTGTGCGGATGGTCAGGCTTTGGGGTGCGCGCGGGTGTAGACGTCCATCAGATGCGCCGTATCCACCGCCGTATAGGCTTGGGTGGTGGACAGCGAGGCGTGACCCAGCAACTCCTGTATGGCGCGCAGGTCTCCGCCCGCCTCCAGCAGATGGGTGGCGAAACTGTGGCGCATGGCATGCGGGGTGGCGGAAGCGGGCAGACCAAGCTGGCGCCGCGCATCGGCCACCACGCCCTGGATCATCCGTGCATGCAGGGCACCGCCGCGAACGCCGCGAAACAGCGGTTGGTCGCGCTCCTGCGGATGCGGGCAAAGCTGTAAGTAGCGATCCACGGCGTGGCGGGCGGCGGCAAGGACCGGCACAATGCGCTCCTTGCCAGCCTTGCCGGTGATCCGGAGCGTTGCGGGCAGGGGGGCGTCCTTGCCCATCAGGCCGAGCGCTTCGGAAATTCGCAACCCACAGCCATAGAGCAGCGTGACCACAGCCACATCGCGGGCGGCGACCCAATCCTTGAGCGATTGCAGCTCTACCGTGTCGATCATGGCGCGGGCTGCATCCTTGTCGAGCGGGCGGGGCAGCTTCTTCTGGAACTTTGGCGCTCGGGTCGAGAGCACCGCGGTCGGCTCAAACCCTTCGCGCTTAGCCAGCCAGCCGTAGAATTTCTTCACAGCGGAGAGTTTGCGCGCCAGTGACCGCGCGCCGGTGCCTGATGCGCGAGCCGAGGCCATCCAGGCGCGCATGTCGGCGGTGGTGATGCGACTGAGCGCCCCCAGCCCCTGCGGGCCGCCGAAATGTAGGCTCATGAAGGCAAGAAACTCGCTCACATCGCTGCGATAGGCGGTCAGGGTATTTGACGCCGCGCCCTCCAGTGCACCAAGGCCGTCGAGCCAGGTCTGCAGCGCATTCCGCGCTGCCGGAGAAATGAGGGTGGGGTCGCCGGTGCTCAAGACAGCCAGCGGCGCATGCAGCGCTCGAATACCCCGCCAAAGAAGGTCAGGAGGTCGGTGCCGTGTTGCGGGGTGAATTGATGCGGATCCTCGGCGCCAAAGACCAGCAGGCCCGGCAGGCGCCCGGCGCCAAGATCAAGCCGCAAGCAGGCCTCTGAGCGCAGATCGGCACCGCGATCTCCATAGATGCGTGACGGACCAGCCTGGATCTGACGCAGAATCACCGGACGGTCGCCACCATAAGAGCGCCCCTGCGCCACATAGGAATCGACAAAACCGGCCTCGGTGAATTTCAGCACATCACCGACGCGCTCCACCGCGGCGCCAGCCTCTTCCTGCGTGGTTTCCAGAATCAGCGCCAGCGCGTCCACCCGCAGGATGTCGCGCAGATCCCCGCGCAGGATCTCCATGAAGACGGCAAAGCTCTCAGGATCCAGCAGGCGCAGCACGGCGCGGTGGATCTGGTTGGTGCCGGCGAGGTTTTCATAGGCGGCCGCAATCACCGAGCGATGGGTGTCTTCCAGACGGTCGAGCCGGGTTTCCAGCCGCTCCATCGCGATGCCGCGCAGGTCAACGATATTGGTGCCCATGGCGCGTTCGTTGGCGGCCACCAGCGCACGCATCACGTTGGGGTCGTCCAGCACCATGTCGGGCTTTTCAATGATTTTCTTGCGCAGGCTGTCGTCCAGCTCGGCGGTTGTGCTGCTCATCGTCTCGTTCGAACCTCTGATCGGGTTTTGTTTACTATAACATGAGCCATGCGTGGGCGCGCGGGAAAAATCGCCAATTCGCGCCCGGCGGGGGGGTAAAATGCGCCTCTCGGCAGCAACATGCTGATGCGCAAATAAAAATGGCGCCCCCGTTGAGGGGCGCCATGGCTGGGTCTCGCAATTGATTGGGGCGCGATCAGAGGATCTTGATGTCAGCTGCCTTGATATCCGCGAGGAAGGCCGACAGGCCCTTGTCGGTCAGCGGGTGGTTGACCAGCGATTTGATCACGGCCGGCGGCGCGGTGATCACGTCCGCGCCCACCAGGGCACAGTCGGAGATATGGTTCACGCTGCGGATGGAGGCGGCGAGGATCTCGGTGGTGAAACCGTAGTTGTCATAGATGGTGCGGATGTCCTCGATCAGGTCCATCCCGTCGAGGTGGATATCGTCCAGGCGACCGATGAAGGGCGAGATGAACGAGGCACCTGCCTTGGCGGCCAGCAGCGCCTGATTGGCAGAGAAGCACAGGGTCACATTGACCTTGTGACCGTCGTCGGTCAGGGTTTTGCAGGCCTTCAGCCCGTCCCAGGTCAGCGGCACCTTCACGGTGATGTTCTCGGCGATCTCAAGCAGCTTGCGGCCCTCGGCGATCATGGTTTCGGCATCGGTCGCGGTGACTTCGGCGGAAACCGGGCCGTCGACCAGATCGCAGATCTCCTTGGTGACTTCGATGATGTCACGGCCGGATTTCTTGATCAGGGAGGGGTTTGTGGTGACGCCGTCGACCATGCCAAGATCGTTCAGCTCGGCAATGGCGTCGATTTCGGCGGTGTCTACGAAGAATTTCATGGGCTTTGGTCCTCTGGATGGCTTGGCCTCGGTGCGCCTTGGCTTTACCTGATAGGAGGTCTTGCGAAAAGTCCGAAAGACACAAGGGCGGTCAGGGCGCGTTCGCGCGCATGTTAGCGAAAACATTTTCCCGCGCCTACCGTTGGGGCAACAAAAAGAACAGGGTCACGACAGGAATGACGCAGCAGAGCGAGAGTCCGGAGTTTTTTGCCCAGGGCGAGCGAGTCGGAGTACTGACAGCGCAGCCGCTGGACCGGCTGCTGGACTATCGCGCACCCGAGGGCGGCTGCTTTCTTGGCGCCTTTGTCGAGGTGCCGCTGGGGCCGCGCAAGGTCATCGGCGTGGTTTGGGGGCCGGGCGCGGGCGGATTTGATGCCGCCAAGCTGCGCTCGGTGATCCGAGTGCTGGATCTGGCCCCGATGCGCACCGAGATGCGCTGCTTTCTGGAACGCGGGGCGCAATATACGCTGACGCCGATGTCGATGATGCTGCGGCTGGCGACCCGCGCGCCGGGGCTGGCGGACCCGCCCTCGATGCGCAAGATCCTGCGAAGAGGCGATCAGGAGCCGGATCGCCTGACGGATGCCCGTGCCAAGGTGCTCGACGTGATGGACGAATATGAGGGCGCGGCCTTCACCGCGTCGGAACTGTCCGGGCTGGCCGGGGTGACCAGTTCGGTGATCAAGGGGCTGGTGAAGCAGGGCGCAATCCGCGAGGAGGAAGCCCCCCGCGACCTTCCGTTCCCGCCTCTGGACCCGGAACTGCCGGGCAAGACCCTCTCGGACGATCAGGCCGCCGCCGCCGCCGCACTCGAGGCCGGTGTGAACGGGGGGCGCTACGGCACCACATTGCTGAAAGGTGTGACCGGTTCGGGTAAGACCGAAGTCTATCTGGAGGCCGTGGCCGCTTGCCTGCGCAAGGGGCGACAGGCGCTGGTGCTGCTGCCGGAAATTGCGCTGACGGCAGAGTTCCTCAAACGGGTCGAGGCGCGTTTTGGCGCGGTGCCGGCGGAATGGCATTCGGGCGTCACAATGACCGAACGCCGCCGGGTGTGGCGCATGGTCGGGCAGGGTGCGGCGCAACTGGTGATCGGTGCGCGCTCTTCGCTCTACCTGCCGTTTCGCGACCTTGGCCTGATCATCGTCGATGAGGAACATGACACCTCCTACAAGCAGGAGGAGGGCGTCCTTTATAACGCGCGTGATCTGGCGGTCTGGCGCGCGTCGCTCTGTCAGGCGCAGGTGGTGCTGGCGTCGGCAACGCCGAGCCTGGAGACCTGGGCCAATGCCGAAGCGGGCAAATACACCCGTCTTGATCTCACGTCGCGTTTTGGCGAGGCGGTGCTGCCGGAAATGCGCGCCGTCGACATGCGCAACGAAGACCTGCTGCCCTCGACCTGGATCTCACCCACCCTGAAGCAGGCGATGAAACTGCGGCTGGAACGTGGCGAGCAGTCGCTCCTGTTCCTCAACCGCCGTGGCTTTGCGCCGGTGACGATCTGCCGGGCGTGCGGCACCCAGGTGGCCTGCGACAATTGCGATGCGCGCATGGTCGAACACCGCTTCATGAAGCGGTTGATGTGCCACCAGTGCGGCGAAACCAAACCGGTGCCCACCGAATGCCCCTCCTGCAAGGTGGAGGGCAAGATGGCTCCGGTCGGCCCCGGAATCGAGCGGCTGGGTGAAGAAGCGGCCGCGCTGTTTCCCGAGGCACGCATCGCGGTGCTGAGTTCGGATCTGTTTGGCTCGGCCCGGGCGCTGAAGCAGCGGATCGAAGAGATCGCGGCGGGTGAGGCGGATATCATCCTCGGCACGCAGTTGGTGGCCAAGGGGCACAACTTTCCGCTGCTGACACTGGTGGGGGTGATCGACGCCGATCTCGGGTTGCAGGGATCGGACCTGCGCGCCGCAGAGAGGACGTTCCAGCTGATGCGGCAGGTGGCGGGTCGTGCGGGCCGGGCTGAGCGCCGGGGCGAGGCCCTGATGCAGAGTTTTCAGCCCGAACATCCGGTGATCCGCGCGATCCTGTCCGGCGATGAAGAGAGCTTCTGGAAGGCGGAAGCCGCGCAGCGGCAGGCGGCGGGGGTGCCGCCATACGGGCGCATGGCGGGGATCATCCTGTCGGGCACCGATCTGGCGCAGGTCTTTGACCTTGGCGGTGCGCTGGCGCGCAATGATGGCCCGCTCCGGCAGGTGGGCGCGCAGCTCTTTGGCCCGGCTCCGGCGCCCATCGCCCGGGTGCGCGGGCGCCACCGGGTGCGCTTGCTGGTCAAGGCCGACAAGGGCGTCCCGCTTCAGGATGCCATCAGCCGCTGGATCGCACCGTTCAAGCTGAAGGGCGATCTGCGTTTGAATGTCGATATCGACCCGCAGAATTTCTTTTGATCGCGCCTGCGGCCTCATAAAACACGGCCAGCTGACCCTGCAGGAGCGCAGATAGACCTGTGCATGCAGCGGCGTGACTTGGTACAATTCTTGACTAGCTCTGTCAGGCAAAGCGCTCTAAAGCCGGGGCATGTTTACGCCCATGACCCTCGATCAAGCCCGGTCCCTGCCGTTCTGGCGTCGTCCGATCACGCTGCTGTTTCTCATGGCGATCGCCATGCCCATCGCCTTCAACACTTGGTCGGCGCTGCTGAACAACTTTGTTATTGAGGTGGCGAATTTCGACGGGGCGGACATCGGCCTGTTGCACACCGTGCGCGAGATCCCGGGCTTTCTGGCCTTTCTGGTGATCTTTCTGATCATCTTCATCCGCGAGCAGGTGCTGGGCCTGCTGTCGCTGGCGTTGCTTGGCGTGGCCACGGCGGTCACTGCCTGGTTCCCGACCCTGCAGGGCATCCTGATCATCACCGTGCTCAGCTCCGTCGGCTTTCATTATTTCGAGACCGTGGCCCAGTCGTTGCAGCTGCAATGGCTCACCAAGGAACGCGCGCCGCAGATGCTGGGCTGGCTGGTGGCGACCGGCTCTGCCGCCACCCTGGTGGTCTACGGCATCATCGTGCTGCTGTGGGAACCTCTGAACCTGTCCTACAACGCGGTCTATATGGCGGCTGGCGGCTTCTGCGCCGTGGTGGCGATCTTCTGCCTGTTCGCGGTGCCGCAGTTTGACGGTCCGACGCCGCAGAACAAGAAGATGGTGCTGCGCCGCCGCTACTGGCTCTACTACGCGCTGCAGTTCATGGCCGGCGCGCGGCGGCAGATCTTTGTAGTCTTTGCGGGCTTCATGATGGTGGAGCGCTTCGGCTTTGAGGTTCATCACCTCACGAGCCTCTATCTCATCAATCTGCTGGTAAATATGGTGGCCGCGCCATTGCTGGGCCGGGTCGTGTCGCGGTTTGGCGAGCGCCGCACGCTGATTTGCGAGTATGTCGGTCTGACGGTGGTGTTCGCGCTCTATGGTGGCATCTACTGGTTTGGCTGGGGGGTGGTGCTGGCGGCTACGCTCTACGTCGTGGATCATATCCTCTTTGCGCTGGCACTGGCTCTGAAAACCTACTTCCAGAAGATCGCCGATCCGGCTGATATCGCACCCACCGCAGCAGTTGCGTTTACGATCAACCATATCGCAGCGGTGTTCCTGCCGGTGCTGTTGGGCCTGCTCTGGATCGTATCTCCGTTTGCGGTTTTCGGATTGGCCGCCTGTATGGCGCTGATCTCGCTGGCGCTATCCCTGATGATCCCGCGCCATCCTGAGCCGGGGAATGAGACCATTTTCGCCCGTCTGAGAGCGCCCGCGCCTGCGGAATAAGTCTACCAAACCAGGGACCGCGGGCGCGCTGCCCTCTTGACCATATATGCAAGGCTCGCGTAGGCGCTGGACAACCGCGCGCTCGACGCGCCCTTTGTTCCACTGCGGAGATCCCAACATGCCCACATTCACCGCGCTCACCACGCTGACCGGAAAAGCTCAGGCCGAGGCATTGGGCGATGCGATGGAGCGTTTGACGCCAGAACCAACCGGCGTTGGTGTGTTCGAGGTCGAGGATGGGTCCGGTCTCTGGGAAGTGGGTGGGTATTTCACCGAAGCCCCCGATGAGGCAGGGCTGGCGCTGTTGGCCACATTGCATGAGGCAAAGCCCTTTGCGGTTTCCGAATTGCCGGAGACGGATTGGGTTGCGCATGTGCGGCGCGAGCTGGCCCCTGTCGAGGCCGGGCGTTTCTTTGTCTATGGCAGCCATGATGCCGACAAACTGCCGGAGGACAAAATTCCGCTGCTGATCGAGGCCGCCATGGCCTTTGGTACCGGACATCATGGGACGACGCTCGGGTGCCTGAAGGCACTCGATCAGCTGTTGGATCACGGCTTCACCGCGTCCAAAGTGGCCGATATCGGCTGTGGCACCGCGGTATTGGCAATGGCCGCAGCGCGAGTCTGGGCGGATGCGGACATTCTGGCCAGCGATATCGACCAGGTTGCGGTGGATGTTGCAGAGGCCAATATGGAGGCCAACGGCATGAAGGGCGCCGTGAAGTGCCTTGAGGCCGCAGGGTTCGACACGCCGCCACTCAAGGACGCGGCCCCTTATGATCTGATCTTTGCAAACATCCTCAAAGGGCCGCTGGTGGCGCTCAGCCCCGATATGGCAGCACATCTGCGCGATGGCGGATATGCGATTCTGTCTGGCATTCTGAACGAGCAGGCCGATGATGTGATCGCGGTTTATGCACAGAATGGCGTCAATCTGATCAATAGGGATGAGATTGGTGAATGGACAACGCTGATTTTGCGCAAGTAAGCTGAGATCGCGGGCAGTTTAATCGACTTTTAGCTATTTGCCCCGTTCTTGCCTCAATTCGCGCGTAGCTTCGAGCAACCCGCTAGTGGGGGCTAGTTCGGAGTGTTCGCTATGAGCGATCAATATGCAGAATTTCAAAGCCGGCTGCGCCGTTTGGACAGGAAACCCCTGAACAAAGGTCATGGCTACACGGCAAAGATCAGGACCGATGGTCTGATCGTTGTTGAGCCGAGAAAAGTCGTGCGCTCACGGATCTCACTGCGCTCACTGTTGCTCTTCTTGGCTGCCGGGCTTTTGTTCAAGGGCTTCTTGATGGCCACCCTCGGTTTCGCCAGCTACGATCAAAGAGTGTCGCAACTCGCCGAGGGCTCATTCGTCGAGCGAAGTGGCGCTTTTGTCATGCAAAGCGATCCGCTGTCGACAAGAATTGCAGGGCAACTGTTGCCGCTCCTGCGCTGATCCACTTGGTGATGTGACAGCGGCGTTCGGTCAGGAGCCGCGTGTTGCATAGTGCTCAGCATCCGTTCCAAGGTCATCAATGAGAAACGCCGCGCTTGGGATATCCCAGGCGCGGCGCTCTAATTTGGTCAATTCGTAAGACGACCGTCCAAATCCGTGCGTGTCAGACCAGCGGCGAGTTGGCGTCGATGCTGTCGACATCGCCACGGATCAGGCCGATATCGGCCAGTTCACGGTCGGTCAGGGCGCCAAGTGCCTTGCGGGTCGAGCGGGCGTCGTTCCAGGCCATGACATTGGCGGTGATCGTATGAGCAAGAGCGCCGATACGGCCGATCAGGCCGGTGGTGCCTTGGGCGGTGCGGGTGGTGTCGAATGCAGCCATATCCACGTTCTCTCTGATTGAAGTTCAGGTCTTTCGCGTGATGCGATGAGCGGCAGATAGAGATGACATTTCCATCTCACAAGTGCATTTTTTGCATGCGTCCCATGCGCTTTTTGCATGTCGGAAGCCTATATGAATAAGGGAGTTATCAAGGTTTTCGACTTTCGTGCCGAAGGTGTCGCACGTGTATTTCGGTCAGTCGTTTTTGTGCGCAAAATGGTGCGATTTGCGTCTCGCTGGGCATGTGGCGTTGGTGCAGGTAGAACCCGGCGCGATACTCCGGTTCGGGAAAGCGTTTGGCTGTGTTCGCGTTTTGTGCTAGCTCACTTGAAACAATGACCAAACAATCAGGCGTAGATCGGGCAAGCAGATGCGAATACTGGGAATCGATCCGGGGCTCAGAACCCTTGGGTGGGGCGTGATCGAATCAAATGGCGCACGCCTCAGCCATGTCGCCAATGGTCTGTGCCACTCTGACGGTGATGATCTGGGCGAGCGGCTTTTGTCGCTGCACAATCAGATCACCGAGGTGATCGTGGAATATGCGCCGGATCAGGCGGCGATCGAGCAGACGTTTGTCAACAAGGACGGTGCCGGGACGCTGAAACTGGGTCAGGCGCGGGGGGTGGCACTGCTCACGCTCGCCAAGGCGGGATTGCCGACGGGTGAATATGCGCCCAACCGCGTGAAAAAGACGGTGGTTGGCGTCGGCCATGCGGAAAAGCAGCAGGTCATGCATATGGTGAAGCTGCAACTGCCCGGCTGTGCCCCCAAAGGCGAGGATGCCGCCGATGCGCTGGCCATCGCCATCTGTCACGCCTACTACGGCGGTACCAACCAGCGGCAATTGAAAGAGGTGCGCGCATGATCGGCAAGTTGACCGGGCGGCTCGATTACAAGGCGCTTGATCATGTGATGATCGACGTTCGTGGCGTGGGCTACATCGTGTATTGCTCTGACCGCACCATGGCGACGCTGCCCGCAGTCGGGGAGGTCGTGCAGCTATATACCGAGCTTCTGGTGCGTGAGGACCTGATGCAGCTGTTCGGGTTCACCTCCTTGGTTGAGAAGGAATGGCATCGTCTTCTGACCTCCGTTCAGGGCGTTGGCGCCAAGGTGTCGCTGGCTATCCTGAGCGCCTTGGGCCCCGATGGCGTGAGCCGCGCCATTGCACTTGGCGATTGGGCCACGGTGAAGGCGGCAAAGGGCGTTGGCCCTAAAACTGCGCAACGCATCGTTCTGGATCTGAAAGACAAGGCTCCATCGGTGATGGCCATGGGGGGAACGGTGACCGACGCATTGAACGGTCCGGAGCTTGACGGGGTGGTCGAGCCATTGGAGGAGGCGCCTGCGAAACCGGCGCGCACTTCAAAGGCAAAGGCGCCCTCGGGGGCAGCAGCGGCCTCAGCTGGCGCATTGTCGGCGTTGGGGAATCTGGGCTATGGGCCATCCGACGCGGCTGCGGCCGTGGCTGAAGCTGCCGCCGGTAATCCCGATGCGGGCGAGGCCGAGCTGATCCGTGCCGCCCTGCGCCTGTTGGCGCCCAAAGGATGATCGGGCGTGTGAGCCGGTTTAGCGTGCCCAAGGTGCGCTCCGCGTGCAAAGGCGTGCAAGGTACGGGCAGGCTGGGCGGGACCGATTTCCAGACGGCCAACTGCATTTGCATGCATGATACATGGATACAGAGATGACCGACGCCGATCCCACCCTGCGGCCTGATCCGCTTCCCGAGGACAATGACCGCGCTTTGCGCCCACAAGGTTTGGGTGAGTTCATCGGCCAGGCGGAGGCGCGCGCCAACCTGCGCATCTTCATCGAAAGCGCGCGCCGTCGTGGCGAGGCAATGGACCACACGCTGTTTCACGGTCCTCCCGGCCTGGGCAAGACCACGCTGGCGCAGATCGTCGCGCGCGAGCTTGGGGTGAATTTTCGCATGACGTCTGGCCCGGTGCTGGCAAAGGCCGGGGATCTGGCCGCGATCCTCACCAATCTGGAGGCGCGCGACGTTCTCTTTATTGATGAAATCCACCGGTTGAACGCCACAGTGGAAGAGGTGCTCTACCCTGCGCTGGAGGATTTTGAACTGGATCTGGTGATAGGCGAAGGGCCCGCCGCGCGCACCGTGCGTATCGAGCTGCAGCCCTTCACGCTGATTGGGGCAACTACCCGGATGGGCTTGTTGACGACACCGCTGCGGGACCGGTTCGGCATCCCGACCCGGCTGCAATTCTACACAGTTGATGAGTTGTTCGAAATCGTCAGCCGCAATGCGCGCAAACTTGGCGCGCCCGCAGATGACGAAGGCGCACGCGAGATCGCGCGGCGCGCAAGGGGTACGCCCAGGATCGCGGGGCGGCTCTTGCGCCGCGTCGTGGACTTCGCGGTTGTCGAGGGCGACGGCACCATCACCCGGGAACTGGCGGACAACGCCCTGACGCGGCTGGGGGTGGATCAGCTGGGGCTGGATGGTGCGGACCGCCGCTACTTGCGGCTGGTGGCGGAAAACTACGGCGGTGGTCCCGTGGGGATCGAGACAATGTCGGCAGCCCTGAGCGAAAGCCGGGATGCGCTGGAGGAGGTCATCGAGCCCTACCTGTTGCAGCAGGGGTTGATTCAACGCACGCCCCGCGGGCGGATGCTGGCGCAGAAGGCCTGGCAGCATATCGGTCTGACACCGCCGAAGTCGTCCAGCGATCTGTTCGGTTGAGGCCGCGCGCCACGTCGGATCAGGTGCAACCGGACCGCCACGCGATTGAGCGCCCCGAGGCAGAGATGTGCAGGGGGCAAAGCTGTCTGGCAAATTCGACGCTTGTCTGAAGTCATTGCCGAGACTTGGACGGCGACGACTTCCCACTTGCTGCTCAAACGGCGCGCCCGTACAAAACACGCGACGACATTTGATAAAGACGAGGCCGTGCATGTCCGCACTTCTGTTGCCAGAGGAAATCGAGGCGCTTTTCACCCGCGAGGATGGGTCTTACACCTTTTCCCGCTGGGGTCGCCCAATCACACCCATCGTCTTTGGTGTAACGGATGAAACATTGGCCACCGTGAAGGGCGCCGTCGAGGCCGTGGTCACGCTTGCCGGCCACAAGATGGCAGAAACCGATCCTGAACTGGGCGCGAACCTCATGTTCTTCTTCTTTCGGGACTGGAACGAATTGCTGGAGGTGCCGGACCTTGATCGCATGATCCCCGGTCTCGCACCTCTGGTGAGCCGCCTCTCGGAAGAAGATGCCAGCCAGTATCGCGCGTTCCGGTTCGACGAGGATGGCGGCATTCGGGCGGCCTTCGTGTTCTTGCGGATGCAGGGTGGGATGGCAGAGATGCCGGCCGAGGCGCTGGCGCTGACCCAAGCGGTGCAGGTGATGCTCTTGTGGGGGGATCGCGCCTTTGCCGAGGTCTCACCGCTGGCGGTGCTGCCGGAGAACGGCAATACCATCCTGCGGCCCGAAATTGCAGGGGTGATTGCCGCCGCATATGACCGGATGCTGCCCGTTTCGGCGCAGGATGCCAGCCATGCGCTGCGGCTCTACGCTCGACTGCAGGCGCTGCCCGCGGAGGGAAGCACGACGTGACCCATCGCTTTCCGATCACGGTATATTACGAAGACACCGACATGGGCGGTGTGGTGTATCATGCGAACTTCCTGCGTTTTATCGAGCGCGCTCGCAGTGACTATGTGCGCGCGCTTGGCGTCGATCAGAACGCCATGCGCGATACCGGTATCGTCTGGGTGGTGACCCGAATCGAAGCGGATTACCTGTCACCAGCGCGGTTCGAAGATGAGCTGACTGTCGAGACCCATGTCGAGAAATCGACCTCTGCGCGTCTCACGATGGCGCAGGTGGTGCGACGCGACGGGCGGGAGCTGTTCCGCGCGGTCGTGACGGCCGTGTGTATGGACATGCACAGCGGCAAGCCAGTGCGGCTTCCGGCAGAACTTCGCGCATCTCTGTAACAAACGCCGCTGAGGCCCCTGTTTCCTTGGTAATGCCGCTTGTTTTCCGTTAGCGTCGCCTCAAATTAGGCCGCGCGCCACAAACGACGCGGCAACTGGCGATAGAGCAGGCAGATGGAAGCAGAAACTCTGGCACTGGCACAGGAGATTGATTTCTCCATGTGGGGGCTGTTCGCACGTGCGACGCTCACCGTTAAATTCGTGATGATCATGCTGATCGGGGCCTCGATCTGGTCTTGGGCGATCATCTTGCAGAAATTGATCACCTACCGCGTCGCGCGTCGCGAGGCGCAGATCTTCGAGCGGGCATTCTGGTCGGGCAATCCGCTCGACGAGCTCTATGAGGAGATCGGTCCGGACCCCTCAGGGCATTCGGAACGCATCTTTGCCTCTGGCATGACGGAATGGCGCCGCAGTCATCGCACCGATGGCGCGTTGATCCCCGGCGCACAGGCGCGCATCGACAGGTCCATGGATGTGGCGATCTCCAAAGAGAGCGAAGGGCTGCAGAGTGGGTTGCAAATTCTGGCAACCATCGGCTCCACGGCACCATTCATTGGTCTGTTCGGGACAGTCTGGGGCATCATGAACGCCTTCATCGAGATTGCAGAGCAGCAGAATACCAACCTTGCCGTGGTGGCACCCGGGATCGCCGAGGCGCTGCTGGCAACGGGCCTTGGCCTTCTTGCGGCGATCCCCGCCGTCATCTTCTATAACAAGCTTTCGGCGGACTCGGATCGGATCATTGGTGGCTATGAGGCCTTTGCCGATGAATTCGCGACCATCTTTTCACGTCAAATGGACAGCTGACCCATGGGAGCAGCCATTCAACAAAAGGACGGCGGCGGGCGTCGGCGGGGACGCAGGCGTTCTCGCGCACGGCCGATGGCAGAGATCAACGTCACGCCCTTTGTGGACGTGATGCTGGTGCTGCTGATCATCTTCATGGTGGCTGCGCCGTTGATGACGGTTGGCGTGCCAGTCGAGTTGCCCAAAACTGCCGCAGGCGCGCTGCCGGGGGAAGAAGAGGAACCGCTGACGGTGACCATGACCGCTGCCGGCGAAATTCAGATCCAGACCACGCCCGTGGCGCGGGAGGATCTGGTTGCGCGGCTGCGTGCCATTGCATCCGAACGGACGTCGGATCGTGTCTATCTGCGTGCTGACGGCGCTATCGCCTATAGCGATGTGATGCAGGTGATGGGGGCGCTCAATGCGGGTGGCTTTGCCAATGTCGGGTTGGTGACGGATACCGGCGGGCCTGCGCTCGATGGTCGTCCGGCCTCTGCGACCGCCCCGCAGGGCGAGTGATACGGGGGCCAATGTGCAAACCGGCACAAAAATCTCCGTAGCAGGACATGGGATCCTGATAACTTGGGCGCTCGTGGGAGGGTGGTTCAATGCTGAGCCGTTGCCGTTCCAGAGCCAGGATGTTTCGATCATTTCCGCTGAGGAATTTGCGCGGCTGAGCGAACAGCAGGCTGCGCCCGAGGTGGCAGAGGATCCGGTGGCGCCGCAGGTGCCGCCTGAGCCCGAGACGACGCCTGCCATTCCTGAACGCCCGACGCCTGTGCCGGAGACACCTCCAGCGACGCCAGAGCCGATTGAAACACCTGTCGAGGAGGCCGAGCCTGAACCGCCCGCGCCAGAACCGACGCCGGAGGTGCCAAGCATCGTGCCGGATGCGCCCGACGTGCCCGAAATCGTGACCGATCTGCCGCAAACTGCGGAGCCTGAGACTGCGCAGCAGACGGATCGGGTTGCGCCGGAACCTGTCCAGGCGCCGGAACCGGATACGCAAGTCGATGATGTGGCACAGGATGAGGTTGCGCCGGATGAGGGGGCTGATGCCAACCAGCCGGTGCAGGAGGCCACCGCCCCGGAAGCGGCAAGCGACCGGATCGTGACCGAAGCAGAGGCGGACGACGCAGAGCCGACCGCACCGCTGGCGAGCGTTCGGCCTCTCACACGCCCGGCGCGCCCGAGCCCGGAACCAGAGCAACCGCCGGAAACCCAAACGGCAACAGCCGAAGAAAATTCCGACCCCGCGCCGGAACCAAACCCCGAGGTGGAGAGTTCTGCTGTGGACGACGCTCTTGCAGAGGCCTTGGCAGGGAGCGGAGAAGTCGAAGCACCGGAACCATCCGGCCCGCCGATGACACGGGGAGAAAAAGATGCGCTGCGGATCGCAGTCTCGCAATGCTGGAACGTCGGATCGCTGTCCAGCGAAGCGCTTCGCACCTCAGTCGTTGTGGGCGTCACACTTTCACGCGAGGGGGTTCCAGACATTGGCTCCATTCGCATGCTGTCCAGCTCCGGTGGGTCCGACAGTTCCGCCAAACAGGCCTATGAGGCCGCGCGCCGCGCAATCATCCGCTGCGGATCAAGAGGATTTGATCTTCCGGCTGACAAATTTGCGCAATGGCGTGATATTGAGATGACATTTAATCCCGAAGGAATGCGGATCAGATGAGAAACGCGATTGCAACAGTACTCCTTGGCCTTGCGATGCTGCTGCCCGTCGGGGCGGTTCAGGCGCAGGATGGGCCGCTCAGGATCGAAATTACAGATGGCGTGATCGAACCGCTCCCCTTTGCGGCGCCGGATTTCATCGCTGACACGCCAGCCGCGTCACAATATGCGGCGGATATCGCCCGGGTGATTGCAGATGACCTAAGAGGCTCCGGCCTGTTCAGAGAGATTCCCAAATCCGCCTATATTTCGCCCTACAGCGATTTTGATGCGGCGGTGAATTTCACCGATTGGAAGGCGATCAACGCGCAGGCGCTGATTACCGGCGCAGTCAGCCTATCCGGTGATCGGATCACTGTTCGTTTCCGCGCCTACGATGTGTTTGCGGGACAAGAGCTGGGGTCCGGGCTGCAATTGTCGGGCACCACGGACGGCTGGCGACGCATCGGCCATAAGGTCGCCGATACCATTTACGCGCGTCTGACAGGTGAGGGGGGCTATTTCGACAGCCGCGTCGTGTTTGTCTCAGAGACTGGCCCGAAGGATAACCGCAAGAAGCGGCTGGCGATCATGGATTACGACGGCGCCAACGTACAGTACCTGACCAATTCCGAATCCATTGTTCTTGCACCGCGTTTCTCTCCCACGGGCGACAGGGTGCTTTATACCAGCTATGAGAGCGGCTTTCCGCAGATCCATGTGCTTGATGTCGGCAAAGTGCAGCGCCGCATCCTGTCGGCGGGAAATGGCACCATGAGCTTCGCACCGCGATTTGCGCCCGACGGTCAAACCATCGTCTATTCCCAGTCCGCTGGCGGCAATACCGATCTGTTCTCGATGGATATCAACTCTGGCAACACGCAGCGTCTCAGCAGCGCACCTTCGATCGAAACGGCACCGTCCTTTTCGCCGGACGGCAGCCAAATCGTCTTCGAAAGTGATCGCTCCGGCACATCGCAGCTTTATGTGATGCCGGCCTCGGGCGGCGAGGCGAAGCGGATCAGCTTCGGGCAGGGGCGTTACGGCACGCCGGTCTGGTCTCCGCGCGGCGACTATGTTGCCTTCACAAAGCAGAATGCCGGGCGTTTCCATATTGGCGTCATGCGCACGGATGGCAGCGAAGAGCGGTTGTTGACCGCGTCCTTCCTCGATGAGGGGCCGACTTGGTCTCCGAACGGGCGGGTGATCATGTTCACCCGCGAAACCCAAGGTGCGAGTGGCCAAGCGCGGCTTTACTCTGTCGATATTTCCGGGCGGAACCTGAAACCCGTACAAACCCCAGACGGCGCGTCGGACCCTTCCTGGTCGCCGTTGCAGAAATGAGAAACCGTCTGATCGGGCGCGGGGGCTTCAAGCCCGTGGCGCGGTCAGGCAGAACATGCTAACACTTCGGCAAGAAATGTCCGATCACACGAGGCGATTTCAGATGAGCGGTATCAACAAAGCTATTCTCTTGGTTGCGGGCCTGGCCCTTGCAGCCTGTTCCGATGCACGTTGGGATGACACCAACGCAGGCAGTGGCGGCACCGGCCTCGGCGCCGTTGGCAGCACGGCAGACCCGTCCAGCCCCGCCTACTTCCGCGAGGCGATCGGGGATCGCGTGCTGTTCCTGGTGGACCAGTCCAGCATTTCGCCCGAGGGCCGCACCGTGCTGGACGGTCAGGCGCGCTGGCTGAATGCAAATCCTTCATATGTTGTGACCATCGAGGGCCACGCGGACGAGCGCGGCACCCGTGAGTACAACCTTGCACTTGGTGCGCGCCGTGCCAACTCTGCACGCGAGTACCTGATTTCTCAGGGCGTCGCGGCCAATCGCATCCAGACCGTATCCTTCGGCAAAGAACGTCCCATCGAGATCTGTTCGGCACAGAGCTGCTACAATCAGAACCGTCGCGCGGTGACCGTGCTGGCGGGCGGCGCAGTGAGCTGACGCGCATGAAGGGCTTGCGGCAGTTTTTCCTCGCAACGGCGCTGATTGCGGTCAGCGTCGTTCCCGGCGTCACACAGGAGCGGGAGCAGACCTTGGCGGATATCCGTCAGGAGCTTACGGTCCTGCATGTGGAAGTACAGCGCCTTAACCGAGAGCTGTCCACCACAGGCGCACCTTCGGCATCTCTCGCAGGAACCTCGGTGCTGGATCGCGTGACCGCGATCGAGGCTGAGTTGCAGCGCCTGACCTCCAAGACCGAAGAGCTGCAGTATCGTGTGCAACGCATCGTCGAAGATGGCACCAACCGGATCGGGGATCTTGAGTTCCGCCTTGTTGAGCTGGAAGGCGGGGACCTCTCCACGCTGGGTGAGACAACGACATTGGGCGGTGAGATCGCCGGCGAAGCAGCGGTCGGACTGGGCCAGACGCCGGTGCCCGCTGACGGCGATGCCGTCATCGAAGGCGCTGGTGAGCTCGCCATTGGCGAAGAGGCCGACTACAAGGCCGCGATGGGAGATCTGGACGGTCAGAATTATCAAGCTGCCGCCGACAAGTTCGCCACATTCAAGGAGGCCTACCCGGGCAGCCCGCTGACGGCCAAGGTTGATTTTGGTCGGGGCAAGGCGCTGGACGGGCTAGGGGACATCCGAGAGGCCGCACGCGCCTATCTTGCCGCCTTTACCGGCGATACCTCTGGCACGATCGCGCCTGAAGCGCTGTTCGAACTCGGGGCCGCGCTGGGGCGTCTGGGGCAGGTCGATCAGGCCTGCATCACCCTTGCGGAGGTTGCAGTTCGCTTTCCGAATGATCCCGCAGTGACCGCTGCCGAGGCGGAGCGGTCCACGCTGGCGTGCTCCTGATCCCAACAGAAGAGGCCTTGATCACAGAGATCAGGGCCCGCCTCGGAACCCTACCAGAGAAATTGGGCGTTGCCGTCTCAGGCGGCAGCGATTCAATGGCGCTCCTGCATTTGCTCAACGCAATGTCTCGGACCAGTGAGACGGAGGTGTACGTGGCCACCGTCGACCACGGTTTGCGCCGCGAATCACGCCAGGAGGCCGAGTGCGTGGCAGCCCGCGCGGCCGAACTTGGTCTTCAGCATGACATATTGACATGGCACTCCCCTGCCGAGAGCGGAAATCTGCAAGGTGAGGCCCGTGCGGCGAGATACCGTCTGCTTGCTCTGTGGGCCAAAGCGCGCGGTCTTCAGGCCGTCGCGGTTGGGCATACGGCGGATGATCAGGCTGAAACCCTGGTGATGCGCCTGCGCCGAGCGTCGGGGGTGACCGGCCTGTCGGGTATGTCGGTCCGGCACCTGCGCGACGGTATCGAGCTGCTTCGCCCTTTGCTTCGCGTGCACCGAAAGGACTTGCGCACCTATCTGACGGATCGAAGCATTCCCTGGATCGACGACCCTTCAAACAACGATACGCGGTTCGAACGGGTGCGGGTGCGAGAGGCGCTGACAGCGTTGGAGCCGCTCGGACTGACCATTGATGCGCTGACCGCCGTTGCGGACAATATGCGGATGGCGGACGCGGCGCTGGATCACGCCATGCGAGTCGCGGCGGCAGAGCTGGGACAGGTTCGATTGGGGGCGGTAGTGCTTGATCGTGCAGGGTTTCATGATCTTCAGGACGAGGTCGCACGGCGACTGCTGGTCGCAGCGATCACTTACGTCAGTGGTGCTGACTACCCGCCGCGGCGGGCGCCCTTGTTGGATGCGTGCCATGCGCTTCGAGAGGGGCGTGGTCTCACGCTGCAGGGGTGTCAGCTCGTGGTGAAATCCGACCGAATCTGGGTGTGTCGGGAATATGAGGCCGTGCGCGAGACATGCATCGAACATGTCTCTGAGCAGCGCAGCGACGTGGTGTGGGACAATGCCTGGAAATTGAGCGTGCCTCCCAACATTCCTCACGACACAAAACTGCGCGCACTTGGTGACGATGGGCTTCGTTTGATGGAAGATTGGCGCCGTCATGCGGTGCCCCGAGAGGTCTTAAAACCTTTGCCTGCCGTCTGGCAGGGAGGCGAATTGATCGCTGTTCCGCCCCTAGAGCAATCGTCCGTCTGGTCAACTGCGGCAATGCGACTGTCGGAGACTTGGGCGACGCGGTCGTTATCGCATTGAACCTCACCAAATCATCCTTATTTTAGGTGCAACTGATGGTCGTCGCGTGCTAGAGCCGTGGCGTCCTTGGAATTCTTGGGAGAGCCATTTTGGGCAACGCACGCAATATCGCCTTCTGGGTAGTTCTGTTCCTGCTCGTCGTGACCCTGTTCAATCTGTTCAGCGGGTCCGGCAGCACACTTCAGAGCCGCGAGAAGACTTATTCGGAATTTGTGACCGCCGTTGACAACGGTCAGGTCAGTACCGTGACGCTGGATGGCGAGCAGGTCCGCTACACCACCTCTGACGGTCAGAGCTATACGACGATCAAGCCGGGCGATGCCGAAGTCACCCAAATGCTGATCGCCAAAGACATCCCTATCCGCGCGGAAAAGCAGCAGCAGTCGACATTCCAGTCCTTCTTGCTGACCCTTCTGCCGTTCCTGCTGTTGATCGGTGTCTGGATCTATTTCATGAACCGCATGCAGGGCGGTGGCAAAGGCGGCGCCATGGGCTTTGGCAAGTCCAAGGCCAAGATGCTGACCGAGAAGCATGGCCGCGTGACCTTTGACGACGTCGCGGGCATCGACGAGGCCAAGGAAGAGCTGGAAGAGATCGTGGAATTCCTGCGCAACCCGCAGAAGTTCTCTCGTCTTGGTGGCAAGATCCCCAAAGGTGCGTTGCTGGTGGGTCCTCCGGGCACGGGTAAAACGCTTCTGGCGCGCGCCATCGCGGGCGAGGCGGGTGTGCCCTTCTTCACCATTTCCGGGTCCGACTTTGTCGAGATGTTCGTGGGCGTAGGTGCCAGCCGCGTGCGCGACATGTTCGAACAGGCGAAGAAGAACGCGCCCTGTATCGTCTTTATCGACGAGATCGACGCCGTGGGCCGTCATCGTGGTGCGGGTTATGGCGGTGGCAATGACGAGCGCGAACAGACCCTCAACCAGCTTCTGGTGGAGATGGACGGCTTTGAGGCCAACGAGGGCGTTATCATTCTGGCGGCCACAAACCGCAAGGACGTGCTTGACCCGGCGCTGCTGCGGCCTGGCCGCTTTGACCGTAACGTGACCGTCAGCAACCCTGACATCAAAGGCCGCGAGAAGATCCTCGGCGTGCACGCCCGCAAGACTCCGCTGGGCGCTGACGTGGATCTGCGCATCATCGCCCGTGGTACGCCCGGGTTCTCCGGTGCCGATCTGGCGAACCTTGTGAACGAGGCGGCGTTGATGGCCGCGCGTGTGGGACGCCGCTTTGTCACCATGGAAGATTTCGAGAACGCCAAAGACAAGGTGATGATGGGGGCGGAGCGCCGCTCCATGGTGCTGACCGCCGATCAGAAAGAGAAAACAGCCTATCACGAGGCGGGCCACGCTGTGGTCGGTCTGATGCTGCCCGAATGTGACCCGGTCTATAAGGCCACGATCATTCCCCGTGGCGGCGCGCTCGGCATGGTTGTTTCACTGCCAGAGATGGACCGGCTGAACTGGCACAAAGATGAATGTCAACAAAAGCTGACAATGACCATGGCTGGCAAGGCTGCAGAGATCATCAAATACGGCGAGGGCCACGTGTCCAACGGTCCGGCAGGTGATATCCAACAGGCCAGCCAGCTCGCGCGTGCGATGGTGCTGCGCTGGGGCATGTCGGACAAGGTCGGCAATATCGACTACGCCGAAGCGCATGAGGGCTATTCCGGCAATACCGGTGGGTTCTCCGTCTCTGCCAACACCAAAGAGCTGATCGAAGAGGAAGTGCGCACCTTCATCGAAAACGCCTATCAGCAGGCCTATCAGATCCTGCAGGACAAAAAGGTAGAGTGGGAGCGTCTTGCAGAAGGTCTTCTGGAGTACGAGACCCTGACAGGCGAAGAGATCAAGCGCGTCATGAACGGCGAGCCGCCGCAGGTCGACGATGATGCAGACGACGACGCGGATTCCGGCGCGACCTCAATCACTGCGATCCCGAAAGCAAAGTCGAAGAAATCGCCGCCGGACGGCGATATGGAACCCGAACCTTCGGCCTGATAGGGCCCCGGCGTTCCGCCACGTTCTTACAGTTGAAGAAAAGCCGCAGCATCTCGCTGCGGCTTTTTTCATTTATGTATCAAAGGATTGGGCGACGCCCCGGCCGTGTCATAAAAATGTCATGTCCCCCTTGATCGCACTTGCCCGCGTTCAGATATAGGCAGCATCTGTCACCGCCCCGGGAGCCGTCGTGCGTATTCCTTTCACTGATCTGTCGCCCGCTCCCCTCATGCCTGAAGCGGGTATATTCGCGCCGCGCATTCCTGCGCCGCTGGTTTTTGCGGCTTTGGCGACCCTCTGCGGGGGCTTTGCGGTCTGGGTTGCGCAGGTCTACTACAGCCCTCTCAGCGCCGCTCTGCACGAGGGGGGACCGGTCGAGGTGGCCTCCGCCGTGCTTTGGGGCCTATGCGCGATCATGGTGATCTATTTTGCACCGGGACGCGTGTTTGGATCGCAATGGCAGATACTCGCGCTGTTCCTGTTGCTGTTCAGCCGCGAGATGGATTTCGACAAACGCTTTCTCGACGACGGTATCCTGCAACTGCGGCTGTACTCTGGCGACGCGCCATATTTGCAAAAGATCGTGGGACTTGTGGTGATCCTGATGGTGCTGGCCGTAGCCTGGCGCCTGTGCAGGCGCAATCTGCCGGTGCTCTGGGCTGAGGTGCGGCGCGGGGCAGCTTGGGCCTGGTGCAGCTGCGGCGCGCTGGGGCTTTTGGTCGTCGCCAAGAGCCTGGATGGCATCGGTCGCAAACTGGCCGATTTTGGTCTGACACTGGATCCACAAACGGTGGCTACCGCCATGATATATGAAGAGCTGTTCGAATTGTTTGCCGTGGTCGTGATCGTCTGGGCAATCAGTTTGCTTGAGGCACGTGTGCGCCGGGATCATCTGGGCGGATCGCACTTGTGACCGAGGTGTGATCGGCTAGACTGCGCGCTCCCTTCCAGCGCAGAAAGTCGATGACATGCCTGTCCTTACAGAAACCGAATTCAGTGGCGAAATCACTTGGCTTGGCATGGTGCCGGCCGACAGCGGCATCCAGGCCGAGGCGCGTGAGGCGCTCGAATTGGGGTTTCACGGGATCACCGGCGCACGGCATGAGGGCACCGAACGCGCCTCCTGTGTGCGGGTCAAGAACCTCTACGAGACGGGCACCCAAATTCGCAACGTGCGTCAGATGACCATCCTGTCGGAAGAAGAGCTGGCGCTTATCGCGGCTGATATGGGGCTGGATCGGGTTGATCCACGCCATCTTGGTGCGACCATGGTGGTCCGAGGCATACCCGATTTTACATTCGTTCCCCCGTCTGCGCGCCTGCAGGGGGCGGACGGGGTGACCCTGACCGTCGATATGGAGAATCGCCCCTGCATCTTGCCGGGACGCGAGATCGAGAAGGATCACGCGGGCTATGGTCCAAAGTTCAAGACGGCGGCGGCCAACAGGCGGGGAATCACCGCCTGGGTGGAACGTCCGGGGCAGGTCAGGCTGGGCGACATTTTGCGCCTCTATGTGCCCGCTCAACGCGGCTGGGGTGGTGCGCGCTGAGCTATGCGTGGAAGAATATTCTGCCTCAGGGCCTGATCGTGGGCCTTCGAATGCCGCTGACGACGTTCTGAAGCGCAATTATGTCGGAAACTAGGGGCGCGTGTTTTTCATGACGGGATAAGCGTAGGGGAGTACCGGTGCCCGTTGCCGGCCCCTGCCAACTCGACACTTAGGAACCAGGCCATGAGCTACAAGAGTGACATTGAAATCGCCCGCGAGGCGAACAAGCTCCCGATCCAGGAGGTCGGCGCCAAACTGGGCATGAAGAACGAAGATCTGCTGCCTTACGGCCACGACAAGGCCAAGGTGAGCCAGGAGTTCATCAACTCCGTGCAGGGCCGCGAAGACGGCAAGCTGGTCCTGGTGACCGCGATCAACCCGACACCGGCGGGCGAAGGCAAGACCACCACCACAGTGGGTCTGGGCGATGGCCTGAACCGCATCGGGAAGAACGCGATGGTCTGCATCCGCGAAGCCTCCCTCGGCCCGAACTTCGGTATGAAGGGTGGCGCTGCCGGCGGTGGTCACGCGCAGGTCGTGCCGATGGAGGAGATGAACCTCCACTTCACCGGCGACTTCCACGCCATCACCTCTGCCCACTCGCTGCTGTCGGCCATGATCGACAACCACATCTACTGGGGCAACGAGTTGGACATCGACATTCGCCGCGTCGCATGGCGTCGTGTGGTCGACATGAACGACCGTGCCCTGCGTCAGATCACGGCTTCCCTCGGTGGCGTGTCCAACGGCTTCCCGCGCGAGACCGGCTTTGACATCACGGTGGCGTCCGAAGTCATGGCGATCCTCTGCCTTGCAGACGATCTCAAGGATCTGGAAAAGCGTCTCGGCGACATCATCGTGGCCTATCGCCGCGACAAGACCGCCGTCTACTGCCGCGACATCAAGGCCGAAGGCGCGATGACCGTGCTGCTGAAGGATGCCATGCAGCCGAACCTCGTGCAGACGCTGGAAAACAACCCGGCCTTCGTGCATGGCGGCCCGTTTGCCAACATCGCTCACGGCTGTAACTCGGTGATCGCGACCAAGACCGCGCTGAAAGTCGCCGACTTTGTTGTCACCGAAGCGGGCTTTGGTGCTGACCTTGGCGCCGAGAAGTTCATGAACATCAAATGCCGCAAGGCTGGTCTCGCGCCCTCCGCTGTGGTGATCGTGGCCACCGTGCGCGCGATGAAGATGAACGGCGGCGTTGCCAAAGCCGACCTTGGTGCCGAAAATGTCGAAGCGGTGCAGAACGGCTGCGCCAACCTCGGCCGTCACATCGAGAACGTGAAATCCTTCGGCGTGCCGGCGGTTGTGGCAATCAACCACTTCGTCACCGACACCGAGGCGGAAATCAACGCGGTCAAGGAATATGTCGCCACCCACGGTGTTGACGCGGTCCTTTCGCGCCATTGGGAATTGGGCTCCGAAGGCTCCGCACCGCTGGCGGAGAAAGTGGTTGAACTGGTTGAAGGTGGCTCCGCGAACTTCGGTCCGCTCTACCCCGACGAGATGCCGCTGTTCGAGAAGATCGAAACCATCGCAAAGCGCATCTACCGCGCCGACGAGGTTCTGGCCGACGCGAAGATTCGCAACCAGCTGAAAGAATGGGAAGATGCGGGCTACGGTCATCTGCCGGTCTGCATGGCAAAGACCCAGTATTCCTTCTCGACCGACCCGAACCTGCGCGGCGCGCCGACCGGTCACTCGGTGCCGGTACGCGAAGTGCGCCTCTCGGCGGGCGCCGGTTTCATCGTTGTTGTCTGCGGTGAGATCATGACCATGCCGGGTCTGCCGCGCACCCCGGCGTCGGAAAGCATCCGCCTGAACGAAGAGGGCCTGATCGAAGGCTTGTTCTAAGGCCTGAAATAGGCAATCTGCGGCCCGGGGAGGTTCCCCGGGCCGTAGGAGTTTTGAAACAGATGACCCACCGCAAACCGCCGCAAGACTGTGCCGACATGTCCGAACTGCGTCAGGCGATCGATGAGATCGACGTGGAGCTGGTGAAACTGCTTCGAGATCGCGTGGCCTATATCGACCGCGCCGTGACCTTGAAGCAGGCCAACGGATGGCCGGCACGGATCCAGTCCCGGGTGGAGGAGGTCATCGCCAATGCGTGCCGGACGGCCGAGGCCGAGGGGCTTGATCCCAAGCTGGTTGAAGGCATCTGGCGCGATATGGTGGATTGGTCGATTTCGCGCGAGGCGCGGGAAATCCCGGAGACTTGAGCCGCGCCCCCACCGGGGTGTGCACCGAGACAAGGAATAAAGCGATGGCAGCAGAAATCATTGACGGCAAGGCCTTTGCGGCCCGGGTCCGTGGCCAGGTGGCCGAACATGTGGCGCGTCTGAAGGCAGAGCACGACATCACCCCCGGTCTGGCGGTGGTTCTGGTGGGTGAAGACCCCGCGTCCCAGGTCTATGTGCGCTCCAAGGGCAAGCAGACCACCGAGGTTGGTATGAATTCCTACGAGCACAAGCTCGACGTGGACACCTCCGAGGCGGATCTGCTGGCTCTGATCGACAATTTGAACAATGATCCCGCCGTGCACGGCATCTTGGTGCAGCTGCCGCTGCCGAAGCATCTGGACGAGGATCTGGTGATCAACTCGATCGCGCCGGCTAAGGATGTGGACGGGTTTCACATCTCCAACGTGGGCCTGCTGGGAACGGGACAGAAATCCATGGTGCCCTGCACGCCGCTGGGCTGCCTGATGATGCTGCGTGACCATCACGGCTCGATCTCTGGCATGGATGCGGTGGTGATCGGTCGCTCCAACATCGTCGGCAAGCCGATGGCGCAGCTTTTGCTGGGCGACAGCTGCACCGTGACCATTGCCCATTCGCGCACCAAGGACCTGCCGGATGTGGTGCGCCGCGCCGATATCGTTGTGGCCGCCGTGGGTCGCCCCGAAATGGTGCCGGGCGACTGGATCAAGGAAGGTGCCACCGTAATCGACGTCGGCATCAACCGGATCGATGCGCCGGAAAAGGGCGAGGGCAAAACCCGTCTTGTTGGTGATGTGCATTACGAGAGTGCGGCCGCACGTGCCGGTGCGATTACGCCGGTGCCCGGCGGGGTCGGTCCGATGACCATCGCCTGCCTGCTGGCCAATACCGTGACCGCCTGCTGCCGCGCCAACGACCTGGCCGAGCCCGAGGGGCTGACCGCCTGAAGCGACGCTGCTGCGTCGCGGCCTCCGGCGGAGGTATTTTTGAAAAGATGAAGGAACGGCGTGCCCCATCAGGCGCGCCGTTCTTGCGTTAGCGGGGCATCGGGCAGGGCAGGGCCCGCGCGCCGGTCAGAATGGCCAGGGCCTGTTTGTCCATCAGCGCGGTGAGCGCCGGGTCGGTGCTGCGCAGCCCGCCAGTATAGGTGCCGAAGGCCGGCATGATCAGGCGGCTCTTGTCCAGCAGGAAGGCCGGGCGTGACTGACCGCGCAGACGGACCTTTGGGTGGTAGTGGCCACTGATTTCGCCGACCGCATCTGGTGACGCGATATGGCGGAAGGCCAGCGCTCCGAGTCGGAGCTCCGCCACGGGGTCGCCCCCCAGCGCGGGGGGCGCGGGATCGTGGTTGCCTTCGACCCAGATCCAGTGCCGCCCCTGCATCAGGGCCTGCAGCCGTGCCCTGTCGGATGTGGTCAGACTGCTGGCGGCAATATCATCGTCGAACGTGTCGCCGAGGCAGATGACTCGCGTGGGGGACAGGGCCGCAATCAGCGTTTCCAACCGGTCCAGCGTATCGCGGGTCTCGTAGGGCGGCAGAGAGACGCCGGTGCGGCGCGCGACACGTTCGGATTTTCCCAGATGCAGGTCGGAGACCACCAATGTCGTCTCAGCCCCCCACCAGAGCGCGCGAGCGGCCAGTGCGGTCAAGCGGGCGCCGTGAAAGGTGACATCAAAGCCGGCAGAGATGTTGTTCAGCATGACAGCAGGGGATGGCGTCATTGCGCCAGATCCGCAAGGCCGGATGTCTGCATCAGCGCCTCGGCCTCTTGCGCCATCAGGCGTTCAATCCCTGTGCCCTTGATCGGGATCTTGCCGACTTCCAGCAGCAGCGGGGCCGCCAGTGGGGATATCCGCGACAGCCGCACCAGATCGACGCGATCACCGACGCGGGACATCATCTCCTCGATACGGCCAAAGTCGACGAGGCCACGCAGCGCCTCTTCGCGGGTGATGTCCAGCAGCAGGTGATCGGGGTCATATTTGCGCAACGTGTCATACAGGATATCGGAGGAAAACGTCGCCTGACGGCCCGATTTGCGCTGCCCCGGCGTGTTGCGCTCAATCAGCCCGGCTATGGTGGCGGCGGCCCGAAAGGCGCGTTTCATCACCGCATTCTCGGCCAGCCAGCCCTCTAACCCGTCACGCAGGGCGTCAAGGTCGAACAGCGTATGCGGATCAGTGACCCGCTCCAGCCCCCAGATCAGGGTCGCATAGTCGGTCGCAACAAAACCCAGCGGGTCGAGCCCCAGCTCCTCCATCCGCTTTGTCAGCAATAGGCCCAGCGTCTGTTGCGCATTGCGGCCGGCAAACCCATAGGCGCAGATGTGTTCGCGCCCGTCGTGGGGGAAGCTCTCGACCAGCAAGCGACCGGCGCGCGGCATGTGCGAGACCTCGCGTTGAAGCGCCAGCCAGTCGGCGGTGTGGTCGGGCAGCTCTGGCCAGTCCTCCTGGTTCAGAATGCGCAGGATTCGGTCCGAAAGCTGGGTGGAGGTGGCGAATTTCGTGCCGTTGAACGTGGCAACCTTGGGCTTTTTCGCGGCATTCCGGGTGACCTCCACTGTCATGTCGCGCAGGCCTTCGTAACGCACGATCTGGCCGGCGATCAGGAAGGTATCTCCGGCGGTGAGCGTGGCGGCAAAGCCCTCTTCGATCTCGCCCAGCGGCTTGCCGCCGCGGCTGCGACGCAGGCGCACCTTGAGCGTGTCGGTGTCCTGAATGGTGCCGAGATTCATGCGGATGCGCGCCGTCGCGCGGGGATCGCGCAATTGCCACAGCCCATCAGGACGTTGCAACAATCGCTGCCACTGGTCGTAGGCGCGCAAGGCATAGCCACCGGTGGCGCAAAATTCGAGACAGGCGTCGAAAGCGGCGCGAGAGAGTGCAGCATAGGCGCCTGCGCCGGTAACTTCGGCATAAAGGTCATCGGCGGAAAACGGTCCGGCGCAGGCGGCGATCAGGATGTGTTGGCACAGCACATCTCGCGGACCGGGAGGCAGGGGATCTCCGTCGAGCTCGCCCGCACGTGCGGCCTCCAGTGCCGCGCGGCATTCGACCACCTCGAACCGGTTTGCGGGCACCAGCAAGGCCTTCGAGGGGGCGTTGTAGCGGTGATTTGCGCGCCCGATCCGCTGCACCAGTCGCTTGACGTTCTTGGGGGCACCGATCTGTATCACCAGATCCACATCGCCCCAGTCGATGCCGAGGTCGAGCGACCCTGTACAGACCACCGCGCGCAATTCTCCGCGCACCATGGCACCCTCGACCCGCTCACGCTGCAGCCGGTCGAGCGAGCCGTGGTGAATGCCGATGGGCAGTCCCTCGTCATTGGCAAGCCACAGATTGTGAAAGAAGATTTCTGCCTGCGCACGGGTGTTGTGAAAGATCAGTGTGGTGGTGTGTTGGCGGATCTGGTCGAGCACGGCGGGAATGGAATAGGCCGCACCGCCGCCCGCCCAGGGCGGCGCGTCGGAGACCTCCAGCATGCGAATGTCCGGCGCGGGGCCGGGATCCGCCATCAGGATCGGGCAGGGGTCTGGATGGCACGCCAGACGGTTTGCGATCGCCGCCGGGTCATCCACCGTGGCCGACAGTCCGACGCGGCGCAGATCGGGGCAGAGCGCCTGCAGGCGGCTCAGCGCCAGCATCAGCTGATCGCCGCGCTTGCTTTCGGCCAGCGCATGTACCTCGTCCACGATGACCCGCTGCAATCCTTTGAAGGTGCGCGCGGCATCCTCGTAGGACACCATCAGCGCGAGGCTTTCCGGCGTGGTCAGCAGGATATGTGGCGGGTCGGCCCGCTGGCGCCGCTTGCGTGAGGAGGGCGTGTCGCCGGTGCGGTCCTCGATTCGGATCGGCAGGCCCATCTCCGCGACCGGACCGGTGAGGTTGCGCTTGATGTCCGCCGCCAGCGCTTTGAGAGGGGAAACATATAGCGTGTGCAGCCCCGCGTGACTGCCATCGGCCAGCTCTGCCAGCGTGGGCAGGAACCCGGCCATGGTCTTGCCGCCACCGGTCGGGGCAATGAGCAGGGTGGCGGGCGCGTCCTTGCGCGACAGCATGTCCTGCTGGTGCGGGTGGAGCGACCAGCTTCGGGTCGCGAACCAGGACAGAATCTGTTGTGGTAGATCGTGCATGTTCCCCATTTAGTCCAATCATGCGGTGCAGCAACAGAGTAAATGGAGAAAGGAGGCACTACCGTCCTCTGACGGACCGGCCGGCGCTTCGCTCCGGCAGCTGTTTCCCGCCGTCGCGGCGTGCTCCGGCACCGTGCCGTTGCACGGTGCCCGGCCCAACGGGAGCGGATTATATATGATCCGGCGACGGGCGGGAGCGCCCCCTTGCGACTGGTGCAGATGGAAACAGACGCGCGCTGCGGGCGGGCCTATTTCACGATGGTTTCGTCCTTCACAAACATGTTGGCCCAGGCGCGATCAATCAGGTCCGGTGACATCTGATAGGGGATGCCCTCGAATTCACAAATGGAGATCATCTGATCGATCAGGAACACTGGCTGGTAGTTGGCATAGACATTGTTGATGGTCGGGTACTTCGTCTTCAACAGATGCACCAGCGCGGCCTCATCAAGGGGCACGCCCTTCTTGCGGGCAACGAGGGCAAAGATCTTCAGGAAGTTCTCCTGATCCGGCCCGTCGATCTTGATCTTGAAGAAGATCCGCCGCAAGGCCGCCTGGTCGAAGATCTCGTTGGGATGGAAGTTGGTGGAAAAGATCACCAGCGTGTCAAAGGGCACCTCGAATTTCTCGCCGGACTGCAGGGCGAGGATATCCTTGCTCTCTTCCAGCGGGACGATCCAGCGGTTGACCAGCGCCTGCGGGCTTTCGGCCTGACGTCCAAGGTCGTCGACGATGAAGATGCCGCCGGTGGATTTCAGCTGCAGCGGCGCCTGATAGGTGCGTGCGGTTGGGTTGTAGACCAGATCCAGCATCGACAAGGACAATTCACCGCCGGTGACGACGGTGGGCCGCTCGCAGCAGACATAGCGTTCGTCAAAGCGACGGTGCTTGCGCAGGGCATTGGGGTCTTCGACCTCTGGCGCGATGGCGGTGTGGACGATGGGATCGTAGACCGTGATCACCTGACCGGCATATTCGATGGCGCGCGGCACATAGACCCGGTCGCCAAGGGCGTCGCGGATACCGTTGGAGATCGAGGACTTTCCGTTGCCCGGTGGACCATACATCAGGATCGAGCGACCGGCACTGACAGCGGGCCCAAGATGGTCGAGCAGGCTATCGGGCAGGATCAGATGCCCCATGGCGGCCGTGAGCTGCTGACGTGAGACCCGAATGTTGCGGATGGACTGCCGTTTCACCTGCTCGCGGTAGACATCCAGCGGCACCGGCATGGCGCCAAAATACTCTGACTGTGATAGCGCATCCAGTGCCCGCGCGCGGCCCGCATCGGTCAGCTGATAGCCCATCTCGTTGCCAGAATTGGCATTGAGCGTGCCGGTTGCTTCAAGCAGCTTCTGATCTCGGGCGAGGTCGACCAGCTCCTGCGTGACGGACCCGGGCAGGCAGATCGCCTCCGACAGATCTGTCACCGTGTCAAGCGTCTTGCGGAACATCGTCTTCAGCAGGATATCCCGCATCATCACCAGCGGTAGTTTCATCTCTCCCAGGCCTTTGGGGGGCGGGGGCGCGGTGACAGTCGGGGTCTGCATGTTCATGTCGCAAGCGGCCTTTTCGCAAGGTGCGGACGGAGTTTCGCCCGCACGTATCTTTGCAAAGAGACTATTCAATACTGTGGCAAGACCACGGCAGGCTTGCATCAATTCCGCGAAAACCCGGACAGAGTTTCAACGACACCCGAATGGGGCCGGAGCGGTCAGGGCGCGAAAAATGCCGCGAGGCCGAGATACACCGCCAATGTCGCGCCGAGGCAAAGACCCATCGGGAACTTGCTGCCGACATCCCAGCTCTTCCAGGTCGGCGCAAGGCGGCGCAGCGCGGTGTGGCGGGCGACGCGATGGGAGAGGAAACCGGCCAGCAAGATGGCTGCAAAGAGCATAATCACCAGCGAGAGATCTGCAAAGGCAACATAGGGTGCGGCGGCGCCTGCGAACTTGGCGTCTCCTGCGCCAATCAGGCCGCCGGCATAGAAGAGAAACCCGATGCCGATACCGACGGGCAGATGCAGCAGTTGCCAGCCGTAATCCGCCCAGGTTGGCATGACCAGAAGCCCCAGCACGATGTAGACACCTCCCAGAGTGTCCACCGCCCAGTTCGGAATGCGCATGCCTCGCAGGTCAGTCAACGCAACGGCATAGCACAGCGGCAGAACGAAGGGCAGGAACCAGAGGGCGGCCTGAGAGGGGAAGTGCATCACAAAGGCTCCCGATCAGCCGTTTTCGAGCGCTTCCAATGCGCGGGCGGCTGCGTCAAAGTGCTGTGGATGGGTGTCTATCGCTTCGCGCAGCAGACCTTCGCCGGTGCTGACGTCGCCCTGTTTGACCGCAGACAGCGCCATCGTATGCAGCAGCTTTGCGCGCTCGGTCTGGGTCATGGTGATCACGGGCAGGCTGTAGTTGCGCTGTGCCCCCCGTGACAGAACCAGATTGTTCTTGGCGGTGAACAGGTTGGGATCCTGCCGGAGTGCTTCGCCAAACAGACGTTCTGCGCCGGTGTAGTCACCGCGCGTTAGCTTGGAATAGCCCCAGTTGTTGAACACGCCAGCGGGTTTGGTGGTCAGGCCAACCGCGGTTTCGTAAAAACTGTCGGCCGCTTTCCAGTCCTGCTCGGAGTCGGCGATCATCGCTTCCAAACGGTACCGTTTGAAGGTCTCATGTGTCGGCGGCACCGTGTCCAGCACTTCGCGCGCCTTGTCCCAGTCATTGTTTCGGATCAACGCATCTGCAAGCGCGACATGATCATCGCTGCTTGCCTCCGGAAGGTCCACCACACGCTGCCATGCAGCAGCGGCCTCGGTGTAGCGCTTGGCGCGGATCAAAGAACCGGCAAGCCCGCGATTGAGGTCGATCCGATCAGGGGATTGCTGCACGCTGCGCTGGAAGTAGGTGACAGCCTCATTGGGGTCTGAGCTGCTCAGAACGACGCTGTTGAGGTTGCTTTCATCGATGACGTTGACGTCCTGAAGCGCACGTTCGACGGCATCTTTGTCGATTTCCTTGGCGCAGGAGGCCAGGATCAGCGCCCCGAACAGCCCTGCGGACAATAGTCCCAAATGGCGCATTTTTTGCGTCCTTCTCTGCTCTGCCTCTGGCGCTATGGTGTCGTTTCGATGCGGTACAGACCGCCACCTTGTCGCACCAGTTTATCTTGCGCGCCGTTGGCGCCACTATGCCCTGTGTTGTCAAGATTTTCGATAGCGAGCCGCAAATTATCGCGGATTGCGTCACTTTGGCCATTGTCCAATGCGTAGGCGCGTCGCAGGATCTGTTCCGCTTCGGCGTATTTTCCCTGTTCTATCAGGACGGTGCCGAGGTTGTTCAGCGTCTGTGGCCATTGGGGCTCTTCCTTGATGGCGCGGCGCAGCAGGGCCTCGGCCTGGCCAAGGCGACCAAGGCCAAGATTGGCGGACCCCAATCCGGACAGAACCTGTGGCGTAAGCCCGTCTTCTAATGCCGCCCGGTTGAAAGCGTCGATGGCCAGCTCGTATTGCCCTGCGGCCATCAGCCGGTGGCCGACATCCAGTCCGCTTACGCCTTCAGCTCGCGTGTCCACGCCCGGCGCCCAGGTGCCATCCGCTGCGATGGGAGCGAGCCCGTTGCCTGGTCCCGACACGCAAGACGCCGCCAGAGCAAGAGCACTGGCGGCGACCGCGGGTGAGACCAGGCGGAAAAGATGGGTGCGCCTGATCCGAAATATCATGGTGGCTTGGCCTATTTTCCCAAGTTTGCAATGCCCTGTGCCGAAGGACCGACCAGAATGATCAGCAGAGGCGGCACGGTGAGCCCCATTGTGGCAAGGGTCATTTTGGTTGGCAACTTGTTTGCAGCCTCTTCCGCGCGCATCACGCGTTTGTCACGCATCTCGCCCGCATAGACCCGCAGCGCCTCGGCGATCGAGGTACCAAAGGCCGCGGATTGGATCATGACCGTCACGAAGGATGACACATCCTGTACGCCGCAGCGGGTGCCCATGTCGCGCAGGACCCTGTCCTTCTCCTTGCCGGCTTTCATCTCATAGGCGACCACGTCGAACTCTTCGGCAAGCTCGGGGTAGGATGAACGCAGCTCCTGTCCGACACGCACGATCGCCTGATCCAGTGATTGCCCGGCTTCCACGCAGACCAGCATCATGTCCAATGCATCCGGGAAAGCGCGGGTTATGGCCTGTTTGCGCTCTTCGACCCGTCGTGTGATCCAGTAGCGGGGCAGGAAATAGGCGGCCCCCCCCATCCCGATGATGCGCAGCGCCATATCCTGCGAGCTATATTCCACGTCGGCATTCATCACATGGACGTAAAACAGGCCCAGACCGAGGCCAATGAGACCCAAGGCAAACTGCGCGAAGTGGAACAGGCGCACCGCGTCCTTCGACTGGTAACCGGCCTGTTGCAGCTTCAATTCCATGGCCGAAAGTTCTTCGGCGTCCTGGGGTTCCAGAAAGTTCGCAAATTTCTGCAGTTGTTCGTTGCGATTTGCCTGCCGCAGGCGTTGGTTCTGCGGCTTTGTCTTTTCCTGTTCGGTCAGATTGCGCTGCAATTTCTTCAGCGGATCCTCGGGTTGGTTGAGGATCAACCCAACAGCCACGGCGACCAGCACCAGGCCGAGGAAGCCGACCGCCAGAAGCGGACCGAACTCCCCGAACTGCGCGATCAACAGGTCTTGAGCGAATGTCAGCGGGTTCATGGAAGTCTCCTCAGACCTTGATATTGGTCAGCACGCGCATCACGAACAGATTGGCCGTGAGCATGCCACCCACGACGAAACAGGCCGGTATGAACCAGGGGTGGTCGATGACGCTGTCGTAATAGCCCGGGTCCGATATCAGCGTGGAGACGAGGCAGACCAGCGGAAAACCCGATAGGAATTTGCCGGACCATTGCGCCTCGGCGGTGATCGCCTTCACGCGGCGAAACAGGCGGAACCGGGCACGGATCACCTTGGCCAGTCCAGCCAGCACTTCGGCGAGATTGCCCCCGGATTGCTGCTGGATGGTCACCGCCACCGCAAGAAAGCGCAGATCCTGCATGTCCAGACGTTCGGCCATTTCCTTCAGCGCTTCACCAACATCGCGCCCATAGGCGCATTCGTCCGCGATGATGCCAAACTCAGTCGCCAGCGGGTCTTCAACTTCCTTGGCGACAATTTGCACGGCTGACGAAAACGGATGCCCGACGCGGAGCGATCGAACCATCAGCTCGACCCCGTCGGGCAGTTGCTCTTCGAGCATGGCCATCCGTTTTTTGGCCTTGGAGTTAACCCAGAAAAACACTGCACCCACGCCGATGATAACAGACGCAAGGGCGCGCACTGGTGGCTCGGCTTGGGTCCCGACGCTCAGACCGACATAGGCCAGCGCCGCCAGCCCGCACATCACCAGGATCAGTTGCACTGGGGTAAACGCGATGGCGGCTTTCTGCGCCCGTTCAGCCAGCAGCGAGTACAGCGGGATGGATTGGGACTTCAGGTGCTGCTGCATCTCCTTGCGAAGTTGGTCCAGCACCTGCTCACGGTTGGCGCCCTTCTCCATCATCTCGAGACGTCGATTGACGCGACTGTTGAGGCTGATCGATTTGCCAAAGGTGACCAGATAGATGCCTTCGACCAGCACAAGAACCCCGACAAAGATCAGCCCGTAGATGAGCGGTTCAATTCCGATTTGCATCAGCGGGCCTCCATGACAGTGGGTTCGTAGATTGACGCAGGCAGGTCATAGCCCCACAGACGGAACCGTTCCGAGTAGTGGCTGCGCACGCCGGTTGCGGTGAAATGGCCAAGGATCTTGTTGTCCGGCGTCAGGCCGACGCGCTGGAAGCGAAAGATCTCCTGCATGGAAATCACATCGCCCTCCATGCCGGTGATCTCGGTGATCGAGGTCATCCGGCGTGAGCCGTCCTGCAGGCGCGAGGCCTGTACGATCAGGTTCACAGCCGAGGCGATCTGACTGCGCACGGCCTTGATCGGCATCTCGATGCCCGCCATCGCGATCATGTTTTCGAGGCGCGAAATTCCGTCTCGGGCAGAGTTGGCGTGGATCGTGGTCATCGACCCATCGTGACCGGTGTTCATCGCCTGCAGCATGTCGATCACCTCGGCGCCGCGGGTCTCGCCCACGATGATACGATCCGGACGCATCCGCAGGGCGTTCTTCAGACAGTCGCGCGGGCTGACCTCACCCTTGCCCTCGACGTTGGGCGGGCGGCTTTCCATCCGACCGACATGGGTCTGCTGCAGCTGCAATTCTGCGGTATCCTCGATCGTCAGGATCCGTTCCGCATTGTCGATGAAACTCGACAGCGCGTTGAGGGTGGTTGTTTTCCCCGAGCCGGTGCCGCCAGAGACGATTATGTTCAGTCGGGTGGAAACCGCGGCTTGCAGATATGCAGCCATCTCTTCGGTAAATGCGCCAAAATTCACCAAGTCATCGATCTGAAGCTTGTCTTTTTTGAACTTTCGGATGGAGACCAGCGAACCGTCCACCGCGACCGGTGGCACCATGGCGTTGAAGCGTGAGCCATCCTGAAGGCGGGCATCCACATAGGGGTTGGATTCATCGACACGCCGGCCCACCGCAGAGACGATCTTGTCGATGATCCGCATCAGATGTCGCTCATCCTTGAACGTCACATCGCTGAGTTCCAGCTTGCCGCCACGTTCGATGAAGATCTGCTGCGGACCGTTCACCAGAATGTCGGATACGCTGTCGTCCTTGAGCAGGGTTTCCAGCGGGCCGAGGCCTGTCACCTCGTCGTAGAGCTCCTTGTTGAGCTGCTGGCGATCCTCACGGTTCAGAACGATGTTCTTTTCCTGCAGGACTTCGCTGGCGATCGCGGCGATCTCGTTGCGCAGATCGGATTCTGTAGCTTTTTCAAGCGCGGCAAGGTTCAGGTTTTCCAACAGCTCGCGGTGCAGCTCGATCTTGATTTCGCTCAGGCGTTCCTTGCGCTTGCGGTCCCGGTCCTGCTGCGGGGCAGCGCTGGCGGCAGCGCGTTGCTCGGGACGCCGCAGGATGGCCTTGACCCCCTGTGCGGGGGGCGCTCCGGCAACGGATGCGGGGGCGGCAGGTTTTGGCACCGCTGGCGCGGCTGCTTGTTTCTTATACTTGGAAAACATGTTGATACCCCCAGGTGTTCACGCGATCGATCAAGCCGCTTCTGCTTCAGCGCGTCCCAACTCGTGCAGGTTCTTCGCCAGTTTGGCGATTTCCTTGCGCAACGCGTTCTTCGGCGCGGAAATCGCTAATGGTTGACCGTGATCGCAACTTTGCAGAACGCTTTTCCCGCCATCGGGCAGTTGGATGTCGATGGAAATCCCCAAGCTCTCTGCCAAGCGTTTGACGCGGCTCTTGCCGTTGAGATCGGTGAACTTCGGGGCGCGGTTCAGCAGGAAACGCAGCTTGTCAAAGGGCAGATCCTCCGACTGCAGCGCCCGTTTCACGCGCAGCGCGTTCTGAGCGGAGCGCATATCCAATTCGATCATCGCGAAGTAGACATGCGCCAGGTTCAGGACCGTTTCGGTCCATTGCACCATCGTATGGGGCATGTCGATGACCACGAAGTCAAAGTGGCTTCGTGCCATTTCCACCACCCGCAAGATGTCCTCCGGGGTGATGAACTCCAGGGGCACCATGTCGGCAGGGGCGGTCAGAACCTGCATCTTGTCCTGGAACGAAATCAGCGACTGGCCAAAGATGTCCTCGTCCATGGCCTCTGTTTCACTGAGCATCTCCATCACAGCCTCGCGGCGCGGAAGGTCGAGGTAGGTCGACACGGAGCCGGTTTGCAGATCGAGATCCAGCAGACAGACCGAGGGCCGTTCGGAGGCATTCAGCTCTGCCAGCTCCCAGGCCAGATTGACCGCAAACGTCGAAGAGCCGGACCCGCCTGCCAGGCCCTGAGTGACGATGACCGCGCCTTCGCGCTGGCTGTCCGCCTGAAGCTTGTGAGCCCGTGCCGGCGTTGCTGCCGGAGCCGCGGGCGCTGCGGGCTCGCGCAGGCGATCAACAGCAGCAGCCAGTTCTTGTTCGGGAAGCGGGTAGGGGATGAATTCGTCGGCCCCTTGGCGCAGCAGCTTGTGCAGGGCCGCGGGGGTCACGTCTTCGGCCACGAGAATGACCTTGATGCCGCGTGATTTGGCTTGCGTGATGATTTCGCCCATCAGCGGCAGGTTGTCTTCGTCCTCGGCATCCATAGCCAATGCCACGAATTCAACCATTGCAGATTCAGGCTGATAGAAAAACGCCAGCGCTTCGGTAAAGCCCAGGTCGCCCCAAGCTTCGCCCATCACCGCCTCCATGTCTTCGATCAACAGATCGAAGAGTTGCACGTCTCGGCTAATTGTACAGGCTGCGATCGGCGCAGCCTCGGTTTGCGAAATCCCACTCGTCATCGCCAGTATCCCCACATTGTTCGGCCCCGGCGCAAAGCCGATGCTGGACCGACGCCGCCCCCACCACAAGGTACACGGCGCTTATGGGAACAGTGTCGTTCTCAATATAGGCGAGATTGGGGCCAAAAAACTCCGATTGTAGGGAATGTTAAACATACCTAACAAATCGTTACCCTTGCGGCAGGAATAAGGAGCCG
The DNA here is from genome assembly GCF_046535935.1 of Tritonibacter sp. SIMBA_163. NCBI lineage: Bacteria > Pseudomonadati > Pseudomonadota > Alphaproteobacteria > Rhodobacterales > Paracoccaceae > Tritonibacter > Tritonibacter sp. SIMBA_163. The sequence continues at coordinate 179,293 of NZ_JAWJBP010000001.1, forward strand.
TGCCGCAGGTGGAGACGGCGCTGGCTCTTGAGGGTGCTTACTCGTCCAGGCCCGAATCGGTCGACAAGGTGCTGACGGCAGCCGCGCTGGTGATGTAGTCGCGATAGATGACAGCGGCGTATTTGCCGTCCAGCTCATTGACACGCGCGGCCACGAAGCCGCTGACCTCTGTCACTGTGCGACGATTGCGGCGTTCGCGCTGCGCCGTGAGGACGAGAGGTTGGGTTTCACCAAACGAGGCCACCGCCTCCAGGCGTTTTCGTGAAATGCCTCGGGTGACCAGGTAGTTCACGGCCGCGCGTGCGCGCCGCAGACCCAACCGCTTGTTGTAGGATTGGCTGCCGACCGCATCGGTGTGGCCGTACACACGGAACCGAACCTCTGGAAACTGACGGATCCACTCAGCCTGCGCGTCCAGAATCTGACGTGCATTGCCATCAAGGCGTGCGCTGTCAAAATCAAAGGTGATCGTGCTGGGCACTTCGTTGGCAAACCGTGTTGCCAGTTGCACGCGGTAGCTTCGGTCGCCAGACAGGACGGCGGTGTTGTTGTTGGTCGCCACACCGAAGTATTTCGGATCCAGCGGTTCGCCAGCTTCTTTGTAGGCGCAGGCCCCCGTCAGGAGGGCAAGCCCGAAAATTGCTGCGTGTTTCAACATCTGCGCCACCGTTTTGTCAGGGTTAGTCAAGGAGATAGCCGTAGGATCCGTTAAAGTCCTGATTGGCCACTTCACCCGCTGCCCCCCCTTGGGCACGCTCTGTGCGACCAAATAGGAACAGGTTCTTTTCGCTTGGTGGCCGGATCCTGTCCGTGGGCAGCGACAACGCTTCGCCACGTGTCGGGGTCACCAGATGCGCGGAGACGATGATCACCAGCTCGCTCTGGCTGCGTTCGTAGTCCGCGCTGCGGAACAGGGCCCCGAGCACAGGCACATCACCCAGCCATGGGATCTGGGCGGCGCCGTCACGGAATTCATCCTCAATCAGCCCTGCGATGGCAAAGCTCTCCCCGTCACGCAATTCCACTGTGGTCGCGGTTTCGCGACGCGTGAAGGCGTTGATCGAAAACCCGTTCAAGGTCAGGGAGTTGGCAGTGTCGATCGCGGAGACGGCGGCCATCAATTCAAGATTGATCAGATCGCCGTCCACGACGCGGGGGGTAAAGTTCAGCTCAATGCCAAAGGGTTTGAATTCGACGGTTGTCGTCCCTTCGTCCTGTGCGACCGGCACCGGATACTCGCCCCCCGCAAGGAAGCTGGCTTCCTGACCGGAGAGGGCAGACAGGTTGGGCTCTGCCAACGTGCGAACAAGGCCCTTTTGCTCCAGAGCTTCGAGAAGGATGCCGAACTCAACAGAGCCGATGTCAAATCCGACAAACATTGCGCCCAAGGACTCGCCCTGAGGGGTGATCGTCGGTTGGCCGAGCCCATTATTGCCTTGTAGCCAGGTTCCGGTCTCACCAGTGGTGCGACTGGAGCGGAAGGCAACAGAAGAGCCAAGTGACTTGCTGACCGAGCGCTGCATTTCGGCAAAGCGTACCTTGAGCATGACCTGCTGAACGCCGCCGACTGTCATCAGGTTGCTGACGCGATCCGGTGCATAGCGCTCGGCGAGATCAAGGGCGCGCTGCAGGCGTTGCGAACTGGAGACGTTGCCGGACAGGACGATCCCGTCATTGGCGGTACGCACCTCGATTTTCTCGGTGGGCAGGATCTGCTGCAGACGTTTCTTGAATTCGCTCACATCTGCCGCAACGCGTACGTCGACATTGGTGATCAGACGGCCGGAGGCGTCCAGCAGTGTCAGCGTGGTCATGCCCGGAGACTTGCCCAGCACATAGATCGTTCGATCTGACAGGGACGAGATATCTGCGATCCCTGGGTTGGCGATGCTCAGCTCTGCAAACGGAACATCAGCCTCCACCACCACGGCCCGATTCATCGGGACATCCAGAATCGCATTGGTGCCCTTTTTCAGAACGCTGATCCCCTGCGCCAGAGTGGCGTGGGGCTGCGCAACAAACAGAAGGGTCAGCCCAGTGAGGGCTGCCGCACAATAACGTCGAATTGACATGTGACCTGCCTTTCGGATCACGCCTCAGAGTGTGGGGTCTTTGCGCCCCGAATTTGCGGTCAATGTGCGCGACTTCTTGTTTCAATGCAAGAATCAATGACTTCGGAGCGTGTATTCACGCGCCGCGTGGTGATCCCGCGCCACAAGAACAAGGCCCGCGCCTCTGAGATGAGATACGGGCCTTGCGTCCTTAGATCAGGAAATATTCAAAAAATTCAATCACTACAGGGGATCGGGATGTCGACGACATCTGCACCGCGGCGGGTGCGGATCGTACAAACTCTTTTCTCTTCGGTCTGCACTGGCGCGTCCAGTTCTCCCAATCCAAAGAGAGCGCGTTGATCTACCTCGACCAGCGACGCGATCGTATCATCTTCGGCACCGACAAGGGACAGCGTCAGGCGACCTGTCGATTGAGCCTGAGCAAGGGTCGCAACCTGTTCTGGCAGGGCTTTGACCGTCACCGTGCGTGCGATGACCGCGTCCCGAAAGTCGCTGCCTGCGATCTGATCGACAGCGATCAGTTCAATATTCGTCTGGATCAGACGAGTGACTTCACCGTTGTGATCCTGGCCGCGGCGGGCAGGTGGCTGGCCACTCCAGTAGACATCAACCCGGTCGCCGGGCCGCAGGAACCCCGACACGCCGCTGGCGACATCAACACGAATGGCAAAAGCCCGCATGCCTTTTTCAAGGCGGGAGGTAATGCCAGCGTCCTCGCCGGGGGCGGTTACTTTTACGGCCATCAGGGGCTCGTTGCGTTCCATGGTACGCAGGACATAGCGCGCGTCTGTTGCCTTTTCAGACGGGAATAGCGTTGCCTCGTCGCTGAAGACACCCTCTGGCAGGGCATTCTTTGGCCATGCGACGGCCCGCACAGACTCCTTGGTCAGGCGTTGCCCGTACGAGAGCGTTTCATTCGCGACGAATACCGCAACGGTTGGCACGGATGTGGTCCGGTTGGCTTGCTCTTGCGCCAGCGCCGTCTGGTATCTCTCGATGTAGTTCTTTGCCATCATGACGGCGCCGCCAGCCAGGGCGACGCCCACGACGAGCACAAGTCCGAAAACTGCTCTCATGGTAGTCCCTTTCAGTGAAACTCAGGGCGGTGGTGCGCCTACGGCGGACGGTTCTGTGGCATCATCGGGTACCAGCCGCGCCGCCGGGCAATACAACTTGCTGGTCCATCTCTGACTTGAGGTCTCTCAGCCGGTCAGAATGTCAGATTTCTCATGTATTCGACGATGGAGTTGAGATGAGCGAAAGTCTCATCGCTCATGAACTTTGCGGTCAAAGCACATAGGGCGGCCATTGCAGCGGTCAGGACGACCCAATCTACTGATATTGCGCCGTCTTCGCTTGCTCTGAAGGCTTTTAGCGTCTTCATGGCCGTACTCCGCAAACTACATATATTGCTTATCCTGGGCCGATGCGTGTGATGGGCCCAGGATAGTTTTGCAATTCAGCTATCCGCAACGGGTGCGAATTACTCGGTCGGAGTCGGCGCTGTGTAGGAGTCGGCGTCGTTCGTGGTGAGGAAGGTTGATGTGTCAGCGGTCATATCAACCACACCCTGCGAAATCTGGCTGTAAACGAGGGTGCCCAGAACGGCGACAGCTGCGGTCAGTACAACCCAGTCAACTGTTACGGCGCCGTCTTCGTCTTTGCGGAAGTTCTTGAAGAATTTGATCATGGTTCGTCCCTCCTGAGGATCGGTAGAATGTTGGCATCCTGTTGGGCGCTTAGTGTCATCTGCTCTCTCACCTTCAGATGACGTCCCGCTTTGGATGTCCCTGTTATCCGCATGCAGCGTGGCAGGAATTGGGCCGAAATCCGGAAACGCTTCATTAAGATTAAAAAAATGTTAGCAAATTCGGTAAGGTTCTATTCACAAAGGGAATTTGCCGTTTCTTGCTGACGTAGACGCCTCCCGGGTAGCCGGATTGAGGAGCAAATATGGCAAAATGGCCCAATTCCCGACTGTCAGACTGGATTTTTGGTCTGCTTTGGCTCAGGATTCTCTCAAATCAGAGCAGAAAACGAACGGGCGTAATATGAAAAGGGTGCTGGCCGCATGCTGTGGTCTCTTGGTCGCGAGTGCCGTGTGTGCGCAGGAGGCGGCGCAGCCCGTGCCATTTGCGGATTTTGAGGCAAAGCGGGTCCGGCCACCAACTGCGGGCACACAGAAGCGGATCACCGTGCAGATCGACCCTGAAGCAGAGCCCGCGGCCGATGTGTCCGTTGCAGCTGCGCCGGACGGCTCGCTTGCTCCGGCGGCGAAGGCCGCGCGGTTTGCCTGGTTCTGGGATGAGGTGGGCACCGATTTGGCAGGCGCGTCGCCGGGGCGGTTGCAGGACGGGCTTGGGGTGCTTGAGGGCGGCGTCGAGGTTCCCGCGCCGCGCTTGCAGGATTTGCAGGACATGATTGCCGACTATGGCGTGACCCTGCTGACGTCGACCATTGGCACTGATGTCTCTCCCGCGCTGGTGCTTGCGGTCATGGCGGTCGAATCCGGTGGAAAGGCGGATGCTGTCAGCCGGGTCGGGGCTCAGGGGCTGATGCAGTTGATGCCTGACACTGCGACGCAATTTGGCGTTTCGGATGCGTTTGATGCGCAGCAGAACATTCTTGGTGGGGTGAAGTTCCTGGATGTGCTCATGCAGGAATTCTCCGGCGATCCGGTCCTGGTTCTGGCCGGGTATAATGCGGGCGCAGGAGCGGTGCGTGAGCACGGGGGCGTCCCCCCTTATGCGGAAACCCGTGACTATGTACCAAAGGTGCTCGCGGCCTATCGGGTCACGCGCAACCTGTGCACAACGCCGCCGGTCATGGTGTCGGACGGGTGCGTTTTCCAATCCATGAAATGAACGTCGAGGGTCTGGGCGGCGTGCAAAAAAGGCGCGGCGATCTCTCGATCACCGCGCCACGCGTGTCATTTACGACGGAAAAATCCGTCGACTAGTTGACGATGGTTGCCTCGGTGGCGGCGCGCAGCTCGTCCTCGGTGACGCCCTCGGCGACCTCGACGATCTTCAAGCCACCTTCAACCACGTCGAGCACACCAAAGTTGGTGATGATGCGATCCACCACGCCCTTGCCGGTCAGCGGCAGGGTGCATTCCTTCAGCAGCTTGGACTCGCCGTGCTTGTTGGCGTGATCCATTACCACGATGACGCGGCCCACGCCCGCCACCAGATCCATGGCGCCGCCCATGCCTTTGATCAGCTTGCCGGGGATCATCCAGTTCGCCAGGTCGCCGTTCTCCGCCACTTCCATGGCGCCGAGAATCGCAGCGGCGATCTTTCCGCCCCGGATCATGCCGAAGGAGGTTGCGCTGTCGAAATAGGCAGTTCGGTTCAGCTCGGTGATGGTTTGCTTGCCGGCGTTGATCAGGTCCGGGTCTTCCTCGCCCTCAAAGGGGAAGGGGCCCATGCCCAGCATACCATTCTCGGATTGCAGGGTGATGTCCTTGTCGCCGACATAGTTGGCCACCAGCGTCGGGATGCCGATGCCGAGGTTCACATACATGCCGTCTTCGAGTTCCTGTGCCGCCCGTGCGGCCATCTGGTTGCGGTCCCATGCCATGGATCAGGCCTCCTCACGCGGACGGGTGGTCACTTTTTCGATGCGTTTTTCGTGCTCGCCTTGGATCAGGCGGTGCACATAGACGCCGGGCAGGTGGATGTGATCGGGGTCCAGGCTGCCGGTGGGCACGATCTCTTCCACCTCGACCACGCAGACCTTGCCGCACATGGCGGCGGGCGGGTTGAAGTTGCGGGCAGTCTTACGGAATACGAGGTTGCCGGTCTCGTCAGCTTTCCACGCCTTCACGATCGCCAGGTCCGCGAAGATACCGCGTTCGAGGATGTACTCCTCGCCGTCGAATTCCTTGACTTCCTTGCCCTCGGCAATCTGGGTGCCGACGCCGGTCTTTGTGTAGAAACCCGGAATGCCGCAGCCGCCGGCGCGCATGCGTTCGGCCAAGGTACCTTGCGGGTTGAACTCCAGCTCCAGCTCGCCGGACAGATACTGACGCATGAATTCCGCGTTCTCGCCCACGTAGGACGACATCATTTTCTTGACCTGCTTGGTCTGCAGCAGGATGCCGATGCCAAAATCATCGACGCCCGCGTTGTTGGACGCAAAGGTCAGATCCTTGGTGCCCGCCTGTTTGATCGCCTCAAGCAGCAGTTCGGGGATGCCGCAGAGGCCAAAGCCGCCGGCCGCGATGGTCATGCCGTCGAACAGCACCCCGTCCAGGGCCTCGGCAGCAGAGCCGTATACCTTTTTCATGGAACTCTCCCTTCCATTTCCTCTGGATCAAGCTAATCGCCTTAGCTGCGCTGTCGAGTCAACGAATACGGAAAGCTCTGCGTATTTCTACCGATGGTGCGACGGGGCCAATTGGCCCCGTGCCTCCGGCGGAGGTATTTTTGAAAAGATGAAAGGCTCAGCCGGGCAGCGCTTCGGCATTGTATTGAGCGGCAAAGGCCGGGCTGGGGGCGATGGGCGTGATGACGTCGATCAGCACGCCATTGGGGTCTTTCAGGATGAAATGGCGCTGGCCGAAGTCCTCGTCGCAGAGCGGCTTCACCACCTCCAGCCCCAGCGCGCTGAGGCGGTCATACTCGGCCCGGGCGTCCTCCACCTCGAAGTTCAGCAGCATATGGCAGGTCATGCCCCGCGCGCTCTCGGGGATGGTTTCGTGGCTGCCGTCGAGGATCGCGAGGTTCACGCCGGGGTCCGCATCGCTTTGCAGGTGAATGTACCAATCCGAGGTAAAGACGGGCGAGAAGCCAAAATGCGTCTGGTAGAAGCGCGCCGTTGCGCCCACGTCGGGGGTCTGGATCACGGGGTAGAATTGAGTGGGTTTCATCTGTCTCTCTCCAAGAGTAACATACAGGCAGTATGTTTTAATAAGCAAACAGGCTGCATGTATGCAAGAGGAAACCAAACCCACTCCTAATCCAGAGCGTCGGGCGCAGATGCGCGCCCGGCTGATCGCGGCGGCGCGCGCGCTCTTTGTGGAAAAAGGCTATGCCGAGGCCAGCACGCCCGAGATCGTGCGCGCGGCAGGAGCCACGCGGGGGGCGCTCTATCATCACTTCGACGACAAGCGGGCGCTGTTTCGCGCCGTTGTGCAGCAGGAGGCTGAGGCGGTCACGCAGGCCATCCAGGCCGCAGGGCAGGGGGCGGTCGGTGAGGGCGCGTTGACCGCGGGCAGCCGCGCGTTCTTTGCGGCGATGCAGATCAACGGGCGGGCGCAATTGCTGCTGGTTGATGGCCCCTCGGTCCTCGGTGCGCAGGAGATGGATCGCATCGACGCCGGCGGGGGCAGGGCGGCCCTGCGTCTCGGTCTGGCCGCAGCGCAGCCAGATCTGCCCGCCGGAGAGCTGGACGCGCGCGCCACGGTACTGTCGGCGGCGTTTGACCGGGCAGCCTTGGCGATCACGCAGGGGGACGGCGCTCCTGAGGATTTCGAGGCTGCGATGGCCGCCCTTCTGGGCACTGGCTTCGGGTGAAACGCGAGGCGCCGCGCGTCAGCGCGGCGCCGGGCCCAACGGGCGCGTCTGCATTTTCAATGCTGATGAGACGGGCGGGAGCCCCCCGCCAGCGCGGTTATTCGCCAGAGGTTTTGGCCGCTTTCTTCTTGGCAGGGGCCTTTTTCGCTGCGGTCTTGGTCTTAGCGGTGGCCTTCTTGGCAGGTGCTTTCTTCTTGCCCGTCTTGCCAGCCTTCTCGTTGATCAGCTCGACCGCCATCTCCATGGTCACATCCTTGGCCTCGGTGTCCTTGGGCAGGGTCGCATTGATCTTGCCCCATTTGACATATGGCCCGTAGCGCCCGTCCATGATGTTGACCGGCCCGCCTTCGCCGGGGTGTTCACCCAGCTCGCGCAGCGCCTTGGCCGCGGCGGAACGGCCCCGGCCCGGATTGGCCCGCTTCTCCGCCAGCATCTCCACCGCCCGGTTCATGCCGATCTCGAAGACGTCCAGCGTCTCCTTGAGGTTCACATAGACCGGTTTTTCCTCATCCGGGCGTTGGTGCATGATGTAGGGTCCGAAGCGACCAAGGTTCGAGGACACCACGCCCCCATCGGGATGTGCGCCGATTTCGCGCGGCAGGGTCAGCAGGGTCACCCCCTGTTCCAGCGTGATGTCGTTCGGCCCCCAACCGGGCAGGTAGTCCTTGCCCTGTTTCGGCAGCGAGGACCGTGGTGGCTTCTTGTTCTCGGGCGTGGCTTCGCCGCGTTGCACATATGGGCCAAAGCGACCAGATTTCAGGTGGATCTCGTCACCATCATCCTCGCCCAGCACCCGTTCGTAGCCTTCGGCACCCTCGCCGGAGATCGGACGGGTGTAATTGCACTCCGGGTAGTTGCCGCAGCCGACAAACCCGCCGGTGCGCGAGGTCTTCAGATGCAGCTGGCCTGCGCCGCATTTCGGGCATTGGCGCGGGTCGCCGCCATCTTCGCGCGGTGGATAGAGCTGCGGTGCCAGCGCTTCGTCCAGCACATCCAGCACCTCGGAGATCCGCAGATCCGAGGCCTCGGAGATCGCCGCCGAGAAATCGCGCCAGAAGCTGTCCAGCAGTTCCTTGTAATCCTTGCCCCCGGCACTCACGTCATCCAACTGGTTTTCCAGTGCGGCGGTAAAGTCATACTCCACGTAGCGCTTGAAGAAGTTCAGCAGGAAGATGGTCACGATCCGCCCCTTGTCTTCGGGGAACAGGCGGTTCTTGTCCTTGCGAACGTATTCGCGGTCCTGGATCGTGGTGATGACGCTGGCATAGGTGGACGGGCGACCGATGCCCAGCTCTTCCATGCGTTTGACCAGCGTCGCCTCGGTGTAGCGCGGCGGTGGTTGTGTATGGTGCTGCAGCGCCAGCGTAGCGCCATCCTCGGACAGGCGGGAGCCGTCCTTGCCGGGCTTTTCAGCCTGCGCGGCGAGGGAGGAGCCAAATTTCAGGCTCTCGCCCTGCATGATCTGGGGCAGGCGCTTGTCGTCCTCGTCCACCACATCATCGCGGCCTTCTTCATAGACCCGCATGAACCCGTCGAAGAGCACCACCTGACCGGTGGCGCGCAGCACCACCTGCTTGTCGTCGGAGCCGATGTCGACCGTGGTGCGTTCCATCCGGGCACCGGCCATCTGGCAGGCCAGTGTCCGCTTCCAGATCAGATCATAGAGCTTGCGCTGGTCGTCCTCAGAAACCTTGAGGCTCTTGGCGTCACGGCTCATGTCCGTGGGGCGAATACACTCGTGGGCTTCCTGCGCGTTCTTGGCCTTGTTCTTGTAGATGCGCGGCTCGCCCGGCACATAATCCTTGCCATAGCGGGTCGCGATTTCCTCGCGTGCGGCGGTGACCGCCTCGGGCGCCATGTCGATGCCGTCGGTCCGCATATAGGTGATGAGACCGGCCTCATAGAGGCGCTGCGCGGTGTTCATGCACTGTTTGGCGCCCATGCCGAACTTGCGGCTGGCCTCCTGTTGCAGGGTCGAGGTCATGAAGGGCGCCGACGGGTTGCGGGCGGCAGGTTTGGCTTCGACCGACAGCACCGACATCTTGCGGCTGGCCACGGCCTGCACCGCCAGTTCGGCGGCGGTGGAATTTGCCAAGCTGAACTTGTCGAGCTTTTCGCCGCCCAGAACCGTCAGTCGTGCCTCGAAGGACTGGCCGCGCGGGGTCGCCAGATGGGCGCGCACCGACCAATATTCTTGCGGGTTGAAGGCTTCGATCTCCATCTCGCGCTCGACGATCAGACGCAGGCAGACCGATTGCACGCGACCGGCCGACCGGGCACCGGGCAGTTTGCGCCACAGTACCGGAGAGAGGTTGAACCCGACGAGATAGTCCAGTGCGCGGCGGGCCAGATAGGCCTCCACCAGCGGCAGGTCGACTTCACGCGGGTTGCGCATGGCTTCTGTGACAGCTTCCTTGGTGATCGCATTGAAGGTCACCCGCTTGACGTCGGTGTCCTTCTTGATCGAACGGCGCTTGGTCAGCGCCTCCTGCAGGTGCCAGCTGATCGCCTCGCCTTCGCGATCAGGGTCAGTCGCGAGGATCAGGGCATTGTCGGTTTTCAGCGCTTCGGCGATGGCGCGCACATGTTTCTTGGAGTCGTTGCCGACCTCCCAGGTCATGGCAAAATCATCGTCCGGCTGTACCGATCCGTTCTTGGCGGGCAGGTCCCGTACGTGACCATAAGATGCCAGAACGGTGTAGTCGGAGCCCAGATACTTGTTGATCGTTTTAGCTTTGGCCGGTGATTCGACGACGACGACTGGCATAAAAATAGGCACCTTTCCATACGGGTTTAATCGCGCTCTATGGCGGGGCAACATGTGTCGCGCAAGGGGAGAATGTCAATCCGGGCGAAGAAAGCCAGCCCGGATATCCTACAGGGCCGGGCGCATTTGGAGCCCGGAAATCAGCGTTTCTTGATGATCACCCCGCCGGGCCCGCGGCCAATTTCGCCCGCAAGTTCAAGGTCGGTCAGCACCGTGCGCACCCTGCGGGCGGTGCTGTCCAGATCGTCTATCAACTGGCCTTCGGGGGTGGGCGCCATGGCCAGTCGATCAAGTATTTGCTGATGCAGCGCGGCGGTCTGCCGCAGGCTGCGTCGTTCCGGCGGAGGAGGAGGGAGGTCTGCGGGATCTATGGGCCTCACGGGGGCAGGCGAATGGTCGAGCGGCGGCAGCGCGTCGATCACATCTTGGGCGTCGCGCACTAGAACAGCGCCGTCCCGGATCAGCAGGTTGCCACCACTGGCGCGGGCATCAAACGGATGTCCGGGCACCGCCATCACGTCGCGCCCCAGATCGAGCGCGTCGCGGGCGGTGATCAGGCTGCCGGATTTCACCGCAGCCTCAACAACGATGGTAGCAAGCCCGATGCCTGCGATAATGCGGTTGCGCGGTGGGAAGTGGCGGGCCTGGGGTTGCAGTCCCATGGGCTGCTCCGACAGGCGCAGGCCCTGCTTTGCAATGGACTGCGCCAGCCGGGTATTCTCGGACGGGTATATGATATCGACGCCGCCGCCCTGCACCGCAATTGTGCCGGATCCAAGCGCGCCCTCATGCGCGCTGGCGTCAATGCCGCGCGCCAGACCCGAGACCACCGTATAGCCTGCAGCGCCGAGATCGCGGGCCAGCGCATAGGCCATGCGCCGCCCCAGCGACGAGGCATTGCGCGCGCCAACGATGGCGATCGCCGGGCGTGACAACAACGACAAATCGCCCATCGCCCAGAGCACAGGCGGCGGATTGGGGATGGCCGCAAGAGGAGCGGGATATTCAGGATCGCCAAAGCACAAAAGCCGCGCATTGGCGGCTTTTGCTGTGTCAAGCTCGGCGTCTAATTGGTCTTTTGAGTACGTTCTGTACCCTTTTACGCTCGCAGCCGCTGCCACTTCGGGCAGCTTATCCAGCACATTCTGCGCTGATCCATACTCGGCCAGAAGCCGGTAGAAGGTCACTGTCCCAATTCCTCGGGAACGCAACAGACGAAGCCAGGAATACCTTTGATCTTCCGTGGTGGGTGGGAGTGGGGGGTGAGTGGAAGAATTTGCTTCTCCGGTCATGCCCTCGCCTCGCCTTGTTGCAAGACTAGGTTTACGACTTTCGCGGTTAACAGGTGGTGAACACCGCGCGGATTTATCGAGATTTTTCGGTACTTTTCGCTATGTCACTGAAAAAGAACGATATTGGTGTCGCGCATGCATTTGACTGACGCCGCGATCACAGGTTTTGCGGGCGATACTTGGTAAATATGTGTCCGTTTCGGGCTGAATCGGGCTCGATTTTGCCTACTTCGTTAAACAACCGTAAGCGCGCACCCATGGCGGCATGACTGCGGCTGATGGGCTGGAACAGGCGATTCATCACAAGGAATGAATCGCCTGAATGTTTGCGTGTCGACAGTGTCTCAGGTGGCAGAGCCGCCAACCGTCAGGCCACCCATGAGCACGCTGGGTTGGCCAACACCGACCGGCACCCACTGGCCCTGCTTGCCGCAGTTCCCCATACCCGGATCGAGTGCCATGTCATTGCCAAGGCCGCGGATCTTCTGAAGGGCGGTGGCACCATCGCCGATCAGGGTGGCGCCCTTCACCGGCGCACCGATCTTGCCATCCTTCACCCGATAGGCCTCGGTGCAAGAGAAGACGAACTTGCCATTGGTAATGTCCACCTGACCGCCGCCAAAGCCCACGGCCCAGATGCCATCCTTCATGTCCTTGACGAGATCTTCGGGGGCCGCGTCACCGCCCAACATATATGTATTGGTCATTCGCGGCATCGGCGCATGTGCAAAGCTCTGGCGTCGACCGTTGCCGGTGGGTTCGACCCCCATCAGGCGGGCGTTTTGGCGATCCTGCATGTAGCCGACCAGAATACCGTCTTCGATCAGCGTGGTTTTCTGGCTGGGCGTGCCCTCGTCATCAATGGTGATTGAACCGCGCCGGTCGGGGATCGTGCCATCGTCCAGCACGGTGACACCGGGGGAGGCGATGCGGCTCCCCAACAGCCCGGCAAAGGCAGACGACCCTTTGCGGTTGAAGTCACCTTCAAGCCCATGGCCGATGGCCTCATGCAGCAGGATGCCGGGCCAGCCGGGCCCAAGCACCACATCAAATTCCCCGGCCGGAGCGGGTTCGGCCTCGAGGTTGACCAGCGCGATCCGCAGCGCCTCGCGGGCCTTGGCCTGCCAGTCCTGCGGCAGGATCAGCCCATCAAGGCCCACACGCCCGCCGCCACCCGCGGTGCCGCTTTCGCGTCGTCCGCCGTCCTCGACAATGACCGAGACGTTGACACGGGTCATCGGTCGGACGTCGCGCATCCGGGTGCCATCGGCGCGCAGGATCTCAATCTCCTGCAACGATGCGGCCAGAGTGGCCGAGACCTGAACCACGCGCGGATCCAGCTCGCGGGAAAAACTGTCGATCTCCCGCAGGGTCTCCACCTTGACGGGGAAGGCCTGTGCGGCGATCGGGTCGAGGTCACCATAGAGTTTCTGATTGGTGGCCTGCGGGGCAGGGGCCATGGTGCCGCCGCCGGCGCCGACAGCCAGCCGCGCAGTTTCGGCAGCGCGTTTCAGGGCCGAGACGGACATAGTGGTGGAGTGAGCGTAGCCCGCCACCTCGCCGCGGACGGCTCGCAGCCCAAAGCCCTCGGCCGCGTCGTAGCTCGCGGTGCGCAGGCGACCATCATCAAAGACCAGAGCCTCCGACTTGGTGCGCTCGGCAAAAATCTCGCCATCGTCGGCTCCGGCGAGCGCGTCGCGCAGAACCGGCAGCGCCTCATCCTCGGGGAGGGTGGTCTCAAAGGGGCGAAATGCGGGTGTATCCATCAAATGGGCCTCGATTTTTTTGATCTAAGTCAAGAAAGCGACGCTATGACGCGAGCTACCCTCTTTATAACCTCTCCAGAATATGATTTTTAACAGCCTCAAAGACAACGGGCGCAGCAGAGTTTTTCTGAACGATTCCGCGACCCCGTCCCATGCAACGATCAAGCGATCAGGAAACGACATGAAGAATGCTTTGACGCTTTCGGGCTTTATCGCCGCTCTTTCGAGCCTTCCAGCAATGGCGCAAGAAGGTCTGGAAACCATTGGTAAGCCGACAGATGGCAACCTTGGCTTCCAGCCGGCGGCCTCCGAACTGGCGGAAGGTATTCACCAGCTGGACCACATGATTCTCATCATCATCACTGCGGTTTGTATCTTTGTCGCCGGTTTGATGCTCTACGCCATTGTGCGCTTCAACCGCCGCGCCAACCCGGAAGCGTCCAGCTTCACCCACAACACACCGATCGAGATCGCGTGGACCGTTGTGCCGATCCTTATCCTGATCGTCATCGGCTCCTTCTCGCTGCCGGAACTGTTCCGCCAGCAGGAAATCCCTGAAGGCGACGTGACCATCAAGGTCACCGGCTACCAGTGGTACTGGGGCTACGAGTACGTCGATCACGACTTTGCCTTCGACAGCTACCTGATTGGACACCCGGCCACGTTGAACGAAAGCGCGCGCCCGGCTGACGCCGACGTGACACCCTTCGTTTATAACGAAGCGATGGAGCTGAAGCTCAAAGACGCAGGCTATGCGGGTGACGAATTCCTTCTGGCCACGGACACTGCGGTTGTTGTTCCGGTGAACAAGACCATCGTTATGCAGGTGACCGGTGCCGATGTGATCCACTCCTGGGCGATGCCAGCCTTCGGCGTGAAACAGGATGCGGTTCCGGGCCGTCTGGCAGAGCTGTGGTTCAAGCCGACGCAGGAAGGCGTGTATTTCGGTCAGTGTTCCGAACTGTGCGGCAAGGACCATGCCTACATGCCGATTACGGTCAAGGTTGTGAGCCAGGAAGCCTATGACGAATGGCTGAATGGCGCGATCGATGAATACGCCGGCCTGCCGCAAAGCTTCCAAGTCGCCTCCAACTGAGGACGATTCTGCTTCTGCGCCTTGCTCGCCAGAGCAGGTGCGGAGGCACCCATGCCCGTTTCCTGAAAAACGGCCACGCTTAGAATGCGTGGCCGTCACAGACCCGAAAAGAGCTTGAGACATGAGCGACGCCAGCATCAACGCAAGCATGATCCGTGAAGATGACGCCTCCTTGGGCGATTACTTTGCGTTGCTCAAACCGCGCGTCATGTCGCTGGTTGTGTTCACCGCCCTCGTCGGCTTGCTCGCAGCGCCGGTTGGGGTGCATCCGGTTGTCGGTTTTTGCGCGATTTTGTTCATCGCCATTGGCGGTGGGGCGTCCGGTGCGCTCAACATGTGGTGGGACTCCGATATCGATCAGGTGATGAAACGCACCAAGTCGCGTCCAATTCCCGCAGGCAAAGTCGACAAAGGCGAAGCGCTGAGCCTCGGTCTGGCGCTGTCTGGCCTGTCGGTGATCATGCTGGCGCTGGCGACCAACGTCTTTGCGGGGGCGTTTCTGGCCTTCACCATTTTCTTCTATGTGGTGGTCTACACCATGTGGCTGAAGCGTGCGACGCCGCAAAATATCGTCATCGGTGGTGCGGCAGGGGCCTTCCCGCCGGTCATCGGCTGGATCGCGGCAACCGGGTCGATGACCATTGAACCGTGGTTGATGTTCGCGCTGACCTTTTTGTGGACCCCGCCGCATTTCTGGGCGCTGGCGCTCTTCATGCGCAACGACTACGACATCGCGGATGTGCCGATGCTGACCGTGACACATGGTCGTCGATCCACCCGCAAGCATATCCTCGTTTATACCATCATTCTCGCGACCTTCGCTCTCGCCACCGCCTTTACCGGTGTCGGTGGTCCGATCTACCTGACCGTCGCGCTGGTGCTGAATGCGCTGTTCCTCAAAGGGGCCGTGCAGATCTGGCGCCGTGACGAGGCGATCTGCGAGGATGACAACTTCAAAGTGGAGCGCTCTTTCTTCAAGCTGTCGTTGCTCTATCTGTTTCTGCACTTTGGAGCGATCCTCGCAGAGGCGCTGCTGAAACCATATGGTCTGGGAGGCTGGTAACTGAGATGAGCTTGCGCAAGGAACATGAGCTGCACAACCGACGCAAAGGCCGCAACTTTGGCGTTGGCCTGCTGCTGGCCGGATTTGTCGTTCTGGTATTGGCGCTGACCATGGTCAAAGTGACGTCAGCCGGCTTTACGTTCCCCGAAATCGAAGGCGGAGAGTAAACCTGATGGCGATGAGCGGTCCTAAAAAGACAGTGATACAGCTGGTCGGCGTGGTGACCCTGATGGGCGGACTGGCCTGGGCCTCTGTCCCGTTCTACGACTGGTTTTGCCGTGTCACCGGCTTTGGTGGCGTGACCCAGGTCGCTGATGCCGGGTCTGATCAGGTACTGAACAAAACGATCAAGGTCCGCTTCGACGCGTCGAAGGACCGCGATATGCCGTGGGAATTCAAACCCGTCGAACGGATCATGGAACTGAAGATCGGTGAGACCGGGCTGGCCTTCTACGAGGCCTATAACCCGACGGATCGTCCCGTCGCAGGGCAGGCCTCCTACAACGTGGCGCCCTATTCGGCTGGCTACTACTTTGAGAAAATTCAGTGTTTCTGCTTTAATGAGCAGGTGCTGCAACCTGGGGAGCGGGTGATGATGCCTGTGACCTTCTTCGTGGACCCCGAGATTGTCGAGGACGCGGAGGCAAAATTTGTGCATACGATCACCTTGTCGTACACATTTCACGAGATCGATCTGCCCGAGGGCTATGCCGCCCTCGACACCGGAGATACATCCGGGGCAGAGACGGAACTGAACTAGGCCGCTTTGGTGAGGGACACTTAAAATGGCGCATGCTAAAAATCACGACTTCCACATTCTGCCGCCGTCGATCTGGCCGTTGATCAGCAGCATTGGCGCCTTCGTCATGCTCTTTGGCGCCGTGCTCTGGATGCACGACGTTACAGCCTGGCTGTTCTGGGCGGGCCTCGTCGCCGTGCTCTACTCCGCCTTCTGCTGGTGGTCCGAGACCATCGCCGAGAACAAGGCCGGCGATCACACCCCCGTGGTGCTGATCGGCCTGCGGTATGGCTTCATCCTGTTCGTTATGTCCGAGGTGATGTTCTTCTTCGCTTGGTTCTGGTCATTCTTCAAACACGCCATGTACCCGATGGAGCGTTATGTCGGCACCGAATATGTGGCGCCGGAGATCTATCCCGTGGACGCGTTTCACCTGCCGTTGATCAACACGCTGGTGTTGTTGCTTTCGGGCTGTGCCGTGACCTGGGCGCACCATGCGCTGGTGCACGAAAATGACCGCAAGGGCCTGATCAACGGTCTGGCCATTGGTATCGTGCTCGGTGTGTTCTTCACCGTCCTGCAGGGCTACGAATATGTGCACCTGCTGCACGAAGGCTGGGAGTTCGGTGGTGACGAGTTCTACTCCAACTTCTTCATGGCGACCGGCTTTCACGGCTTTCACGTGGTGCTCGGCACGATCTTCCTTATCGTCTGCCTGATCCGTGCGATGAAGGGTGACTTCACCCCGAAACAGCACGCCGGTTTCGAGATGGCAGCCTGGTACTGGCACTTCGTCGATGTGGTCTGGTTGTTCCTCTTTGTTGCGGTCTACATCTGGGGCACCGCCGGACTGGCGCACTGATCTCAATGTAGCGGATACATGATTGCGGTTTTCCTTTTGGCAAACAGCACGTATCTAACGGGGCGCGCGGGATCATCCCGCGCGCCCCTTGCGGTTCCAGGGGGACAACTATGACCACCGGATCAGGAGCACGCGCGCGATGCGACGGATGATCTTTCTCGGCCTTGTGGGCGGGCTCGGCCTTGCGGCGCTGCTGGCGCTTGGGGTCTGGCAGCTGCAGCGACTGGCGTGGAAGGAAGATATCCTCGCGATGATCGAGACCCGCATCGCCGCCGCACCAGTGCCCTTGCCGGCCAACCCCGACCCGCAGACCGACCGATATCTTGCCGTGGCCATCGCAGGCGAAATCGCCCTGCAAGAGCTGCATGTGTTCTGGGTGACCGAAGCGCAGGGCGCTGGCTACCGGGTGATCTCCCCCTTTGTGACCGCGTCGGGCCGCCGGATCCTGCTGGACCGGGGCTATATTCGCGACGCGGACAAAGACAGTGCCCGTGCTGGCGGCCCGGTCGAAATCACCGGCAACCTGCTGTGGCCGGACGAGGGCGATTGGACCACGCCGCCGCCGGAGGAAGACACCAATATTCTCTACGCCCGCGACATCGCCTATATGGCAGAGCGGCTGAACACCGAGCCGCTTCTGGTGGTGCTGCGCGACGGGGCCGAGGCGCCCCGCCCGCTGCCGGTCTCCACCACGGGCATCCCGAACAACCATCTGCAATATGCCATCACGTGGTTTTCACTCGCCCTGATCTGGGCTGCCATGACTGCCGCCTTTCTTTTGCGTACGCGCGCCAAAACCTGACAGGAACTGACGCCATGAAATACATCTCCACCCGCGGCCAAGCGCCGGAACTTACGTTTGAAGAGGCCATGCTCACAGGGCTTGCGCGCGATGGCGGGCTGTATGTCCCTGCCGAAATTCCGACGCTGTCCGCCGAGGATATCGCGGAGTTTGCGGGTCAGCCTTATGAAGAGGTTGCGTTCCGGGTGATGTGGCCCTTTGTCTCCGGCTCCTTCAGCGAAAGCGAGTTTCGGGAAATTATCGCCCGCGCCTATGCGGGGTTTGATCATGCCGCTCTTGCACCTCTGAAACAGCTTGGTGCCAATCACTTCCTGCTGGAATTGTTCCATGGGCCCACGCTGGCGTTCAAGGATTTCGCCATGCAGCTCATCGGCCAGCTGTTCCAGACGGCGTTGAAGCGCCGCGGCGACAGCGTGACCATCGTCGGGGCAACGTCGGGCGATACCGGCTCTGCGGCGATCGAGGCCTTTCGCGGGCTGGATGCGGTCAATGTGTTTATCATGTACCCGCATGGTCGCGTCTCCGAGGTGCAGCGCCGCCAGATGACCACGCCGACAGAGTCGAACGTTCATGCGCTTGCCGTGGATGGCGATTTTGACGACTGTCAGGCCGCCGTGAAGGACATGTTCAACGACTTTGATTTCCGCGATTCGGTGCAGCTGGCCGGGGTGAACTCGATCAACTTTGCCCGTGTGCTGGCGCAAGTGGTCTATTACTTCACCGCCGCCACCGCCCTCGGCGCGCCGCACCGCAAGGTTTCCTTCACCGTGCCCACCGGCAACTTCGGCGATATCTTTGCCGGCTTTATCGCCCGCCAGATGGGTTTGCCGATCGAACAGCTGGTGGTCGCCACCAACCAGAACGACATCCTGCACCGCTGCCTGTCCGGCGAAGGTTACTTCAAGGGCGAGACAATCCCCTCTATCTCGCCGTCGATGGACATCCAGGTCTCGTCGAACTTCGAACGGGCGCTGTTTTACGCCTATGGTCAGGACGGTAAGGCGGTGGCGCAGCTGATGGACGAGCTGAAATCGGGCGGCGGCTTCAAGGTGTCCCAGGGCGCCATGCAGGCGCTGAGCGAGATTTACACCTCTGGTCGTGCCTCCGAAGAGGAGACGATGGCGACCATAAAATCCGAGCTGGCCTCCTCGGGGGAGCTTCTGTGCCCCCATGGCGCGGTCGGCGTGAAGGTTGCCAACGAGCATCTGACGGACGGCGTGCCGATGGTGACGCTGGCCACCGCGCATCCGGCCAAGTTTCCGGCGGCGGTGGAAGACGCCTGCGGGGTGCATCCGCCTCTTCCCCCGCGCATGGCAGATCTGTATGAAAGATCGGAACGTGTGACCCGGATCGCCAATGATCTCGGCACAATCGAAGAACACATCAGAAAGCACATCGCCAATTGACCGTTAAACAAGACACCCTGCCGAACGGGTTTCGTATCGTCACTGAGTACATGCCGGGGCTGCAGTCTGCTGCTATCGGCATCTGGGTTTCGGCGGGCGCTCGTCACGAGCGGCTCGAACAGAATGGTATCGCCCATTTCCTGGAACACATGGCCTTCAAGGGGACCAAGCGGCGCAGCGCGTTGCAGATCGCCGAGGCCATCGAGGACGTGGGCGGCTATATCAACGCCTATACCAGCCGCGAGGTTACGGCCTATTACGCGCGGGTGCTGAAGGAAGATGTGGACCTTGCCTTTGATGTGATCTCCGACATCGTGCTGAACTCCATCTTCGATGACCGTGAGATCGAGGTGGAGCGCGGCGTGATCCTGCAGGAGATCGGCCAGACGCTGGACACACCCGACGACATCATCTTCGACTGGCTGCAGGAAGAAAGCTACCGTGATCAGGCCATTGGCCGCTCCATCCTCGGCCCGGCCGAGCGGGTGCGCAGCTTTTCCAAGGAAGACCTGCGCCGCTTTGTGGCCGAACACTATGGCCCCGGTCAAATGGTCCTGTCTGCCGCCGGTGCGGTGGATCACGACAAGCTGGTGAAAGCGGCGGAAGCGCTGTTTGGCGACCTGGAGCCAAAGCAGCAGGAAGGGGTTGAGACTGCGAGTTTTGTTGGTGGCGAGATGCGCCGCGACAAGGTGCTGGAGCAGGCCCATGTGGCACTGGCCTTCGAGAGCCCGAGCTACCGCGCTGATGACATCTACACCGCGCAGATCTATGCGGCAGCACTTGGCGGCGGCATGTCCTCGCGCCTGTTCCAGGAGGTGCGCGAGAAACGCGGCCTCTGCTACACGATCTTCTCGCAGGCGGGCGCCTATGAAGACACCGGCATGATGACCGTCTATGCGGGCACCTCCGGCGATCAGGTTTCCGATCTGGTGGGGATCACCGTGGACGAGCTGAAACGCGCCGCCGACGACATGTCGGATGCCGAGGTCGAACGCGCGCGCGCGCAGATGAAGGCGGGCATGCTGATGGGGCTGGAAAGCCCCTCCAACCGCGCCGAACGTCTGGCCCGTCTGGTGCAGATCTGGGATCGTGTGCCGACGCTGGAGGCGACGGTGGCAAAGATCGACGCGGTCACCACCGCCGATGTGCGCGCCATGGCGGCACAAATCTCGCGCGAGGCTCCGGCTGCGCTTGCCCTCTACGGACCGGTGGCTGACGCCCCGAGCCTGGAGGAGATTGCCCGGAGGCGTGCGGCCTGATGCTTCTGTCCCGTCGGACGCTTAAACTGGAGACGGAGCGCTTGACGCTCCGGCTGCCGGTGCATGCAGATTTCCGGCGATGGGCCTCACTGCGTCAGCAAAGCCAGGCCGCGCTGGTGCCCTGGGAACCCGCGTGGTCCCCGGATCATCTGAGCCGAAAGTCCTTCACCAACCGGGTCTATTGGGCCAAACGCTCTACTGCGCAGGGCTCTGCCATGCCGCTGTTCCTGTTCCGTCGCGAGGATGATGCGCTGGTCGGGGCCATCACGCTTGACAATATTCGCCGGGGACCGGCCATGGCGGGGACGATTGGCTATTGGACCGGCACCCGTTTTGCGCGCAGAGGCTACATGCGTGAGGCAATCGGCGCCGTGGTCCACCACGCCTTCACCCGCCTTGATCTGAGCCGCATCGAAGCCGCCTGCCTGCCGGAAAATGCCGCCTCGCGCGGGCTGTTGGAGCGCTCCGGCTTCAAATACGAGGGCGTCGCGCAATCCTACCTGCAAATCAACGGGCGCTGGCGCACTCATGTCCTTTATTCTGCGCTGCGTAGCGACCGGCGGGGCAAGACCATGGTTGGTCAGGCCTGAGCCTGCCGCCATAGTTCCACTGCGCAACTCACGTAAAGATCACGGTGCGTTCACGAAAATGGGAATGGCGCCGTGCAGTTTTTACGTGATGATCCCGGTGCAGCAGATAAACTCTACCTGTGCGAGTGATGTGGTGAACTGTACCTTTGGCTGACAAAGCCAAACGGCTGGTGCGGTCTCCAGACAGGAGACCCGCGCCAGTCTACTTGTGCCAACCGTCATGATTTTCTGAGACCAGAGCAAACTGGTATCGCGCCTCTGGCGTGCAGTTGCGCGCGATGCGACCTCGCGGCCCGACTGTGGGCTTGCCTTTGCTGTGCAGATTGCCGATGCAGTGTTCATGAGCCTCAAACCCGCAGATCCCGCCTTTCTCGATGCGCTCTCGGCCCGCCTTCCGGCGGACACGCTGCGCACGCCCGAAACCCGCTATTTGGAAGAGCCCCGCGGGCGCTATAAGGGGCAAGCCGCTGCCGTGGCGCTGCCTCGAAACGTCGATGAGGTCGCCGAAATTATCCGCGCGGCCCACGCGGCGCATGTCGGTGTGATCCCCTACGGCGGTGGCACCGGGCTGGTGGGGGGGCAGGTGATGCCTGACGGTCCGGCACCGATCCTGATGTCCACCGAGCGCATGCGCCAGATCCGCGCCAGCTATCCGGCGGAGAATGTGATCATCGCCGAAGCGGGCGCGGTGCTGGCCGATGTGCAAGCTGCCGCAACAGAGGTGGGGCGTCTGTTTCCGCTGTCCCTCGCTGCCGAAGGTACGGCCCGCATAGGGGGGAACCTTGCGACCAACGCGGGCGGTGTGAATGTGCTGCGCTATGGCAACGCCCGCGATCTTTGCCTTGGTCTGGAGGCCGTCCTGCCGACAGGAGAGATCTGGCACGGGCTGTCGCGCCTGCGAAAGGACAACACCGGGTATGATCTGCGGAACCTGCTGATCGGGGCCGAAGGAACCCTCGGTATCATCACCGCTGCGGCGCTGAAGCTCTCGCCAATCCCTGCAAGCCCGGGCACGGCCATTTTCACCATTCGCGATCCCGCAGCTGCGATAGAGCTGCTGAGCCTTGCCCGCGATGCCGTGGGGGAGGGTGTGAGTGCCTTTGAGCTTATCCACCGTCAGGGTCTGGAGTTTCTCGCCGAGACATTGCCGGATCTGCGGCAACCGTTCGAGACACATCCCGAGTGGTGCGTGCTGATCGAACTTGGCCTCGGCAAGGGGCAGGATGCAGAGGAGGCGCTGGCAGACCTGTTCGGGGCGGCCATGGAGGCTGGTCTGTCCGACGATGGTGTCATCGCTCAGTCCGAGGCACAGCGGCTGTCGCTCTGGTCTCTGCGAGAGCATATCCCGGAGGCCAATCGGCGCATCGGGTCGATCTCCAGTCATGATATCTCCGTGCCGATCTCCCGTATTCCGGAGTTCATTCCGGCAGGCTGGGCGGCGATCACCGACCTTGAGCCAAGTCTGCGGATCAACTGTTTCGGGCACCTTGGCGACGGCAACCTGCACTACAACGTCTTCCCCGGCGCCGGCGACACGCGTGCTGACTTTGAGCATCTGCGCGGCGAGGTGAAACGGATCATTCATGATCTGGTGTTCGAGTTCGGTGGGTCCGTGAGTGCAGAGCACGGCATTGGCCGATTGAAGGTCAGTGATCTTGACCGCTATGGCGATCCGACCAAACTGGCGGCCATGCGCGCGATCAAGAACGCCCTTGATCCACACGGCATCATGAACCCGGGCGCGGTGGTTCCGGGTCTCTGATCCGACAGGCGCAAACCGCAAAAAAAGGGGAGCCCGGAGGCTCCCCTGTCGTACATATCGCTAGATCCGTGAGTGTGGCCGGGTCTTAGCTTCCCGGCATGATGACCTTGTCGATCACATGGATGACGCCATTCGACGCCTCGATGTCGGCCTGGATCACAGAAGCCTCATCGACCATTGCACCACCTTCAATCTTCACGGTGACCTCTTGGCCTTGAACCGTTGCGGCCATCATGCCGTCGGTCAGATCGGAGGACATCACCTTGCCGGGCACCACGTGGTAGGTGAGGATGGACACCAGCTGATCCTTGTTTTCCGGCTTCAGCAGCGTTTCCACGGTGCCGTCGGGCAGCGCCTCAAACGCAGCATCGGTCGGGGCGAAGACAGTGAACGGCCCGTCGCCTTTCAGCGTGTCCACCAGATCAGCCGCCGTTACGGCGGCGACCAGAGTTTCGAAGTCGTCGTTGCCCGCGGCAATGTCGACGATATCCTTGGAATGACCATCAGCAAAGGCAGCGGTGGCGAGGGCGAAGCTTGCAACGGTACCAAAAGCGATCTTGCGGAACATGAAAACTCTCCTGTCATTTGTATCACTGAGGACGCCGCAACCGCGACATCTGTGGGGTACAACGAGACAGGCGCCGCTTTGGATGTGGCGGATGTTTGCCGGTTGGCATTTGACCCATGAAAAAAGCCCCCTAAGCAGGGAGCTTTTTGAATTTCCAGTCACAGATGCGTGTGTACCTGTGATCCTGTGTGAGAATTCTGTGCTGATCCAGCGGCTTTTATGCGGCGTTCAGAGCCCGTCGAATTCGCACAGGACATGCACATCCATCCCAAGCTCTTCGAGATGCTTGCGGCCGCCCAGCTCGGGCAGATCAATGATGAAGGCGCAGGAGATGATCTCGCCGCCGAGCTTTTCGATCAGTTTGATCCCGGCGCCGGCGGTGCCACCGGTTGCCAGAAGGTCATCGACCACGAGGATTTTCTCACCCGCCTGGATCGCGTCCTTGTGCAGTTCGACCACGGCCTCGCCATACTCCAGCTTGTATTCCTGGCTGATAGTTGCGCCGGGCAGTTTACCCTTCTTGCGGATCGGGACAAAGCCGGTGCCCAGCTGGTGGGCGATCGCCCCGCCGAGGATGAAGCCGCGCGCCTCAAGCCCGACCACCTTGTCGATGCGCTGGCCCGCATAGGGGTGCAACATCTGGTCCACTGCCATTCGAAACCCGCGCGGGTCGGCGAATAATGTGGTGACATCCCGGAACATGATCCCTTCATGCGGGAAATCGACAATGGTGCGGATGTAGTCCTTGACGGTCTTCGTCTTGTTCATGGGCGTGTAATCCCTGGCTTTGCTTCGTGATCGGCGCGCCCGACACTCTAGGTCATTCCGAGGGCGCCGCGCCGGTGCGGTTTGACCGAAGCACGTCCGCCATGCAAGCGTCAACGCCTGACGGGCGCGCCAATATCCCTTTACAAAAGGCTCAGGCGCCTGACGCGGATTGCGCGCGCGGGCGCCTGAGCCCTGTGCTCACGGCCTGTGCTCAGATCAGCCAAGCACCCGGCCTGCAACCGCATCCAGCTTGGCCACAAGCGCCGGGTCGCGCTTCTCCGGCGCGGTCATGATGGCATACTCCAGCGCCCGGTCACACTGATGAGGGCAGGGCGCGCGTTCGGCACCAAGAAGCGCTGGCAGCCCCTTCACCAAGGCGCGTCCCTTGTCGGAATTGCCCTGCAACGTGCCGATGATCTCGGTGATATCCACTACGCCGTGATCGGGATGCCAGCTGTCAAAATCGGTGACCATGGCGATGGAGGCATAGCACAGCTCCGCTTCGCGGGCGAGTTTGGCCTCCGGCATGTTGGTCATGCCGATCACATCCGCGCCCCAGACCTCGCGGTACATCTTTGATTCCGCCATTGAGGAGAACTGCGGCCCCTCCATCGCCAGATAGGTGCCGCCGCGGTGGGTCTTGATCCCGGCGGCGCGGGCGGCCTCTTCGCAGGCATCGCTCAGACGCGGGCAGGTGGGGTGCGCCACCGAGACATGGGCAACGCAGCCGGAGGCAAAAAAGCTCTTTTCTCGGGCAAAGGTCCGGTCGATGAACTGGTCGACAATGACAAAATCCCCCGGCGCCATCTCCTCGCGGAAGGACCCGCAGGCGGAGACTGAGATCACGTCGGTGGCGCCCAGTCGTTTCAACGCGTCGATATTGGCGCGGTAGGGCACATCGGTGGGGCTATGCACATGGCCGCGCCCGTGACGGGGCAGAAAGGCCATCTTTACGCCATCAAAGCGTCCGGTCAGGATCTGGTCCGAGGGGGCGCCCCAGGGGCTTTTGACCGTGGTCCATTCCGCGCCCTCCAGCCCGTCGATGTCGTAAATTCCGGAGCCGCCGATCACGGCAATCATCGTTTCGGTCATTTGGATCTCTCCTGCGGGTGTTTGCCGAGCTATGGCCGAGGGCGGCGCGGTTTGGCAAGCGTGGGATGCCTCCGGCGGAGGTATTTGGGAAAAGATGAAGGCTCAGTCGCGGCGGATGATGCCGGTGAGGGCGGCAGCCCCCAGCGCGGTGACGATCCAGCCTGCGGTGGTGAAAACCCAGCGCAGCCACCAGAGGCGATAGCCCCAGGTTCCGCGTTCGGTGGAGGGGGCCCAGGCGTCGGTCTGACCGAATTCGACGATGGGGATCACGACGTCGGCGGCATAGGCGAGGGGGTGGAAGCTTTCCCAATCCTCGCCGGGGATGGCATTGTGTTTTGCCCATTCGGCAGCGGGGTTGGGGATGCTGCCGTCGCGTGCCAGAGCTTGCCAGCTTTCGGAAAGAAGAATGGGGGCGGAGTTGGGAGCGAAGCTGCCCGCGTCCCAGGCCCGTTGGGCTGGAAAGGTTGCGGCGGCAATGAGCAAGATCAGCGCATAGAGGCTGCGTTGAGGTTTGTAGCCATGGGCGGTCAGGACGAGGGAGACGCTGTCTTTTGCACCGAGGGTGAGGCGGCAGATGTCACGCCAGATGCTGTGAAGCCCGGTGCCGAGGTCACCATCGGGCGTGATGTGCAGTTTGGCGCGGGCATCCTGGCGCAGCTTGCGTGCGAGCATGATGCGGACTTGTTGGGCGTCGCTCTCATGGCCCATGTCGTGCAGGGTCTTGGCGAGCTGTTTGTAAGGCTGCGGGAAGAATTCCCCGTTCCAGCGGTCGCCTTTGGCGAGCCAGTCGAGCCGGGTCTTGGCGTCGGTGGGGCCGTTGATTCTGTCATAGGTGAAGCCATCGAGATGCAGCTTGCCCACCGCGGGCCAGCATTGAGCATCATCAACCAAGGTTGAGGTTTTGGCGTCAATTAGATCAAGGCTGCCGTCAATTTTTGCAAGCGCGCGGAGGAAAAGGCCGCCGATGATCTCCGCATCTTGCAGGTTGAGGGCCATGCCATCCGGTGTGTTGAACTTTGCGCAGTTGCAGGTCAACTGCCCACCGATTTTGATGCCATTGAGGTCGACAGATCCATCGAGTGTTGCGGAGCGGAGGAAGAGGTCTCGCTTGACCTCGGCTCCTTGCAGGTTGATGGCCTTACCCTTTGGTGTGTTGAACTTTGCGCCCTCGCAGTCCAACTGCCCACCGATTTTGATGCCATTGAGGTCGACAGATCCATTGAGTGTTGCGGAGCGGAGGAAGAGGCCGTCCTTGACCTTGGCTCCTTGAAGGTTGATGGCCTCACCCTTTGGCGAATTGAAATTTGCGCCCTCGCAGGTCAACTGCCCACGAATGTTGGCCCCGGAGGCCCGCAGCGCGGGGACGCCGCAGGTACGCAGTCGTAGGTTGCTCGCCCATTTTGATCTGGGGGCGAACATTTCATCTTGGAAGCGACAGCCGTTCAGCAGCAGGTTGCCGGGGATGGTGCAATTGGTCAGATCCAGACAGCCGCTGATATATGCGCCGGCCATCATGACGCCCTTTTCGCTGATGTTGCAGCTGTCGCGGTTCAGCAGGATCAGGCGCAGCACCTCAGCGCGGATGTGGCGGGATTCTTGCGCCTCGGTCAGGTTGTGCCAGTCTTCAGGACCCTCGGGGATTTGATCGTGGGGGCCGAGTTCGCAAAACTCGCCTGCCTCGGCGGCGGCTTTGAGTTTCTGCTCTGCCGCGTTTGGGGGCGGGGCGATGTCGTCCCAGGTTTTGAAGTGCATGTGGCTGCTCAAAGTCTCTTGCTGCAATACCCGCAGTCTGCGGAGGTCCGCGCAGGCGAGCAAGGGTTAAGGTGAGGTTCACGGCAGACAGCGCTGCTGACCTATTGTTTCGCGCGCGAAACATTGCGGCAGAAGGGCTGACCTATTGCGCGGGGGCTGCCCTTGGATGTGGCAGGGGAGGCGCTCCGGGGCCTTGTTTTCCTGCCTTCCCTTGTGTCGCGGGGGCATTGACGCTAACAGGCGGTCAAATCTTCCCTCCCGACTTCACAGGTTTTGGTGTCATGACACGCGGCGTTTTCGGTCTTTTGGCCAAGAATATCTCTCCTCCCAATCTCTCCATCATGCAGGATGAGGGCTTTACCGTTGGTCGCGTCCGCACCGAGTTGCTGTCCGGCCTCACGGTGGCGCTGGCGCTGGTGCCCGAGGCGGTGGCCTTTGCCTTTGTCGCCGGGGTGCATCCGTTGGTGGGGCTTTATGCGGCCTTCATGGTGGGGCTGATCACCGCCGTGTTCGGGGGGCGTCCGGGGATGATCTCTGGCGCGACCGGCGCGCTGGCCGTGGTCATGGTGGCGCTGGTGGCGGATCATGGGGTGGAATATCTCTTTGCCACGGTGGTCTTGATGGGGCTGTTGCAGGTGATTGCCGGTGTGATGCATTGGGGCAAGTTCATCCGGCTGGTGCCGCATCCCGTGATGCTGGGCTTTGTGAACGGTCTGGCAATCGTGATTTTCCTCGCGCAGCTGACGCAGTTCAAGAAGCCGGGCACGGTGGAGAACACCGGCCATGGCGCCGGTGGCGGTGAGTGGTTGGCCGGGGGCCAGCTGGCGGTGATGCTGGGGCTGGTGGTGCTGACCATGGCGATCATCTGGGTGATGCCGCGCCTGACCAAGATTATTCCCGCACCATTGGCCGGGATCGGGATTACTGCGGTGATCGTGATTGCCTTTGGCCTCGACGTGCCGCGGGTGGGCGATCTGGCCTCCATCCAGGGCGGTCTGCCGATGTTCCACATCCCGATGGTGCCGCTGAATTTCGAGACCCTGGAGATCATCCTGCCCTATGCGGTGATCCTGGCGGCGATCGGGCTGATCGAAAGCCTGCTGACGCTGAACCTTGTGGGTGAAATCACCGGCAAGCGCGGCGGCGCCAGCCAGGAATGCATCGCGCAGGGGGCCTCCAACATTGCCACCGGTTTCTTTGGTGGCATGGGCGGTTGCGCGATGATCGGCCAGTCGATGATCAACGTGAATTCCGGTGGCCGCACCCGGATCGCGGGCATCGCGGCGGCCTTGTTCCTGTTGCTGTTCATCGTCGCAGCCTCGCCGCTGATCGAGCAGATCCCGCTGGCGGCTCTGGTGGGCGTGATGTTCATGGTGGTGATCGGCACCTTTGCCTGGAACAGCTTCAAGATCATGACCAAGGTGCCCTTGATGGATGCCTTCGTGATCGTGCTGGTGACCGTGGTGACGGTGATGACTGACCTGGCGATCGCCGTTGTGGTGGGGGTGATCGTCTCGGCGCTGGCCTATGCCTGGAACAACGCGCGCCGCATTCATGCGATCACCCGGGATAGCGCCAGCGAGGAGGGCGCCAAGGTCTATGAGATTCAAGGGCCGCTGTTCTTTGGCTCCACCGACGGGTTCATCGAACTGTTCGAGATCGAGAACGACCCGGATGTGGTTATCGTGGACTTTGCCGCCTCGCGCGTGGTGGATCAGTCGGCGCTGCAGGCGATCGAGGCAGTCGCAGGGCGATATGCGGCGGCAGGCAAGACCATCCAATTGCGTCATCTGAGCCGGGATTGCCACGAACTGCTGTCCAAGGCCGGGCATTTGGTAATCGATAGCGATGACGATCCGGAATACGGCGTGGCGGTGGATTACTCGGTGCGTACGGGGATCCTCGGCGGTCACTGAGACCTGCCTTTGCGATTAAAAAAAGGTCGCGGCCCCCGGTGGGGACCGCGGCTTTTTCGTTTTTGGGGCAGGGGCTCGGGTTCACCAAAGCAGCAACCTGCAGAGCCAGCCTCGCCTGTGCCCTGCCTGATGGACCACGTCCCGCCGCGACAAGGAAAATGGCCGCATCCCCGCCCATGCGGGCGCGGAGCCTCGGCAATTTGCCTTGCACGCCGTGCCGTGGTCCATCCATTTGGGGGCGGGCGAGGGTGGCTCCGAAGCAGCAGCGGTCAGTCGGGGGCGAGCGCCTCCAACATATCGAGGTCGCCGGAGGTGATGGCCGGTTCCGCGCGCAGGATCAGCTCTGCCGGCCAGTCCCACCATTTGAGGGTGAGGAGGCGGGCGATCTGCGGCTTGGGAAACCGGTGGCGGGCCACCGTCGCCGGGTTGCCTGTCATGATCGCGTAAGGAGGAACCGTGCCGCGCACCACCGCGCCTGCACCGATGATGGCGCCGTCGCCGATACGAGCGCCGGGCAGGATCATCGCGCCGTAGCCGATCCAGACGTCATGGCCGATCACCGTGTCGCGGGTGTCGGGCTGGAACCCGGCCATCTGGGCGGGATCGAACACCGGGAAGGGAAAGCAGCTGAGCCCCTCCTGCGCGTGGTTGGCCGAGGCGGTGATGAACCTGACCCCATGGGCGATCTGGCAAAACCGTCCGATCCGCAGCCGTTCGCGCGCACCGGCAAAGAGATAGGGCGCCAGGTGGCTGCTCCAGTCCCTGGGCGGGTCGAAATCAGAGGCGTAGGTGTAGTCGCCAACGCTGAAATTCGGGTTCTCCACCACGCGCGATAGCATAACCGTGCCGGTATGGGGCTGGCCATCCGGCAGGATGATCGGGTGGCGCAGATTTGGATCGGGCAGGGGCATCTCAGTCGTCCGGGCGGGTCAGGGAGAACAGATCGCTCACCTTGGCATAATCGCGATAGCCGAGGCGCGACAGCGGCTGGTAGCGGGTGACGTCAAAGATGCCGTCCACCAGGCAATCATCGCGCAGGTGAACGCCGACCACCTCGCCAAAGGCGACCTTGTTGGCCGCGCCCGGCAGGTCGATGATCTGCGTAAGTTTGCATTCCAGCGCCGCTGGAACACCGGCGACCCGGGCGCAATTGATGGTCTCGCAGTCGATGGCCTCCAGCCCGGCATGGGCGAATTCATCCGTGCCCTTGTCCAGGGCAGCGGAGGATTTGTTCATCGCGTCGCGCATGGCGTATTCCACGATGTTGACGCAAAAGACCCCGGTCTCGCGAATATTGGCAATGGAATCCTTGGTGCCGTCCTGATCCGCCTTGGTGGAGGTGGAGGCAAACATCACCTGCGGCGGCACATAAGCCACGGCATTGAAGAAAGAATAAGGTGCCAGATTGTTGACGCCGTCGCCCGAACGGGTGGAGATCCAGCCGATGGGACGCGGGGTGACAACGGCGTTGAATGGGTTGTGGGGCAGGCCGTGGCCGTCCTCGGGGCGGTAGAACATTGCATGTCTCCAAGTGTTTGCCCCAGACTTACGCGCGTGCTAGGGCGAAATCCACCCCCGCGTCGAACCGGCCCCGTGCCTGCGCGACACAGCTGACGGAGCCAGAGAGACGTGATCACCATCGCGGCGGAGATGCCGGAGGATTCCTGGGAGGTCGAAGCCCTCTATGACCTGTGCTTCGCGCCGGGGCGCACGGCGCTGTCGTCCTATCGGCTGCGTGATGACGTGGCGCCTGTGCGCGCATTGAGCCAGGTGGCACGCGACAGCGACGGGATCCTTGCCGGTGCGATCCGCTTCTGGCCGGTGCATGTGGGGGCTGCCGAGGCGCTGCTGCTGGGGCCGGTGGCGGTGCACCCGACGCGGCAGGGCGAGGGCATCGGTGCGGCGCTCATCCGCGACAGCCTGTGGAAGGCGGAGCACAGCCATTGGGACCGGGTGATCCTGGTGGGCGATGCGCCCTATTACAAACGCTTCGGGTTTCAGAAGCTGAGCGGCGTCGAGATGCCGCCGCCAACCAACCCGGATCGCATTCTTGGCCTGAACCTCAATCCCGATGCCTGGACGGGCGTGTCGGGGCTGGTGCGACGTTGGAACGGTGCGGCGCAAGGGTGACAGACCCGGACGTCGCGTGAGCAAGGGCCTTGAAACGCGTGCCCAAACTGCTGATCTGTAAGAGCAGAGCGGCAGGGAAGAGGGCCACGGATGGGCGAAATACTGACACAGGATGCGCGGAACCTCACGGCAACGGATGTCGAGGCGGAGCTGGATGCGATAGCCGCCCGCTACCGCGCCGCCGGGAGTTTTGGCATGCGATTGCTGAACACGCTTGGTGGTGGTGCCGAGGACTTGCTGCAGCGTTTGCCCAAACCGTTGCGCGGGACCGTGGATGTCGCCGTGCAGCAGGCGCTGCATCTGGCGGTCCGAGGTGCCGCCCAGAGCAGGAGGCTGGTGCCCGATCAACCCTCCCAGACCAATCGTTGGGTCAGTACCACCATGGGCATGGTCGGTGGCGCCGCGGGATTGCCGGGCGCGTTGCTGGAGTTGCCTGCCACAACGACCTTCCTGCTGCGCAGCATTCAGGGGGTGGCGGTGGAATACGGGTTTGATCCGGATGCGGAGAATGTGCGCTTTGACGCGATAGAGGTTTTTGCCGCGGCAGGCCCGCTGGCCCATGATGACGGTGCCGATACCGGCTTTCTGACCATGCGCCTGGGGCTGTCGGGGGCTGGCTTGTCACAGCTGATTGCCGCTGTGGCGCCTCGGCTGGCGGTGGCGCTGGGACCAAAGCTTGCAGCGCAGATGGTGCCGGTTCTGGGGGCAGTGGCTGGCGGCAGCGTGAACTACGTTTATGCCGGTTACTATCAGGAAATGGCTCATGTGCATTTTGCCCTGCGTCGCCTTTCACTGGATGCGGATGCGCCCTATCCGCAGATGGTGGAGCGGTTGCAACAGCGGCTGCTGGCCTGATCAGATACCTGCTGCGCCTTGCGCGCTGTCATCCCCCTGAAATGGGGCGCTGCCACATGTTTGAGGAGGCCGCGTGCAATCGGGGCGAGAGCATGTATGGGCAGGAGTGGGCTTGCGGTGGTCGCTCAGGGGCGAGGGTGCGTGCAGCCGTCTCACCGGTTCCGCAATCCAATGACTGCCTGCGCGTTGAAGGGGAGCAAGGCTGATGACGCGACCCCTGAATGGGCAATCATTTCACGGTCATTCCGAAGATGGTCGGCCGCTGCACCAGCAGGTTGGCGCGCTGTGTTATCGGGTGTCGAGCAAAGGGCGCGTCAAGGTTTTGATGGTGACGTCCCGCGGCACCGGGCGTTGGATCCTCCCCAAAGGCTGGCCGATCAATGGTCTGACTGCGGCGCAGGCTGCGGCGACCGAAGCCTGGGAAGAGGCTGGCGTGTCGGGGCAGGTGTTGGATCGGGTGGTTGGACAGTTCACTTACGACAAGGCCCGCGACGGTGCGCCGCCGCTTGCGTGCCGGGTCGATGTGTTCCCGTTGCGCGTCGATGCGCTATCGGCGGATTTTCCCGAATGTACAGAGCGAAAACGCGAGTGGATGTCGCTTGAACGCGCGGCTCTGCAGGTCGATGCGGCGGATGTTTCGGCATTGCTCAGAGCCTTTTCGCCTGACGATCTTGTGTGAACGGGTTACATAGGAAGGATGCTGCCCTTGCAAACACCGCTGAGCCGGTTTTAATCGGCGCTTCCGAGTACGGGACATGAGATGATACGATATGCACTGAAATGCGCTGAGGGACATGGGTTCGAGAGCTGGTTCCAGTCAGCTGCGGCCTACGACAAGCTTGTGGAGGCCAATATGGTTGCCTGTACGCAGTGCGGGTCCACACAAGTGGAGAAAGCGCTGATGGCACCGCGTGTAAGTCCGGGCCGCAAGGCGGCGATGCCAGCGGAGGCGGAACCTTCTCCCTCTGACAGGCCCGCGGTCACGCCAGCTGTGCCAGTGCCGCAAGCGCCGCAACAGGCCGCACCGCTCAGCGCGCCCGCGTCGGATCTGGAAAAGGCAATCACCGAGCTGAAGAAACAGGTCGAGGCCAACTCCGATTATGTGGGCAAGGATTTCGTCAAACAGGCGCGCGACATGCACCTTGGGGACGCGCCCGCCCGCTCCATCCACGGCGAGGCAAAGATTGAAGATGCCAAGGCGTTGATCGACGACGGGGTGCCGGTTCTGCCGCTCCCCTTCACACCGAACCGAAAGATGAACTGAGGCGCTCGACCGGGCATCAGTCATGAATCCACTGAGCAGGAAAAGGAGACCGCCAATGCATGTGGTCGTGACAGGCAGCAGCCGCGGTATAGGGCGTGAGCTGAAAACAAGGCTGGCTGCACGCGGTGACCGTGTGACGGGAACTTCGCGGGATCATTCGTCGGGCACCCGGCTCGATGTGAGCGAACCAGGGCAGCAGGCGCGCTTTGCCGCGCAAATCAAGGGCGACCCAGTGGATCTGTTGATCTGCAACGCGGGCGTCTACCTCGACAAGACAATGAGTATCAGTGACTACACCGCAGAGGTCTGGGCAAAATCACTTGCCGTCAATGTGACCGGCGTATTCCTGAGTGTGCAGGCAATGCTGCCGAACCTGAAGCTCGCCAGTGCTCCGAAAATTGCGATTATTTCCTCTCAGATGGCCAGTCACGCACGTGCACCGGGGGGATCATATGCTTATCGCGCCTCTAAGGCCGCGGCGCTCAACATCGGGCGCAACCTCGCCACGGACCTAAAACCGGAGGGGATTGCCGTTGGCATCTACCACCCCGGCTGGGTCCGCACCGACATGGGGGGCGATGAAGGGGATATCTCGGTTGAGGAAAGTGCCGAGGGTCTGATGCAACAATTCGATGAGCTTACTCTGGAAACCTCGGGCTGTTTTCACACCTGGGACGGGCGAGTTCACGCATATTGATCGTGGCGGACAAGCATGCGCACCACGCGAGGTCTAGGCCTTGCGTGCAAAACCGGGTAAGGCACGCCCGAACCCTCCTAGATCCACCACGGCCGGGCCGCTGCAGGCCCCAGGCAAACGGGACGACTTCAACATGACTGCCAGCAAACGTATCGTACTCTCCAGTGATCACGCCGCCATCGCGCTGCGCCAGACCCTTGCCGAACATATCGCGGCCAAAGGCTGGGAGGTCACCGACCTTGGCCCGACCTCACCCGAAAGCACGCATTACCCGAAACATGGTGAAGCGGCGGCGCGTCATGTGGCGGCTGGCGACAGCGATGTCGGCATCGTGCTGTGCGGCACGGGTCAGGGCATCATGATGGCGGCCAACAAGGTCAAGGGGATCCGCTGCGGCGTCTGCGCGGATGCGTTTTCTGCCCGGATGATCCGCGAGCACAACAACGCCAACATGTTGTCGATCGGCGCGCGTGTGGTCGGCGAAGGGCTGGCACTCGAGATTGTGGATGCCTTCCTGGATGCCGAGTTCGAAGGCGGTCGCCACGCCACCCGTGTCGAGATGATCGACGCGCTGGAGGCCTGACGCCTGCTGTCGGGCGGCATGCCCGGCTCAGTCAGCTGAACAACCGAACAAGAAAAAAGGCTCCCGAAGTGATCTTCGGGAGCCTTTGTCATGTCAGGGATGCGGACGGAGCCTTATCACTCCCAGCAGCTGACCAGCGTGGTGAGGCCTGTGGCCTCTCGCTGAAGCAACGACAGGGGTAGCTCGCCGGTGGCCGCAGCTTCGGTCGCGGGCAGGCCAACACCGGCCTTGTCCAATGCCATGCGGATCACTTCGCCTTTCAGCGCGAAACGCACACCCTCTGGCAGCACCGGACCATCTGAGGCTTCCGGCAGCAACATGCCATGCACGGTGCCTTCCTTGTCCAGAAGGGGGCCGCCTGCATCGCCGGGCTGAGCTGTCAGCTCCAGACGGGCCAGATAGCTTTCGCCCTGCAGCCCCTGAAGGTCGCTCAGCGATCCCCAGGTGAGGCTTGGAGCACCAAGCACGCCGCCGTAGGAGTAGCCCGAAACCGCCAGCGCGCTGCGCAGACGGGGTGTGTTTGCCGCAAGCGGTGCGGTGGCCATCGGGGACAGCGCCTCTGTCGGCTTCAGCACGGCAATGCCGGCCTCGCCATCGGCCAGCAGCACATCTGCACTGACGTCACGGTCAATGGTCACGCGACCGCAGCCGTTGACCACATCTGCCGTGGTCACGACAACACCATCCCCGGTCACGAAGAAGCCGCTGTGTGACAGGCGCGGTTTGCGGATTTCCAGACCGGAGACCAGATCGATGGACTGCGCGTCCTCCATGCCCTCTGCCGGATCAAGCACGCCGTCGAGCCGGGTAAAGCTTTGTTGCATGGCGGAGAGGATACGCCCGCGACGGGCCTCGTCACCAGCCGGCCAGACAAGGGTAAAGCCCTTGATCTCGCCATTGTCCAATCGCGCTTCGGTGTAGGAGACGATCTCACTGTTGCGCCCCTCAAGCGTGAAGCGGTCACCGGAGCGCTCGCGCGGCCCTTCCAGCGGCACGATTTCCAGTGTCTGCATGATGTCATACAGACCATAAAGCGTGCGACGGTCGCCTGGTTGCGAAATCAGCAGGACCCGGGCGCCAAGGTCCCCGGCGGGGTCAAAATGCGCGAAGGGCGGTTCGTAGCGGCTGAAGGCGACCTCGTTCAACGGCAGATCCAGCGTGATGCCTGCTGCTTCGTCGGTATATGACGCCATGCCAGTGGAAATCAGCGGTGCGTTGTATTCATCCATCAACGCCTTGCGCTGCAGGGTGGTCAGGACGCCGGTGGGTTCAAAACCGCGCGCGAGCTGCCAGTCGGACATCGAGGCACGGGTGCCGCGCCCGAATGCGCCGTCAATGCCGGAGGAATAGAACCCGGCGGCCTTCAGTGCGACCTGAAGGTCCATGCGCTCTTCACGCGACAGGGCGCGTTCACTGCGGCGGGCCTCGGCCGGTGTTTCATCTGCAACAGCGATTTCCGGCTCCGGGGCCAGCGGGGGCTCCGTCACCGTGTCGTCGTCAGATGTCGACGAAATGACTGGCGCAGTGGAGGGGGCGTCAGTCTCGGCGCCAACCGGATAGAAACGGGTGCGGAAGTTGCTGGAGAAGGTGATGAAGCTGTCACGCGGGATTTGCCCTTCGGCGCGGTAGACACGCAGCACCTGTTCGGCGTCGGGACGGGCATAGGGGCCGACCACGATGCCGTACCAGCCGCCGCCCAGGGCATAGCCGGAGACGTCCGGCAGGCGGGCGGCAAAGTCGCGGGCCTCGTCCTGCGCCTCGCGAAGTGAGGGACGGGCCGCCACCTGGATCCAGACGCCACCCGCGTCGGATTGCTGTGCCTGCACGAGGCCCGGAAGCGCCGCGAGGCAGACGGTCAATGCCCACAAAAGCGAGGCAAATAGGTTCTTCATTGTTTAACCTCTGTACGAAGAGACGGAATTAGTTCGCGGCGCAGGTAACCATCTTGCGCCCGAAAAGGAAACGGCGAGAAACCGCACATATGCAGGTAAAGTGCGTTTGTTTCTCATCTTCGACACATCAGGACGAATTTTCCCCCTGCCGTGAGGCTTCGGGTGGCCTGCTGCGCACGGGGCCGTTGACCCCGCCGGGGGGCTTGCATAGGAAGACGGTCGAACATTGCACCGTCTGTGCTGGCCCTGCGTGGCTTGATGGAGGCGGGCGCGCCGATGCCGCCGAAGGGAAAAGACATGACCCAGACCACCGCCCCGCGTTCGTTTCAGGAGATCATCCTGCGTTTGCAGACCTATTGGGCCTCCAAGGGCTGCGCCATCCTGCAGCCCTACGACATGGAAGTCGGCGCGGGCACCTTCCATCCGGCGACCACCCTGCGTTCCCTCGGCAGCAAGCCCTGGGCGGCGGCCTATGTGCAGCCCTCGCGCCGCCCCACCGACGGGCGCTATGGCGAGAACCCGAACCGCTTGCAGCATTACTACCAGTATCAGGTGCTGATCAAACCCAGCCCGCCGGAGCTGCAGGAGCTGTACCTCGGCTCCCTGCAGGCGATCGGCGTCGACATGGAGTTGCACGACATCCGCTTTGTCGAGGACGACTGGGAAAGCCCGACGCTGGGCGCCTGGGGGCTGGGCTGGGAGGTCTGGTGCGACGGTATGGAAGTCAGCCAGTTCACCTATTTCCAGCAGGTCGGCGGCCATGACTGCCACCCGGTATCGGGCGAGCTGACCTATGGTCTGGAGCGTCTGGCGATGTATATCCTTGGCGTCGATCACGTGATGGACATGCCGTTTAACGATCCGCAGTCACCGCAGCCGTTGAGCTATGGTGACATCTTCAAGCAGACCGAGGAAGAATACGCCCGCTGGAACTTCGACGTGGCCAACACCGAGGTTCTGCTGCGTCACTTCGAGGAGGCCGAGGCCGAATGCGCCTCCATCCTGTCGCAGGAGCATATCGACCCGAAGACCGGCAAACGCATCATTATGGCGCATCCCGCCTATGACCAATGCATCAAGGCCAGCCATATCTTCAACCTGCTGGACGCGCGCGGTGTGATCTCCGTCACCGAACGTCAGGCCTATATCGGCCGGGTGCGCACATTGGCCAAGCAATGCGCCGATGCCTTTGTGCTGACCGAAGCGGGTGGGTTCACCAACGAGAGTGCGGCCTGAATGGCCCGGGGGAAAAGCTGATATGACTGGCAAGATCCTGTCACTCATCCTCGTTGTCTCCGGCCTCGCGGCGGGGATCGCGATGTATTACCTGCAGGTTTACGGCTACTATGATGATGTGGCCGCG
Organism: Tritonibacter sp. SIMBA_163; assembly: GCF_046535935.1. Lineage (NCBI taxonomy): Bacteria > Pseudomonadati > Pseudomonadota > Alphaproteobacteria > Rhodobacterales > Paracoccaceae > Tritonibacter > Tritonibacter sp. SIMBA_163. The sequence goes on from NZ_JAWJBP010000001.1 coordinate 217,171, forward strand.
CGACCGGGCGAGGACGTGCTGCTGCTGCCGATCGGCGGCGAGACGCCCGAGCCCATTGGCTATGGGGATTTTGAGGCGATCGATGCGGACAGCTCTCCGATCCGCTACCGAGCCTGCTTCACCACGCCGCTGAAACCGGCAGAGGTGGCGCAGCTCTACGAGATTTCCGAGGCGCGCGATCCGCGCAACGCCCCGGGCTGGTTCAACTGTTTCGATGCCGCTGCCATCGGCCAGGCACTGCGCGACGGGCGGGCGACGGCGTTTATCTCTGAAAAGAACATCGAATTCGGCGTCGACCGCGTTGTGGCCATCACCGAAGATGGCCGGGGCTATGTCTGGCACGAACTGAACAACTGTGGCGAGAAGGCTTATGACGGCACCATCGTGGGCGAGGAATGCCCCAAGCGGCCGTAAACCGACCGATGGGCGCAGCCGCGCCCGTCGCCACATCTTTTTTCGCCGTGAACGCACGGCAGATCCGAACCGTTGAGGACACGTAATGGCTGATCTTCTGATCGAACTTTTCTCCGAGGAAATCCCGGCCCGCATGCAGGCGCGCGCGGGTGAAGACCTGAAGAAACGGATGACCGACGGTCTGGTCGAGGCGGGTCTGACCTATGCGGGTGCCCATGCGCTGACCACGCCGCGCCGCCTGACGCTGGCGATCGAGGATCTGCTGGAGCATTCCCCCACCGTGCGCGAAGAGCGCAAGGGCCCCAAGGTGGGCGCACCCGACAAGGCCATCGAGGGGTTCCTGCGGGGCGCAGGCGTGAGCCGCGATCAGCTGGAAGAGCGCGATACCCCCAAGGGCGCGGTCTATTTCGCGACCATCGAAAAACCGGGACGCCCTGCGGCGGAGATCATTGCCGAGGTGCTGGAAGACACCATTCGCAACTTCCCCTGGCCCAAGTCCATGCGCTGGGGTGCGGGGTCCTTGCGCTGGGTGCGTCCGCTGCATTCGATCCTCTGCCTGCTGTCGCGCGAAGACGGCAGCGAGGTGGTGGCGCTGGACATCGACGGCATCAAGTCGGGCGACAGCACGGCCGGGCATCGTTTTATGGCTCCGGCGCGGTTCTCCGTCACCGGATTTGAGGACTACGCTGCAAAGCTGAAACGCGCCTTTGTGGAACTGGACCCCAAGGAGCGCGAGGCGGCGATCTGGCAGGATGCCACCAATCAGGCCTTCGCCTCCGGCCTTGAGGTGGTGGACGACAAAGGCCTTCTGACAGAGGTTGCCGGTCTGGTGGAATGGCCCGTGGTCCTGATGGGGTCCATTGACGCGGAATTCCTCGACCTGCCGCCGGAGGTGCTGCAGACCTCGATGAAGGAACACCAGAAGTTTTTCTCGGTGAAGAACCCCAAGACGGGCCGGATCGAGAAGTTCATCACCGTCGCCAACCGCGAGACGGCGGATGATGGCGCGACCATTCTGGCGGGCAACCAAAAGGTGCTGAGCGCCCGTCTGGCGGATGCGAAGTTCTTTTGGGAAAACGATCTGCGCATCGCGAAATCCGAGGTCGGCATGGAAGGCTGGCTGGAGAGCCTGTCCAATGTGACCTTCCACAACAAGCTCGGCACGCAGGCCGCACGGATCGACCGGATCGCGGCGCTGGCGCGCGAAATCGCCCCCGTCGTGGGCGCGGATGTGGATCTGGCGGAACAGGCGGCGAAGGTCGCCAAGGCGGACCTCAGCTCCGAGATGGTCTATGAGTTCCCCGAACTGCAGGGGTTGATGGGGCGCTACTACGCGGAGGCCGCAGGTCTGCCGCAAGAGGTCGCCAATGCCTGCCAACAGCATTATTCGCCGCTGGGCCCCAGCGATGAGGTGCCGACAGAGCCAGTATCGGTCGCCGTGGCGCTGGCCGACAAGATCGACACGCTGACCGGGTTCTGGGCGATTGATGAAAAGCCCACCGGGTCCAAAGACCCCTATGCGCTGCGCCGGGCCGCGCTGGGTGTGATCCGGCTGGTGCTGGAGAATGATTTGCGTGGTGGGCTTGATCGGTTTTTCGATGCACAATTGTTGAGGCATGAAATTTCGGCGCATCACCCAAAAGGCTCACTTGGCGAGGCCATGCTGCAGACTCTCTTGGTTGAGATTGCCAAGAATGGTGCGTTTGGTTTGGCTTTCCGAGCAGTTCAAGGTGAAGTCCTAGGGGGGACAGATCTTCCATCTCCGATTGAGAACCTGGATCAGAAGATTCCCGATACATCGACCGACCTCCTCTCCTTCTTCCACGACCGTCTAAAAGTCTTCTTGCGCGATCAGGGTATTCGTCATGATGTGATCGACGCCTGTATCGCGATGGAGGGTAATGACGACCTGACGCTTTTGGTGAAACGCGCCCGGGCGCTGGAGGAATTCATGTCCTCCGAGGATGGCGGCAATCTGCTGCAAGGGTTCAAGCGCGCCAACAACATCCTGTCTCAGGCCGAGGAAAAGGACGGGGTTGAGTACTCCTATGGGGCCGACAAGAAATTCATCGAGGACCCGGCAGAGACCGCCTTGTTTGATGCGCTTGCAGCGGGCGAGGGGGCGATCTCCTCGGCCATCGAGGCCGAGGATTTCGCGGCCGCCATGGGCGGCATGGCCGCACTGCGCGCGCCGGTGGATGCGTTTTTCGAGGCAGTGCAGGTGAACTCCGACAATTCCGTGGTGCGCCGCAACCGGCTGAACCTGTTGAGCCAGATCCGCAAGGTCTGCGGCCAGGTTGCTGACCTCAGCCGCATCGAAGGCTGACACCCGTCTGCCATGCGCTGAACCCGCGGCCCTCGCCCAATCCGGCGGGGGCCTTTTTGTTGCAGCTGCGGCATGGTTCCCCTTGCAGGGGCGTTTGCCATCATTATGCTCGACCCTACGGAGGATTGCTGCATTGCAGAAACAGACAGGGGACGCGCGCATGGACGATATCTCGAAGGCCACGCTGATCACGTCCACGGCGCCGATTGCCAACCATAGTCACGGCGGGCGGGCGAAATGCCTGCAGCGGCTGGTGCGGCTGAAGCTGCCGGTGCCGCAGACCGTGGCGCTGTCGTTTGATGCGGTGCATGCGATCGCTGAAGGGTATATGGTCGACGTCAAGGCGATCCTGTCCGAACTGCGCCCGGATGCGCTGTTGTGCGTGCGGCCCTCCTCGGAAGATCCGGATTGGGGTGGCCCCGGCGCGGTGCTGAACATCGGTATGAATGACGCGCGCTACGTGGATCTGAGCGACACGCTGGGCGCGGATGCGGCGGCGGCGCTCTATCTGCGGTTTGTGCAATCCTATGCAGTGCATGTGGCGCGGCTTGACCCGGATGTGTTCGAGGATGTCGAGGACGGCGGCCCCGATGCGCTGAGCGAGATGCTGCAGGCCTATGAGGCCGAGGCCGAAGAGCCGTTTCCGCAGGATCCGGGCGAGCAGCTGGCGGCGGTTTTGCGGACCATGGCGCGGGCCTGGGAAGGCACCTCGGCGCGTCTGTTGCGGGCGGCCAAGGGCGCGCCGGAGGATGCGGGCCTTGGTCTCGTGGTGCAGGAGATGGTGCCGGGGCTTGGGCAGGGGGAATGCGGCTCGGGCGTGCTTCAGCTGGTGAACTCGCAGACCGGCTTGCCGCAGATTACCGGGCGTTACCTGAGCCAGAGCCAGGGACGCGATGCGCTGGGCAGCGATGCGGAGTCGATCTATCTGGAGCAGGATGATCGCGGTCCGTCACTGGAAGAACTCGCCCCCGAAGCCTTTGCCGAGCTGAAGGTGCACGCGGCCCTGATGCGCGAGAGACTGCGTGCCGAAATGCAGGTGGAATTCGTCATTGAAAACGGGCGCGTGCATATCCTCGACGGGATGCGGGTGACACGGTCTGCGCGGGCAGCTGTGCGGATCGCGGTGCGCCTGGCCGAGGACGGGATTATCTCGGCTGAAGAAGCGGTGATGCGGGTGAATGCGCATTCCCTCAATGAACTGTTGCACCGACAGGTGGATCCCGACGCCAAGCGCGATGTGATCGGCAGCGGGATCGCCGCCAGCCCCGGTGCCGCGACCGGGCGGCTGGTGTTCACGGCGGCAGAGGCGCAGGCCAGCAAATCGCGTGGGGAACCGTGCATTCTGGCGCGGCGCGAGACCTCGCCCGAGGATGTGCGCGGCATGCATGCGGCGGCGGGGGTACTCACTGAAAAAGGCGGTATGACCAGCCATGCTGCGGTCATCGGGCGCGGGCTTGGTCTGCCCTGCATCGTGGGCGCGTCCAGTCTGCGGTTTGACAGCCGTCGCAAGCAGTTGACCGCACCGGATGGGCGCATCTTCAAGGCGGGCGAGACGATAACGGTCGACGGAACCTCCGGCCAGCTGCTGGTGGGGGAGCCTGCGATGACCGAGGCGGCAGAAGACGATGCTTTGCTGACGCTGATGGGCTGGGCGGATGCGGCGCGCGACATCGATATCCGTGCCAATGCCGACACGCCCGCAGATGCCCAGACCGCGCGCAACTTCAATGCGCAGGGGATCGGGTTGTGTCGCACCGAGCATATGTTCTTTGATCCCGGTCGCCTGACGGTGATGCGGGAGATGATCTTTGCCGAGACCTCCTCGGGGCGGGCGGCAGTGCTGGCGCGTCTTCTGCCGATGCAGCGCAATGATTTCCGCGAGCTGTTTCGCATCATGGAGGGGCTGCCGGTCTGCATCCGTCTGTTCGACCCGCCCCTGCACGAGTTCCTGCCCACCACAACCGCCGGTCAGCGCGAGCTCTCCGAGGCGCTGGGCCTGCCGGTCAGCGATGTGACGCGCCGTGTGGAGGAGATGGGCGAATATAACCCGATGCTGGGTCTGCGCGGCGTACGCCTTGGGGTCACGGTGCCCGAGATCTATGACATGCAGGCGCGGGCGATTTTCGAGGCCACGTTGGACGCATCGCGCGACGGCGACCCGGTGGTGCCGGAGATCATGATCCCGCTGGTGTCGGCCAAACGCGAAGTGGAGCTGGTCAAGACCCGCATTGATGCGGTGGCCGCTGCGGTGAAATCCGAGCGTGGCGTCGATTTCACCTATCGCCTCGGGGTGATGGTCGAGACACCGAGGGCCGCGTTGCGGGCCGATGAGATCGCGGTGCATACCGCCTTCATGAGCTTCGGCACCAATGACCTCACGCAAATGACCTATGGTCTGTCTCGCGACGATGCGGGGCGGTTCATGTCGGATTATGTGCAGCAGGGCGTGTTCCCCGAGGATCCGTTCCATGTGCTGGATGTGGATGGTGTCGGCGAGTTGCTGCAGCTGGGCGCACAGCGCGGGCGGTCGGCGAAGCCTGACATCACGCTGTCGATCTGTGGTGAACATGGTGGCAACCCCGAATCGATTGCGTTTTGCCGCGCCGCGGGGTTCGATTACGTCTCCTGCTCGCCGTTCCGTGTCCCTGTAGCACGTCTGGCCGCAGCGCAGTTGGCGATCGCGGACAAGACAGGCCAAAATGTGCCTACATACTTAAAAAGGTAATGAATTCAGGATCATCCTATCGCGCCCTCCGCATCGGCGTTGTGCTCTAAGCCTTCGAGCATAGCAGCTATACGTCCGGTCGGCTGGACGTTTTGAAGCATTTCCGTTACCCGGTGCCGTCGCTGGCGGTCGGAATGCCGCTGCGTGCAGTTGGACCGGGGGTACCCTGAATGAAACGGAATCTGATGTGGGCCGCAGTGATCGCGGCAACACTAGGCGGTAGCATGGCCTCTGCTGACATGGGGCTGGATGCGCTTTTCAAACAGGAGCAGTCGACGCTTCAGGCCGCACCGAAGGAACGCATGTTGCGCTTTCTCGGGGGCAAGCGCCAGACGCGCACCAAGAATGTCACCAAGGTTCAGTACACGCGTGCCTTCCTTGATACGCGCCCGGAGGCGACCGGCGGCAGTGAATTTGCCTGCCTTGCGGAAGCGCTCTATTTCGAGGCCCGGGGCGAGACCGTGCAAGGTCAATTCGCCGTGGCCGAGGTGATCCTGAACCGGGTGAAAAGCGCGCAGTTCCCGAATACCATCTGCGGCGTGATCAATCAGGGCACGGGGCGCAAGTACCAGTGCCAGTTCACCTACACCTGCGACGGTATCAAAGAGGTCATCGCCGAGCCGCGTGCGTTTGAGCGTGTGGCCAAGGTGGCGCGCCTGATGCTGGATGGTGTGAAGCCAAAGCTGACCGAAGGCGCCACCTACTACCACACCACGGCAGTGAAACCGCGCTGGTCACGCAGCTTCACCAAGACCGCGCGTATCGGCGTGCATCTTTTCTACCGCGACGAGCGTTACCGCACCGCATCGAACTAAGACCCCGCATTTTGCGTGCCAGTGTTGGAAAAGCGCCGCTTTCCGTCTCTGGCACGGCGGGTCTGGGCCTGTTATCTGCTTTGAACGGACATAAACCTGTGACTCCTGACACAGTCGCCCGTTACGTTCAAAGCCAGACAAAGGCCACGCCATGAGTTCCGATATACATCTCGCCTTCGCGCATCCATCCGAGCGATCTGCCGCGACTGCGCGCCCCGGTCCGCTGGACCGGATCTCTTTGCGTGACCATATCGTCGAGGTGGAGATCGGCGCATTCCAGCAGGAACGCGGCACCACCCAGCGGGTGTGTTTCAACGTGGTGGTGGAGATCGCGCCATTGCCGGCGGATCTGGACGACGACGTGGACCGGATCCTGTCTTATGACAAGGTGACCGAGGCGATTGCCCATGAGCTGGCGCGGGAACGTCTGGCGCTGCTTGAAACTCTGGCCGAACGGGTGGCAGAGCGCATCCTGTGGGAGCCGCAGGCCGTGCGTGCCTTCGTGCGTATCGAAAAGCTGGATCGCGGACCCGGGGCGTTGGGTGTCGAGGTAGTGCGGTCCTCGGATCAGGTGACCCATGAGGGTGAGGAGGATGTGAAGCCACATCCCCGGCTGATGTTCCTGTCCAATGCGGCGATCAACAGCGCTCATCTGAACAATTGGATTGACCAGATGGAGTGCCGCGAGCGCCCGCTGATCCTCTGCGTGGGCGCACACGAACTTGCCGTGCCGCAAACCGGGCACAAATGGACCCAGCGTCGCATTGATCTGCTGGCGATCGAGCAGAATGCCTGGCGTCTGGCGGCAAAGGATCCCCGTTGCGTCGTGGTCGAGACCCGCACCGAGTTGGACTGGGCAATGAAGAACGAGCAGATCTGTGTCTGGGCGCCGTCCAAGATCGTGCTTGATGCGGTCGAAGGACCGAGCGAGCCGCCGTCGAATGCGGTTGCACTTGCGGCCTGGTTCGCTTCTACTTTTGAAGCTGAAGAAATGATCGTGATTGGCGCAGAACTGCCGGACAACCCCGGTGTTCCCCTGCGCGCCCATGCTGAGGAGCACAAGACCCTGTGAGTTATTACCGTCCTTTGGTTCGTCATGGTGATGCGCGTCCTGAGGGCGCCATTCACCTCGCCGGTAGCGCGCTCTGGTTTACCGAGGTCGAAGTTCTGGATCGCAGTGCCCCGCCGCGCATCGTGCCGGCGGGATTGCTGCCGGAAGAGATCCGGCTCCGCCTGATGAGCCGTCGTGCCACAATCGCCGGCTTGGATATGACCCAGCCGCAGATCATGGGCATCCTGAACGTCACACCCGACAGTTTCTCCGATGGTGGCAAGCATGACGAGCTGTCAGCGGCCCGCGATGCGGCGCTGCAGATGGTGGCTGATGGCGCCTCGATCATCGACATCGGCGGCGAAAGCACCCGCCCCGGCGCGGTCGAAGTTGAGGAAATGGAAGAGATCACCCGCACCGCGCCGGTGATCGCCGCCCTGCGCGACGCCAGCGCCGTGCCGATCTCGATCGACACCCGCAAGGCCACAGTGGCGATGGAGGCGCTGGAAGCGGGCGCTTCGCTGGTCAATGATGTCTCAGGCTTCACCTTCGATGCGGCCTTGGCCCCCCTGGCGGCACAGGCCGGTGTACCGGTCTGTGTGATGCATGCGCAGGGCGACCCGCAAACGATGCAGAAAGATCCGCACTACGACAATGTGGTGCTGGACGTCTATGACTTCCTGTCCGCGCAGGTGGATCAGCTGGAGGCCATCGGCGTGCTGCGCGAGCAGATCGTGATCGACCCGGGCATCGGCTTTGGTAAGAGCGAGGCGCATAATCTGGCGCTGCTGCGCAATCTCAGCGTTTTTCACGGCATAGGCTGTCCGATCCTGCTGGGCGTCTCTCGCAAGGGTTTCATCGGAACCATCGGCAAAGCACCGCAGGCCGAGGCCCGCGCTCCGGGTTCCATCGCGGTGGGTCTTGCGGGCGTTGCCCAAGGCGTGCAATTGCTAAGGGTGCATGATGTTGCCGAAACCGCCCAAGCGTTGCGCCTGTGGCAGGCGACACGATAACAGACTTTGGCGGCTGTCGGCGTGTCTAGCCCGGCAGCGCACCGGGTATAGGAGCGGCAGAAATGCGCAAACTCTTTGGAACCGACGGCGTGCGGGGCCAGGCCAACCTGCACCCCATGACCGCGGACATGGCGCTGCGTATTGGCGCAGCGGTGGGTCGGTATTTCCGTCGTGAGACCGAAACGGTGCATCGTGTGGTGATCGGCAAGGATACTCGATTGTCAGGCTATATGTTCGAGAATGCGTTGACGGCGGGGCTGACCTCCACCGGGATGAACGTGCTGCTGCTCGGTCCCGTGCCGACACCGGCGGTCGGTTTGATGACGCGTTCAATGCGCGCGGACCTTGGCGTGATGATCTCCGCCAGCCACAACCCGGCAGAAGACAATGGCATCAAGTTCTTCGGTCCCGATGGCTACAAGCTTTCAGATGAAGTGGAACTTGAGCTGGAGGCGCTGATTGAGAGCGGGGTCGAACTTGCCCAAGCCCATAACATCGGCCGCGCCAAGCGGATTGATGATGCGCGGTTTCGCTATGGCGAACGAATCAAGAGCTCTTTGCCACGCGACATGCGTCTCGACGGTCTGCGTGTCGTGATCGATTGCGCCAATGGCGCGGCGCACCGGACGGCGCCGGAAATCCTGTGGGAGCTGGGTGCGGATGTGATCCCGGTCGGCGTCTCTCCCGACGGCAAGAATATCAACCGCGGTTGTGGTTCGACACAGCCTGGCGTTGCTGCAGAAACCGTTGTGGCGCATGGAGCGCATGTGGGGATTTGCCTGGACGGGGATGCGGATCGGGTGATCCTCATCGATGAGACCGGGACCGTGGCGGATGGCGATCAGCTGATGGCGCTGTTGGCCTCGGCTTGGGCGGAGGACGGACGTCTGACGGGCGGGGCGCTGGTTGCGACGGTGATGTCGAACCTCGGCCTGGAGCGGTTCCTGCAGGATCGCGGTATTGGCCTTGAACGCACAGGCGTCGGGGACCGCTATGTGGTCGAGCGCATGCGGCAGGGTGGTTTCAACCTCGGCGGCGAGCAGTCCGGCCACATCGTGATGAGCGACTATGCCACCACCGGGGATGGTTTGATGGCGGGGTTGCATTTCCTCGCCGAGATGGTGCGGAGTGGTCAGAAGGCGTCCGAACTGGCGCGTCAGTTTGAGCCAGTGCCGCAGTTGCTGAAGAATGTGCGGTTCGAGGCCGGACAAGTTCCTTTGGAAGCCGGGTCTGTTCAGGATGCGATCGCCCGGGCGGAAGGACAGCTGAACGGGCAGGGGCGCTTGCTGATCCGCAAGTCCGGGACCGAACCGCTGATCCGGGTGATGGCAGAGAGCGAAGACCCCGAGTTGTTGAACCGGACCGTCAGCGATGTGGTTTCTGCGGTAGAAGCGGCAACGGCTTGATCCGTTTCTGTTTCCGCCCGGTTTGCCCGGGCGGACCCGCGCGCCGGACCATAGGCCCGGCGCGTGGTAGGGGCGCTGCCCCCTCGGGCGGACGCCCTCACCCCCGAGATATTTGTGAAAAGATGAAGCGCAGGCGGAGGCGCCGTGCGTCAGCGCGGGGCTGTGCCAAACTGGATTGCCTGCATATGTGATTCAGACAAGATCGGCGAGCGCTTCGGCTATTGCTGTGCCGCGGCGGGACGGGCCAGACCGAACAGCCTCTTGAGGGCGCCGAATTGGCTGAGCGCCACACCGGCGAGGATCAGCGCCAGCGCCCAGATCAGCGTTCCGGGCAGCGGTTCGCCGAGGATCAGCGCGCCAAAAAACACCGCGCAGACCGGCACCAGGTAGTTGGTGAGGCTCATGAAGGTCGGGCCGGCGCCGCGGATCAACAGCACACGCAGCAGGTTTGCCCCCGCCGTCGGGATCAGTCCGAGGATCGCGAGCCACATCCAAGTCTCCTGCGAGATCGCGGGCGGCGGGCCCTCGACAAGCCAGGCCGCAGGGATGATCCCCACCGCGCCAATCAGCAGCAGCACCGCCGCCAGTCCCACAGGGTCCACCTCCGGCAGGCGGCGCACGGAGATTGAGGAAACCGAGTAGCAGGCCGCCGCCCCGAGGCAGGCCAGACGCCCGGCCCATTCCAGATCGGTGCCGATGCTCTCGAAGGCCTGGCCGCCGATCAGCAGCGCCACGCCGAAAAAGCCGATCACCACTCCGATGAGGCGACGCAGGGTCAGCGGCTCGGAGGCGAAAAAATGCGCCAGCGGCAGCACCATCAGCGGGATTGCCGACATGCTGACCCCGGCAAAGCCTGAGGTCACATGCTGCAGCCCCCAGCTGATCAGAATGAAGGGCAGGGTGGAGCTGAGGATGCCGACCATCACCACCACGGGCCAGTTGCTTGCGCCGGTAAACAGGCGAAAGCCGCGCAGTCCCCAGACCGCCGTTAACAGAACCGCCGCAAAGCCGATGCGCCCGGCGGCAAGCCAGAATGGGGTGATGCCCTGCAGCGCCAGTTCCACCACCATGAAGGTGGCGCCCCAGGTCAGGCCGAGGGCTGCGACCATGGCCCAGTAACGGGGTGCAATTTCGGGCATGACAGCTTCCTTCTGATCGGTAATGGCGCGTGCTGAAGCAGGCGCTGACAGTTGCGCTCCGGCGGGGCTGGCGCGATCCGTTCGCTGCGGATGTGATACAATTGGCCGGACAGCAATAAGGCGCCCCGGTGGTCCGGAGCGCCTTTCCAAGGTCCGGGCTGCGGCCGTGACAGCCGCAGGCGGGAAGCTTAGTTCTTGGACTTGTCGACCATCTTGCCCGCAGAGATCCAGGGCATCATTTCACGCAGCTTGGCGCCGGTGGCCTCGATCGCATGCTCGTCATTGGCACGGCGGGATGCCTTGATGGTCGGCTGACCCACGGCGTTCTCCAGCATGAAGTCGCGCACGAACTTGCCCTGCTGGATGTCGGCGAGGACTTCCTTCATGCGGGCTTTGGTCTCGTCGTACTTCAGGATGCGCGGGCCGGTGACGTACTGGCCGTATTCTGCAGTGTTGGAGATCGAGTAATCCATGTTGGCGATGCCGCCTTCATAGATCAGGTCCACGATCAGCTTCACTTCGTGCAGGCACTCGAAGTAGGCCATTTCCGGCGCGTAGCCGGCTTCCACCAGAGTCTCAAAGCCGCAGCGGATCAGCTCGACCAGACCGCCGCAGAGAACGGCTTGCTCGCCGAACAGGTCGGTTTCGCATTCTTCGCGGAAGTTGGTTTCGATGATGCCCGAGCGACCACCACCGATGGCGGAGCAATAGGACAGTGCGGTTTCCAGCGCGGAGCCGGAGGCGTCGTTGTGAACCGCCACGAGGCAGGGCACGCCGCCGCCTTTGGTGTATTCGCCGCGCACGGTGTGACCGGGGCCTTTGGGCGCCATCATGATGACGTCGACGCCTTCTTTCGGCTCGATCAGGCCGAAGTGCACGTTCAGACCGTGGGCAAATGCGATCGCCGCGCCGGGTTTGATGTTGTCGTGCACGTATTTCTTGTAGGTCTCGGCCTGCAGCTCGTCGGGCATGGTGAACATGATCACGTCACACCAGGCCGCGGCTTCGGCGATGCCCATCACGGTCAGGCCTTCGCCTTCGGCTTTCTTGGCGGAGGCGGAGCCTTCGCGCAGGGCCACGACGAGGTTCTTGGCACCGGAATCGCGCAGGTTCAGCGCATGGGCGTGACCTTGCGAGCCATAGCCCAGGATCGCCACTTTCTTTTCCTTGATGAGGTTCACGTCGCAGTCGCGATCATAATACACACGCATCGGATCTATCCTTCGTCGAGTTTCTGTCTGACTGCGATCATAGGTGGCGCAATGATAGATGCGAGGCAGCTATGCGCATGAAGTGAAGAAATTTCGCGATAGATATTCGCGTAGATAGAGAATAATGTAGTTTTCATGCTTGATGATCTCGACCGACGCATATTGCGCAACCTTCAGGGCGACCCCGGCCAATCGCTGCCGGATCTTGCCGACCGTCTCGGGCTCACGGCCTCACGCCTGTCGCGGCGGCTGGAGAAGCTGCGCGACGGGGGCGTGCTGAAAGGGACCCGGGCCGTGATCGACTGGGCGGCTCTTGGGTATGCGGTGGAGGTCTCGTTGCGGGTGACGCTGGACAAGACCAACCCACGCGCCTTTGACGAATTCATCCCGGCGGCGCGTGAGATCCCGGAGGTGCTGGAGATCCAGACGTTCCTCGGTCAGGTCGATGTGCGCCTGAGTGTGATCGCACGGGACATGCCGCATTATCAGGCGATCTATCGCGACCGCATCCTGCAGCTGCCCAATATCGCCGATATCGAGGCCTTGATGCATGTGGCGAAGATCAAGACCAGCATGGGGCTGCCTCTATGAACGCGCTGGATCAGATCGATCTCGCGCTGCTCCGGGCGCTGTCGCAGGACGCAGCCCAGACAGCCGGAGCGCTGGGGCGCGCGCTTGGCCTTAGCCAGCCGGCCACATGGCGGCGGATAAAGCGGCTGGAGGCGGCGGGCATTCTGTCGCATCGGGTGCTGGATCTGGACACCGAAAAGCTGGGCTTTGGCGTCACCGTCTTCCTTGGTATCAAGCTGGCCACCAAGGGGCGCGTCAGCCTGGATGATTTCGAACGCGCGGTCTCTGCCATCCCCGAGGTGCAGACGGTGGAACATGTGCTCGGCCTATATGACTATCGCCTAAGGGTGGTGGCGCGTGACATCGCGGATTTTGAACGGGTGCTGCGCCGTCGGATCATGACGCTACCGGGCGTGGGCAACGTGGATGCCAATGTGCTCCTGTCCGAGGAACGGCGTCCCGGCCCGCTGGACTAGCATCTTTCGGCTTTTGCATCAGATCCTGTAGCAACGCGGTGCTTGAGCCTGCGCGGCGGCTCTGCCATGACAATGGGCAACCGGCTGCGGTCTTGCCGTATGCAGCCTCAGACTCAGTAAGGAGATTTTGCATGGCCCTCTTGGATACGGTCGACCCCGATGGTCTTGATGAGTTTTCCGTGGTCTTCACCGACCGGTCGCTGAACCACATGTCAAAGGAATTCCAACAGGTCATGCTGGATATCAACGGCATGCTGAAGGACGTCTACAAGGCCGAGGCCACCGCCTTGATCCCCGGTGGCGGCACCTATGCCATGGAGGCGGTGGCCCGCCAGTTCGCCCGCGATCAGGACGCATTGGTGGTCAGGAACGGCTGGTTTTCCTACCGCTGGAGCCAGATCTTCGAGACCGGCGGGCTGACCAGTTCCGCCACCGTGATGAAAGCGCGCCAGACCGGAAACGGCGCGCAATCGCCCTTCGCACCCGCCCCCATCGAGGACGTCACCGCCGCGATCCGCGAACAGAAACCGTCGGTTGTCTTTGCGCCGCATGTGGAAACCGCCGCAGGCGTGATCTTGCCCGACGCCTATGTGACGGCCATGGCCGAGGCCGCCCATGAGGTCGGCGCGCTGATGGTGCTTGATTGCATCGCCTCCGGCTGCGCCTGGGTCGACATGAAAGTCACCGGCGTCGATGTGCTGATCTCCGCACCGCAAAAGGGCTGGAGCGCGGCGCCCTCCGCCGGTCTGGTGATGCTCTCCAAACGGGCGCTGGCGCGATTGGAGGAGACCACCTCCGACAGCTTTGCCATCGACCTGAAGAAATGGCGCGCCATCATGCAGGCCTATGAGGACGGCGGTCACGCCTATCATGCCACCATGCCGACCGACGCCCTGCGCGCCTTCCGCGATACCATGGTGGAGACCCGCGACTATGGCTTCAACCGCCTGCGCGAGGCGCAATGGCGGCTTGGCAATGGCGTGCGCGAGATGCTGGAGAAGAAAGGCGTGACCTCGGTCGCCGCCGAGGGGTTCGGCGCACCCGGCGTGGTGGTCAGCTACACCGATGATCCGCAGATCCAGAATGGCAAGACGTTCGCGGCTCAGGGCATGCAGATCGCGGCCGGGGTGCCGCTGGCGGTGGACGAGCCCGAAGGCTTCATGACCTTCCGGCTTGGTCTCTTTGGTCTCGACAAGCTCTATGACGTGCACGGCACACTGTCGCGGCTCAAAACCGTGCTTGATCAGGTACTCTGAGACCTTTCATCTTTTCAGAAATACCTCCGCCGGAGGCACGGGCTTGTCCATCAGGGCAAGCCCGTTTCTACGTCAGCGCACGCCAAGCCCCATCTGCATCAGCATTTTGCGCACCTGCGGCAGGGAATAAAGCGCATTGAGCCCACCGGCCCGCAAATCCCGCAGGGGCCGTGCCTCGATCATCGAGGCACGGTTGAGCAGATCAATGCCGCTGACCCGCAGCTTGATGTCGCCATGGCGGGCCTTGTCATAGGCATCAAGCATCGCCTGATCGCCCAGCCCCTCGGGACGGGCTTCGGCGAGATCGACAAGCGTGCGCAGATCGGTGAGCGACATGTTCAACCCCTGCGCCCCGATCGGCGGCACCACATGCGCGGCTTCGGCCATCAGCGCGATGCGTTCGCCGACCAGCCGCTCCGCCCGCTGGCTGATGATCGGCCAGAGCGTGCGGCGCGAGGCCAGTTTCAACTGCCCCAATACACCACAGGATCGGGTGTTCATCTCGATTTCAAAAGCCGTCTTATCCAATGCGGCGAAACGGTCGGCATTGGCGCTGGTCTCCATCCAGACGATGGCCGAGGACGGGCGTCCGTCGCGATCCGGCAGCGGAACCAGCGTGAAGGGGCCGCCGGTGCGGTGGATTTCGGTGGAGACATTCTGATGTGGCAGATCATGACTGACGGCAAAGGCCAGCGCCTTTTGCCCGTAGCGGGTGGTGTGCACGTTGATCCCGGCCGCCTCCCGCATCGGCGAGGCGCGACCGTCGCAGGCCAGCACCAGCTTGCAGCTCACGCGGTTGCCATCGCTCAGCGTGACACGGGCCTCGTTGGTGCGCGTGAACAGGGCGCTTGTGCCGACGCCGGGGCGGAAATCCGCATTGGCCAGCTCACCGATGCGGCCGAGCATTTCGCGCCGCAGCAGCCAGTTGGGCAGGTTCCAGCCAAAGGGCAGGTCGGAGATCTCTGCAGCGTTGAATTCACGCACCACGCGCGGCTCCGGTGCCTCGCCGCCTGCGTCAATGATGCGCATGATCTGCAAGGGCGCGGCATGGGGCGCAAGCCGGGACCAGAGCCCGGCGTCGTCCAGCAGCGATTTTGCCGGTTGCAGAAAGGCGGTGGTGCGCAGGTCGGCGCCTGCGTCCTCGCGCGCGGTCACCGGCGCCGTCGGATCAACGCAGATCACCGAAAAGCCCCGCGCGGCAAAGGTGGCCGCCGCGGTCAATCCGGCGATACCGCCGCCGGAAATCAGGATGTCACATGTCTCGCTCATCGCCACGGCCCCGCGCTGTTCCATTGACAGGAGACATAGGGCGCGGGGTGGGCGGATGACAAGCGGCTCTGTGCCGCAGGGGGCTTAGCCGCGCGAGATCAGGATCAGGATCACAAACATGATCGGCACCAAGGCGACCGCAGGCAGGTAAAGACCGGGCAGGCCAAACAGCATCACCAGGATGCCCCATAGGCTGAAGAAGGTGGCAAGCGCATAGTAGATGTTGCCCTCGTCGCCATAGCTCACCTCTTTCCAGATCCGGCCAAGGACCGGCAGTCGAAAGACAATGCGCTCAAATGTGGTGAGTTTGGGCGGTAGGGTATAGGCGGTCATGTCAGGCTCCGTCATGCGTATTACCCCCATGATATAGGAGCGATAACATGCGTCTGACATGCGCATTTGGTCGCTGCGACAGGCTACCGCAGGTGGCCGAGGAACGCGGTCAGATCCATCGTGTGGTGATGGATGTGCTCACCCGCAAAGACCTCGGGGGCCACGTGGACGGTTCGCATGCCCATGGCGTGCGGTGCGCTGAGGTTGCGCGGATCGTCCTCGAACATGGCAGCCTTGCTGGTGTCCACTCCGGCCTGCGCAAACACCCGTTCAAAGGCGCTGCGTTCCGGTTTGGGACGATAGCCCGCGTGTTCGACGCCATAGATGCCATCAAACAACCCCGACAATCCGCGCGCCGCCAGAACCCGTTCTGCATAGGGGGCTGAGCCGTTGGTATAGACGATCTTGCGTCCGGGCAGAGCGGTGATGTGATCAGCCAGCACCTGATCCGGTTCCAGATGGTCGAGCGAGATGTCGTGCACCGCCACCAGGAACGGGTCCGGATCGATGTCATGATCCGCCATCAGCCCCGCCAGCGTGGTGCCGTGGTTGCGCCAGTAATCGCCGCGCATTTTGTCAGCAGCGCCGTGATCGACCCCGAGTGTCTCCATCACATAGGCGATCATCTTCGCCTCGATCTGATCGAACAGCCGGGCAGAGGGGTGATAGAGCGTGTTGTCGAGATCGAACACCCAGTGTTCAACGTGAGAGAAAGACTGTTTGACCATGGCCCGAGACCTAGGGCGCTGTACGCAAATTTGCAATGGTGGAAAGGGCTTTGGCCGCCGCAGGCTTGATCGGCGGCGGGTGGGGGCGTAGACAGTTGCGATGCGAGGGAGGTCATGATCGCAATGAACCAGACGAAGAGCAGCACGCAGAAAGATGCCTACGGGCTGATCCTGGACGCGATCGACGTGGGGGTGTTCAAGCCCGGTGATCGTCTGGTGGAAAGCGATCTGGCGGAGCGTTTCGGGGTCTCGCGCACCCCGATCCGTGAGGCGCTGCAGCGGCTGGAAACCCAGAGCCTGCTGGAGCGCGACGGGCGGTCGCTGATCGTGGCCTCGCTGGATCACAACCAGATGGCAGAGCTGTATGTGGTGCGGCGGGAACTGGAGGGGCTGGCGGCGGCGCTGGCTGCGCGCCATGCCACCGACGAGGAAGTCCAAGTGCTGAGCGACATGGTCGCGGCGGACGATGCCCTTGTTGATCAGCCGGTGGAGTTGTCCAAGGCCAACCGGCGCTTTCATCAGCAAATTCACCTGGCCTCCCACAACCGCTATCTGGTGCAGCAGCTGGATCTGGTGCATCGCTCCATGGCGTTGATGGCAACCACGTCGCTGGCTGCCGAGGGACGTGGACGTATCGCGCAGACCGAGCACAAGGCAATCGTCGCGGCGATCAAGAACCGCGATGAGGCTGCCGCGAGCCAAGCGCTGAAGGATCATATCTCCGTGGCTTTCACCACCCGGCTGAAACAGGATGCGGGCAAGCGGGGCGGCTAGCCCTGACTTGTTCCGCCATGGTCGCCATGAGCGGTCTTGTCCCAGAAAAACGGCGCGGCGAAGACCTCCCACAGCGCCTTGTAGGCGGCGAAACACCCCATTGCGAAGTAGAACGGCATGGCGACGGCCCAAAGCGCAAGCAGCGGCCGGCCCGACGCGCGTGCGCCACAGATCCAGACGCAGATATTGAGCGCTTCGAACAGAATCAGGCTGGAGGCCACCGCGATCAGAAAACCCGGCGCCAGCACCGTTTCGGCGGGATGCGGCAGGCCAAGGGCCACCAGCCAAAAGCTCCACAGCACAGGGGCCAGCAGAAATTGCCCCAGCGTGCCGAGGAAAAACGCCTGAAATCCCAGGAAACGCGCCCAGCCCAGTTGGGATAGCAGCAAGCGCGGGGATCGCATGTGAACCAGGTAGGTCATCATGAACCCTTTCAGCCAGCGGGAGCGTTGCTTGATCCAAGGCACCACGCGGCTGTTGGCCTCTTCAAAGGTCGTGGTAGGGAGCATTTCGGTCCGGTATCCGGCGCGGGCCAGTCGCACCCCGAGGTCCGCATCTTCGGTCACATTATGGGCGTCCCAGGCGCCGAGCTGTTCCAGCGCGGCGCGTCGGATGAACACTGTTGTCCCGCCCAGAGGCACCACCAGCTGCAGCCCCGCGATGCCCTGTAGGAGCACCCGGAACCAGCCCGCATATTCCAGCGTGAAGCAGCGTGAGATCCAGTTCCGGCTTGTGTTGTAAAAATCGAGCACGCCTTGCAGGCAAACAACATCTGGTGCGGCCTGTTCAAAGGCGCTGGCGACCACATCGAGCTGGTTCGGTTCTGGCGCATCCTCCGCATCCCAGACGCCGATGATATCCCCGCGACAGAAGTTGAGCGCGTAGTTCATCGCCCGCGGCTTGGTGGTGAGAGATCCATCTCCGGGGACTTCCACCACGCGGAACCAGTCGGGCAGGTCGGCACATTTCACCGCCTGTTGTGTCACCGCGTCCCCGTCTTCCAGCACCAGAACAACCTCCATCCGGTTGCGTGGATAGGTGAGGCGACAAAGACGGCGCAGCAGATGTCGGCCGATTTCGGCCTCACGATAAAGCGGCACCATGACGGAGATCATCGGTATTGAGTGGAGGCTGGTATTTGGTCCGGCGCCTGCAGACTGGCGCAGAGCTGCCCACATCCCTGTCAGGCGCAGCCCAGTGAACAGGAGAAGTGTCAGCATCGCCAGCGCGGCAACACCGGCGAACATCAGCCCCGGCGCAACAAGCGCGCAGAGCAGGAGCAGTGCTACGACGCCGACGGCGGGTGCCTTGGCCCGCTCTGCATCAAAGCTGCGACAGCTGTGGCGGGCGGGGACGCCAGTCGAGGCTGTCTGCGTCATTTGCCTGCGAAAATATGCAGTCAGGCTGGCCTCGATCCCCGCAGCAGGGGCGGGAACCGGGATGATGTCGTCGAAATGCTCCGACAGCTCATCGCGCAGGATGGCGACGTTACCGGGGTCGGCCATCAGTATCATCACGGTGCGGCCCAACGTGTCGAGTGGAACGACCCGGTGCCGCAGCCAGAAGCTGGCCGGTCGCAAGGCGAGCACACCCACATGCGGTTCATGCGATGCGGCAAGGCGAGTCGGCCTCGCGCGGATCTCTTCCAGCCGTGCCAGATTGTTCAGGTGATCGCGGTGAATATTGCCAAGGTCCGGATCACGACGCAGGGGCCATCCCGACGTGCGGCGGGACGGGCGGCGAAACAGAACACGGCTGTGCCTGTGCAAGTCCTGTTGATCCTTGCCCATCGTCTACGGCTAGCAGGGCAGGGCGGTTGGACAAAGTAAATCGCGCGTAATCAACCGTAAACACAAAGAAAAACACCCGACAGAGAGGCTCTGCCGGGTGGTGCATGTCGTCTCATGCTGTACTGGTCAGGCCTTGCGCGCGGCCATCGCCTCTGCGAATCGTTCGAACAGATAGAAGCTGTCCTGCGGGCCCGGGCTTGCCTCGGGGTGGTGCTGCACGGAATAGACCGGGCGGTCCTTCATGCGGATGCCGCAGTTGGAGCCATCAAACAGCGAGATATGAGTTTCTTCCACGCCGTCGGGCAGGGACTGCGCATCCACCGCAAACCCGTGGTTCATCGAGGTGATTTCAACCTTGCCAGTGCCGCTTTCCTTGACCGGATGGTTGGCGCCGTGATGCCCATGGTTCATCTTGATGGTCTTGGCGCCAAGTGCCAGCGCCAGCATCTGGTGGCCGAGGCAGATGCCAAACACAGGCAGGTCGGTCTGGTCGAGGATATCCTTGATCATCGGCACAGCGTAGCTGCCGGTGGCGGCCGGATCACCGGGGCCGTTGGACAGGAACACGCCATCGGGCTGATGCGCCAGCACCTCTTCCGAGGTGGCGGTGGCGGGCAATACGGTGACGTCACAGCCAGCAGAGGCCAGACAGCGCAGGATGTTGCGCTTGGCGCCATAGTCAATGGCGACGACCTTGTGCTTCGGGGCTTCCTGCCGGGTATAGCCGTCCGGCCAGGCCCACCGCATCTCGTCCCAGCGGTAGGATTGCGCGCAGGTCACGTCCTTGGCGAGGTCCATACCCTCAAGGCCCGGCCAGCCGCGCGCTTGCGCCACTAGCGCCTCGACATCAAAGATGCCGTCTGGATTGTGCTCCAGTGCCACATGCGGCGCGCCTTGCTGGCGGATCGCGCGGGTCAGGCGGCGGGTGTCGATGCCGCCGATTGCGATGCGCCCGGTGCGGGTGAGCCAGGATTTCAGCTCCTCGGTGGTGCGCCAGTTCGACGCCAGCGTCGGGTCCCATTTCACCACCATGCCGGCGGCCACCGGATCTGCGGTCTCGTCGTCTTCGGGCGTGACGCCGGTGTTGCCGATATGGGGGAAGGTGAAGGTGACGATCTGGCCAGCGTAGGAGGGATCAGTCATGATCTCCTGATAGCCGGTCATGGCGGTGTTGAAACACAGTTCGGCCACGCATCGTCCAGTGGCGCCGAACCCGTGTCCGTAGAACACGGTGCCATCTGCAAGGGCCAGGCAGGCGGTTGGCTTCGGCGAAACGGTATCGACCATGACTCGACTCTCCATGCGGGCAAAATTCGCGCATGAATATGACCCGCGTGGGCCGGGGTCAAGCACTGAACGGGGCAACGGACAATTGGTTTTGCCGACGGATCACGCCACGGAGGCGGCGCTTGAATGTGGTGTTGTCTTTGATTAATACTGTGCCTTCTTGTTCCACATGGACGAAGAGAGCACATGGATACGCGTACCCGGGTCAACGAGGCCCTCAAGCAGGCAATGAAGGACAAGGCGTCGGATCGTCTCTGTACCCTTCGTCTGATCAATGCCGCCATCAAGGACCGCGAGATCGCGGCCCGAGGTGACGGTGAAGAGGGTGGGATCAGCGATGACGAAGTCCTGGCCATCCTCGGCAAGATGACCAAGCAACGGAACGAGAGCGTGCGTGCCTACGAAGAGGGTGGGCGTCTGGACCTGGCAGAGCGCGAGATGGGCGAGATTGCCATCATCGAGGAGTTTCTGCCCAAGCAGTTGTCCGAAGGTGAGATCTCCACCGCAGTCAAGGCTGCCGTGAACGAGACCGGTGCCGATTCCATTCGCGACATGGGCAAGGTGATGGGCGTGTTGAAGTCCAAATATACCGGCCAGATGGATTTTGGTAAGGTAGGTCCGATGGTTAAGGATCAGCTCTGTACAGCTGGCGGTTGCTGAACCGACGCTGACGGGCCGGTCCTGCGGCGCGGATACTGCTGAGAGATTTAGACCCCCGGTGCTCTGTCAGAGGCCGGGGTTTTCTTTTGGCGCTGTTTGCGTGGATGTCGTCTGGCGCAGCACTCGGCTCAGATCATCATACAGCGCCTTGCGCTCGGCTTCTGACAGGAACGCACCGATCTCCACTTCGCGCCCGGCACCGCGCAGGGTGACGTAGTTTGGAACGGGACCCTTGTCGGCATGCAGCTCCACCTGTGTCCAGTGGCGGTTGCAGCGCCATGATTGCTCCTGCCCGCGTCCGTCGCGACGAGTCAGCTCCGCCTCCTGTGGGCCGAGGTGCAGGATCTCCAACACCTGCGCATTGCGTCGATTCTGATCGAGTGCGTATTTCATGCCAAACAGGGCGAGCAGCAGAAATGGAATCAACCCCCAGAAGACCGCCGAGCCCATCAGCGGCAGCAGCGGGACCGTGATCAATGCAGCGGTGACCCCGATAAAGCGAACGTAGCCTTCGGGGTTGAGCGACTGATGTGGCCAGAGGTGCAGCTCGCCATCCTCGTCGCTGGGCGGTTGGATCCAGTTGTATGGCATGGGGCCATATTATCCCGACGCCCCGCCAAGTCGAGAGCGGACTGTGCACAATCCCGAGACACCGCCTAATTCGCGGATCCGTCCACGTCACCCGCACCTTGGATACAGAAAACGCCCCGAAGCCTGGGCTCCGGGGCGTTTTCTTTTCTCAGATCAAGCGTCGCTTAGTGCGAGTGGCTTTTGTCCCAGTCTTCCTGCTTGGGCAGGATCTCGAAGGTGTGCTCCGGCGGTGGGCAGGGCAGGGTCCATTCGAGTGTGTCGGCGTATTCATTCCAGTAGTTGTTCTGGGTGATACGTGCGCCGCGCAGCAGCGAGTAGATCACCACACCGAAGAACAGGATGAAGGACGCAAAGGACAGGAACGCGCCGTAGGACGAGATCTTGTTCCAGTAGGCAAAGCCTTCGGGGTAGTCGATGTAGCGACGCGGCATGCCCTGACGACCCAGGAAGTGTTGGGGGAAGAAGGTCAGGTTCGCGCCGATGAAGAACATCCAGAAGTGAATCTGTGCGCCCAGCTCATTGTACTGACGGCCGGTCATCTTGCCGAAGTAGAAGTAGATGCCCGAGAAGATCGCAAACACGGCGCCCAGCGACATCACGTAGTGGAAGTGTGCCACCACGTAGTAAGTGTCGTGATAGGCGCGGTCCACGGCAGCCTGAGACAGAACCACACCGGTCACACCACCAACGGTGAACAGGAAGAGGAAGCCGAAGGCAAACATCATGGGCGCTTCAAAGGAGATCGAGCCGCCCCACATGGTTGCGATCCAGGAGAACACCTTCACGCCGGTTGGCACCGCAATGACCATCGTGGCCAGCATGAAGTAGGCCTGCTGGTTGAGGCTCATGCCGACGGTGTACATGTGGTGCGCCCAGACGACGAAGCCCAGAACACCGATCGCGATGATCGCCCAGACCATCGGCAGGTAGCCGAACACCGGCTTGCGCGCGAAGGTGGCGATCACGTGGGAGATGATGCCGAAGCCCGGCAGGATCACGATGTACACTTCCGGGTGGCCGAAGAACCACAGGATGTGCTGGTACAGGATCGGGTCACCACCGCCTGCGGGATCAAAGAAGGTGAACCCGAAGTTGCGGTCCATCAGGAGCATGGTGATGGCGCCGGCCAGAACCGGCAGCGACAGAAGGATCAGCCAGGAGGTGACGAAGATCGACCAGGAGAACAGCGGCACCTTGAACAGGGTCATGCCCGGGGCACGCATGTTCAGGAAGGTTGTGATCATGTTGATCGCGCCGAGGATCGAGGAAGCACCGGAGACGTGCACGGCGAAGATCGCCAGATCCATCGAGAAGCCGCCTTCCTTCACCGAAAGCGGCGGGTAGAGCACCCAGCCCACACCGGAGCCGAGCTGGTTGTTACCACCCGGTGCAAAGACGGAGGAGACCGCCAGTGCGGTACCAGCAACATACATCCAGAAGGACAGGTTGTTCATCCGCGGGAACGCCATGTCCGGCGCACCGATCTGCAACGGCATGAAGTAGTTGCCAAACCCGCCGAACAGCGCCGGGATGACCACAAAGAACATCATCAAGATACCGTGGCCGGTGATCAGCACGTTCCAGAGATGGCCGTTCGGGGTACAGGGGTCGGAGGCAAAGCCTTCCAGACACATGTACTGAACACCGGGATCCATAAGTTCCAGTCGCATGTAGACGGTGAATGCGACGGAAATGAAGCCGGTGAGCGCCGAAACGATCAGGTAAAGGATACCAATATCCTTGTGGTTCGTGCTCATGAACCAGCGGGTAAAGAAACTCCGCTCGTCCTCGTGGCCGTGACCTTGAATGGCTGCGTCTGCCATTTGGGTGCCTCCTGTTAATACCTCTCAGTGACCGCACGGGGATTCCCAGCGGTCCTGATCTCGATTTGTTTTTAGAGCGGCATGCCGTGCCCTTCAATGGCCGAGTTTGATCTGGATCAAGATTAATTGTCGCGCCCCCTTGCGTTTTTTGCGCGTCTCACGGGGTTTGGTGACAAGGCGACAGGCAAGCGATCCGGACGCAGACATGTGGCGCGGCCCAGGTGGCTTGACCACGGCATGGTTGCCTGCAACACCTCTGGAACCTGCCCGGCATACGGAGATTGCCCAATATGAGCGCTTATGATCCAGAAAATATCTTTGCGAAAATTCTGCGCGGTGAGATTCCGTCGACCCAAGTCTATGAGGACGACGAGACCCTCGCGTTCATGGATATCATGCCACGTGTTGATGGGCATTTGCTGGTGATCCCGAAAACCCCTTGCCGCAATGTGCTCGATGCCAGCCCCGCGCAGCTGGAGGCAGTGATCCGCACGGTTCAGAAGCTGGCGCAGGCCAGCAAGCTGGCCTTTGAGGCCGATGGGGTGACGATCCAGCAATTCAATGAGGCCGCTGGCGGGCAGGAGGTCTTTCACCTGCATTTCCACGTGCTGCCCCGCCATGAGAGTGTTGCGCCCCGCGCCCCCGGTCAGATGGGCGACATGGAGGCGATTGCCGCACATGCGGAGAAGATCCGGGCGGCGCTCTGAACGATCTGTCTCAACCCGGGGACCGCACCCTCACGGCTCTGCGCGGCAGGGGATCAGGACAAGAGCCCACGCTTGCGCAGGTCCGGCAGATAACGGCGTGAGACCGGAAGGTCGCGCCCGTCTGCTGTGGTCAGCCGGGCCGCCGATCCGCTGCGTTCGGCCTTGACCACCGCATTTTCGGCCACCCAATGTGATCGGTGAACCTGCAATCCGGCGCCGGCCTCCTGCATCGCATCGCTGAAGCGCATCAAGAGCATTTCGGTGCCGGATGTGGTGGTCACCTCTACGTAATGATCCTGAACTGTCATCGACAGCAGTGTTCCGCGCTTGTCAAAGGGCAGGCGGGCGAGCAGGGCTGGCCCTTCCACGGTGCTGTCCTTCGGTGTCGACCCTTCGCTGCCCGTGTCGCCTGTCCCAACTGACGGAGACAGCCATGACGCGGCGAGGTTCACGATGATCGAAATCGCCAGCGCGTTCACAGTGAGCGATACCGTGTAGGCGGGCCTGAAGGGGGAGAGGCCGAAGCTGAGCCAATTCAAGGCGAGAACCTCCACACTAACACAGATGCCGATCACGCCGCCCACACCGGCAATGCCGAGCCATCGGTGGTGCGGCAGGCGATCCGCGCCCGGGTTGAGCAGGCTTGCGATCAGCGTTCCCGTCATCAGCGTCACCTGCACCACAACCGTCCAGTAGATCAGGCGCGGCAATAGGCTGATATCGTCATGGGTGCCAAATGGGGCGGCGAACCCGAGCACAAGACCGGTGGCGGTGGCGCCGACCCATATGCTGCGATTGGTCAGGACCGCGTGCAGTTCACGCTTCGCGAGTTGCCAGGGGCTGTTTTCCACGAAGTTCGGGCTCCGTCTGCGAATGCAATATGGCCCATCGCTATCTTGCGCGGGCAGGGAGGGGGTGGGCCTGTCTGGCAGGTCCATCGTCTTGGACCCTATTGGCCGCTGCGCGGTCAGAAAACAGGAAAGCTGCGCGTTTTGGCAAGTATTTCTCTCTTTTCCGATGCCCCTCCCGTCCTGATGATCCACGTCACCGCGGCGCTGAGCGCGCTGGCGCTGACGCCGATGGTGCTCTGGCGCCAACGCCGGGGGCGTCTGCACAAGGTCTGCGGCTACTTTTGGGTCACGTTCATGGCTGTGACGGCGCTGTCGGCCTTTGGGATTTCCAATATTTCCGGCACCGGCTGGTTCAGCCCCCTGCACGCGTTGGCGGTGCTGACGCTCTGGTCGCTTTGGCATGCGATCCGCGCGATCCGGCGGGGCGATGTCGAGGCGCATCGCAGGGCGCTGCGCAATCTGGCGACCGGTGGTCTCGGCGTGCCGATGGTGTTGATTTTCCTGCCGGGGCGGCGATTTTCCAATACCTTCTTCGCCGACACGCCCTGGCTTGGGCTGATGTTGGCGGGGGCCGTGTTCGCCGCAATCGCCATGTGGCGGTTCAGCCGCTCAGGCCAGCAGTCAGGCCAGCGCGCGGACCAGCGATCAGACCGGGGGCAGGCGACGACCCGGTAGCACAGGCCGCTCCGGGCATCTGCTCAGGCGTTGGCGTTGACGGGGCAGGTTGGCATGGTGTCGGTTGCAAAGGCCACCTCGAACGTCCGGCGCAGGGCCACATCGACATCGTCCATTGTGACCGGCAGGCCAAGGTCGACCAGACTGGTGACGCCATGCTCGGTGATGCCGCACGGTACAATGCCGTCGAAATGGCTTAGCTCTGGCTCCACGTTGATCGAGATGCCGTGAAAGCTGACCCATTTGCGCAGGCGAATGCCGATGGCTGCGATCTTGTCCTCAGTCACGTTGCCGCTGGCACTCAGCGGCTTGTCCGGGCGTTCCACCCAGACACCAACCCGGCCATCGCGGATGTGGCCTGTGACGTTGAATTCCTCCAGCGCCAGGATCACCCAGCGTTCCAGCTGGCGCACGAAACAGCGCACGTCCTTGCCGCGTTCGGCGACGTTCAGCATCACATAGATCACCCGCTGGCCGGGGCCGTGATAGGTGTACTGGCCGCCGCGCTTGGTGGTGTGCACGGGAAAGCGGTCAGGGTCGGTCAGATCCTCGATCCGGGCCGAGGTGCCAGCGGTATAAAGCGGCGGATGTTCGAGCAACCAGATGCATTCCTCCGCCTCGCCACGGGCGATCGCCTCGGCGCGCGCTTCCATGAACGCGGTTGCCTCTTCGTATGACACCTGCGCGTCCGAGGTTATCCACTGGACCATCTTGTCCGCTCCTCATTCATCTTTTCTTTGTCTTGCTGAAAATACCCGACTCGAAAAGAGCAAAGTATGTGGTATTCTGGTTTCCACATAAGTGCCCTTGGGGTTGTTTGCGAGGTATTATTCCATGAGATCCAGTTTCCTGCGAGCCATTACTGCGGCTTCACTCCTGACAACCACTGCAGCGGCCCCCGCTGTGGCAGACAACCTTGGCGCGGCGCTGGTCGGCGGCCTGCTTGGGGGCGTCATCGTCAATGAGGTCAACAAGAACAAAAGGCGCACAGTCGTGCGTTCGTCCTCGGTCAGCAGCGCGACGCGCGCGCACAACCGAGAAACCCAAACTGCCCTGAATTACTTTGGTTTTTCGGCGGGCACACCGGATGGCGTCCTGGGCCGTCGTTCTCGCGAGGCGACGCGACAGTATCAGATGTTCATGGGGTTCCCGCAAAGCGGCAACCTGACCCAGTATGAGCGCGACTATCTTGTGACATCCTACAACCGGGCACTGACCGGGGGCACGCAGGTCGCCAAAGCGATGCAGAGCCCGCAGGGCATTCGTTCGATCCTCAAGGTCTGGCACGGGGCACCGGCTGGCAATAGTGGGGGATTCGGCTACGCGGGCCTGCCGATCGAGGTTTCCAATGCGGTTGATGAGATCGCCGCCGCCGGGGACCCAACCGGCGACCAGCTGTTGCAGCGCACCGGGTTCATGCAGCTGGCGGACCTGAACGACGATGGTCGCAACGACTACCTGATCGACACGTCGGCCGCCGGGATCCCCTATTGGTGCAACAGCGGCGGCGCGTCCTGTACCGTGATGGTCTTTGCCTCCACGCCGCAGGGCTATGAGCGGAATGACTTCACCGCGGGCAACATCACCACCGCAGATTTCACCTGTACCCGTGGCGAGTGTGATCGCACCGAGGCCCAAGGCACGACGCTTGCCGCGGCACCTGCACCGCAGCCGGTCCCAACCGCACCGGTCCCGCAGGGTGGTACGGTGCTGGCCTCCGGCGGCAGCCAGAGCGGCCTCAGTGGCATCCAACTGTTCGCGACGCCCGCCGCACCGGTGGCCTCGCTGACCAGCCACTGCAGCAAGGTCAGCCTGCTGACCAGCTCCAATGGCGGTTATATGACCGTGTCCAGCATCACCGACCCGGAATTGGCTTTGGGTGAACAGTTCTGCCTGGCCCGGTCCTATGCCATCAACAATGGCGAGACACTTGTGGCCTCCCTGCAGGGGGTGACCTCGGCGCAGGTGGATGCGCAATGTGATCAGTTTGGTCCCGCGCTGAAGCCCTATGTGGCGCAGCTGTCCAGCGGCGACAGCTCTGCCGTGGCGGCGAGCATGCAGAAGTTTGTTCTGCAGTCGAACATGTCGGTCGAGCAGTTGAAGAACACCGCTCAGATCTGTCTGTTCTCCGGCTACCGTCGCGACAATATGGATGTGGCCCTTGGCGCAAGCCTGTTGTTGGTCGGCCTTGGTCAGCAACCCTATGCGGAGCTGATTGGTCACCATCTGGCGCTTGGTTTCGGCTCTTCGGTCGATTTCAATCGCGCGCAGGGCTGGTATCAGGCTGCTGTGACCGCCTTGGAAAGCGGCGCCGAGCCGGTATTTGCGCCCGGCCAACCGGAGCGGGTGGCGCTGGTAAAGGCCGCATCGACGGGTCTGACGCAACCTGGCTTGCCCAAACCGGTTCAGGCGTCGAGCGGTGGTGCGGCGTTGCCGACCTTTGGCAGCAACAACTGAGAATAAGCCCCTGCTTCAACGTGTTAGGAATGCTCCGGTGCCGCGCGCCGGAGCATTTTTGTTGAGAGAGAAGAAAACTCGCGAAATTTGTGTTTTCCCTCTTCACATCCCTGGGGGGCTGTTTTATACGCCCCTTCACCAAGTCATAGACAGTGCGGTCGTGGCGGAATTGGTAGACGCGCAGCGTTGAGGTCGCTGTGGGGTAACACCCGTGGAAGTTCGAGTCTTCTCGACCGCACCATTTTCAACAGACGATGTTGAAAACATTCTACTTTCTCAAAATCAAAATCATGAGACGCTGGGCTGAATTTGGTCTTTGACCGTCGCCTATCGGTTGATCTACGTCAGTTGGATAACTGGGCCACCAGCGGCCTGCGCATCTTCCGCGTCATGGGTGACAAGCAGCACTGGCAGATCACGATCTCGGGCGAAGGCGAAGACCAGTTGGCGCATCTGGTCCCGTAGCGTCTTGTCGAGTCGCGAAAAAGGCTCGTCCAGCAGCAGCAGGTCCGGGTTTGAAAGCAGCATGCGCATCATCGCAACCCGCGCCTTCTGGCCGCCTGAAAGCGTCTCTGGATCGCGGTCGTGATAGCCGTCGAGACCAATATCGTGCAAGGCAGCCTCGACCCGAGCGCGGCGCTGTTTTCGTGGAACTTCAGGCGATAGGCCGAACGCCAGATTGCCCCCGACACTGAGATGCGGAAACAGCAGGTGATCCTGATAGAGGATGCCGACGCGACGCAGCTGCGCGGGCAGGGGGCGCAGGTGACGCCCGTTCAGCTGGATATCGCCACTGAGCGTAAAATCCGCCGACAATTGGCCCGTAATCGCCGCAAGCAGCGTGGACTTTCCCACGCCTGACGGCCCCATGAGGCTGACGATGGCCGCCGGTGGCACATGCAGGTCCAGCGCCAACATGGGCGCAGCACCCCGCAGGATCCGCAGGTCCGTTAACCGAAGTCCGTCATCCATGCTGCAGCCCCTTTCGGTTGCGCCAAATGAGTGGTGGCAGAATCACCGCCATCATAAAAGGCAGCAGGGCCGCCGCAGTCTGCAGCAAGCCATAGACCCCGATGGCGCGTCGATCCCCGCCGGCCGCCAGCGCCACGGCCTCGGTTGTCAGGGTCTGCACACGGCCTCCGCCGACAAGCAGTGTCGGCAGATATTGCCCGACTGACACGGCCATGCCCACAGCAAAAGCGGTCAGCAGTGGGGCCAGCAGGATCGGCAGCCGCAGTCTGAAGAATATGCGGTTGGCCGAGGCGCCCATGGCTGCGGCGATTGTACCCTGACGGGCATCCCATGCTTTGTACGGACCTTCGAGCGACAGCCGAAGATAGGGCAGTACAAACACCATATGCGCCAGAACCACCGCCCAGAGGGAGCGGTCCACTCCGATCTGCAGGAGCAGGGTCTGCATGCCCGGCAGAAAGGCCGTTTGCGGGATCAACAGCGGTAAATACAGGAGCCACAGGCCTTTTTCTGTCAGGCGCCAATGGTGTCGCTCTTCGGTTTCCAGGCAGCCGAGTGTCAGGACCAACCCCGATAGCGTCGCTGCAAGGGCAATGACGAAAGTGGTCCCGAGGGTCTGCCATGCGGTTGGGCCATTGCGTTGCCAGTTGCGCAGGCTCAGCCCGTCGGGAAGCACATCGGGAAAGCTCCACCGGGCGGCAAACGACCAAACCAGAAGCCCGGCAAGCCCGGCCAACACTGCACCGACCGAGAGTGTCCCGAAGCTGAGGCCGATCACGCGCAGGCCAGCTTCACGTTGCCCGCGTGCGCCGGAATAGGCGATGCGGCGGGCGGTGATCGCAATCATCTGCTCGGCTCCGCGCCACAGCAGCAGGGCTAGAACGACCAGTCCCAACTGCAGGATCGCAGCCGCGGAGGCGGTGGTGCGCTGAACAAGATCGGGCTCGGCCATCCAGCGGACGATCTGTACCGACAGCGAGGGCGGCGTATTGGGACCGAGGATGACGGCAACATCGACGACGGACATCGAATAGGCCAGCACCACGTAGACCGGCAGCCGGATGCGGGCATAGAGCGCCGGAAAGACACCCAGTATCCAGCCCCGAATGCGTCCGTAGCCCAGCGCGGTTGCCACCTGCATGCGTCCGGTGCTGTCGATTTGACCCAGAGCCGCCAGGCTGATCAGCAGCAGGAACGGCACTTCCTTCACCACCAGTCCGATCATCAGGGCCAGCCCCAGTGGGTCCTGCACCAGCAGCACGTCGGGCGGGCGATCCCATCCACTCAGCCAGGGGCTGACCGCCCGCACCAACCAGCCGGAGGGTTGGATCAGGAATAGAAGGCCAAAGGCGGCGGCAGCGTGTGGCACCGAAAGCAGCGGTGAGAGCATGCGCAGGAGCGCCCGAAAGGGGCGCGTTCCGGTCCAGCCTGCCAGCAAAAGCACGGTGATCGCCAAGGAGACCACAGTTGCCAAGATGCCGGTTGCCAGGCTGAGGCGGACCGAGGTCTGCAATCCGGGCCAGGCCCAGAGGGTTTGGAAAGGCGCGAGGGATGGGCCGTTCAGGCCAGCGACCGGAAAGTGACCAAATCCAGCGCTAAAGGTCCCCCAGAGACCTGCCGCGACCGGGCCCAGAAGGGCAAGGATCGTCAGCAGCGGCAGGGCAGGAGGCAGGCGCATTGTAAGGTCAGGTCCGGTGCGGCATCAGTTGCCGACACCGTAGCGGGCCACCCAGTCTTCTGCGATCCGGGTCATCCAGCTTGGGTGCGGTTCGGCCTGCACAACGCCAAGATCTTCGGGCGAGAGGGTGGCGACACCCAGGTCCAGCGTACGGAAGGCGGCGCGATCCTGGACCGAGAGGGCATTGATATCAAGCACGGTGCCGTAGCCCAGAACCGCCGGATCCTGCGCCTTGAGTTGAGCTTCGGGCGACATCAGAAAGTTTGCCACCACCATGGCCGCCGCTTTAGAGTCAGAGTTGTAGGGGATCGCCACGAAGGACGCATTGCCGATGGTGCCCTTGTCCAAAACAAAGGTGCGCACGCTTTCCGGCAGCTGGAAATTGGCGATGGCCGTGCTGGCCTCGCCGGGGCTGAAGGAAATCGCCAGGTCGATTTCATCATCGTTCATCAGTTGCAGCTGGCGAGGTCCGCTCTGCGGATAGGCCCGTCCCTCACGCCACAACAGCGGCGTCAGCTCCTCGAGGAACTCCCACAGCGGGGCAGTCACTTCGGTGTAGGTTTCCTCGCTCACGGGCTGCGATAGGGCCTTCGGGTCCGTGCTCAGATCCACCAGGGCCTGTTTCAGGAAGGTGGTGCCTAGGAAATCCGGCGGTTGCGGATAGGTGAAGCGGCCGGGATGCGCGCGCGCCCAATCCAAAAGCTCCGGCATCGAGCCAAGGCGCTCGGGCAGGTCGGCCGTATCGTGCATGAACACCACTTGCGCCATCGCCCAGGGGGACTCGTACCCTTCGGTCGCCACGGTGAAGTCATGTTGCAGGGTCTTGCCATCGGTATCGGCGAATTTCCAGTTCGGCAGCGCTTCGGCATAGGGGCCGAACAGCAGGTCTGCGTCCTTCATCGCCGCAAAATTCGCGCCATTGATCCAGATCAGATCCACCGCGCCGTCCGTGTCCTGTCCAGCGGATTTCTCCGTCAAAACACGGGTGACAGCATCAGCGGTGTTTTCCAGTTTCACATGGGTCAGGGTAACGTCATAGTCCTCGGCCAGGCGCGTTCCGACCCAGCTGATGAAGTCATTGGTCGCGGTGGAGCCTCCCCACGCATGCCAGTGCACGATCTGTCCCTCAGCCTGCGCAACAACGGCATCCCAGTCCGTCGGGTCCGGGGTGGCCAAGGCCGTCAGCGGAGCCAAGGCAAGGGCAAGTGACAACATGCGTTTCATGACAGTCCTCTTCTGAGACAAACGTGGGGCAAGAATGGCTGAACACGGGTGTCGGAGCCATCGCAGTCTTGCTCTGATTGCGCGATCCGCGCCGCCGCGTCCATGGGTATGACGGAAATGTGACGTCAGGTGTATCGGTACGGGGTGTGACGCTTGCACGCCACTGCCCCTGACGCTATGCACGGTCGCACATACTCGCGCTGCGACCTGCGAGGCCTGATTGGACGCGTATGCTCCTGGCGTGCGGCGTCCTCCTTTTCGGTGCCGCCACGGTCTGCAGGCGGCCCGCGACCAGACGAGGGGAAAACCCAGCCATGTCGCTCGATATTCCCGTGCTGCGGAACGAATTGTCCCAGCACTACGATCTCACTCCGAACCCCGAACTCGCCGAGTCCATGTCTGATATCTATCAGAGCATGTCCCGCGTTGTCTCGCCCGTCGACTGGGTGCTCTATGCGCCCTATGTCAAGGCGATCAACGAGCTGAAGGCGAAACGCAATGCTGTGATCCTCGGCCATAATTACATGACGCCGGAGATCTATCACGGGATCTCCGATTTTGTCGGTGATAGCCTGCAGCTGGCGATCAAGGCCACCGAGGTGGAGGCCGATGTGATCGTGCAATGCGGCGTGCATTTCATGGCCGAGACGTCGAAGATCCTCAGCCCCTCAAAGACGGTGCTGATCCCCGACATGGAAGCCGGCTGCAGCCTCGCGGAGTCGATCACCGCCGAAGGGGTCGAGGAGATGCGCCGGCGCTATCCCGGCGCGCCGGTGGTCACCTATGTGAACACCACCGCCGAGGTGAAAGCCGCCTCCGACATCTGCTGCACCTCCTCCAATGCGGCGCAGATCGTCGGCGCGATGGAGAGCGACACGGTCATCATGACGCCGGATCAGTATCTGGCGCAGAACGTGGCCCGAGATGTGCCGCACAAGAAGGTGGTCTGGTGGGAAGGTTCCTGCATCGTACACGAGCAGTACTCTGCTCAGGATCTGCGAGACTTCCGCGAATGGAACCCGGGCACCCGGCTGATCGCTCACCCGGAGTGCCCGCCGGATGTGGTGGCAGAGGCCGATTTCTCCGGCTCCACCAGCGGCATCCTGAAATATGTCACCGAGGAAAAGCCGGAAAAGGCACTGCTGATCACCGAATGTTCGATGGCGTCCAACATCGCCGACGAGCTGCCTGAGGTCGAGTTTGTCGGCCCCTGCAACATGTGCCCCTTCATGAAGAAGATCACGCTAGAGAAGGTGCTCTGGTCGCTGCACTCCATGGAGGGTCAGGTCGAGGTCGAGCCGGTCATGGCCGAAAAGGCCCGCCACGCGGTACAGGCGATGATCGACCTGTCGCGCAAGCTGGGCATCTGAGAGGCGCATGGAGGGCTTGGAAGCAGTCCACAGCGATCGCATCGTCATCATCGGCGCCGGGCTGGGGGCGCTTTACGCGGCATTGACGCTGGCACCGCGTCCAGTGGTGATGATCTCGCCTGATCCGTTGGGGCAGGGGGCAAGCTCGGCTTGGGCGCAGGGTGGTGTAGCTGCCGCGATGGATGCGGGCGACAGTCCCGAGGCGCATGCCATTGATACCACCCGCGCCGGTGCTGGCACTGTGGATGCGGAGGTCGCCGCATTGGTCACCCGTGAGGCACGCGAGCATATCCTCGATCTCACCACGCTTGGCGCGCCTTTTGATCGCACCGAGGACGGCGGCTACGTGATGTCGCGCGAGGCGGCGCATAGTTTTGCCCGCGTGGTGCGGGTCAAGGGCGATCAGGCCGGGGCCGAGATCATGCGCGCCCTCATCGAACGGGTCCGCGCGACGCCCTCGATCCAGGTGATCGAAGGGGTGTTGGCCGAAGGGCTGGAGGTTCGCGATGGCACCGTTAGCGGCGTGCGCTTGACCTCTTCAGCGCCAGAAGGATCAGCCGCGGTGCTACTGCGCGGCAGTGCTGTCTTGATGGCTGGCGGCGGCAGCGCCGGGCTATATGCGATCACCACCAACCCTCCACGCATCCGAGGGCAGGCGCTTGGTATGGCCGCCCGCGCCGGTGCCGAGATCGCTGATGCGGAATTCGTACAGTTCCACCCCACGGCGATGGATGTGGGCGAGGACCCGGCCCCGCTGGCCACCGAGGCGTTGCGCGGTGAGGGCGCGATCCTTGTGAATGCCGCCGGCGTGCGGTTCATGCTGGACGAACATCCCGACGCGGAGCTTGCGCCGCGCGATGTGGTCGCGCGGGCGATCTTTGCGCAGTCGCAGGCGGGCAAGCGCCCACTTCTGGATACGCGGGCTGCAATCGGCGCGGACATCACCACGCTGTTCCCGGCGGTCAGCAGTGCCTGCGCGCGCAATGGAATCGACCCCACGCAGGAGCCGATCCCGGTGGCCGCCGCCGCGCATTACCATATGGGCGGCATTGCCACCGATCTGGACGGGCGCAGCTCGCTGCCCGGCCTCTGGGCCTGTGGCGAATGTGCCTCGACGGGGCTGCATGGCGCCAATCGTCTGGCCTCCAATGGTCTCTTGGAGGCGCTGGTCTATGCCCGTCGCGCGGCGGAAGATATTGCACGAGCGCAGAGGGTAACCCACGAGGCCACGCCGGTTGATCTTGAGTTGAGCCCCGGCGGCGAGGGCGCTGATCCCGCGCTTGTGGCATCCCTGCGCCAATGCATGACCCGCAATGTTGGTGTTGTGCGCAACGCGGATGGGCTGCGCACAGCACTGCGCGAGATTGCGGCCCTTTGCGCCAAACAGCCCACCTGCGAGAGCTTTCAAAACATCTGCACTGCCGCCACCATGATCGCCGCCGCCGCATTGCTGCGCGAAGAAAGCCGTGGCGCGCATGAGCGGTCTGATTTCCCCGAAACCTTGCCCGCGCTCGCGCACCGCTCCCGTCTGACCTGGGATGCGGCCAAGACGCTGCGCGACAGCTTGCTTGAAGCGCCTTTACCCCACCCGGAGTCCTCATGAGCTTTGCCACTTTGCCTGACCTGATCCTCGAGCCCCTGGTCAAATCCGCCCTGATGGAGGACCTCGGCTCTTATGGCGATGTGACCACCCGCACGGTGATCCCGGACGATGTGACCTATTCCGCCCGCCTGCGCGCCCGCGAAGAGGCCGTGGTCTCCGGCATGCAGGTGGCGGCGCTGGCGTTCCGGTTGGTCGATGCAAACCTGCGGGTGAAAACCCTGGTTGCAGATGGGGCCGCTTGTCAGCCCGGCGATGTGCTGATGGAGATCGAGGGAAAGGCAGCCTCGATCCTGATGGGCGAACGTGTGGCGCTGAACTTTGCGGGCCGTCTGACTGGGATCGCAACCCTGACAGCGGCGATGGTGGCTGAGACGCGCGGCACCGAGGCGCGCGTCACCTGCACCCGCAAGACCACGCCTGGCCTGCGCATGGTGGAAAAACTCGCAGTGCTGCATGGCGGTGGCTTCAATCACCGCTATTCGCTCTCGGATGCGATCCTCATCAAGGACAACCACATCGCTGCTGCGGGCGGTATTCGTGCCGTGTTGGACGCCACCAAGGCGCATGCCAGCCATATGATGGCGGTGGAAATCGAAGTGGACACGCTGGATCAGTTGCGCGAGGTTCTAGAAGTCGGCGGTGCCTCCGTTGTGCTCTTGGACAATATGACGCCGGATCAGCTGCGCGAGGCAGTGGAGATCAACGCCGGACGTCTGGCGCTGGAGGCCAGCGGCAACGTAAAACGCGACACGGTGGCGGCGATTGCGGCCACGGGTGTGAACTATATTTCCTCGGGGGCGCTTACGCATTCGGCGCGCACGGTCGATCTGGGGCTGGATTTCTAAGAGATCAGCCGCCGCATCCGTTGCTGGACGACAAGGCCTGAAGCACCGGGTCCGCGCGCAGCCGGTCGCGAGCAAAATCAATAAAGCTGCGCACCTTGGCCGGTGCGCGCCGCCCTTCCGTGTGAACCAGATGGATCGGCATGCTCTCAGGCTCATAGTCCTCCAGTAGACACGCAAGGCGCCCCGCCGCCACATCGCGCCCGGCCTGATAGGACAGCATTCGGCAGATGCCCCAGCCCGCCCGCGCCGCGTCCAGCCCGGCCGCAACAGTGCTGACACAGAGCTGTGGCGTGATACGTACGACCTGTTGTTGGTCGGTGCCAAACCTCCATTCCGTCGCCGATGAGACCGCACTGATCGCGACAATCCGATGCGCGCTAAGGTCCGCCGGGGTCGTTGGGGTGCCGTATTTGTCCAGATATGCGGGCGCGGTGCAGACCACCCGCCGCACGGCACCGACTTTGACCGCTGACAGCGTCGAGGACGGCAGATGCCCGATCCGCAGGGCCACATCAAACCCCTCTTCGACGATATTCACCACGCGATCCAAGAGCACCAGATCGGCCCGCATCTCCGGGTACTCATTCAGATAATCCAGCAGGATCGGCAGGATATAGATGCGCCCGAACTCATTGGGGCAGGTCAGCCGCAGCAGCCCAACAGGCGCGCTAGCCGCCCCGCGCGCCGCATCATCGGCGGCCTGCAAGGAGGTCAGGATGTGGCGCACGTCGTCCAGATAGCGCCGTCCCACATCCGTCAGATGCAAACGCCGGGTGGTGCGGGTGAAAAGCCGCGTCCCCAGTTGTGCCTCCAGCCCGTTGATCGCCCGCGTCGCCGATGGCGCACTCAGGCCAGCCCGGCGGGCCCCTGCGGCAAAGCCCTCTTCTTCCGCCACGGCGACAAATACCTGCATGCTTTGAACGCGGTCCATGGATCTGCCCTGATTGCTATCGAAACCTGAAATTATCTCTTTCTCACACGCTGTATTATTTTACGCAACGGGGTGATTTATCTCTGTCACCAGAGGCGCTGACCACCGCGCCACAACTGGAGACGAAAATGACCCTCACGCCCCGCCCACCGCTGCCGCCCTTCACCCGTGAAAGCGCAATCGAGAAAGTGCGCCTTGCCGAGGATGGCTGGAACAGCCGGGACGCGGCCAAGGTGACTCTGGCCTATACGCCCGACAGCCGCTGGCGCAATCGGGCCGAGTTTCCCGTCGGCCGGACCGAGATCGAGGCCTTCCTGACCCGCAAATGGGCACGCGAACTGGAGTATCGGCTGATCAAAGAGCTTTGGGCCTTTGACGGCAACCGGATCGCGGTGCGCTACGCCTATGAATATCGCGACGACAGCGGCCATTGGTTCCGCGCCTATGGCAACGAGAACTGGCAGTTTGATGAAAACGGCCTGATGGAAGAGCGCCATGCCTCCATCAACGAACATCCGATCACTGAAGCAGATCGCAAATTCCATTGGCCACTGGGCCGTCGCCCCGACGACCACCCGGGCCTGAGCGACCTCGGCCTATGACTTCTTGCAAGGAGACCAAGATGAACCCCGATTTCCCCGCCAACGCCGCCCCGATCAAATTCTACCGCCACCCGCTGTCTGGTCACTGCCACCGGGTGGAGATGATGCTGTCGATCCTGGACCTGCCGTATGAGCTGATTGAGGTCGACCTGCTGAAGGGCGCACATAAAGCGCCGGAGTTTCTTGAACTCAATCTGTTCGGTCAGGTGCCGGTGATTGATGACAACGGCACATTGATTGCGGATTCCAATGCGATCCTCGTCTATCTGGTGCAGTCCTATGGCGCGGAGACCGACTGGCTGCCGACAACGCCCAAGGATGCCGCAGAGGTGCAGCGCTGGCTCTCGCTCACGGTGTCGCATGTGGCGACGGGCCCCTCGCGGGCACGGTGGCGCACCCTCATTGGCGCCGGCGATACGCCAGAGACCGAGGCGGCGCGCGAGGTCTCGCATGATTTTCTCAGCCAAATGGAAGGGTTGATTGCGGGACGGGACTACTTGGTTGGGGACAGGCCCACCATCGCCGATGTGGCAAGCTACGCATACATCGCCCACGCGCCTGAGGGGGGCGTCAGCCTTGACTGCTATCCGCTGGTGCGCGCGTGGATTGAACGCGTTGCGGCCCTGCCGGGGTTCGTGCCCATGGTGGCCTCGCCGGTTCCGGAACCGGCCTGAGACGGCGCGCGATCCCACGTAGAAACCAGCACAGAAGGGAGATCAGCCATGACCCGTGCGATACAAGTCTTTCATACCGGCGAGCTGGCGCTGCAGCACCGTGCCGGGGTGCCCGTAAGCTATCGCGACAGGGTTGCCCACGCCATCCGACATGAAATGCCGCAACAGCATCGCGATTTCTTCGAGAGCCTGCCGGTGCTGTTCCTTGGCTTGCTGGATGCACGCGGGCAGGTCTGGGCCACGCCCGCAGTTGGCGAAGTCGGGTTCCTGCGTTCGCGTGATCCCGGTCATTTGTCGGTGGGCGCGCGCCCTCAGTTGGGGGAAAGCCTTTGGCTTGATGTGCGTCCCGGGGCAAAGGTTGGCGTTGTTGGCATGGAGCTGTCGAGCCGCCGCCGCAACCGGATGAATGGCACCATTCATGCAGTGAATGGCGAAGGGTTTGAGATCGCAGTCGACCTGAGTTTCGGCAACTGTCCGCAGTATATCCAGACCCGCGATCTGCTCTGGCCCGCCAATCCGCCTGCGCCGGAGGCCACGGCACTGGCCGATTGGGACGCACGCAGCCGCGCCTTGGTGGCGCGGGCCGATACCTTCTTCATCGCCTCCCGCGCGGCGGAGATGTCGGACAATCCGACCGATGGCATCGACGCCTCGCATCGGGGCGGGCGGCCTGGGTTTCTGACCATCAATGCCGACAGTTCGCTGTCGTTTCCGGATTTTTCGGGCAATCGTTTCTTCAACACGCTTGGCAATATCGAGGCTGACGGCCGCGTGGGGCTGTTTATCCCCGAATTCAGCAGTGGTGCGGGGATCTTTGTCACCGGCTTGGCCACGGTCGATTGGCATCCCGACCGGGTTTCGGGGTTCAAGGGCGCGGAGCGGATCGTGGACGTGCAACCCGAAGAAATCTGGTACTGCGAACACGCCTTGCCGGGCCCTGCGCCGCTTGTGAGTTCATGGCCGATGCTTGCGGAAACCGGTGTCTGGTAACCGCAGTCGTTGCGGAGAAAACCGTCAACATTGAGCGACTCAGACGGGCGAACGCGTTGCTGCGTTTGCCCGTTTCTCATGCAAGCTCTCTGAATGCATCGCCAGGCGGTTCATTCAGAGAGGCCGCGTGCCAACTGTCCGCCGGTTGGGCAATCCCCTAAATTATGGTATCAAAACATTACCTTGCAATCCTTGTATTGAGCGCAAGAGGCCTTGGTATGTCTCATGCTGCCGCAGAGAAGCTTCAGAAATGGAAATTTTAAGCTTGAAATTGTTTTGGAATGCGGAGAGCCTTTGACCTGACAATAATCTAATGGGGATGAGGATCATATGCGCATTGCATGTCTGGGAGGCGGCCCGGCTGGCCTGTACTTCGCGATCTCGATGAAGCTGCGCGACCCCGGTCACGACATCACCGTGATCGAACGGAATCGCGCCGATGATACCTTCGGCTGGGGCGTGGTCTTGTCGGATGAAACGCTCGACAACCTTGCAGCCAACGATGCCAAAAGCGCCGAAACGATCCGCGCGCATTTTGCCTATTGGGACGACGTTGCGCTGCTCTTCAAGGGCACGCGGCAGGTGTCCTCTGGCCATGGGTTCTGCGGCATCGGGCGCAAGCAGCTGCTGATCCTGTTGCAGGAACGGGCGCGTGAACTGGGCGTCAATCTGCAGTTTGAGACCAATGTGCCGAGCGCGGAGGCC
The DNA here is from genome assembly GCF_046535935.1 of Tritonibacter sp. SIMBA_163. NCBI lineage: Bacteria > Pseudomonadati > Pseudomonadota > Alphaproteobacteria > Rhodobacterales > Paracoccaceae > Tritonibacter > Tritonibacter sp. SIMBA_163. The sequence goes on from NZ_JAWJBP010000001.1 coordinate 257,112, forward strand.
TTGCGTCAGGACTATGATCTGGTGGTTGCCAGCGACGGGCTGAACTCCAGCACCCGCAGCCTCTACTCCGATACGTTCAAGCCGGATGTCGACACGCGCCTGTGCAACTTTGTCTGGCTCGGGACACGTCAGACCTTCAAAGATGCCTTCACCTTCATCTTTGAGGAAACCGAGCACGGCTGGGTCTGGGCGCATGCCTACCAGTTTGACGACGACACCGCGACCTTCATCGTGGAATGTACGCAAGAGACCTTTGACGCCTTTGGTTTTGCCTCCATGAACCAGCAGGAAAGCATCAAGGTCTGCGAAGAGATCTTCAAGGATCATCTGGGCGGCCATGCACTGATGACCAACGCCAACCACATTCGCGGCTCGGCCTGGATCCGGTTCCCGCGGGTTCTGTGCGAAAAATGGAGCCACGAGAATGTGGTGCTGATGGGCGATGCGGCGGCGACGGCGCATTTCTCGATCGGATCAGGGACCAAGCTGGCGCTGGAGTCTGCCATTTCTCTGGCTGAACTGCTGCAGGAGAAACCGGATCTGCAAAGCGCCTTTGACGACTATGAGGATCAGCGCCGCCTTGAGGTGCTGCGCCTGCAATCGGCGGCGCGCAACTCGATGGAATGGTTCGAGCGGGTCGAACGCTACCTCGATCTGGACCCGGTGCAGCTCAATTATTCCATGCTGACCCGCAGCCAGCGCATCAGCCACGAAAACCTGCGTGCCCGCGACAAGGACTGGCTCGAAGGCGCGGAACGCTGGTTCATGACCCAGGCCGGTGCGCCCGAGGATGCACCGCTGCGCGCGCCGATGTTTGCGCCCTTCCGCCTGCGCGACATGGACCTCAAGAGCCGCATCGTCGTCTCTCCCATGGCACAGTACAAAGCCGTGGACGGCTGCCCGACTGACTGGCATCTGGTTCACTATGGCGAGCGGGCCAAAGGTGGCGCCGGGCTGGTCTACACGGAAATGACCTGCGTTTCGCCAGAGGGGCGTATCACACCCGGCTGTCCGGGCCTTTATGCACCGGAACATGAGGCCGCTTGGTCCCGTCTCACCGATTTTGTACATGCCGAGACCGATGCCAAGGTCTGCTGCCAGATCGGCCATTCGGGGCGCAAGGGCTCCACTCAGCTCGGCTGGGACGAGATGGATGCGCCCTTGCCGGACGGCAATTGGGATACCGTCAGCGCCTCCGCCATTCCATGGTCGGGCCAGAACGCCACCCCGCGCGAAATCACCCGCGCCGAGATGGACGAGGTTCGCGACCAGTTCGTGAGCGCTGCTGAGATGGCGGATCGTGCTGGGTTCGACATGATCGAGCTGCACGCGGCCCATGGCTATCTGATCTCCTCCTTCCTGTCGCCGGTCTCCAACCAGCGCGGCGATGCGTATGGCGGCAGTCTTGAAAACCGTCTGCGCTATCCGCTGGAGGTCTTTGCCGCCATGCGCGCGGTCTGGCCCGACGGCAAACCGATGTCGGTGCGCATCTCCGCCAATGACTGGGTGGGCGAGGATGGCGTCACCCCGGATGACGCGGTGCAGATTGCCCGCGCCTTCTGGGAGGCGGGCGCCGACCTGATCGACGTCTCCGCCGGTCAGACCACCACCGATGCAAAGCCGGTCTATGGCCGCATGTTCCAGACGCCGTTCTCGGACCAGATCCGCAACGAGGCGGGCATCTGTACCATGGCGGTGGGCAATATCTTTGAGGCCGACCACGCCAACTCGATCCTGATGGCGGGCCGGGCTGATCTGGTGGCCGTGGGCCGCCCGCATCTGGCCGATCCCTACTGGACCCTGCGTGAAGGCACCAAGATTGGCGACCGCGCAGCCCCTGACTGGCCGCTGCCCTATCAGCCGGGCCGTGACCAAAGCTGGCGGCTGGCGGACAAAGAAGCGGAGAGCTTGCGCGCATGAGCAATGATCTGAGCCAAGAGCATGTCCTGATCACCGGTGGCGGCACCGGTGTCGGCGCCGCCTGCGCGCAGGCCTTTGCCGCAGCGGGGGCCACCGTGACCCTGATCGGGCGAACGGAGAAGACCCTGATCGAACAGGGGCTTCCCTATGAGATCTGCGATGTCACCGACGCGGCAAGCGTTACCTCCGCCGTGGCGCGCGCCGCCGCTGCGCGCGGTCCCGTCACCGTGGCCTTGGCCAACGCGGGGGCCGCAGAGAGCGTGCCTTTCGCCAAGATGCAGCCGGAAATGCTCAACGCGATGATGGCGGTGAACCTCAACGGCGTGGTGAACCTCTGGCAGGCGGTGCTGCCGGGCATGAAAGAGGCAGGGCGCGGCCGGATGATCGCCGTGGCCTCGACCGCGGGGCTCAAAGGCTACCCTTATGTCAGCGCCTATTGTGCGGCAAAACATGCGGTGGTCGGTCTGACCCGTGGTTTGGCCAAGGAACTCGCCCGCACCGGCATCACCGTGAATGCGATCTGTCCGGGCTTTGTGGAAACGCCGATGCTTCAACGCAGCATCGACAATATCCGCGCCAAGACGGGCATGAGCACCGAGGACGCGGCCGGCGCGCTCAAGGCGGACAATCCGCAGGGGCGTTTTGTACAGCCGGAAGAAGTGGCCGATGCGGCGCTGTGGTTGGCGTCGAGCGGCGCGGCCTCGGTCAACGGCCATGCCTTGGCCCTGACGGGGGGCGAAATATGAGCAGCGCCAAACCGGAAACCTTGCCCGCAGAGGCCTCCTCGAAGGCCCGTCTGCGCCTGTGGCTGAAACTGCTGAAGACGTCCGGCAGTATTGAGGCCGCGCTGCGCCGCCGTCTGCGTGATCGCCACAATACAACGCTGCCACGGTTCGACGTGATGTCGGCCCTGTCGCGCAATCCGGACGGGTTGAAGATGAGCCAGCTGTCGCAGTTCCTGCGGGTCTCCAACGGCAATGTAACCGGCATTGTCGACCGGCTGACCGAAGACGGGCTTGCACTGCGCGTCGCGGTGCCCGGGGATCGGCGCGCGCAGGTGGCCCGGCTGACCCCGGCGGGCGAGGCGGAGTTTGCCCGGCTTGCGGGCGAACACGAGGCCTGGATCAACGAGATGATGGCCGGCCTTGGCGCCGATGACATCCATGAGATGAGCGCGCTGCTGGACCATATCCAGCCCGCGACCTCCAGTGAGACTTCCAAGGATACCCCGACATGAGCCTGCATGAGACAACGCATTTCAATTGCACCATTGAGGGCGGCATCGCCCGCATTTCGCTTAATCGTCCCGAGCGCAAGAACCCGCTGACCTTCGACAGCTACGCAGAGCTGCGCGACTGGTTCCGGGCGCTGCCCTACTCGGACGAGGTGCATGCGGTGGTGATCGTGCCCAATGGCGGGAATTTCTCCTCTGGCGGCGATGTGCATGACATCATTGGCCCGCTCACAAAGATGAACATGAAGGAGCTTTTGGCCTTCACCCGCATGACCGGGGATCTTGTGAAGGCGATGATCAACTGCACCAAGCCGGTTATTTCCGCGATTGACGGTATCTGCGCCGGGGCCGGGGCGATCATCGCCATGGCCAGCGATCTGCGCATTGCCGCTCCGGAGGCCAAGGTGGCCTTTCTGTTCAATCGCGTGGGCCTGGCGGGCTGTGACATGGGCGCCTGCGCCATGCTGCCCCGCATCATCGGGCAGGGGCGCGCGGCTGAGTTGTTGTATATGGGCCGGTCGCTGGGCGCCGAGGAAGGCGAACGCTGGGGGTTTTTCAACCGTCTGGTGGCGGCAGAGGCACTGGAGGCCGAGGCCATGAAGATGGCGGAGCGCATTGCACAGGGGCCGACCTTTGCCAATGGCATGACCAAGACGATGCTGGCGCAGGAATGGTCCATGAGCCTGGAACAGGCGATCGAGGCCGAGGCGCAGGCGCAGGCGATCTGCATGCAGGGCAATGATTTCCGCCGCGCCTATGAGGCTTTTGTCGCGAAAGAGCGACCAGTGTTTGAAGGCGACTGAGAGCGCCGGATTTCGCCTTCGGCGAAGGTATTTGGAAAAAGATGAAAACAACGGGGATGATAACGTGGCGGACCAGAGTTTTCTAAATTGGCCCTTTTTTGACCAAGAGCACCGCGACTGGGCGGCGCAGGTCGAGGCGGTGGCGGCTGGGCTCAAAGTGGATCACAGTGACACCGATGCGGCCTGTCGCAAGCTGGTGGCCGATCTGGGGCGGGCAGGTATCCTGCAACCGACTGGGGCGTGCGACAGCGGTGAGAGCCTTGATGTCCGCAAGCTCTGTCTGTCACGTGAGATCCTTGCGCGCCACGACGGGCTGGCGGATTTTGCCTTTGCCATGCAGGGGCTTGGCACCGGGGCGATCTCGCTATTCGGGACTGATGCGCAGAAGGCGGCCTGGTTGCCCAAGACCCGCAGCGGTGCGGCGATCGCCGCCTTTGCACTCACTGAGCCGCAATCGGGGTCGGATGTGGCAAACTCCACCATGACAGCGGTGCGCGATGGCGATGACTATGTGCTCAATGGTGAAAAGACCTGGATCTCCAATGGCGGGATTGCCGATGTCTACACGCTGATTGCCCGCACGGGTGAGGCGCCGGGGGCCAAGGGGCTGTCGGCCTTTATCGTGACGCCGGATCTGGCTGGATTTGAGGTGGTGGAGCGGCTGGAGACCATCGCGCCGCACCCGCTGGCAACCTTGCGGTTCACCGATGTGCGTATCCCCGCAAGCGCCATGATCGGCGCGCCGGGGCAGGGGTTCCGCATCGCCATGTCGGTGCTGGATGTGTTCCGCTCCACGGTGGCGGCGGCGGCGCTGGGTTTTGCGCGCCGCGCATTGGACGAGGCTCTGGTGCGTGTCACAGAGCGTCACGTGCAGGGCGCGCCGCTGTTTGATTTGCAGATGGTGCAGGGGCATATCGCCGATATGGCGCTGGATGTGGATGCCGCGGCCCTATTGGTCTACCGCGCCGCATGGACCAAGGACAGTGGTGCTGCGCGGGTCACGCGCGAGGCGGCGATGGCCAAGCTGTTCTCTACCGAGGCGGCGCAGGTTGTGATCGACAAGGCGGTGCAGCTCTTTGGCGGCGAGGGCGTGCGTTCCGGTGCGATGGTCGAAAAACTCTATCGCGAAATCAGAGCCTTGCGGATTTATGAAGGGGCCAGTGACGTACAGCGCGTGGTGATCGCGCGGCAAGCCATGATGGCGATGGAGGGCAAGTCATGAAACTGGGCGCAACCGCACATACCGACACATTCACCCGCGACGCGCTGCCGCCGCTGGAGCAATGGCCGGATTTCCTGCTGGATGGGTTTGACTACCCGGATCATCTGAACGCGGGCGTGGAACTGACGGACGCCATGGTAGAGCGGGGCTTTGGCGACCGCACCGCACTGATCGGCAACGGGCGCCAGCGCACCTATAAGGAACTTGCGGATTGGACCAACCGGCTGGCGCATGCGCTGGTGGAGGATCTGGGCGTCAAGCCGGGCAACCGCATCCTGATCCGGTCCGCCAATAATCCGGCGATGGTGGCCTGCTGGCTGGCCGCGACCAAGGCGGGCGCGGTTGTGGTCAACACCATGCCGATGCTGCGCGCCGCAGAGCTGAAGAAATATGTCGAGAAGGCACAGATCCAGTTTGCCCTCTGCGATACCCGGCTGATGGAGGAGATGGAGACCTGCGCAGCGCAGTGTGACGTGCTTGAGCGGGTCGTCGGCTTTGACGGGACCTCCAACCACGACGCCGAACTCGACAGGCTGGCGCTGGAAAAGCCCGTGCGCTTTGAGGCGGTGCAGACCGGGCGCGATGATGTGGCACTTCTGGGGTTCACCTCCGGGTCGACCGGAGAGCCTAAGGCGACCATGCATTTCCACCGCGATCTGTTGATCATTGCCGATGGCTATGCGCGCGATGTGCTGAATGTGGTGCCTGAGGATATTTTTGTTGGCTCTCCGCCACTTGCCTTTACCTTCGGGCTTGGCGGATTGGCGATTTTCCCGCTACGGTTCGGGGCAACCGCGACGCTTTTGGAACAGGCCACCCCGCCCAATATGATCGAGATCATCGAGAAATACCGCGCGACCGTGTGCTTTACCGCGCCGACCGCCTATCGGGTGATGCTCGCCGCAATGGAAGAGGGGGCGGATCTCAGCAGCTTGCGTGCTGCCGTCTCCGCCGGGGAGACCCTGCCGAAACCTGTCTACGACGATTGGATGGCCAAGACCGGCAAGCCGATGCTGGATGGGATCGGCGCGACCGAGATGCTGCATATCTTCATCTCCAACCGCTTTGATGACCACCGCCCGGCCTGCACCGGCAAACCCGTGGGGGGCTATGAGGCGAAGGTGGTCGATGACGAGGGCCGCGAGGTGCCCGATGGCGAGGTTGGTCGCCTTGCGGTGCGTGGGCCGACCGGGTGCCGCTATCTGAACGACGACCGTCAGGCGGGCTATGTCACGGATGGCTGGAACATCACCGGCGACAGTTTTATCCGCGACGCGGAGGGCTATTTCCACTTTGCCGCGCGTAACGATGATATGATCGTCTCGGCTGGCTACAATATCGCAGGCCCCGAGGTTGAGGCGGCATTGCTGGCGCATGACGCCGTGTCTGAATGCGCAGTGATCGGTGCCCCCGATGAGGAGCGCGGCCATATCGTGCAGGCCCATGTGGTGCTGAATGCGGAATTTACGCCCTCAGACGCGCTCATCAAAGACTTGCAGACCCATGTGAAGGCGACCATCGCCCCCTACAAATATCCCCGCAGCATCATCTTTGCCGACAGCCTGCCCAAGACGCAGACCGGCAAGATCCAGCGGTTCCGGCTTCGATAATCAACAACAAACCAACCATAAAACAGGGAGTTTGATCATGAAGAAGCTAATGTTGGCCACAGCGGCCGCGGCGCTGGCCGCGGGCGGAGCGATGGCGGATGTCAAAGTCGGGATGATCACCACGCTTTCGGGCGGCGGTGCGAGCCTCGGCATCGACACCCGCGATGGGTTCATGCTGGCGATGGAAGGTGCCAACCGCGATGATGTCGAGGTGGTCATCGAAGACGACCAGCGCAAGCCCGATATCGCGGTGCAGCTCGCGGATAAGATGATCCAGTCGGAAAAGGTCGACGTGCTGACCGGTATCGTCTGGTCAAACCTCGCCATGGCGGTGGTGCCTGCCGCCACCGCGCAAGGTCTGTTCTACCTTTCGACCAACGCTGCGCCTGCGCAACTGGCGGGCAAGGGCTGCAACTCCAACTATTTCTCCGTGTCTTATCAGAACGATAACCTCCATGAAGGTGCGGGTGCTTACGCAACCCAAGCCGGGTTCAAAAACACCTTCATTCTCGCCCCGAACTATCCGGCGGGTATCGACAGCCTCACCGGGTTCAAGCGGTTCTACGAGGGCGAACTGGCGGGTGAGGTCTACACCAAGCTGGGGCAGACGGATTACGCGGCTGAAATCGCGCAGATCCGCGCGTCTGGCGCAGACAGCGTGTTCTTCTTCCTGCCCGGCGGCATGGGGATTTCCTTCTTGAAGCAATATGCCGACAGCGGCGTGGATCTGCCCGTGGTTGGCCCGGCCTTCAGCTTTGATCAGGGTATCCTGCAAGCGGTGGGCGAGGCGGCTGTAGGGGTCAAGAACTCCTCCACATGGTCAAAGGATCTGGACAATGAGGCCAACGCGGCTTTTGTCGCGGCCTTCCAGCAGAAATACGACCGCCTGCCGTCGATCTACGCGGCGCAGGGCTATGACACTGCAAATCTGCTGTTGTCGGCCATCGACAAGGCGGATGTGAATGATGACGCGGCCTTTGCTGCGGCCCTGAAGGAGGCGGATTTTGCCTCTGTGCGGGGGGAGTTCTCCTTTGCCGCCAACAATCACCCGATCCAGAACGTCTATGTGCGTGAGGTCATCAAGGAAGGCGACGTCTTTACCAACAAGATCGTCGGCACCGCCCTTGAGGATCATGCAAACGCCTATGTGGACGCGTGCAAGATGTAAGTGAGGCGCGCCCGGCCCGCATCTTCTGCGGGTCGGGACACACCTGAAAGAAGACATATGTCAACGATACTTATCATCGAGCAGTTGCTGAACGGGCTGCAATCCGGCGTCATGCTCTTTCTCATGGCGGCAGGGCTGACGCTGATCTTTGGCGTCATGGGGCTTATCAACCTCGCCCATGGCTCGCTCTATATGGTTGGGGCCTTTGCCGCGGCGGCTGTGGCGGGCGTCACGGGGTCGTTTGTGCTGGCGCTGGTCGCGGCCCTTGCGGCAGCGGCCCTTGCGGGGGCTGTGATCGAGGTCGCGGTGATCCGCAGGCTTTATGACAGCGACCATCTCGATCAGGTCTTGGCGACCTTTGCGCTCATTCTGATCTTTTCCGAGGGCACACGCTGGGTCTTTGGGTCTTTTCCGCTGTTCCTGGACATTCCCGATGCCTTGTCTGGGCCGGTGACCTTGCCCGGCGGCATCCAGTACCCTTTGTATCGTTTGGCGCTGATTGGCGTGGGGCTGCTGGTGGCGTTTGGCCTGTGGCTCTTGATTGAGCGCACACGTATCGGCATCCAGATCCGCGCAGGTGAAAACGACCGTGAGATGATCGCGGCGCTGGGCGTCGATATCTCGAAACTTTACACGCTGGTCTTTGCGCTGGGGGCGGCTCTGGCCGGTCTCGCTGGCGCATTGGTGGGCGCAATCCAGTCGGTGCAGGTGGGCATGGGCGAGCCGGTGCTGATCCTTGCCTTCGTGGTGATCGTGATCGGCGGGATTGGGTCCATCAAGGGCGCGTTTATCGGCGCATTGCTGGTGGGGCTGACAGACACATTGGTCGGGATCTTCCTGCCCGAAGTGCTGAAACTCTTTATGGACGCCGCCCCTGCAACCTCTGCCGGATCCTCGATTGCCTCGATGTCGATCTACATCCTGATGAGCCTTGTGTTGATCTGGCGTCCCTCTGGCCTGTTCGGAGCACGCGCATGAGCCGAGAAACACTCTTTAACGCAGCCCTGCTGCTGGGTCTCATTGCCGTGCCTGCATGGGCGGTGATGATGAATGAGCCCTTTACGATCACGCTGGCGACCCGTGCGGTGATCCTTGCGCTTGCGGCGGCGGGCCTGAACATCGCGCTGGGCATCGGCGGGCTGGTGAGCCTTGGCCACGCCGTGTTTTTCGGGATTGGCGGCTACGCCATGGGCATCCTTGCCCATCACGCCCAAAGCTATACACCGCTGATGGAATGGCCGCTGGTGATCGAAGGCACCAAGTTCATGCCGGTGATCTGGCTTCTGGCCGTTGTGGTCTCGGCCGTTGCGGCCTTCCTGATCGGATTGATGTCGCTGCGTACCACCGGGGCCTATTTCATCATGATCACGCTCGCCTTTGGTCAGATGTTTTACTACTTCGCCATCTCCTGGAGCACCTATGGCGGCGAAGATGGCATGTCGATCTACATCAGGAACGACTTTCCCGGCCTCAACACGCTTGTTCCCATCCAGTTCTACGGGCTGTGCCTCGCAATCCTCGTTGTGGTGCTGATCTTCACCGCCCGCCTGCGCCGTTCGCCCTTTGGGTTGGCGCTGAACGCGGCGCGTCAGGTGCCCGCACGGGTGGAGGCCGTGGGCATGGACCCGATGCGTCTGAAGCTGGTGGCCTTTGTCATCTCCGGTGTTATCACCGGTCTGGCTGGCGCGCTATTTGCCGATCTCAACCGCTTTGTCAGTCCGACGATGTTCAGCTGGCAGTTCTCGGGCGAGATCATGATCCTTGTGATCCTCGGCGGGGTGGGGCGGCTGTTCGGGCCTGTTGCGGGGGCTGTGACCTTTGTGGCGCTGGAACATTTCCTCGGTGGCATCACCGAGTTCTGGCACATCTTCCTCGGGCTGATCCTTCTGGCGGTCGTGCTCTTTGCGCGCGGTGGCATCACCGGGCTGGTGGCAGGCAAGGAGGCGACCCATGACTGAGACCATTCTTGCAACTCACGGCATCACCAAATCCTTCGGCGCGCTGAAGGCCAGCAATGACATCTCGATTGATCTGCGCCCCGGCGAAATTCACGCCATCATTGGTCCCAATGGGGCAGGTAAATCCACGCTGATCGGCCAGATTTGCGGCTCACTTACGCCGGATGCAGGTCGCGTAGAGCTGATGGGTCAGGATGTGACTGGCCTCAGCACCGATCAGAGGGCGCGGGCCGGGCTTGGGCGGACCTTTCAGATCTCGGCGCTGGCGATGGAGGACACGGTGCTGGAAAACGCCATCCTCGGCGCAATGGGCGCCAGCGGCAGGTCGTGGCGGTTCTGGTCGGCAGCGCTTGGCGACTGGTCTTTGCGCACCCGCGCCGAGGCGGCGCTGGAACGGGTTGGCCTCGCGGAGAACATGACGAAACGCTGCGCCGACCTGAGCCATGGTCAGCGCCGCCAGCTGGAGGTCGCCGTGGCGCTGACGCTCGCGCCAAAGGCCTTCGTGATGGATGAACCGATGGCGGGCCTTGGCGCCGAAGGGTCCAAGAACCTCACCGGGTTCCTCGACAGCCTGCGCCAGGAGGCACCTATCCTATTGGTGGAACATGACATGGACGCGGTCTTTGCGCTCGCGGACCGGATCAGTGTGCTGGTCTACGGCGAGGTCATCGCCACTGGCAGCGTCGATCAGATCCGCAGCGATCCGCGCGTGCGCGAAGCTTATTTGGGAGAAAGCGCATGAGCCTGTTGTCCGTCAAATCCCTCACCGCGTCCTACGGCGTGAGCCAGGCCCTGTTTGGTGTCGACCTTGATATCAATCCGGGCGAGGTGGTGGCGCTTATGGGCCGCAACGGCATGGGCAAATCCACCACGGTCAAGGCGATCTGCCGCATGATCACCGCGGGCGGCACGCTGGAGTTTGCGGGTCAGAACCTGCACGCATTGCCCAGCCATAAGGCCGCACGTCTGGGTCTTGGTCTGGTGCCTGAAGGACGGCGCTGTTTTCGCGACCTCACGGTGGCGGAAAACCTCCTCGCAACCAGCCGGCCCGGTGACTGGGACATGAGCCGGGTGACGCAGCTTTTCCCGCGTTTGGGCGAACGTCACAGTCAGCTTTCGGCGTCGCTCTCGGGCGGTGAGCAACAGATGCTCGCCATCGGTCGCGCCCTGATGACCAACCCGCGCCTGCTGATCCTGGACGAAGCCACGGAAGGCCTCGCACCGATCATCCGCCAGGAAATCTGGTCTGCGATCAACCGGCTGAAACAGGACACCGATATGGCGATCCTGGTGATCGACAAGACACTGGCGGAGCTGGAACAGGTCTGTGATCGCGCCGTGATGCTGGAGCGTGGCAAGACCGTCTGGAGTGGTGCCATGACGGCGCTGACCCCGGACATCACTGAACGCTATGTAGGGGTTTGAGCCATGTATGAAATGCCGCAAAAAGTGCTGTTCAAGCACTGTGACCCTGCGGGGATTGTCTTCTACCCGCGTTATTTCGAGATGATGAACGATTGCGTCGAGAGCTGGTTTGCGGACGTCTTGGAATGGCCGTTTGAGGACATCCACAAGACCGCTGGCGTGCCGACGGCCAACATCCAAACCCGCTTTTCCGCGCCCAGCCGCCATGGCGAGCAACTGGTGCTGAAATTGCGGGTGATAAAGCTGGGTCGGAGCTCTCTGACCTACGAGATGACCGCCACATGCAACGATGAGCTTCGCTTTGAGACAGAAGCGACGCTGGTGCATGTGGCAGCAAGCGGGCGGCCTGACCTCTGGCCTGCGCCCATTAGAACAAAAATTGAATATGACATGAAAGGGCAGACATGACCCATCAAACCATTCACCCCGAAGGTTGGGCTCCGGCGAAGGGCTATGCCAACGGCATGTTGACACAGGACGGCGTTTTGCACATCGGCGGCCAGATCGGCTGGGACGAGAAGCAGGAATTTGCCTCCGACAGCTTTGTCGACCAGATGCGCCAGGCGTTGAAGAACATCAGATCGATCGTAGAGGCCGCAGGCGGCAAAGCTTCGGATGTCACCCGCTTGACGTGGTTCGTGATCGACAAGCAGGAATATCTGGCGCACCAGGCCGAGGTTGGTGCCGCCTATCGGGAGGTCTTTGGCAAGCACTTCCCGGCGATGTCGATGCTGATCGTGGCGGGTCTTGTTGAGGATCGCGCACTGGTTGAGATCGAGGCCACGGCGCATATCAGCTGAGTGCGGGGCGCGACCTCTAGCAATCGCAAAGCCTATCTGACTGGAAAAAAGGGCCCCGCACTGGGGCCCTTTGCTGTTGGAGAAACCCGCAATCCGGTGGGCTCAGAGCGTCACGACCGCATTGCCCAACAGGCTTCCCGCTTCGACGGTTTCATGCGCGACGGCGATGTCTTTCAGCGCAAAGCGACGATCAATCCGCGGCGACAACTGGCCGGAGGTGAGCAAAGCATTGATATCCTTGATCGCCTCTGCTTTGGCGGCATCGCTCATTGAGTAGACAAACACCGGCTGCAGCTGAATGTTGCGGAATGCCAGCGGATAGAAGGGCAGGGCCGGCGTCAGATTGGAGGCCGAAGCATAGGCGCCGACGGAGCCGTTGATCTTCAGGATCTGGGGGTAGATCTCCATATGAGCGGCAATATCCACATCGACCACATGGTCGATGCCACCGTTGCCAACCAGATCCAGCAGTTGATCGAGCAGCGGCGTTGCCTTGTAGTTCAGGACCTCATCCGCACCAGCTTCGCGCGCGATCTCTGCCTTGATGTCATTGGAGACGGTCGCGATAACCCGTGCGCCCTTCGCCTTGGCGATCTGGATGGCGCTGTGGCCGACCGCACCGGCACCGCCGGTCACCAGAACGGTGCGTCCTGCGACGGGACCGGCCCACATCAGCGCGCGGTGTGCGGTCATGGCCGGTACGCCGAGGCACGCCCCGGCCTCAAAGGACGCCTCCTCGGGCAGTTCAACAGCCAGATGGGCGGGTATGATCGCATATTGGGCTGCTGTGCCAAGCGGCCCCTGTCCCAGGCCATCGGTGGAGCGGTTGATGTTGTACATCCAGACGCGCTGACCGACACGGGCAGGGCCGACGCCTTCGCCAACCGCCTCGATCACGCCTGCGCCGTCATTATGGACCAGGACCTGATCGGCAATCATGGGGCCCTGTGCGCCCGAGCGCAATTTGACATCCGAAGGGTTCACGCCGGATGCGCGCATAGCCACCAGGACCTCGCCCGCGCCGGGGGATGGCAGGTCGACCTCCTTGAGTGCCAGGGTGTCCCGCGCCGTACCTCGGGCCGTGTTGAATACCGCTTTCATGTTCACTCCTGTCGTTTGATCGGGAATTGGATTGACGCGCATGAGCCCTGAAATATGACCCGAACGCAAGGGCGAGAAGGCCGATTTATAAGCACTGCAACAAGGTGTTAACCAAGAATGATGAACGCCGCCGCGGATTAGGCTTTGCGAAAACGAATCTGTTTAGTGTCGTCTCAGTGTGGTGTGTGATTTCGGTCCGGAGGGCCTGTTCATGAGATTGGGACAGACACTTGTTCTGTTTGCTCTTATTCTGGCGATGCTGACCGGACTGTCGTTCTTGGGCTATCACTATTTGACCCTTGCGAGCGAGTATCGTGCCCGGAATCTGATCCACCTCGATCTGATGCACGATGCGCGCGATATTCTACACAGCAACCCGATCTTGCGACCGGAATCCGCGCGGCACCTGAATGAGGTGTTGCAAGCGGCAGACGTTCAGCCCCGCTGGTGCATTAGCAACCTCTCTGCGATGGAGCACAAGGGATTTGTCCTACTCGGCGCAGAACCAGCACTTGCGATATGCGAGCGTGGGATCCGAGAGGGGCGGCGTGCCGAGGCGTTGTTGAAGCCGTTGATGGGGCCGCAGGCGGTCTTGGGAGATGATCCCAATAGCCTGTCTGATCATACCCTTAAGGTCAGGAAGCAGGTGCAAATCCTGCACGATCTCAGCTTTTCATTCCGCCCGACCCTGGATGTGATCGAGGCGCGGCTCGTGATGGTGGTCAAAACCGGCACCGGGATAGTAAGTTTCTGCCTTGCTCTGGTGTTCATTTTTCTAGCCCGCCAGATGGTCAGGTCGTGGCGGACGTTGTCCGAACAATCTCAGCAACTGAAACGGATGTCTCAACGCGTCTCCGCAGCGATGAGCGCCTCCACCGACGGGTTTGCGATCTTTGATGAGGAAAATCGCCTCGTCACCTGCAATGAGACCTATCGCGAGTTGAGCCATGTTGACCCGAAAGCAGTCAAGGTGGGTATGGCCCTGCCGGAAATCCTGGCGGATGCGGTACATGCAGGGCACTACGCGCTGCACGGTCAGTCGCCAGAAGACTACGTGATGAGTTACAACAGCCGCATTGAAAGTCACGCCTATCGCGCTGAAACGCAGCTGGAGCTTTCGGGGGATCGCCACATCGTCTCGCGTGTGAACGAAACCGATTCTGGCGACAAGGTCGTGACGCGGGTAGATATTACGGATCTCGTGCGCGGTGAGCGCGAGCAACGTCATGTGGCCGAGGTCTTGCAGGAGGCCAAGGACCGGGTTGAGAAACAGTCGTTGAGCGACCCGCTGACGGACCTTGCGAACCGGCGGCATCTGGACCGCGAACTGGCGCGGCGGCTCGAGGAGGCACCGGTGACATTGGTGCGTATCGACCTGGACCGCTTCAAGAAAATCAACGACATCCTTGGGCATGAAGCGGGCGATTTCGTGCTGTGCCATGTTGCGGATGTGTTGCGCCTACACTCGAAGGCCGGAGATCTCATCGCACGGGTGGGCGGGGATGAATTTGTCGTTCTGTGCCAGCAGGGCACATCGCTGGCGCAGGGAGAGGTGCTGGCGAACCGGGTTCTGGATGCGGTGCTGCAGCCGGTGGCGTGGGGGAACAAGCGCTGCAACTTCGGTGCCAGCTTCGGCGTTGCCCATGGCAAGCCGGGCGAAATGTCCGCAAGTGAGCTGCTCAGCAATGCCGATGCTGCTCTGTACCGTGCGAAAGCCTCAGGCCGCGCCATGGTCGAGGTGTTTACCGCCGAGATGCGAGCAGAAACCCTGGCGGAACGGGCTCTTGCAGACCGTATGCAGCATGCGCTCGAGGTTGGGGAAATCGTGCCCTATTATCACACCCAACACGATGCCCGCAGTTGGCAGCTCGCCGGTGTCGAAGTGCTGGCGCGCTGGGAACATCCCGAATTGGGCGTGTTGCCGCCGGTAAAGTTCCTTGGCATTGCAAAGCAATTGGGCCTTGAGGCGGAGCTTGACGGGCGCATTTTCGAGGCTGCGGTCAAGCAAATGGCCCAATTGGAGGCGCGATCGATAGAGGTGCCGCGCGTGGCCTTCAACGTCAGTGCGCCGCGGATCATGGAGCCGGGGTTTCTTGATACCGTGCGCAGCCACATCCCGGATCGCCGCGACCGCTTTGCCTTCGAAATACTGGAATCCATTTCTTGCGAGGAAGAAGGCGATGCGTTGATCTTCTGTATCGACGCCTTGAAGGACATGGGCTTCAAGATCGACGTGGATGATTTCGGCTCGGGGCATGCCTCGATCAACGGGGTGCTGAATATCGAGCCAGATGCCCTGAAGATCGACCGCAATATCATCTTTCCGCTTGGTCAGAGCGAGCGGGCGGAGCGCATGGTCGCCTCGATCGTCGACCTTGCACATACGCTCGATGTGAAAATCATCGCCGAGGGCGTCGATTCACTTGAGAAAGCGCGGCTGCTGCGTGAAATCGGCTGCGATATCCTGCAGGGGTTCTATTTCTCCGAGCCTCGCAGCTTCGCAGAGCTGAAGCTGAACCTTCTCGGACTCGATCAGGATCGCAGCGCGATCTAGCTCTTGCGTAATCTTGGGGGTGGTCGTGACTTAGAACACGGGCGCTTGCCGCGGGTGTCCCGATGGCGCCCGTGCTGGGGATTGTCCTAGACGGCGCGCGGCTCAGCGCGTCGGCGTGAACCGCAGCGACAGGCAGGACATGCCGCCGTCCAGTTTGGCAGCTTCGGAATTGCCGATTTCGCGCACAGTGTATCCGGCTTCGATCAACCGATCCCGGGTGGCGGGGAAGCCCGCTGGCATCAGGACGAGATCGTTGAACCGGATGGTGTTTGCGGCGGCCTCCTCACCAGGGGCGGTGTAGATGACCTTATATCCTTCAAAGCAGCCCGACGCGGCGAGACGCTCTGTCGCCAGCACGGTTTCGCCGTCCAGCAGCGAGCAATCGGTCTTGAAGTGCAAGACACCTTCGGGGGTGATGACCTCGCGCACGGTGTAGCCCCAATCGGCGACCAGCCCGCGCAGCTCTTCTATGCCGGCGGCATTTGTACGCGCCGAACGCCCAACGAGGATTTCGGTTTCCGTGGTCAGGATATCACCGCCCTCGATATAGCTGTCGGCGCCCGAGATCGAGCGCACATCGCCGTAGAGCGCCTTCAGATGTGGTGCCATCTCTGCCGCTTCGCCCAGACGGGACGGGGCGCCGGGCCGCATGACAATCGCCCCTTCACGCAGGCAGAGCGCGGTGTCTTCGACAAAAACCGCATCCGGATAGGCGTCCAAGGCGTCGAGCACGGTGACCTCCGCGCCGGTGTCCTTCAGCGCCTGTACATAGTCGGCATGGTGGCTGTGGAACAGATCCAGATCCGGGGTGCCGACGTCCACGGCGCGCAGACCGTCAATGATGCTGGCGCTGGGTTTGCGCGAAATCGCGTGGGTGAAGCGGAAGGAGCGGTCCGTCATGAGGTAGTCCTTGTGTGTCGTCAGAGAAACAGATGTGTCAGGCGCTGCGCTGTGGCATCCGGCGTTCCATCAGCCGGAAGGCAATCACCAGCACAAACGTGAGGCAAAGGTAGATGAGCGCCACGAACAGCAATGGTTCGTAGATGCGATAGGTTTCCTGACGCACGATGCTGCCGACGCCATAGACCTCAAAGACGGTGATGGTGGCGGCCAGCGGTGTGGCTTTCAGTGTCAGGATGAATTCCCCGGCCAGGGTGGGGAAGACGTTCTGCAGTGCGCGTGGCAACCAGATCCGGCGTAGCACTTTGAACGGGCTCATCCCCATAGCGCGTGCGGCTTCCAGCTCGCCGCGCGGAACGCTGCGGAAGGCACCGCGCATCACTTCGCCCTCATATCCCGCCACGCTCAGTGAAAAGGCCACGACGGCGTAGGGGAAGGCCTCGCGCAGAAGCGGCCAGATCATCGACTCGCGAATGCCCGGAATGAAGGGAAACAGCGATCCGAGGCCGTAGTAGATCAGCCAGAGCTGGATCAGCAGCGGCGTGCCCCGGATCACGGTGCAGAAGGCGCGCGCTGTCCAGGCCAGCGGCCAGGGGCCAGTGACTTGCGCAAGCCCTATCGGGATCGCCAGGGACATGCCGAAAAAGATCGAGAGACCCAGCAGTTGCAACGTCAGCCACAGACCTTCCAGGAAGCGGGGCGCGTATTCAGGTAGCCAATACCATTCCATCACGGGGCCTCCTTATGTCTGCGACGGCTGGCCGCGCCGCAGACGACGCTCCAGCAGGCCAAAACCGAGTGTGGAGACCAGCGTCACCGCCAGATACAGGCCGCCAGCCACCATGTAGAACATGAAATACTCTCGTGTCGCGCCAGCCGCCTGTCGGGTTTCCAGCGCCAATTCGCTAAAGCCCACAACGGCCAGAAGCGCAGTGTCCTTGGTGGTGATCAGCCAGAGGTTCGACAATCCAGGCAGCGCATAGGGCAGCATGATCGGTAGGGTGATCCGGCGCAGCACAGTAAGGGGCCGCAACCCCATGGCGCGCCCGGCCTCGACCTGTCCGTGCGGCACGGACTGAAAGGCGCCACGAAACACTTCGGTTGAATAGGCGCCCTGCACCAGTCCGATCACGTAGATCCCGGCCCAGAGGCCGCTGATGTCCATGCGCTCCAGCCCCATGCTTTCGCGGACGATATTCAGCAGATCGGTGCCCGCGTAGTACAGCAGCAGGATCAGCACCAGCTCCGGGATCGCGCGGATCACGGTGGTGTAAAACTCGAGCCCCCAGCGCAGCACCGGCCCGCCGTGCAGCTTTCCAAGCGCACCAAGCAATCCGATCACCAGCCCGAGCGCATAGGCCCCGACCGCGATCTGGAGTGTACGCAGGAGGCCCATCAGAAGATTGCCCCCCCAGCCGGGCGGGCTCAGGGCGAGAAGATCGAATGCGCTGTCCATTGGGGATTTGGTCTTTCGTCAGTAAAAATGCCGGGCCACCCGGATGAGGTGGCCCGGCCAGTGCAGCGGGGATCAGCCGCCGTAGATGTCGAAGTCGAAGTATTTGTCCGAAATCGCCTTGTAGGTGCCGTCGGCGCGGATCTTTTCGATTGCCGCGTTCATCTTGGCGTGCAGGTCGGTGTCGTCCTTGCGCATGCCTGCGCCCACACCGGGACCAAAGATGGCGACGTCGTTCAGCTCGGCCTTGACCTCGTAAGGCGCGCCTGCATCGCTTTTCAGAAAGTCCTGAAAGGCGAGACTGTCACCCACAACCGCGTCGATGCGACCAGCAACCAGATCCTGGTTGTGCTCGTCAAAGGTGTTGTAGGTCTTCACGTCCGCGGTTTCGGCGAAATGCGCATCCACGTAGTTGGCGTGGGTGGTGGACACCTGAACACCGACATACTTGCCGTCCAGGCTGGCCGGATCGCCGGTCACCTCCATGGACTTCGCACCCACCAGAACCGCCGGTGTGTTGTAGTACTTGTCGGAGAAGTCGATGGTTTTCAGCCGTTCTTCGGTGATCGACATGGACGCCATGATCACGTCGATCTTTTCCGACATCAGGGCAGGGATGATGCCGTCCCATGCGATGGGCGCGATCGTGCAGGTCTCTTCCATGGCCTCACACAGCGCGCCGATCATCTCGACTTCCCAGCCGGTCCAGCTGCCATCTGCGGTTTTTTCCGCAAACGGCGGATAGGGCTCTGCCGCGATGCCGATGGTGACATCGGCGCTGGCAAGCCCGGTGGACAGCATAAGGGTGGCGGTCGCGGTTGCAGCGAATGTGGTCAATGTTTTCATTGTGTTGAACTCCCGGTTTGGTGGTTTTGTTTTATGGTTTGGTCTTAGTGAACGGAGGCCACGAAGGCCCGGCAGCGATCACTGAGTGGGTCGCCGAAGACCTGCGCGGGCGGGCCTTCCTCTTCGATCTGCCCCTGATGCAGGTACAGAACGCGGCTTGAGACATCGCGGGCAAAGCGCATTTCATGGGTGACCAGCAGCATGGTGCGGCCTTCGTCGGCCAGCTCGCGAATGACCTTCAGAACCTCGCCCACCAGCTCCGGATCAAGCGCCGATGTGGGCTCATCAAACAGCATGACGCGCGGATCCATCGCCAACGCACGGGCAATCGCCACCCGCTGCTGTTGTCCGCCGGAGAGATAGGCAGGATATGCGTCGCGCTTTTCCCAAAGGCCCACCCGGGCCAGATGCGCCTCGGCCCGGTCGGTGGCCTCAGCCCGGCTGAGGCCGAGAATCTGCACCGGCCCCTCGATCACGTTTTGCAGCACCGTCATGTGCTGCCACAGGTTGAACGATTGAAACACCATGCCGAGGCGGGAGCGGAACCCTTCAAGCTGACGGCGATTCTTCGGAACCAGACCGGTTCGCCCGGGTTTCAGGTCCAGTTCTTCGCCCCCGAGAAAGATCTGCCCACTCGATGGGGTCTCCAACATGTTGATGCACCGCAGAAACGTGCTCTTGCCAGAGCCGCTGGAGCCGATCAGTGACACGACATCGCCGTCCTCTGCCCGCACGCCCACCCCGCGCAGCACATGCGCAGTGCCAAAATACTTGTGCAAATCACGCACTTCGATGGCGGGCGGTTGAGGGGGGGTGTCGTCTGGCATCGGCTGGGTCCGTTGTTATGATCTGTTGGCGACAGACTAGGTGCGTTACCGCCCGGAGGTCAACACTGTTGCACGATTGTGCAGCCCGTAGTTTTGCAGATCGCCCTTGGGTTGCGCCGGATGCCTATGATGTCAGCAGTCTGGGAAAGGTCAGCATGTGGAGCCATAGGGCGGGCAGTTTTCGTCGTGGAGCAGGCGCAGGGGCGTTTCTGTATGGCTGATATCGGCAGGGGTGGCAGCCAGAAAGGCGCCGCTGCATGCGTGGTGGTTAAACTGGAACGTGCACGGATGCTGGCTGCAATGCAAAACGTAGGCCTGGGCGCGCACTCAATCTCTGTCAGTATCGCGGTGGGGCGCATAGGCTTCAACGGCGCACAGCGACTGGCGGAGGTGACGCGCTCCTGCGTGCAATCGTCTACAAACCGGCCCGCCAGAGTTTTGAAATCTGCTACGATCGCTCGTGTCACGCCTTGATGACAACGGGGGCTGCCCGCACCGTCTATGCCTTCATCGCGGGCCGCTTCCCGAAGGTGCTCCAGCCGGCGAGGGGTGATGTTCAGGCAAGCGAATCCCTGTGGCGTGGGCGCGAAAAAGGAGTGGCGAAAATGTATTTTATGCTTGAAGCTTTTGTCTTGCGCTGAAGCAGTCAGGACAATACCGTTGCGCCAAACCGGCCCCAGGGGCGGCGATGGATCTCCGTATGAAAGGTGCGCCAAGATGACCAACACACCCTATAATCCGGGGCAGGAGGGGGCAAAGATGGGCTTTGCCGATGCCATGTCCTATGGCGACTACCTGCATCTGGACGCGCTCCTCGACCAGCAGCATTGCAAGAGCGACGCTCATGACGAGATGCTGTTCATCATTCAGCACCAGACGAGCGAACTGTGGATGAAGCTGGCGCTGCACGAATTGCAGGCGGCGCGCGATGCACTGCAGCAGGGTCAGACGGCCGAGATGTTCAAGATGCTCGCCCGCGTCAGCCGCATCTTCGAGCAGCTCAACAGTGCTTGGGACGTCCTGCGCACCATGACCCCCGCCGATTACACCCGCTTTCGCGAGGCGCTGGGCCCGTCGTCGGGGTTCCAGTCGCATCAGTACCGGCTGATCGAATACGTGCTGGGCAACCGCAACCCCAACATGCTGCTCCCGCACGAACATGTCCCCGAGGTGCATGCGCTGCTCGCGGATGAGCTGGCACGGCCCAGTTTCTATGACGAGGTGAACCGCTACCTCTACCAGACCCTCGACGGCCATACCGACAACATGCCCGAACTGCAGCTGGACGCGCCCCATGCGCTGAACGCCGAGATCCAGTCCCGCTGGCTGGAGGTCTATCAGGACATCGACAGCCATTGGACGCTCTATGAGATGGCCGAGAAACTGGTTGATCTCGAAGACTATTTCCGCCGCTGGCGCTTCAATCACGTCACCACGGTCGAACGCGTCATCGGCTTCAAACGCGGCACCGGCGGCACCTCCGGCGTGCAATATCTGCGCCGCATGCTGAGCGTCGAGCTGTTCCCCGAACTCTGGACCCTGAGAGGCGATCTCTGACATGACCCAACTGCCCAAGAAACATCTCTTCGACATTCCCGAGGGCATGATCTACCTCGATGGCAATTCCCTCGGCCCACTGCCAAAAGGCGCGGCGGAACGTGCGACCAAGACCCTCACGCAGGAATGGGGCACCCAGCTGATCAAGGCGTGGAACACCGCCGACTGGATGGCGCTGCCGCAGAAGGTGGGCGACCGGATCGCGGGCTTTATCGGCGCCGCACCGGGCAGCGTGGCCACCGGCGACACGCTGTCGATCAAGGTCTATCAGGCGCTGGCGGCGGCGCTGAAGATGCGCCCCGACCGTCGGGTGATCCTGTCCGACACCGGCAATTTTCCCTCCGACCTCTATATGGCGCAGGGGCTGATCTCCACCATCGGCAAGGACTACGAGCTGCGCACCGTTGCCCCCGAGGATGTCGCCGAGGCGATCACCGAGGATGTGGCCGTGGTGATGCTCACCGAGGTCGATTACCGCACCGGGCGCCGCCACGACATGACTGAGTTGACCGCACGCGCCCATCAGGCCGGGGCGGTGATGATCTGGGATCTGGCCCATAGTGCCGGTGCGCTGCCAGTGGACCTGACCGGCTGTAACGCGGAATTTGCGGTGGGCTGCACCTATAAATACTTCAACGGCGGTCCCGGTGCGCCGGCCTTTATCTATGCGCGTCCCGATATCCTGCTGGAGGTGGAACCGGCGTTGTCGGGCTGGCTCGGCCATGACGCGCCCTTCGCGATGGAGCCAGGCTACCGCCCCGCCATGACCACCGAACGGCTGCGCGTGGGCACACCGCCGATCGTGCAGCTGTCGATCCTCGACGCGGCGCTTGACGTCTGGGATGGTGTGTCGATGGGCGAAATCCGCGGGGCCTCCGTCGCGCTCTGCGAGAGTTTCATCACCGAGGTGGAGGCGCGTTGCCCGCAGCTGACGCTGGCCTCACCGCGCGATGCAGCGGTGCGTGGTTCGCAGGTGTCCTTCGCCTTTGAAGAGGGGTATCCCGTCATGCAGGCTCTGATCGAGCGCGGCGTGATCGGTGATTTCCGCGCGCCCAACATCCTGCGCTTTGGCTTCACGCCGCTCTATATTGATCAGGATGACGTAATCGCCGCCGCAAAGGTGCTTGAGGACGTCATGACCAGTGAAAGCTGGAAGGATCCGAAATATCAGGTACGCTCTCGCGTGACCTGATCCCGCGTCAGATTACGAGCGGACAGGACCGCCCTCTGCGCATGCAGGGGGCGGTTTTCATTTTGGCGCCGTCGCGGCCCATGAAAACGCGGGCACAAGCTCTGCCGGCTGCCCCCATGTGTCTGTCGCGCAAGGGTCGGGATCGTATCGTACCTGTTTGACAAGAGCTTTGAAAAACTGACATCATGACGTCACATTGAAGGTTCGCTAATATGCCCAAAGATAAAGCCGATATCAGCAAACCCGCGCGCAAGAACACCTCGCTGCGTCTGGATGGTAAAACGCTGAAAGCCCTGAAATTGCGGGTCATCGAAGAAGATACCAGCATTCAGCGTCTCATCGAGCGGCTCATTGATGACTACCTGAAGGCAACAAAGAAAAAAGGCAAATGACAGCAGAAGTGTCCCATAGTTTCCTGCTCGACGGCGCTGTCGAGTGGCCCGAAATTGCAACTGCGCTGGGCGATCTGCGGCTGGAATTCGACACGGAGGACACGTCACTGTCCTTCCGCATGCTGGATTGTCACGATCAACTGCTGCGAAAGTCCGGCCGCGTTTTGCTGGAGTTCGACGATAGCCTCACGATGTTGGCTGCTGGCACGCCACCGCAGCGTCAGGCCACCGCCGAGGCCGCAAGGTTCCCCGCCGATCTGCCCGAGGGGCCGGTAAAGCGCCTGACGGAGGCGACATTCCCACTGCGCTGCTTCCTGGCGATGGCCAGCGGCACGCTCCACCGAAACAGCCTGCGGGTGGTGGATGACGAGGGCAAGACCCATCTGCGTGGCGAGATCCTGACCTTCGGCAGTGACGCGGGCCACGTCACGCTGGTGACCTTGTCGCCCCTGCGCGGCTATACTCGTGCGCCGGATCGGCTGGGTGCCGCGCTTTTGGCCCATGGGGCCGGGCCGCTGGAGGCCGAACACATCTTCACCACATTGGCGCCGAATGTGCCGCGCTATGTGGCCAAGCCCAAGATGAGGTTCACCGGCCATGAGACCGCCTTTGACGTGGCGGTGGAGACGATCCGCAATTACATCGCCGTGGCCCGCGCCAATGAGGCCGGCGTGATCGGCGACCTCGACACCGAGTTTCTGCATGACTACCGGGTGGCCCTGCGCAAGGTGCGTTCGGTGCTGAGCCTGTTCAAAGGCGTCTTTGGCTCTGTGCAGACGGCAGAGCTGAAGGCGGCATTTTCCGACCTGATGGCGCCGACGGGGCGGGTGCGCGACCTCGATGTCTATCTGATGGACCGCGCCGCCTATGATGCGCTGGTGCCCGAGCAACTGCGCCCGGGCCTGTCGGTGATGTTCGACGCCTTTGCCGCGGAACGGGACGGGGCGCAGGCGAAGCTCGTCAAACACCTGAAAAGCAAGGGCTATCAGAAAAAGATCTCGGCACTGGAAGAACAGTTCGCCCATCCCGATGGTTTTGTGCGTGGTGAGGCGGGCGGCCTCAGCGCGGAGGTTTACGCCCGCAAGTTGGTGTGGAAGAGCTATCGCAAGATCTGCAAGATCGCCGCCCATATTGGTGACGACACCGTGGATGAGGACGTTCACGAATTGCGCATCGCCTGCAAGAAATTCCGCTACCTGCTGGAGTTCTTCGCGCCGCTGTTCCCGGGCAAGAGTGCCAAACGCCTGATCACGCGGATGAAGGCGCTGCAGGATACCCTCGGGGTCTTCAATGATTGTTCTGTGCAGAAGGACTCTCTGGCCACATTTATGTCCACGCACCCTGCCGTCACCGGTGCCAGGGGGCTGGAGGCGGCGCAAAGCATCGGCGCGCTGATCGCCATCCTCGACCAGCGCCAGCGCGCAGAGCGGGCGCGGGTGATGACGTATTTCGACCAGTTCAACAGCGCCGAGACCCGCGCCGAGATTAAGGCGCTGTGTCAGCGCAAGGGAGCCGCCGCATGAAGATTATCGCCTGCTACAGCAACAAGGGCGGTGTCGGCAAAACCGCCGCGGCCGTCAACCTTGCCTATGCCTATGCGCAGTCCGGCGCACGTACCCTGCTGTGCGATCTTGACCCGCAGGGCGCGTCGAGCTTCTATTTCCGGGTGAAGCCGTCGAAAAAGCTGAAGGACACGCAGTTCTTTGAGGATGTGGACCGTTTCACCCGTGCGATCCGAGGCAGCGATTACGAGAACCTCGACATTCTACCCGCCAACCTGACCTTCCGCGACTTTGACGTGTTCCTGTCGCGGATGAAGAACAGCCGCTCGCGCCTGAAAAAGGCGCTGAAAGCGGTGGATGGCGATTATGACGTGATCATTCTGGATTGCCCACCCAACATCTCCTCGCTGTCGGAGGCGGTGTTCAAGGCCGCCGACAGGGTGGTGGTGCCGGTGATCCCGACCACCCTCTCCGAACGCAGCTTCGAACAGCTGATTGCCTTCTTCAAGGAGAGCGGGCTGAAGACCGCAAAGCTGCTGGCCTTCTTTTCCATGGTGCAGGGGCGCAAGACCCTGCATGGCGAGACGATGGCGCGGCTGCGTGACAGCTATGGCAAGCTGTTCCTGACCACGGAGCTGCCGTTTTCCACCGATGTGGAGAAGATGGGCGTGTATCGTGAGCCGGCGCTGTGCTTTGCAAAGACGCGCCCGGCGGGCAGGGCCTATCTGGCGCTGTTCGACGAGGTGAACGCCCATGTGTCGGGTGGGAAGACAGCTGTGAGAGCAAAGGGATCGCCATGAAAGAGATCGAACGGAAGTACCTGGTGGCGGAGCACCCCGATCTGACCGCAGCCACGGCGACACCGGTCAAGCAAGGCTATCTGACAGCGTTGGAGGACAGCACCGAACTGCGCCTGCGCCAGAAGGGGGAACGGTTCTTCCTCACCCAGAAGGGCGGCGCGGGCCGGGTGCGCGAAGAGCGCGAGGCGGAGATCACCCGGACGGTCTATGAGACCTTCTGGCCCGGCACCGAGGGGCGGCGGCTGGAAAAGACCCGCTGGACCGGCGTGCTGGCGGATGGCTGGGGGTATGAGCTCGACATTTTCGACGGCACACTGGCACCATTGCAGATGGTTGAGGTGGAGTTCGCCGATGAGGCTGCGGCGGAGGCCTTCGTGCCGCCCGAATGGTTCGGGCGCGAGGTGACTGAGGACAAGCGGTTCGGCAACAAGTCCCTCGCGGTGCATGGCCTGCCGGAGGGCGCTGTCTGAGCCGCACCTGAGCCTGGGGTGTCGCACCGAAAAAAGCAGACCGGTGGAGGTCGGGCAGGGGAAGCTCCCGCCCCCGCGCAGTCCCTTGCTGACGCAAGACCCCGCTTGGGGTTGGGCCGGGCAGCCTGTCCTGCGGACAGGCTGCGGCGCCGGACCGTCAGGTCCGGCGCCATGCCCAACGGGAGCGGTTGTGCCTCTGGCACGGCCAGCGACGGGCGGGAGGCCCCCGCTGATGAGGACACGCGTCGCGGCCAGGCCGAGCGAGCGGTCAGGTCAGGTGATTAGGTCAGACGCTGTAACAGGTAGATATCCATGATCCAGCCGTGATCGGCGCGGGCGCTGGCGCGTGTGGCGAGGATCTCCGCCTGCACCTCGGACAGGCGCCCGGCAATGTTGATCTCATTCTCCATGCCCGCATAGGCAGACCAATGGATCATCACCTCTTCGGGCACTTCAAGGCTCTGGAATGAGCAATCCCCGTCCAGCATGATCACCAGCGTGTCGCAGCCCTCGGGCCAGCCGTGATCGCGCAGGCGTCGCCCGGTGGTGATCTGCACCGGCGCGCCAATGCCGTTCAGCGGCACGCCGTGGGCGGCCGTCAGCGCCTGGATCGAAGTGATGCCCGGTATCACCTGCATTTGCATCCGCACCCGCGCGCGCAGACGCTCGGCAATCCGCATGGTGCTGTCATAGAGCGACGGATCGCCCCAGACCAGAAACCCCACGCGGCCCCCCTTCGGCAGATGTGTTGCCATGGCTGCCTGCCATACCTCGGCAATCGCGTCATGCCAGTCATCCACTCGCTGGCGATAGTCGGCGGTGGCTGGATCTCGCACCGGCAGGTCGAATTCGACGATCTTCGGCGGCTGCGCGACCCCCGCCAGCACCTCGGCGCAGATCGCCTGACGCAGCCCGGCAAGGTCATCCTTACCTGCACCCTTGTTGGGGATCAGGATCAGATCCTGCGCGCCGAGCGCTTCCACCGCCTGCAACGTCAGATGCTTGGGGTTGCCGGTGCCGATACCGATCAGGCTGAGGTGGAGCATGGGGCGCAATCTCTCAAGAATAAATGGGCGGACAGATCTGCCCCGGTCTTGGTGCCGTGTCCGGGGCAGGTCAAGGGCATGGTCTCAGGAGCGCACCATCAGCGCGTGTCCACGGTCACCGCAGCCTCGACCGGGCTGCCGTCAACCGCGATAACCCCGTGGCTGTTGGAGTTCAACGAGACCTTCACTTCCACCTCACCCTCGGGCAGCGCGCCGATATGCATCCAGCGGCCATAGAGCCGCCCGATCTTTTCGCCGTTGACATAGACATGGGCGTGGCCTTCGCCCGCCACATCAGCACCGGAGGCGTTTTCGGGCGCAAAGCGGAAGTTCTGCGGCATCGCGTGCAGGTTCCAGCCCGACATCGGATCGGGGGTCAGTGCAATCTCCAGCGCCGGGGCCTCCGGGCCAGCGGCGATATCGACCATGGCGGAGTGATCATGTGCGGCCATTTCGGCCTGACCGCCGCCGCCGTGATGGGCGGGGTCGCCGTGGTCGTGGCCATCAAAGGTCACGCCATTTCCGGCGGCGGTGACAAAGCCGATGCCGCCGCCAAAGACAAGACCGATGGCAAACAGGGCGAGCGAACGGGACATGGGGTCTTCCTTCAATATGGAAATCCCCGCCGGGCGCGATGTGCGCGGCGGGGATCATCAGGCGTTCTGGGTCACGCTGCAGCTGCGTCGCGGGCGGACTCGGTCTGCCAGAAATAGGCGGCAAAGGCGCCCAGCAGCACCCAGGCGGCCATGCCGATGCCAAAGGCCCGCGCGGCAAACAGCGCCCCGATCTCGGTCGGCACCGGGCCGGTGAACGTATCGGGCTCCGGCGCGCCGATCACATGCGGGGCGATCAGCAACAGCGCCGCCACCACGTAGGACACCAGATTGCCGCCAAAGGCGATCAGCCACATGGCAATGCCGGCGGTCGCAACGGTGGCCACCCACCAGATCTGACGCGCGCCCACATCGGCGGCGGCGACGCCGGGTACTTCGGGGGCCAGGGTGAAGCCGGGCGCGAAGTGAAAGGCGACAAAGCCCGCAATCCCCCAGATGATGCCGTGGCGTGCGGTGACCACATGGCCCTGACGCTCCGCCTGCGACATCAGCGCCACCAGAACCAGCGCGTAGCCGGTGTAGGTCAGCATGGTAAAGAGGATGCTCAGCAGGTTGCGCATCGGCTCGTCGAACAGGCCCGGCAGCTCGGGATGGGCACTGACGGGATCACCGCCGAAATGCACCAGCGCGCCGGTTTCATAAAGTTCGGCATGCAACAGCACCGGCTGCACGAAGAAAAGCTGCAGCAGGGCGACGATCAGCCCCGCTGCAGCGCCAGCGAACAACGCGCTGGTCAGAATACGTGTGAGCATGGTCTTAGTGGCAGGGAAAGCCGGTGGCGTGGCGCACGTCATGCGCCGCATCATGCAGGGTCGAGGCCTGCACATGGCCGGTCACGGTGATGATGCCGAGACCCAGAACCATGGCAAAAAGCGCCGGGATGATGCTGGAGACGGATGTGGTCGAGGTAAGCGTCTTGGTCGTCATGTGTGTGTCCTCCGTGCCGTCACACCCGACGGCAGACATAAAGTTCTCGTTCCATACGGTCGGTCTCCTGACTCGCGGGTCACGGCGATCATCCTCCTTCCCGGCACGCAGGCCAGTGGGTTCAGAATGTCGCTCGCCGCTCACAGTCGCGGGGGCGGTTGGGGCTTCGGCGCCGCGATTGGGTCCGCCGTTCCTCATTCCCGTTTCAGTCCCGATGCTTTGCATCATCAGACACCGTATGCATCTGTTGTGCCTTGCGCGCTTTGCTCCGGTCAAGCGTGAATACGCCACCGGAGGCGCTGTTCGCGGCAGTTCCGTGATCTTCAGGGGGCTTGCGGAGGGCGGATAGCCTGTGGTGATGCGGTCAGGGCAGCTCTGCGGGGATGCGGGCAATGGCCTTGAACCGCAGCTCACCCAGCGGCCTTGCATCCGCCAGCGTGCCATCGGCGCTGCTGGCATAGAGGCGCAGGAACGTCAGGATATCGGGCAGATCCGCCGATGTGATCTCGCCAAACAGATAGGCGGTCTTGCCGCTCTGGCGGATCGCCAGGGTCTGTGGGCGGTCGCAGCCCGACATGCAGTCGACCTGCTGCAGCCTTGCGCTCAGCCCCGCCGCCGTCAGCGCCGCCGAGATCTGCCTTGGCAGGTCCGGGTCGGCAGTGCTGCAAATGCGGCAGAGCGTGAGCATCGGCTGTGTCATGCGGGCGCGTCTTCATCCGCCAGTGGACCGTAAAGGATCAGCACCGGCGCGGCGCTGTCGATGCAATCCAGCAGATCCGGCAGCGCCTGCACCGTGGTGCGGTGCAGCTCCTGCGCCGGGGTGGAGACGCCGAGGGCCACCAGCGTTGGCGTGTCCTGTGGCAGGCCTTCGTCCAACAGCAGCGCCAGCATCGACGCAAAGGTGCGTTTGCCCATATAGACCACGGTGGTGGCCTCCGGATCGGCAAGGGCGGCGAGGTTCATGTGATCCGGCAGCCCGCCGGTCACGTCATGGCCGGTGATGAACTGCAACCGCCGCGCGGTCAGCCGCCGCGTCAGCGGAATGCCCGCCGCCGCTGCTGCGGCCGAGGCGGCGGTGACGCCAGGGATGATCTCGTATTTGATGCCAGCGGCGCGCAGGGCGGTCAGCTCTTCCTCCAAGCGGCCAAAGACGCCGCTGTCGCCGGATTTCAGCCGCACGACCTGGGCGCCGGATTGCGCGTATTCCACCAGCAGTTTGCTGACGTGGTCCTGTTTCGGCGAGGGGCGCCCGGCGCGTTTTCCGACTCCCACCAGATCCGCATCCGCATGGGCATGGTCCAGGATTGGCCCCGAGGACAGATCGTCAAACAGCACCGCATCCGCCGCCTCCAGCCGTTTTACGGCCTTCACCGTCAACAGCTCCGGATCGCCGGGACCGGAGGAAACAAAGCTGACAAAGCCACTCATGCACGCTCTCCCTCATGCTCTGCGGTGATCAGATGGAAGAAGGTGCCGGTGACGTTGCCCTTGATCGAACCGGTCTCCGGCACCGGGTTGCCATCCGCGTCCATCACTCGGGCCAGCGGTGCGTCGGGCTCATCCAGAATGGTGGAGTAATGGAACTCATGCCCGCGCAGGAAGTCGCCGGTGTCAAAGCCCGGCATGCCCGCCTGCAGCTCTGCCCGGCGATAGCCGAGGTGGAACTTGCGCTTCTCATAGGACGTGACCAGCCCCAAGAGCCCGGCCATCTGGTGCCGCACGCCCGCCTTGTCGATCAGCGCCGCGCCAAGCGCCATGTAACCGCCGCA
This sequence comes from Tritonibacter sp. SIMBA_163, assembly GCF_046535935.1. Taxonomy (NCBI): domain Bacteria; kingdom Pseudomonadati; phylum Pseudomonadota; class Alphaproteobacteria; order Rhodobacterales; family Paracoccaceae; genus Tritonibacter; species Tritonibacter sp. SIMBA_163. Next base: position 287,202 of record NZ_JAWJBP010000001.1, read on the forward strand.
TTCGCCATGCACCGGCTTCGTCTGCGCATGTTTCTGCAGGCCTGCGCGCCACGTCTCCGCCGCCGCCAGCGCCGCGCCGTGCAGTTCGGGATAGCCGCCGGGCAGCCAGACCAGATCGGCGTCCGGGGCGGGAGGTTCGTTGTTCAGGGGCGAAAATGGCAGGATCTCGGCTCCGGCGGCGCGCCAGCCTTCCAGCAGATGCGGATAGGTGAAGGAAAACGCCGCATCCCGCGCCAGCGCGATCCGCTGTGCTGGCGGTTTTGGCAAGGCCCGCGGGGCAGGGGCCGCAGCTGTGCTGGCCACCGCGCGGATCGCGTCAAGGTCGACGTTGTCGCGCAGGAAAGCCGCGTAGCCCGCAATCGCCGCCTCAAGATCGGGATGCTCCACCGCCTGAATGAGGCCGAGGTGGCGTTCGGGCAGCGTAAGATCGCCGCGCCGGGGCAGGGCGCCCAGCACCTTGACGCCCGCGCGCTCCATCCCCAGCCGGGTCAGCCGTTCGTGGCGCGGACTGGCCACCCGGTTCAGGATTACCCCGGCAAAGGGCAGGTCGGGGTTGTACATCTTGAACCCAAGCGCGGTGGCGGCAGCAGATTGCGCCTGCCCGCCCACGTCGATCACCAGCACCACCGGCCAGCCCATGCGCAGCGCGGTCTCGGCCGAGGAGCCAAAGCCCGATTGCCCGCGGGTGGCAACGCCGTCGTACAGCCCCATGGAGCCTTCGCCGATGCAGATATCCGCGCCAGTGGCCTGGGTGGTGACGGCATCGAGCAGCCCGCTGTCCATTGCCCAGGTATCAAGGTTGAAGGACGCGCGCCCGGCAGCGGCGAGGTGAAAGGCAGGGTCGATATAGTCCGGTCCGCTCTTGAAGGGCTGCACCGTGAGGCCGTCCTCGGCCAATGCGCGCAACAGGCCCAGCATCACCGTGGTCTTGCCGGTGCCGGAAGAGGGGGCAGAGATCATCAGGCCTTTGGGGAAATTGGTCATCGGGCTACCTCATTTGCAGAGAACTCTTGTCCGGTCCGCGGACCGGACAGCGTCCGAGCCTCCCCCCGGGAGGACGCTTGCGCACCCACCCAGGCTCGGGCGCTGTCCTCGGTGTGATAGATCAAGCGATCACTCATCCGCTTCGCTCCATTCGGACCACGGGCTGTCGGCACTCTGTGGGCGGTAGCGGCGGTCATAGTCCGCACCATAGAGGCAGCTTTCGGCAAAATCCTCGGCGCCCAGGGCAGGCCCCACCAGGATCAGCGCGGTGCGCCCGCGCGCACCTTCGGTGGCCTCAATGACAGAACCCAGCGTCGCCTTGAGGATCTTTTGATCCGGCCAGGTCGCCCGCCAGACGATCGCCACCGGACAGTCGGATCCATAGGCAGGCGATAGCCGCGCCACTACGTCATCCAGCACATGCACCGATAGGTGAATGGCCAATGTGGCACCGGTGGCGGCAAAATTCTCCAGTGTTTCACCCTCGGGCATGGCAGAGGCCCGCCCGGATGTGCGCGTCAGCACCAGCGATTGCGCCACGCCGGGCAGGGTCAGCTCGGTGCCCAGAGCGGCGGCTGCGGCGGCAAAGGCGGGCACGCCGGGGGTGATGTCATGGGGAATGCCCAGATCGCGCAGGCGGCGCAGCTGCTCGCCCATCGCCGACCAGACCGACAGATCCCCGGAATGCAGCCGCGCCACGTCTTGACCGGCCGCATGGGCGATCGCGATCTCTGCCATGATCTCGTCCAGCGACAGCGGCGCGGTGTTGATGATCTTTGCGCCGTCTGGGCAATGTTGCAGCAGCGCCTCGGGCACCAGGGAGCCCGCATAGAGGCACACCGGGCAGGCGGCGATCAGGTCGCGTCCGCGCAGGGTGATCAGGTCCGCCGCGCCGGGTCCGGCGCCAATGAAGTGTACGGTCATCTCTCAATCGTCTCCGCAAGGGCCACGGTGGCAAGCCCGTCCGTGGTCACATATCTCGTCTGGATCAGCCGTGCGCCTGGGCCTGCCGCGACAAGCGCTGCGGCCTCGGCCACCGATCCGGTGTGGAACCGCGCGGCGATGCGCGGTGAATGGGTCGGGGTCTCAATACTCGAAATCTGAGCCTCGTCGAGGGGGATCACCGGCAGCTCCTGTGCCGTTGCAAAGTCCCGGAACAGCGCTTTATCCGCCTTGGCGCGCAGGGTGGCGAGCCGGTCGGGGCGCCGGGACAGGGCGGCGAGCGCCTCGACAAGGCTCGCCGTGGTGGCCCGATCTGCAAAGCCAAAACCGGCGACGATCATCGGGTGACGCTCCATTGGATCACCGGACGCGCCCGCTCCCAGCCGCGCATGCTCCCAAGCGGCGCCGCTTCGGCAATTTCGGCCTTTAGCAGATGCCCGCCCCACTGCGCCTGCGCCTGCATCAGCAGACTCTCGGTTTCCAGCGTCACGCCATTGGCGACGAGGCGGGTGCCCTGCGGCAGGATTTGCCAAAGGTGGTCCAGCAGCGGCTGCGTGCCGCCGCCGCCGATGAACACGCAGTCGGGCAGCGACTGGCCCTGCAGCACCTCCGGCGCGCGGCCCTCGATGGCGGTCAGGCGATGCGCGAGGCCGAAACCGTCGGCGTTGCGGCGGATGTTGACCAATCGGTCGGCGCGCGCCTCGAATGTGGTTGCGGATGCGCCGCGCGCGGCAAGGCACCATTCGACCGAGACCGACCCGGATCCGCCGCCAATGTCCCACAGATGCTCATCCGCGCGCGGTGCGAGGGCAGAAAGAGTGAGTGCGCGGATCGGCCGCTTGGTGATCTGACCGTCGCTGGCGAAGAGATCGTCCGGCAGCCCTGATGCTTGCGGCAGGCCCTGGCCCACAGCCTCGATGGCGGCCACAACCGGCGCGTCCACATCCCCGAGATCAAAGGCCCCGGCGGTGGTCTCGCGGCGGCGCTCCTTGGGCCCGCCAAGGCGTTCCAGCACAGTCAGGCAACTGTCGGCAAAGCCGATGTCGCAGAGGTACCCCGCCAGCTCTGCCGCCGCCGCGCCATCACGTAGGGTGCAGAGGATGCGGGTGCCACGCGCAAGGATTGGTCGCAGGCGCGCAAGGGGCGCAGCATGCAGGCCGAGGCAGAGCGTGTCTTCCAGCCGCCAGCCCAGCGCGTTTGCGGCCAGCGCAAAACAGGAGGGCGCGGGATGGGAGATCCATTCCTCGCGGCTCAGATCCCGCAGGAGGCTGCCACCGGCGCCATGCCAGAACGGATCACCGGAGGCGAGCACTACCGTGGCACGCCCACGCGCTGCCAGCACCGGCGCGGTGGAGAAGGGCACCGGCCAGCTATGACCACGCGCGCCTGCGTCGACCAGGTCCAGATGGCGGGGACCACCGATGATGATTTCTGCCGCCGCAAGTGCGGAGCGGCTTGCATCCGTCAGCCCATCAAGGCCATTTTCACCCAGCCCGATCAGGGTCAGCCACGGGCGCGCCGCGCCTTTTGTCAAAGGATCAGACATGACCAAACTCCTGCTTCTGGGCGGCACCACCGAGGCCTCGCAACTGGCGGCACATTTGGCGCAAGCCTGGACGGGAGCCGGGCGTCAGGCGGTGTTCTCCTACGCGGGCCGCACCGCGCGCCCGGCACCGCAGCCGTTGCCCTGCCGGGTGGGCGGGTTTGGCGGTGTGGCGGGGCTGGCGGAGTATCTGCGCGCCGAAGCCATCACCCATGTGGTGGATGCAACACATCCCTTCGCCGCGCAGATGAGCACCAACGCGGTGCAGGCCTGCGCCGAGGTTGGGGTGGAACTCGTGGCGTTGGAGCGCCCGGTCTGGGTGGCACAGGCCGGCGACAGCTGGTGCCATGTGCCCGATATGGAAGGCGCGGTGGCAGCGCTGCCGCAGGCGGGCGCGCGGGTGTTCCTTGCCATCGGCAAGCAGCATGTGGCGGAGTTCGCGACCAAACCGCAGAACCACTACCTGTTGCGGCTGGTCGACCAGCCTGACGCACCGCTGGCCTTGCCTGAGGCCACCGTGGTTGTGGCCCGTGGGCCGTTCGAGGCCGCTGGCGACGAAACGCTGATGCAAACCCACGCCATCACCCATGTGGTCGCCAAGAACGCCGGTGGTGCCGGGGCGGAGGCGAAGCTGATCGCCGCCCGCGCGCTTGGCCTGCCGGTGGTCATGATCGACCGTCCCGAGATCCCGGCACGGCGGGTGCTGGGATCGGTTGCAGAGGTGAGGCGCTGGCTGGACCACGGGGCTTAGGTGTCCTTGCTGTCGGGCTGGTGACCGGGCGCAAACCGTGGCGTGTAGACATACGGCCCGACCCTCCGGGTCTCGCGATTGCCGACGATCACCACGGTGCGCATATCGGCCATTTCAGGCGTGGCCTCGCGCAGCGGCACCGTCAGCAGCTCCTGACCGGGTTTGGTCACGTCGCGGGCAAAGGTGATGAGGGTCTCCTCGCCGCAGGCCTCGCGCAGCACCTCCAGTGCGCGCGCGAACTGATGCGGGCGCGATTTTGAGCGCGGGTTGTAGAAGGCCATCGCCAGACCGGCCTCGCCCACCAGCTGCAGGCGGCGTTCGATCAGCGCCCAGGGTTTCAGGTTGTCGCTGAGGTTGATGGCGGCAAAGTCATGCCCCAGCGGCGCACCGATGGCGGCAGAAGCGGCGAGCATGGCGGTGATGCCGGGCAGCACGCGGATTTCCAGCGCGCGCCAGGCCTCGGGACCGGCCTCCAGCGCCTCGAACACCGCCGAGGCCATGGCGAAGACGCCCGGATCGCCGGAAGACACCACCACCACGCGGCGACCCGCAGCGGCCATCTCCAAGGCATGACTGGCGCGATCCACTTCGACGCGATTGTCGCTGGCATGCAGCGTCAGACCGTCGCGCGGCGCGATCCGCTGCACATAAGGGATATAACCCACCACATCGGTGGCCTCGGCCAGCGCGTCATGCACCTCGGGGATCACCATGCTCTCTGAACCGGGACCGAGGCCCGCGATCACCACCCAGCCTTTTTCTGCATCTGTCATGGCCGCCGCCCTTGCCCGTGCAGCAGCACGATGGAGAAATAGGGCACCTCGCCGGTCACATCCGTCAGCTTTTGCACGGTCTGGGTCGGCATGGTGCCGCGCTCGACCAGCCAGGCGTCCTCGAGCCGCCCGGCGGCCTCCAGCGCGCGGCGCAGCTTGGGTAGGTTGCGGCCGATCTTCATCACCACCAGCGCATCCGTTTCGGTGATGCGGCGGGTCAGCTCGTCCTCCGACAGGGTTGCCATCGCCACGGTCAGCACGTCATCACCCCAGGTGATCGGCTGGCCGGTGGCGGTCCAGCAGCCGGACATCCCGGTGATGCCGGGGATGATTTCGACCTGCGCGCGGCCCTCAAGGCGGGTGTGCAGGTGCATGAAGGAGCCATAAAGGAAAGGATCGCCCTCGCAGAGCACCACCACGGTGTCCGTCGCCGCGATCTCGGCCAGCATGTCGGCCCAATGGTCGTAGAAGGCGGCAAGCTGGCGGTTGTACTCGGGGTCGGAGAAATGGATTTCCGTGGTGACGGGATATTCCATCGGATATTCGGTGACGCCCTCGGGAAGGATGCCCTCGACGATGGCGCGGGCCTGTCCGGCGCGCCCGGCCTTGCGGAAATAGGCCACGTGGGAGGCGGCTTGCAGCGCGCGCCAGCTCTTGACGCTCATCAGTTCGGGGTCGCCGGGGCCGAGGCCTGCGCAGATGACTTTGCCTGTTGCGGGGGTGTTCATGGTCATTCCTTGCCCGTCATTCTTTCCAGGAGGCCAGCGCGTTCACCGCCGCGACGGTGATCGCAGAGCCACCCAGACGCCCCTGTACGATCATCGACGGCACCGGCAGATCCTGCATCAGGGCCTCTTTTGATTCCCGCGCGCCGACAAAGCCCACCGGGCAACCGATGATTGCGGCAGGGCGCGGGCAGGCGGGATCTTTCAGCATGTTGAGCAGGTGAAACAGCGCGGTCGGGGCGTTGCCGATGGCGACCACGGCGCCGTCGAGTTTCGGGCGCCAGAGTTCGAGGGCGGCGGCGGAGCGGGTGTTGGCTATCTCGCGGGCCATCTCCGGAACCTTCGGGTCGCGCAGGGTGCAGATCACCTCGTTGTTCGCAGGCAGTCGCGGGCGGGTGATACCTTCGGAGACCATATAGGCATCACAAAGGATCGGTGCGCCTTTGGCAAGTGCTGCGCGGGCGGCCTCGGCCATGCCTTTGGAAAAGCTGATGTGCTCTTCCAGCCCCACCATGCCGGCGGCGTGGATCATGCGCACGGCGACCACCTCCTCGTCCTTGGTGAACCGGTCGAGGTCGGCCTCGGCGCGGATGGTGGCAAAGCTCTCGGCATAGATCTTGGCGCCATCGGTTTCATAGGTGTGCAGCATGTCAGGGGTCTTTCGTCAGAACGTCTGGCGCGGCGCGCAGGGCGCGGGCGGTCAGGCAGGTCAGGGCGGGACGGGCCTCGGCGCGCCCGTTGCGAATGAGGTCAAACGTGTCGGGGCCGGTGGCCGTCAGGGTTACATCGGCGGGTTTGGGGTGGGCACAGCCCTTGGCGCAGCCGGAGACATGCAGGCGGGTGCGCGTCGGCAGATGTGGCGCCAGATTGCGGGCCAGATCGCGGGTGGCCGCACGCGCCTGCAGGCAGCCGGGCGCGCCGGTGCAGGCGGTCACTTGCAGGCGCGGATCGGTTGCGTCCAGGATCAGCCCGGGCAGGGAGGCGATGTCGTGTGCATCTTCGATCAGCAGCATGCGCCAAGGAGTCAGGCGCAGTGGCCCAGACTCGGCGAGGGCGGCAAATGTCGCAGCCGGGATCTGGCCGAATTCCAGCGCGACCAGCTGGCCGCAGGCGGTGAGCCCGGGCGTTGCGGTATAGGCGCCCCTTGCGACATTCGCGCCATGCGATGCCGGTGGGCCGCGGCGCGCAATCAGCCGGTGCATCCGGCCCCGCCCCTCGGGCGCGCCGCATTGCTCCAAGAACCAGCGGGCGAGCGCAAGGGCCGCGTCGGCCGCGCTGTCCTCGGTCACCGGCAGAGCCACATCCGCGCCGTCTGCGCGTATGCTCAGATCGGCGCCCGCGCCTTCGATGCGAATGTCGGCGGCGATATCCTGCAAGACCGGGGTATTCCCGGCGTCCACTGCAAAGCCGAACTTGCCGGGCAGGCGGAGGTCCGAGGCCGTCGCGAGCGCGTCACTCAACGCCTGCGCGATGCGATGACTGCGGTCGCCGTCGCGCCAGAACGGCGACAGCAGAATGTTGCGGCGCGCCTCAAACGCGGCATCGCGGTCTACCAGACCGAGTTGTTGCAGCGCGGCGATCAGCTCTGCGTGGGCTTCGGGGCGGACACCGCGCATCTGCAGGTTGGCGCGGGCAGAGACATCCAGCACCCCGTTGCCGAAACGCTTGGACAGTGCTGCCACAGCTCTGGCCTGCGCCGGTGACAGCCGACCGAGCGGCGCGCGGATGCGGACCACCAGACCGTCGCCGGACATCATCGGACGCAGGGCGCCGGGGCACCAGCCGTAGACCTTTGGCGTGGTGGGCGCGCTCATGCGGCCCCCTCCAGCGTGGCGAGGATGGAGTTGCGGCGAGTGACCCACAGACCCGCCTCGCGCAGCGCCTGAAACCGATCCCGCATCGCCTGTAGCGCCGCCGGGTTCTCGCGTTCCAGAAAATCCACCAGATCCTCGCGGCCCAGCGTGGCCTCGAAGTAGAGGTCGAACAGATGCGCCGGCACCACTTGGGCCAGATGTGCAAAGGCGGCCATGTGATCCAGCGTTGCCGCAATCTCGGCGCCGCCGCGAAAGCCGTGGTTCATCATCGAGGTGGCCCAATGCGGATCAGAGGCGCGGGCGCGGGTGACGCGGGCGATTTCCTCTTGCAGGCTGCGGGCCTGCGGGGTGTCGAGGCGCGTGGCGTCCATGTGGTAGAGCGACGGCGCCTCATGGCCCAGCCGGCTCATCGCGGCGGCAAATCCGGCCTCATGGGCGGCATAATCCGAGGCCACCAGTACGTCTGTCTCCGCTAGATCCTGCAGGTGCACGAAGCTGTCGGCGCTTTGCAGCCGGTCCTCCAGCGCGGCGCGGGCCTCATGGATTTCGCCTTTGGCGTCGATGGCATGCGAGGAGGCCTTGAGCCAGGCCTCACCCGCCGCCGCGCGGGCCTCGTCTGAGTAGTCATCCAGATGCGCGGTCATGTTGAGGCCGTACTGGCCTGGCTTGGGACCAAAGACGCGCGGGGTGGCGGTCAGATATGGGTTGTCGCCGGGGTCTTCCTCGCGCGCGGAGAGCGCGGCGGCGGCGGCCTCGAACATCTGGGCCAGACCGGGAAAGACGTCACGAAACAGGCCGGAGACCCGAAGGGTGACATCAATGCGGGGACGGCCCAGCAGCGCCAGCGGAATGACCTCGAAGCCGGAGACCCGCTCGGAGCCTTCGTCCCACAGGGGGGCGAGACCGGCAAGATGCAGCGCCATGGCAAACTCCTCACCGGCGGTGCGCATGGTGGCCGAGCCCCAGAGATCCACCACCAGCCCGCGAGGCCAGTCGCCATGGTCCTGCAGGTGGCGGCGCAGCAGCTCTTCCGCCAGCTTGACCCCTTGCGCCTGCGCCGCCCGCGAGGGCACCGCGCGGGGATCCGTGGTAAAGAGGTTGCGCCCCGTGGGCATCACGTCCGACCGGCCCCGATAGGGGGAGCCGGAGGGGCCGGGCGCGATCATTCGCCCTGCCAGCGCCTCCAGCAGGCCGCGCATCTCGGCGGCGCCATGATCGCCGCTACCAAAGATATGCAGACCCTCGCCGTATTGGCTTTCCTTGATGTCGCAGACAAAGCGGTCGATGCGGGTGATCGCCTCTGCTGCCGAGGCCTCGGCGGGGATGTTCAGGTCCGCTTCGACGCCGCTGCCCTGCGCCTCGGCCCGGATGTCGGCGATCAGCCTGTCGCGGCGGGACGGATCCAGACCATCGGCGGTGGAGTATTCATCCAGCAGGCTTTCGAGCCGCCCCATGCCCTCGGGCAGGGTGGTCTGGGCCAGCGGTGGTGGCATGTGACCAACTGTAATCGCAGCAATGCGGCGCTTGGCCTGGGCGGCCTCGCCGGGGTCGTTGACGATGAAGGGGTAGATCACCGGCATAGATGCGCAAAGCGCCTCGGGCCAGCAGGCCGCGGACAGCGCCACCGCCTTGCCCGGCAGCCATTCCAGCGTGCCATGGGCGCCCACATGCACCAGCGCGTCGGCCTGGGTCTGTAGCCAGAGATAAAACGCGACATAGCCATGCCGGGGCGTGCGGTCGAGGTCGTGGTAGTCGTCCTCGCGCAGGTGGACATCGCCGCGCTCGGGCTGCAGGGCGATGAGCGCCTTGCCCGCGCGCAGGGCGCGGAAGTGGACCATGCCGTCGTGGATGGCCGGATCATCCTCCGGTGCCCCCCATGCCGCATGAAGGTCATTGCGGAGGCTTTCGGGGAGGGTCTCAAGTGCTGCGCGATAGTCGGCAATAGGCCAGCTCAGCACCTCCTGCGAGAGGCGCGCACCAAGATCATTTTCCGGCGTGACATCATAGCCCTCTGCCGCGAGGGCAGCGAGGATCGCACTGGTCGAGGCCAGCGCATCCAGCCCCACCGCATGGGCAAGGTTGTAATCGCGGCCGGGATAGGTCGAGAGCACCAGCGCCAGATGTGTTTCCGCAGGTTTGGTCCGGCTGAGGCGCAGATGTGCTTCGACCCTGTCCAGCGCCGCAGCGATACGATCCGCATCGGCGCGGTGGATGAAGCGGGAATATTGCAGATCCGGGTCGCGCTTGGTGGGGGATTTGAAGCTGACGACACCGGCAAACAGTCGCCCGTCCACCTCGGGCAGCACCACATGCATGGCGAGGTCGGCAGGCGATAGGCCGCGGTCGGCCAGATCCCAGTCCTTGCGCCGGGCGGTCGATAGCGCCACCTGAAACACCGGACAGCCGGTGAGGCTGAGCGGCGAGGCGCTGCCATCACGGCCCTGCGCGGAAAAGGCGGTGGCGTTGATGATCGCTGCCGGATCAAGCCGAGGCAGCTCGGCGCGCAGCCAGTCTACCGCCTCGGGCGCCTTAAGGCTGGGCGCAAAGACGCCAAATGCCGCATAGCCCCGCTCGCGCAGCTGCGCGATCATCGCATCGATCGGCGCGGTGTCGGCAGAGGTCAGGTAGGAGCGATAGAAACTCAGCAGAACCAGAGGTTTGTCCTGTTGCGGCAGGTCGCTCAGCACACCGTGGTCGGGATCGTAGTAGCCAAAATCGGGCACGGTCTTCTTGCCGGTCACCGGCCCGGCATAAAGCCCCGCCGCCAGCGCCAACTGCGCCAGCGCGGCCTGGGCTGCCACCGCACCGCCCGCATCACACAGGCTTTGCAGCCGGCGCAGGGTGGAGACGGGCAGGGTGGAGAGTTCGTCCAGTCGCGGATCTTCCTGCCCGTCGGCGGGCAGGATCGCCAGCGCGATGCCCTTGCGCCGGGCCAGATCCTGCAGCGTGGCCAGACCGTAGGACCAGTAGCTCTCGCCGCCGATCAGACGCACCAGAACGCCCTTTGCGCCCTCCAGCGTCTGTTCCGCGTAGACATCGACCGAGAGCGGATGCTTCAGCGCCACCAGATTGGCAAGCCGAGTGGAGGGGAGTTTGCCGTCCGCGCGGTGCCAGCCCGCCGCAAAGGCGCCGAGATCGCTGTCGGAAAAGGACAGCACCACCAGATCGCCGGGGGTCTGCCCGACGTCATAGGGGGTGTCTGTTTCTCCGAGCCCGTGGCTTTCGCGGAAGACGACGTGCATGAGGTTGGTCCGCTTCGTTCAAATCGGAGAGGGCAGCGTCCGACCCTGGGTGGGTGCGAAGCGCCCTCCCGGGGGGAGGGTCGGGCGCTGCCCGGCGTGTCCGCCGGGCGGGACCTCATGGCGAGAGGTCAGCGCCCTTGGTGTTGAAACTCAGGCTCCGAGATCGGCGTGGATGCCTGCTGTGTCGATGTTATCATGCTCGGCGATTACCACCAGCTGGGTCTTACGCGGCTGCGCCCCCCAGGGTTGGTCATATTGCGCCCGCAGGCGTTCGCCCACGGCCTGTACCAGCATGCGCATCGGCTTTCCTTCCACGGCCACATAGCCCTTGACGCGCAGGATGTTGCGGGCGCGGGCCATCTCGATAATGCGAGTTTGCAGCGCTTCGGGATCGGATACTTCGCCCATTTCGACCACGATGGACTCAAAATCGTCATGTTCGTGGTCGTGGTGGCCGTCATGGTGGCTTGGGCGCGCGTCGAGATCGTCTTCGGCGGCAGCGCCAAGACCTAAGATCACGCGCGGATCGATCACCCCTTCGGTCATCGGCAGGATCGGCAGCTTGCGCGGGGCCTCGGCTTCGATCACGGCGCGGGCCTTCTCGACGCCCGCCTCGCCGGCCAGATCGGCCTTGGACAAGAGCACGATATCGGCGCAGGAGATCTGGTCCTCGAAGACTTCGGACAGCGGTGTTTCGTGATCCAGGCTCTCGTCCGCCTCGCGCTGGGCCTGCACGGCGTCCAGATCGGGGGCGAACTGGCCCTTGGCGACGGCTTCGGCATCGGCCAGGGCGATCACCCCGTCCACGGTGATGCGCGAGCGGATGGCGGGCCAGTCGAAGGCCTTCAGGAGCGGCTTCGGCAGCGCCAGACCGGAGGTTTCAATGACGATATGCTCGGGCGGTTCCGGCAGCGCCATGAGGCTCTCGATGGTGGGGATGAAATCATCGGCCACGGTGCAGCAGATGCAGCCATTGGCCAGTTCCATGATGTTCTCCGCCGGGCAGCTCTCGTCGGCGCAGGATTTCAGGATGTCGCCATCGACACCGGCGGTGCCAAATTCATTCACCACCACGGCGAGGCGCTTGCCTTGCGGGTTCTGCATCAGGTGACGGATCAGCGTGGTCTTGCCGGCGCCGAGAAAGCCGGTGATGACGGTAACGGGGATCTTGTTCAATGTGCTCATGGTCGGCCTTTCAAGGTCAGTCCTGCGCCAGTGCGGCAGGGGGCATTTCTGTGGGGGCGTCGGAGCCCTCGGACGAGGCGTTTGATGCCGCCGCCGGGGACAGCTCGACCCCGGGCATGGAGACCGGCGGGATGCGGGCGATCGACTGCTTGCGGAACACCACGGGGCGTTCGCGCCAGGGCACAAATCCGGTGTCGGTGGCGGCATAGGCGGCAGCGCCTGCGAGGATGTCGTCCAGATGGGTGTCGGGGTCGAGATCGCCGTAGATATAGCTCCAACGCTCCGGCCCGCCGGAGAGATGCAGCGTGCAGCTGCGGCTACAGGCGGAGAGGCATTCGACGCCGCGCACGGTGACGCCCTCGGGCAGGGGGGCGCCTGCAAGGCGATCCGCAAGGATGCGTCCCGGGCGGATGGCCTCCGGGTCGGCGCCTTCGGGACGGCAGGTGGTGCAAACGGTCAGGACAACCGGCTCCGGGCTCTGGCTGGGGGTGTCTCCCATGCGGCCTTGTCTCCTCCTTTTGGGCGGAAGCGGGGCCGGGCCAGCAAGGGGCACCGACGCCATGGAGTGACGGCAAGCCCTCGACCGGTCGCGGAACACCCCGTCCGCCGGTTCAAAACGCGTGTTGGCAGGTCTCCCGGCTTGCGGATGCCAGGGCGGATCTGCCCTGACGGTCATCCCGCCTTCCCGGTGCGACCCCATCGGGGTGTGCGCCAGTGGCGTCGGGAGACCTCTCCGGTCACGGTCGCGGGGGCGGCTGTGCTTGAGGGCGCGCGGGACGCCCATGTCACATTCCCTCTTCGCCCGAAGGGTGTCATCTTCGGGAACCAACGAAATTCCCTTGCGCCATGGCGGCACTCTTTGTCAAGACATGGGGTCAGACAGCAGGAGTGACCCCCGTGAGCGACGAGACCACCGCAAAGACCGAAAACGACATCTCTGAGGAGGAAGCGGCGCGCCACGCCTCCAAAATGGCGAAGAAGAAGGCCGCCCGCGACCGGATGATGAAAACCAAGGATGGCGAAAAAGGCCTGATTATCGTCCACACCGGCCCCGGCAAGGGAAAATCCTCCTCGGGATTCGGCATGGTGATGCGCTGCATCGCCCATGGCATGCCCTCGGCGGTGGTGCAGTTCATCAAAGGCGCCTGGCAGACCGGCGAGCGCACGCTGATCGAGGAGAATTTCGCCGATCTGTGCCAATTCTACGCCATGGGCGAGGGCTTTACTTGGGAAACGCAGGACAAGGCCCGGGATATCGCCGCCGCTCGCGCCGGCTGGGAGAAGGCCAAGGAGATGATCCTGGACGAGCGCAACACCATGGTGTTGCTCGACGAGATCAACATCGCGCTGCGCTACGAGTATCTGGATTTGCAGGAGGTTCTGGAGTTCCTGGTGGAGCACAAGCCGCCGATGACCCATGTGGTGCTGACCGGGCGCAACGCCAAGGAAGAGCTGATCGAGATCGCCGATCTGGTGACCGAGATGACGCAGGTGAAGCATCCGTTCCGCGCTGGGATCAAGGCGCAGAAGGGTGTGGAATTCTGAAGCGTCGGGCCTTGTGGCTGGTCTTGGGATGCGAGGCTCTGCCTCGCGCTCCGAGGTATTTGGAAAAAGATGAAGGGGCTGTTGCGCCTCTTGGTTCTGCTGTGCAGGTCAGGAGGGCTGACCTATTGTTTCGTGCGCGAAACAACGGGGCAGTCTTGCTGATACTTTTTAGGCGCGTTGCAAGAGCTGCGCGCGCATAAATCTGGGGCGCGCGCAACAGGGGCATCAGGGGTAGACCTGTCAGGCCGCCAGTCGTGCGGCTCTGTCGCGGATATAGGTATCGACGGCGGCGCGCTCTGCCTCGTTCAAGCGCAGGCCCAGTTTCGTGCGCCGCCAGAGATAATCCTCGCCCGAGCGCACCCATTCACGGGTGATCGCCCAATCGAGTTCCCGGGCGGTGATCGTCGCGCCAAAGCTTTGGCCCAGATCAGCCTCTCCCTTGGCGTCGGACAGTAGGTCCCAGGCCTCGGTGCCATAGGCGCGCAGCAGGCGGCGCACGGCATAGGGCGTCAGGAACGGGTAGTCGCGGGCGAGCCTGTCGCGCAGCTTTGCCACATCCTCCACCGGGAAGTCGCCGCCGGGCAGCGGCACGCCGGCCGTCCAATTGTCGGAGAGGTCGGGAAAGGCCTCGCCGATCTTGGCCAGTGCGGCCTCGGCCAGTTTGCGGTAGGTGGTGATCTTGCCGCCGAACACGTTCAAGAGCGGCGCCTGGGTCTGATCCAGGGTCAGCACATATTCGCGCGTTGCGGCGGAGGCGGAACTGGCGCCATCGTCATAGAGCGGTCGCACGCCGGAATAGGTCCAGACGATCTGATCGCGGGAAACGGGTTTTTCGAAGTAGTTCGACGCAAAATCAACCAGATAGTCCTGTTCTTCCTCGGTGCAGACCGGCTTGGTCTCCGGGTCGGGATGGTCCGCATCAGTGGTGCCGATGAGGGTGAAATCCTCCTCGTAGGGGATGGCGAAAATGATGCGACCGTCCTGACCCTGGAAGAAATAGCAGCGCCCGTGATCGTAGAGTTTCGGCACCACGATATGGCTGCCGCGCACCAATCGCACGCTCTCGCGGCTGTTCTGGCCCAGCTTTTGACGCAGCACATCCGCCACCCAGGGACCGCCCGCGTTCACGAGCATCTTGGCGCGGCGCGTGGTCTCTTCGCCGGTGGCGAGATCCTTCAGACGGATCTCCCAATGATCGGCGTGGCGGGTGGCGTTGACCACTTCGGTGCGGGTCAGGATTTCCGCCCCTCGGGTCTCGGCATCACGGGCGTTGAGCACCACGAGCCGGGCGTCCTCGACCCAGCAGTCGGAATACTCAAACGCCTTTTTGAACTTTGAGTTCAGGGGCTTGCCTGCCTCATCCGTGGTCAGATCCACGGTTGAGGTGCCGGGCAGGATGCCGCGTTTGCCAAGCGTGTCATACATGAACAGACCCAAGCGGATCAGCCAGGCCGGGCGGCGGCCCTTCATCCACGGCATGAAAGTGGTCAGCAGCTTGGATGTCGGCGTGGTGTTATCGAACCGCATGTCCTTGTGGAAGGGCAGCACAAAGCGCATCGGCCAAGAGATATGCGGCATGGCGCGCAGCAGCACCTCGCGTTCGATCAGCGCTTCCTGCACCAGCCGAAACTCGAAATACTCCAGATAGCGCAAGCCCCCGTGGAACAGTTTGGTGGAGGCCGAGGAGGTGGCGGAGGCGAGATCGTTCTTCTCGGCCAATGCGACCGACAGGCCACGACCGGCGGCGTCGCGGGCGATGCCGCAGCCGTTGATGCCGCCGCCAATGACAAAAAGATCGGTGATGTCGGAGGTGTGAGCTGTATCAGTCATTTTCGCTGCTTTCGGTTTCCTGGCTGCCGTCCGCAATGAGGATTTGGGTGCCGGAGGCGGCTGCGGCCTCGGCGAATTCCGGCGGGACGGGGCGGTCGGTGATGACAATATCCAGTTCCGCCAGCGCGCAGATGCGCACCGGAGCGGAGCGGTCGAATTTGCTGCCGTCGCAGATCAAGATGCGGGTGCGAGCGTTTTGCAGGATGGCGCGGGCGACGGAGACTTCGCGGGCGTCATGGTCGAGGATGGCACCGTCCGCATCGAGGGCAGAGGCACCGATCACGGCATAGTCGACCTTGTAGCGGTTGATGAAGGCTACCGCCTCTTCGCCGACAATGGCGCCATCGCTTTGGCGGATGGAGCCGCCGACAAGGATCAGGTCGCGTGTCTCCTTGTCCATCATCATGTTGATAATATTGATATTGTTGGACAGGAGGGTGAGCCCAGCATGGCCAGAGAGCGCGCGTGCCACCTGTTCGGTGGAGGTGCCTATATTCAGCGCGATGGAGCAATTCTCCGGGATCACATCGGCAGCCAGCACCGCCATGGCGCGTTTGCCGGCGGCATTCAGGCTGCGGCGTTCCCCGTAGCCGCGATTGGCGGCAGAGGCGATGCGCACCGCACCACCATGCACCCGGCTGAGTTGGCCACGCGCCGACAGGTCGCGCAGGTCGGTGCGCACGGTCTGCAAAGACACACCAAAGCGGCGCGCGAGGTCTTCGACCTCGACGCGATCCTGCGCTGTGAGCAGGGAGAGGATTTCGTTTTGGCGGTCGCTTGCGTCCATCGGCTTTCCTTTTCGTAGTCAGGCATAGCGAATGGCACGCGTTTTGTCACGTGCGGATTTCGTTATGATGTGTTGAGGGTGTAAAGCGAAAGCCCTTCGCGCAAATGCACAAAGGGCTTTCGCTTCGCATTTGGATTGAGGTTCGCCCGGACAAAGGCCGGGCAGCCCCCGACCTCCCCCACGGGAGGGGGCTTCACCTCCACCCGAGGTCGGGGGTCGCCCTTCGTGCTCTTAAGTTAGCGGGATCAGATGGTTGTCCCAAGCCAGGGGGGCGGTGGCGAGTGTTTCGACCTGCGTGCCGATACGGGCCACGGCGCCGGTGCCGGTGCTCGCGAGAAAGCCCGCGCGGGTGGTGGCGAGGCCGCAGACGTCTGCCAGCGCGTGTTCTGCCACCAGCGCGCCGCTGGCACAGTCCATCACTTGCACCACACCGCCACGCGGCGAGGTCACTGCGACCTGCGTCTCATCGCCGGAAAATGCAATAGAGCCGCCATAGCCACTGAGATTGCGCAGGCGCGGGTCGTCCTCCCCCATCAGTCGGGGCGTTTCGCCGGGGAAATGCAGGCCGACAATGGGCACATCGGCGCCCAGATCGCCCTGCCACTGCATCGCAAAGCCCACGGTGCCATCGCTGCGCACGGCGATATGGCGGATGGAGTTCTTGTGCAGATGAGCGGGCAGTTCCATCTGCTCCTGTATCTCGCCCGACAGGCTCAGATAGCTGAGGTTGGGGCGCATGAACGGGATGTTCAGTTTGGCGCGGCCCGAATCCGGGTGGGTCTCGATGCCGCCATTGGCAACCACAAGGCCGGGGGCGTCACGGCGCAAACGCATTTCATGCGGGCCGATGCCGCCGGAGGGAAACTGGCCGATGCGGCGGTAATCGCGGGCGTTCCAGACCCCGATCATGCCTTCGCCGCTTTCATAAGCGTTCTCAGTGGTGTACATTACCTCGCCTTCCGGAGAGAACACGCCGTGGCCATAGAAATGGTGGCCCTCCGGTGGCTCCAGTCGCGCCAGTTGGGCACCGGTGCGGCAGTCGATCACATCGGCAAAGCGGCCCGGACGGCGGGCAAAGGCCACCGCCTCTGGCCGGGTGGGATGCGCACTGGCGGCATGGCCCCGGTCGGGCAGGGAATGGCGAAACAGCACCTCGCCCGCCGCAGACAGACCCGCAACCACAAACAGCCCCAACTCGTCCTTGCCCGCAGACAGATAGGCGGGCGCGCCCGCGTCGGCCCAGGTGGCGGAAGGGGCCATGCTGCTGGCCATGAGGCCTGCAATGAAGCCGCGTCGAGAGGGCATTTGAAAACTCCTGTCCGTGATCGAAAAAGGGGCGTGAGGGCGTCTGGTCAGTCGCCATCCAGCGCGTTGAACCCGGCCTCCACCCCCAGTCGGGGGCCAAGGTCCAACGCCGCGATGTCTTTGATCGCGCGCACATCCTGTTGCAGTGTCTCCAGCAGGAAGCGGCGCTGCGGATCACTGACCTCGGCAAAGCTCGGGTCATCCGCAAGGTTTGCAGCGTGGCGGTCGGCCTTGTCGAAGACTTGGGTCAGATGTTGCGACAGCTCCGCGTCCCCATCCGACAGAAGCAGCGCCAGCTGGCGCAGGCTGTCGAGCTGGAGTTCCACATGGCGCAGGGAGCGGCCAGAACGGCGCACCTCGGCGCGGTTGGGGCGCGGGTTGTCAAACGTGCCAAGCGGGCGACCAATGCGCATATCGCCAAGGATTTCCAGCCCGGTATTCAGCGCTTTGAACAGCTCCTGATGTGCCTCTTCGTCGCTGCGGTAGCGCTCATCCGGGTGGCGCAGCTTGTCGGCGTAGTCCTCTTGCCAGTCGGTCAGGATGGCGGCGCTGTTTTGCGACAGATCCTGGGCGACGGCCTTCACCACGGCGCAGGCGTAATCCGGGGAGGCCAGATCTGCATAGGCAGGGTCGTAAAAGAGGTACTCCAGCGCATAAAACCCGCGTACCGCGACCGAGGCCGTGGCGAAATCCTCAGGCGTGTTGACCACCGGGTCGCTGTCCAACAGCAGGCCGCGCAGGGCCTTTGGGGTCTTGGAACGGCTGTCGGGCCAGAACGCGATGGCAAAGGCGCGGTTGTCGGCCTCGGAGGGGCCAAAGCGCAGATGGCTGGCCGCCACCCATGCATCAAAGGCCTCACCCCAGGCGGAGCGCACGGCCTCGGATGTGGGGGCGCAGTCGTTCTCTGTAAGGGTCGCAAATTCCGCAGTCTCGGTGGCCAGACGCTCGTAGGTCGGCAGAATATGCTGGTCGATCACCGCATCCGTCAGCGCATCGGCGCGGGCCAGTCCGGTGAGGGCGACAAGGGCGCAGGCGGTCGAGGTCAGACGAGACAAGACAGACATTAAAGAGACTCCAGAAAGGTGATGAGGGCGGCGCGATCAGCGGGGGGCAGGGCGACGACGGTGTCGCGGGCGGCTTGTGCCTCGCCGCCGTGCCAGAGGATCGCTTCCAGTAGGGTGCGGGCGCGGCCATCGTGCAGGAATGTGGCGCGGTCAGAGACCTGCTGCGTCAGGCCGATCCCCCACAGCGGTGCGGTGCGCCATTCGCGCCCGGTCGCGCGCGCTTCGGGCCGGTTGTCAGCAAGGCCATCGCCCATGTCGTGCAGTAGCAGGTCGGAATAGGGCCAGATCAGCTGAAAGCTCTGCTCGGGGCGGTCCAGCAGGCGGTGGGTGACGAATTTGGGTTGGTGGCAACTGGCACAGCCGCTGTCATAGAACACGGATTTGCCGCGCAACACCTCGGGTGCGTTCAGATCGCGGCGGGCAGGCACCGAGACGTTGCGGCTGTAGAAGGTGACCAGATCCATATTGGGCTGGTCGATCTCGGTGATGCGCACGTCGCCATCGCCGTGCGGCCCGCTGCGGCAGGCGTCCTGCAGGGCAGTGCAATCGCCATAGGGCTGCGGAAACAGCGGTGTCGAGATGCCGATATCGCCGGAAAACGCCGCAGCGGATTGCTCGTGGATGGTGGCGGTGCCGGCCTTGAGGCCAAAACGCCCCAGCATGACCTGACGAAATTCCTTGGACCAGACGAGGTTTGCACGCCCCGAAATCCCGTCACTGTCGAGATCGTCCGGATCGGCAAGGGCGAGGATCTCGGCGGCGGGAATGGCCTCCAGCAGGCCAAGGCCGATCATCGGCGGGGCCACGCGGGGCGAGAGCATCGCCTTGGCATGCAGGGGGCCGTATTTCAGCGCGGTGGCCTCAAAGGACGGCTTGCGCAGGCGGACGACCTCACCGCCATTCAGGGTAATGTCTTCCTCGGTGTAGGTCACAGACAGGCGGTATTCGGGATCAACGCCGGGGGCAGAGAAGTCCTGCAGTTGCCAGCCATAGGTCGGCTCTGGCGACATGCCGATATAGTCGGGAATGGCGCGCAACGCAGGGGGCACCGGGCCGGGAATGGAGACCCGCAGAAAGGCCGAGGCAGACCGATAGTTGGGCCCCTCGGGCAGATGGCCGCGCCCGTCTCGAATGTGGCAGCGCTGGCAGGCGCGGGCGTTATAGACCGGACCAAGCCCGTCCGAGGCAAGGGTGGAGGCGGGCGAAAAGACCCAGAGTTTGTCAAACAAGGCCTCGCCCAGACGGAACTCAAGCCCTTGTTCAAACGTCAGGTTTACAGGCGGTGTGCTGAAGGCCTCGCGGTCGTCGCGATGGGGCAGGGTGGCGGCCCCGGCGGGGTTTTCCTCAAACGGCTCCGGCGCGGTGAAGTCGCGCGCAGGTGCGGTGACGCGCGCAATGCGGCTGGCTTCGTCTTTGGTGCGAGGCAGGAAAGAGAGATGCGGCTCCGCAAGGCCATCGGGAACGGCAACGCGGTCGGTCGCATGGAGCGGTGCGGCCAGCACCAGAATGAGGGCCGCACCCAGAACAGGGGTCGAGTTACTCGGTTTCGTCCATCTTGGAGGCGTTGAGATGCGCGTAGTTTTCGGCGCCAACGCGGTCGTGCAGTTCAAGCTGTGTCTCCAAGAAATCGATATGGCCTTCTTCGTCCGCCAGAAGCTCCTTGAACAGGTCTTCAGAGACGAAATCACCATTGGTCCTACAGTACTCGGCCGCTTCCTTGTAGAGGGCGCGGGCCTCTTGTTCTGCGGCCAAATCGCACTCCAGGGTTTCCTTTGGCGACTGGCCGATGCGCAGCGGGTCAAGCGTTTGCAGGTTCGGGTGACCTTCGAGGAAGATGATCCGGTCGATCAACTTGTCCGCGTGGTTCATCTCTTCGATGCTTTCCTCGCGGCTCTTCTTGGCCATGTGACCAAGGCCCCAGTCCTCCTGCAGGCGATAATGCAGCCAGTACTGGCTGACGGCTGTCAGCTCGCTCCTAAGTGCCTTGTTGAGATATTCGATGACTTTGGGGTCGCCCTTCATAATTGCTCTCCGGAGAAATGGCTGTTCGTAGGGACTGCAGATGCGCAGGTACACTTACCTTAGCGTTGGCGCGCATGGTGTCCAGAAAGAGCGACATGCAGCCGCCACAATCCGCCTTCTTGCCGAGTGCGCGGTAGATTTTTCCAGGCGTTATAATGGTTTGCGGGTCAGACGCCCGCATCCAGTCAATGGCTGCATGGATGTCGTGATCCGAGATTGATGTGCAGTGGCAGATGATCATGACGGGGCGCCGATCCTAAGAGATTCTGTAGGCTACTTGCTTGTGATAATATCTGACTAAAAGAATTAGTTTTCAAGATCAAACAAGACTGAAACGCTCAGGAAATCGTGAAGAGGCGTGTCACCGCGCATGCGAGAGGGTCAATGCACAACAGGAGCCGGGCGCGGGGCGCGGCTCCTGTTTCGATCTAGATGATCGGTTTACGATTTACTGAAAAACCGCTGTCGGGTTGTCGAGCGAGTCGGATCCTTCGATCGCCACATCGCTCAGGTCCAGCACGGCCACGGCACGTTCGATCGAACGGGTCTGGTCCACCAGCGCATCGACGCCACCCATGACCAGTGCTTCGCCCGCTTCACTGCCTTGCGCCAGCATCTGGTCGTAGGAGAAACCAGCCTCGGCAGCCGTCTTGATGCGGCCCAGCTTCATCATGGTGGTGGAGAGCTTGCCGGTCAGTTCTGCATTCAGTTCAGAATCTGCGGCCTCGACCAGATCGGCCAGCGCCGGACCGGACACCACTTCGCCGTTCACCCGCACATATTCGCCAAGGTAGACGTTCTGGATGCCCAGACCATCATAGTAGTGGCTGTTGTGGGTGTTGTCGGAGAAGCAGTCGTGCTCTTCCTCGGGATCGTTCAGCATCAGGCCAAGGCGCATCCGCTCGCCCGCCTGTTCGCCGTAGGACAGCGAGCCCATGCCGGTCAGGATGGTGGTGATGCCTGCATTCTCGTCCGAAAGTACGGTTTCGCGCGCTTCGCCGTCTTCGGCCCATTGTGCGGTGATCCACTCAAGATCGGACACCAGCAGGTCGGTTGCGGCCTTCAGGTAGGCGCCACGGCGGTCACAATTGCCGTTGGTGCAGTCGTCACCGGCGGCATAGTCGGTCCAGGCGCGATCGCCAGCGCCATGTTCGGTGCCGTTCAGATCCTGACCCCAGAGCAGAAATTCGATGGCGTGGTAGCCAGTGGCCACATTCGCTTCGACGCCGTCGGCCTCATGCAGGGTTTCGCCAAGCAGTTCCGGCGTGATGTCAGAGGCATCAATGGCCTTGCCAGAAAGGCTGAACTCGGGGTTCGCAATCACGTTGAGTGCGGCTGCGGCGTTCTCGTCGGTGGCACCGCCGTAAGAGGCATCCACATAGTCGATCAGCCCTTCGTCCAGCGGCCACGCGTTCACTTTGCCTTCCCAGTCGTCCACGATGGCGTTGCCAAAACGATAGACTTCGGTCTGCTGGTAGGGCACGCGCGCCGCCAGCCAGGCGTGTTTCGCGGCCTCGAGGTTTTCTGCAGACGGCTCGGCAACCAGCGCATCAACCGCAGCTTGAAGGGCCTTGGCGGTGATCAGGCTGTCTTCATACTTGGCTTCGGCGATATTGGCATAGTTGGTCAGAACCTCAGCCTTGGAAGCGGCGAAAGCAGCCGTTGTGCCTGCGGTCAAAGCCAGAAGGGCGGCACCGGTGAGAAGCGGCGTTTTCATGAATGGGATCCTCGTTGGACGGAAGTGAGTTGTCGGCGCAAAATGGGCCGGGGTGAATATTATTTGGTCAGGATCAACTTGCCCGCGCGGGTGATGCGCAGTGAATAGATCTGACCGTTCAGAAGAATGCGCGCCTGCACACCGCCGCGGGTCAGGTCCTCGGCGTGGTAGGTCGGGTAGGTTTCAGGCTGTGCGGCGGCTGCCATGTCTGCTTGGGAAATCGGTTTCAAGTTACTCATCGGGCAAGCCTCTGTTTCTGTTCCGCCGTGTCGAACAGCCATTCAAGGCAGAAAACCTGCGCAGGGAGGGCGTCAGAAAGGACGTCAGACCACAGCTCTGGCAGCGGCAGTCGATCTGCTTCGCGGTCGGTATGCGACGGGATGTGGCCAGGTGGATTCAACATGTGCGGGACGCAGTGTTCGGGTTGTCGGCTGGCCTGTGTCAGGAACAGGTTGGCTGGATTGGCTTATTCCTGATTTATTTGGTCGGATATGTCAATCTGATAATTTTGCTAAGGAAAAGGAAAGCCGGCGTCCGCAAGCCGGGTGTCCAACCGAGGAGAACGGATGCATTTTGACGCGCATGACCGACGGCTAGGCGACAGCAGCGGAAAACGCCTCGATCAGCGCATCCATCACCAGACGCACCCGTTGCGGCACGTGGCGCCGGTCCTGATACACGAGGTAGAGGCCCAGCTGCGCTTCGACACCTGCGGGCGGTGGCCCGAGGTCCAGTGCGCCGGTTCTGCCGTCCTCTTCACAGAGCGACAGCGGCAAACACGCCCGCGCCACGCCAGCCAACGCCAGATGGCGGGCAAGGCTGAACGATTCGCAGTAGGCCCGTCCGGCACGGCGTGGCATTGGCAGGTGGCGGCTGAGTGGGCCGAGCACCGGCAGAGTATCGTCCTGCAACCGCCCCGGCGGCGCCACCAGACGCACGGGCATTTGCGACAGCAGTCGTGCAATCAAATTGGCGCTGCCCGGCCGGTTGCCCCGCAGCGCGATATCAATGCCATCCTGCACAAAATCGGTAGGGCGATCCTCTACCGTGATGTCGATGTGAATGTTTGGGTGACGGTCCAGAACCCGCACGGTCACCTGCGCCAGCCGGTCCATGGGCAGGGCGGTGGGCACGGACAGACGCACCGGACCGCTGGCGCTCTGCGTGGATGATACCAGCGCGCGGGCGGTTTCGATTTCCGACAGGGCAAGGCGACACCGGTCGAGGAACAGCGCGCCCTCTGCAGTGAGCGCGGTGCTGCGGGTGGTGCGGTCCAGAAGCCGCACGCCGAGGCTCTGCTCCAGCGCGCGGATGCGGCTGGTGACGGTGGAAGGGGGCAGTCCGAGCCGACGGGCCGCCGCCGCAAAGCTCAACTGGGTCGCCACTTCGGCAAAGGTCTCGATGTTCTGAAGATCATTCATTGCGCGATAATCTCGTTTAAGCTGTCCGATATTATTCCGATTATTCACTCAAGCGCGAGGAGGTATTTGCAGATCATCAGATTTTGGAGGACCAGATGAAGAGACGTACACTTCTAAAGACCACTGCTGCTGCGGCCATGGCGACCGGACTGCTGCCCGCCATGGTGCGCGGCGCGGCCCCGTTGATCTCGGTGCGGTGGTTGGGCGGCGCGATGATGGAGATCGACGCGGCGGGCCTGCGTATCCTGACCGATCCCTGCTTGGGCGAGGGGGAGGCGGCTTTTGTCATGGGCGATCCGAACGAGATGTTTGACCTGACCAAAGGGCCCAACGTCAAGTCCCATGCGCGGCTGACGCCCTTTCCGGAGCTGGCGCGGCAAACCTATGATCTGGTGTTGCTGAGCCATGCCCATGAGGACCACTTTGACCAGAAGGCGCAGGCCTGGCTGGATCGGAGCCTGCCGCTGCTGGCGCCCGAACATGACACGGCCGCGCTGCGTGACAAGGGCTTTGCCGCGCAGGCCCTGCGCCATGGCAGCACCCGGCACTTCAACGCGCCTGATGGTGAGGTCCGGGTGACCGCGCTGCCTGCCATCCATTCGCAGAACCCGCAGGTCGCGGATATGCTGGGTCTGGGCAATGGCTACATGATCGAGGTGCGCCGGTCTGGCCGCGTGCAGAGGATCTACTGGGCTGGTGATACCTTCCTGGTCGATCCGGTCGCACAGGCCCTGTCGCAGCAGGACACCCCGGATCTGTTCATCCCCCATATCGGCGCGGTCGGCGGCACCGGCGCGCTGGGGCAGCTGTCCCTGGACGGTGGGCAGGCGATGGAATTTGCCGCCCAGGTCGGCGCGAAGGCGATGCTGCCGGTGCATCACTCCACCTATGCGCTCTATCAAGAGGGGCCGGAGGTGCTGCAGGCGCGCCATGTAGCAGAGGGCCCGCACTGGAGCCTGCTCATGCCCGGTGAAGGTGCGACGGTCACGCTCTGAGCGTCGCTCCGGCCCGCCGTGGCGTGATCCCTGAAACGAAAAAGACCGCCCCGATGGGCGGTCTTTGTATTTCTTCGATCCGGTTGATCAGTCCTTGCGGACCCCGGCAAAGCGGTCCTGCCACTCTTCGCGCTGCTCGTCGGTGATCTTGGCAAAGAGCACCTCTGGCACGGTGAAGGCGTGGCCTTCGGGCAGGGCGGCCAGCGCGGCGGCGACGTCCTCGGGCCAGCTGCGATCCTCAGTGCCGAGGGCTGCAAACAGGCGGTCAGAGGCTTCGGGAATGAAGGGCGCCGACAGCACAGCATAAAGGCGGATGAGGTTAAGGCCAAGACGCACCTGCGCGGCGGCGCGCTCGGGGTCGGTCTTGAACATCGACCAGGGTGCGGCGGATTGCAGGTATTCGTTGCCCGCCACCCAGATCGCCCGCAATTCCTGCGCCGATTTGCGCACTTCCATCGCTTCCATGTGGCGCTCGTAGGCGCCGATGCGGGTGGTCAGCTCGTCGATCAGCGCCTGTTCCTGTTCGCCCCATGCGCCGCCTTCGGGGACTTCCTCGCCAAACTTGGACCGGCAGAACTTGGTGATGCGCGAGACGAAGTTGCCCAAGACATCCGCCAGATCCTTGTTCACCGATTGCTGGAAATTCTCCCAAGTGAATTCGGAATCAGAGCTTTCGGGCGCGTGGCTCAGCAGCCACCAGCGCCAATAGTCCGCCGGCAACAGCTCCAGCGCCTGATCCATGAACACGCCGCGCCCCTGCGAGGTGGAGAACTGGCCGCCGTCGTAGTTCAGGTAGTTGAAGGACTTCAGGTGGTCGACCATCTTCCACGGCTCGCCGGAGCCGAGAATGGTCGCCGGGAAGGACAGCGTATGGAAGGGGACGTTGTCCTTGCCCATGAACTGGACGTATTTCACATCCTCCGCGCCCTTGTCCGTGCGCCACCAGCGCTGCCATGCGTCATCGCCCAGCCCCTTGGTCTGGGCCCATTCGCCGGCGGCTGCGATATATTCGATCGGTGCGTCGAACCAGACGTAGAAGACCTTGCCCTCCATGCCCGGCCAGTCCTGATCGCCGTTCTTCACCGGCACGCCCCAGTCGAGGTCACGGGTGATGCCACGGTCCTGCAGGCCGTCGCCGTCATGCAGCCATTTCTTGGCGATCGAGGTGGTCAGGATCGGCCAGTCCTTCTTGCTGTCGATCCACTGGTCGAGCTGGTCGCGCATCGCCGACTGGCGCAGGAACAGGTGCTTGGTCTCGCGCACTTCCAGATCGGTGGAGCCGGAGATTGCCGAGCGCGGATTGATCAGGTCAGTCGGATCGAGCTGCTTGGTGCATTCCTCGCATTGGTCGCCGCGCGCTTTCTCAAAGCCACAGTTGGGGCAGGTGCCCTCGATGTAGCGATCCGGCAGGAAGCGGCCATCGGTGTTGGAATAAACCTGTTTTTCAGACACTTCGGTGATCAGCCCGGCCTCGGCCAGCTTGCCCGCGAAATGCTGGGTCAGCGCGTGGTTCTGCGGGCTGGAGGAGCGCCCGTAGTGGTCAAACGACAGGCCAAAGCGGTTGGCGATGTCGGTCTGCACCGCGTGCATTTCGGCGCAATACTCCGCCACCGGCTTTTCCGCCTTGGCGGCGGCCAGTTCGGCGGGGGTGCCATGTTCGTCGGTGGCACAGAGGAACATAACCTCATGGCCGCGACCCCGGTTGTAGCGGGCATAGAGATCCGCCGGCAGTTGGCTTCCCACAAGGTTGCCAAGGTGCTTGATCCCATTGATATAGGGCAGTGCAGAGGTGATCAGAATTCGGGCCATATCGTCCATCCACGTCGCTTGTCTGGCCGTCCGTCTATCCCATGCGGCATTGTACGAAAACCCCATGTTATGAGGCGATGTGAAGAAAGCGTTGAATCTGCCGCAAGTTGGGGCGGCCCTCTGGCATCGCGGCCCTCCGCGCGCGCGAGATCAACACCCGAGACATGTGCGCATATTCCTGGGAGCTGCGAGACATCGCAACAGGCACGCGCGGCCCCTGTTGGAGGCGCACATGCGTGACGGCGCGGCTATTGCCGTCCTTCGCGGGCGCGTTTCAGCATCTTGCCGATGGTGAAAGAGGTGCGCGGCGCATAGACATAACGGGTGCGTTCCTCGGGCGCGGCGCGTGCGCGCATCCGTGCCAGACCAAAGGCGATCAAGCCCGCATGCCCCACTGCAACAAAAGCAAACAGCGCTCCGGGGCCGAAGGCTTCGATCAGCGCCGAGGCAACCAGCGGCGCGGCAATGGCGCCAGTGGCGTAGAAAAACATCAAGGCCGCCGACAGCTCCACCCGCTCCTCCGAGGTGGCAAAGTCATTGGCGTGCGCGGCAGAGACCGAGAAGATCGGCACGGTCGTCAGGCCAAACAGCATGGCCGACAGCATGATGGCCCCGGTGCCGCCGCTGCTGGCCGGTAGGGTGATGGCGCAGGAGATGATCGATACCCCCGACAGCCAGATCAGGACCCAGCGCCGGTCGAATTTATCCGCGAGCCAGCCCATCGGATATTGTGCCAGCGCGCCACCCAGAACAAAGGCGGCCAGGAAAAATGCGATCTGATCGACCGCGAGCCCGACCTCCTGGCCATAGATTGGCCCAACCATGCGGAAGGAGGCACCGCTGAGCGCGGCCACAAGCACCCCGGCCACACCAAGCGGAGAACACCGCCAGGCCAGGCGCGGCCGCAAGCGCGCAGCCGCGGGCATCTTGGGCTGGCTGGCGCGGGTCATCATCAGCGGCAGCAATGTTGCACAGCACAGGATCGCCAGCAGATTGTAGGATACGTAATGCGCCGGAGGCAGCACGGCGATCAGCAGCTGCGCGGCAAGCGAAGC
Source organism: Tritonibacter sp. SIMBA_163 (assembly GCF_046535935.1). Lineage (NCBI taxonomy): Bacteria > Pseudomonadati > Pseudomonadota > Alphaproteobacteria > Rhodobacterales > Paracoccaceae > Tritonibacter > Tritonibacter sp. SIMBA_163. The sequence goes on from NZ_JAWJBP010000001.1 coordinate 314,711, forward strand.
GCCGGTATCGGCAATCCGGTAAAGACCTGAGGTCCGGCCGCGGTTCTCATTGGTGACCTTGGCGTTGATCCAGGCCTCGATCACCGTGTAGCAGCCCGCCACACAGAGGCCGGAGGCAATGCGCATGGCTGCCCAGGCATAGGGGTTTTCGGTCAGCGTATGCGCCAGCAACCCCATCGCGCCCAATGCGGTGCAGACCGCAAAGGCACGCGAATGTCCGACCCGGCCCATCAGCCGCGGCGTCCACCAACAACCGATAAAAAATCCAAGGAAATGCGCCGAGCCCAAAAGGCCGATCTGGCGGTTGTCAAACCCCAGCGCCGCGCCGGACAATGCGTCCAGCGGGCCAACCCCGCCCGTAGAGAGCTGCAGCAAGATGACGGACAGGAAGAGGGCGGCGAAGGATAGGATCGTGCGCATGACAGGCCCGACCATAGGGGCCTGTCCCGCGGCTGCAGTTGCGTTTTCGACAGCGACTGTCGTTTTTCTTGCAATGTGGCCGATGCGGCGCGGTTTTGTCCGACGTCTGGATGCCCGACAGCCGAAGACCGGATGTGACTTGCGGGTGTTTAAGACAGGCTGTCATGCCGCCGACCACAGGGCACCGGCCTTCATGATGGCGGGAAAACCGCATTCCTTACAGGATCTAAGGGCGCGCCGGGTCTACCAGTGATAGGGCGTCATCGGGCCCTGTGCGTCCATCCAGGCGTCAAGACCGAGCCGCAGACAGAGCACGTTCTGCAACCCCATGTCGGCGGCGATGCGGGTGCTCAGCGCCGAGCGCCAGCCATTGTCGCAATAGAAGATGAACACCGCCTCTCGGGAGAAAACATCGCGGGCAAAGGGGCTGTCCTGATCAAGCCAGAATTCCAACAGGCCGCGCGGGCAGGAATGTGCGCCCGGGATTACGCCGGTCTTCTCCAGCTCGCGAAAAACCCGAAGATCGATGAACTCGGCATTCTTGCTGTCGTGCATCGCCAGGGCGTCCTCGACCGACACAAAGGAAATATCCGCCTCTGCTTCGGCCACGAGATCCTGGTAGCTCTTGGTGGAAATAAACGTCATCAGTGTCCTCCTATGGTTCGGGAGTTGCCTTGACAGTATACCACTGCGTACAACCTTGAGGTGTCAAAATCCTAAGCGATGGTTAACGGCAGGCGTCCTCTCGGGCGTGCAGTTGCTTGCATTGCCGTCTGGTCCGACTAGGGTCCGCACCGAACAGGACTGCAGGAGACCATGCAATGAAGATGAACCAGCTTGGCCGTACGGAGATGAAGGTATCGGAGCTGTGCCTCGGAACCATGACGTATGGGACCCAGACCGAGGAGGCGGATGCCCATGCCCAGATCGACATGGCGCTGGCGGCGGGGATCAATTTCCTCGACACCGCAGAGATGTATCCGGTGAACCCGATCCGGCTGGAGACGCTGGGCCGCAGTGAAGAGATCCTCGGCACTTGGAATGAAAAGACCGGGCGGCGGGGTGACTATATCCTGGCCACCAAACATTCGGGCGAAGGTTCGGTCGCGCGCGACGGTGCGCCGATCACGGCGCAGACCATCGGGGCAACGGTCGAGGCGTCCTTGAAGCGGTTGAAGACCGACTATATCGACCTCTACCAGTTCCACTGGCCCAACCGCGGCAGCTATATGTTCCGCAAGAACTGGACCTACGACCCGACCGCCTCAAGTTATGATCGCGCACAGGTCATTGCGGATATGGAAGACTGCCTTGGCGCGCTGCAGGCGCAGGTGGACAAGGGTAATATCCGCGCCTTCGGCCTCTCGAACGAGAGCGCCTGGGGCACGGCGCAATGGCTGCGGCTGGCGGAACAGGGTAAAGGGCCGCGCGTGGCGTCGATTCAGAACGAATACTCGCTGTTGTGCCGCCTCTATGACACTGATCTGGCAGAGCTGAGCCATTACGAGGATGTGGGGCTGTTGTCCTTCTCTCCCCTGGCGGCGGGCTATCTGACCGGGAAATATCAGGGCGGCGCGGTGCCTGCAGGCTCTCGCAAGTCGATCAACGAGACCATGGGGGGGCGTCAGTCCGACCGGGTCGAGGCGGCGGTGGCGGCCTATCTTCGGATAGCGGCAGATCACGGGCTGGACCCGGTGCATATGGCGCTGGCCTGGTGCAAAACGCGGCCGTTCATGGCCTCCGTGATCTTTGGCGCGACCGATCTGGATCAGCTGGCACATATCCTGAAGGGGGCGGATCTGGAGCTGAGCGCGGAGGTTCTGGAGGCGATCGATCTGGCGCATCGCGCGCATCCGATGCCGTATTGAGCGAGGGGAGGGGGCGCTGCCCCCTCTTGCCCCTTTGGGGGCAATTCACCCCCGAGGTATTTTTGAAAAGATGAAGAGCGGGGGAAGCTCTAGTTGGTGCTGTGGCTGGCGTGGCTGTTGGCCTGCATCACGGGATAACCTGCAAAGGCTGTCTCGGTTCCGCTTTGACGTAGCTCTCGCGCTGACAGACCATGGGCAGTGCGGAAGGCGCGCGCGAAGGTGGATTGCGAGGTGAAGCCGGTGGCCACCGCGATCTCCATCAGCGGCAGGTTGGTGTCGGTGACCAGTCGGCGGGCCTCGGCCAGACGCAATTGCAGGTAGTGGTCCTGCGGCGTCGTGTTCAGGCGCAGGCGGAATTGCTGCTGCAGGCTGCGCGGGCTGGTGCCCAGCACCTCGGCGATTTCCGCCAGGGGTTTGGGATCATCCAGCGCCGACTCCATGATCGCATTGGCCTTGGCGGTGAGCGCATTATGCTTGTGATGGCCCAGACGGCTCTGGCTGCGCTGGGGCGAGGCGATGCCGTCATAGAGGAACAGGCCTGCCACGCGAGAGGCAAAGCCGTGGCCGTGGCGGGCGCTGATGATATGCAGCATCATCTCGATCGCCGGCGTGGCCCCACCGGAGGTCAGCCGCGCATCCGAGACGGTGAAGCGATCCGTGCGGCAGTGGATGTCGGGAAAGCGGGCGGAGAAATTCTCCAGATCTTCCCAATGGGTGGTGGCTGCGTGGCCATCCAGCAATCCGGCCTCTGCCAGCAACCATGGCCCGCCGTCGATCCCTGCGATGGTGGCGCCGGTGCCGGCAATGCGGCGCAGACCGGCCAGCAGGCTCGGGGTGGCGTGGCGGGCCAGCTGGAACCCGGCCACGACGATCAGCAGATCGCAGCCATCGAGCCGCGCCAGCGGCGTTGTCGGCACCGTGAGGCCCGAGGTCAGCATCGGTGGTTCGGATGTGGCGCTGATGTAGTCCCAATCGAAGGCCGCTCGTCCGGCCAGCCGATTGGCCGCGCGCATCGGGTCAACCGCGGCGGCAAAGGAGAGTGTATTGCACTCGTCCATCACCAGAACGGCGGTCTTGAGCGGGCGGTTCTCCGGCTGGAGTATGTTTTTTGCGGATTTCATCAACTTCGATTCGCTTAAGGTAAACTCTTGCGGCCAAGGCTGAGCGAGAGTCACGATCAGCGCAAATTGGAATCCGGGGAGAAGCCTGGGGATAACCCGTGGCACAACCCTGTACATCAGAGGGAAAATCAAAAATGCCGCTTTCGATGAACCGCGAGGTCTTTATCACCTGCGCCGTGACCGGCTCCGGAGGCACCCAGGATCGCAGCCCGCATGTGCCCCGCTCGCCGAAAGAAATCGCCGACAGCGCCATCGCTGCGGCCAAGGCCGGGGCGGCGATCGTGCATTGCCATGTGCGCGATCCTGAAACTGGCGCGCCCTCGCGCGACCTTGGGCTCTATCGCGAAGTCACCGACCGTATCCGTGACAGCGACACCGATGTGGTACTGAACCTCACCGCCGGAATGGGCGGCGATATCACCTTTGGCGGCGTCGAGAAGCCGCTGCCGGTCAAGGCCGAGGGCACCGACATGATTGGTGCCACCGAAAGGGTGGCCCATGTGGCCGAGTGCCTGCCGGAGATCTGCACGCTGGATTGCGGCACCATGAACTTTGCCGAGGCCGACTATGTGATGACCAACACGCCCGGCATGTTGCAGGCGATGGGCAAGATGATGACGGATCTGGGCGTGAAGCCGGAGATCGAGGCCTTTGACACCGGCCACCTTTGGTATGCCAAGCAGCTGGTGAAGGACGGCGTCCTTGAGGCGAACGCGCTGGTGCAGCTCTGCATGGGGGTGCCGTGGGGCGCGCCGAATGACCTCAACACCTTCATGGCGATGGTCAACAATGTGCCCGACGACTGGAACTGGTCGGCGTTCTCCCTGGGGCGCGATCAGATGGCCTATGTGGCGGCCTCGGTGCTGGCGGGCGGCAACGTGCGGGTCGGGCTGGAAGACAATCTCTACCTCGACAAGGGCGTACTGGCGGAGAACTGGCAGCTGGTGGAGCGTGCTGGCACCATCATCTCCAACCTCGGTGCGCGGGTGATCACCCCGGCAGAGGTGCGTACGCGGCTTGGTCTGACCAAACAGGCACCTGTGGCGAAGTAAGCAGCGACAACATGGGAACTCTCTCCGGGGCATGGGCGTTTCGGTCCTGATACCAAACTCAAACCCAGATCCCCGGAGGTCCCGTTCATGAACATCCGTCATCAGATCCGCACCCTGCTTGCCACTGCCTGTTGCCTGACTGTCGTCAGCACCGCAGCGGCGGCGGATGGATATCGCGACACGTCCGTCGTGATGACTGTGGAAGAAGATCTCGACCTCTCGCAGTACTTGGGCACCTGGTATGAGATTGCCCGTTTCCCTAACAACTTCGAGATGGGGTGCGAGGGCGTCACCGCGCAGTACTCCGCGCGCGAGGATGACCGGATCGACGTGGTGAACCGCTGTTACCGAGAAGGGCTCAATGGTCCGCTTGATACGGCAGAAGGGGTCGCCCGCGTCGCGGGACCGGGACGGCTGGAGGTGAACTTCGTGTCCTGGCTCCGGCTGTTGCCCTTCACCTGGGGGGACTACTGGGTGCTGGATGTGGATGCGGAGTATGAGGTCGCCGTAGTTGGAACTCCGAACGGCAAGCAGGGCTGGATTCTGGCCCGCGCGCCCGAGATCAGCGCAGACAAACTGACCGAGGCGAAATCGGTCCTGCGCAAGAATGGCTATGACATTGGCGCCCTTGAAATGGTGCCGCAGAACTAAGGACCAACGGAATGACAAAAACGGCTGCAATCATTGGCGGTGGTGTGATCGGCGGCGGCTGGGCCGCGCGCTTCTTGCTGAACGGCTGGGACGTGCGGGTCTTTGATCCCGACCCGGAGGCCGCGCGCAAGATCGCGGAGGTGATGGATAACGCGCGCCGCGCCTTGCCGGGCTTGGGCAATGTCGCCCTGCCGGCCGAGGGTGCGATGACGTTCCACGACACCATCGAGGCAGCCGTTAAGGGCGTCGACTGGGTGCAGGAAAGCGTGCCGGAGCGGCTTGACCTGAAGCAGAAGGTTTACGGCGAATTGCAGGCGCATGTTCCGGCGGGCGCGGTGATCGGTTCGTCGACCTCCGGCTACAAGCCGTCTCAGCTGCAGGAGGGGTTCACCAATGCCGCGCAGATCGTTGTCGCGCATCCCTTCAACCCGGTCTACCTGATGCCGCTGGTTGAGGTGGTGACCACCGAGGCGAACAGCCCGGAGATTATCGCCAAGGCCAAGGAGATCGTCAGCGCCATCGGCATGTATCCCTTGCACCTGAAGAAGGAAATCGACGCCCATGTGGCGGACCGCTTCCTCGAGGCGGTCTGGCGAGAGGCGCTCTGGCTGGTCAAGGACGGTATCGCCACCACAGAGGAGATCGACAACGCCATCCGCTATGGCTTTGGCATCCGCTGGGCGCAGATGGGCCTGTTTGAGACCTACCGGGTTGCGGGCGGCGAAGCGGGGATGAAGCATTTCCTGGAACAGTTCGGCCCCTGTCTCAGCTGGCCATGGACCAAGCTGATGGATGTGCCGGAATACAACGACGAGCTGGTGGACCTCATCGCCGGTCAGTCCGATGCGCAGTCCGGCCATCACTCGATCCGTGAGCTGGAGCGCATCCGCGACGACAACCTCGTGGGGATGATGCGCGCATTGGGCGCAAATGACTGGGGCGCGGGTGCGCTGCAGAACGCCCATGACAGCGCGCGCATGCAGGCGGCGGGGCTGGCTCGCAGCATTGACGACGTGGCAGATATCACCCAGCCGATCCTGACCCAGAGCCGCACGGTGCCGCTCGACTGGACCGACTACAACGGCCACATGACCGAGAGCCGCTATCTCGATGCCTTTGCCCAGGCCACCGACCGGCTGATGGAGATCATCGGCTGCGATGCCGAGTATATTGCCTCGGGCGGCAGCTATTTCACCGCCGAGACCCACATCCGCCACATCGACGAGGTGCACGCGGGCCATCCCATTCAGGTCAGAACGCAGGTCATCATGGGCGCAGGCAAGAAGATGCACATCTGGCACGAGATGTTCGAGGGCGACCGCCTGCTGGCGACCGGGGAGCATATGCTGCTGCATGTGGACCTCAAGACCCGTCGCTCCGCACCGCCCGCCCCGCATATCGAGGCCAATCTGGTCAGGATTGCCGAGGCGCATGCGGCCTTGCCCGCGCCCGACGGGCTAGGCCGCGCCATCGGCGCGCCGCGCTAATACGTGTTCTTGTGACTGCAGGCGCGTCCGGGATCGGGCGCGCCATTGCGGCGGGCCCTGCTGCCACCGGGGCCGAGGTCTGGGTGACGGATGCCGATGCCGCGAGTGGCATGCCCGGCTGAGGGCTGCATAGCCCGGCCAACAGGTCGATCAGGCGCGCGCTTAGGTCGTTTCGTCTATTTGTGCCCGCAATGCGCCCACCCGGCGTGGCATCTGCCGCGCGGTGATCGACGCCTCGCGCACCAGCCGATCAAAATGGCCGGTATAGGTCTCCACCCGCTCCCGGTCGCGAAACGCCATGTAATGGCTGCCTGCATAGAAGACACAAAGCAGCGGGCCGAATATGGTCAGCGGCGAGGAATACAACCGCTTGGCATCGTAGAGATAAATCCGCAAACGCGGATAGAGCTGCGTCGTCAATTGCTCCAGATGCTCCAGCTGTTCGATCCGTATCTCGGCAGAGAGACCCTCGTAGTATCCTACCCCTTTGGCAAAACTGTCGATTTCATAGATCGGCATCGCGATCTCATAGTCGGAGCCCGCCTGCCGCATCCATGTCAGCCGATCCTGCGAGGCGCCGATCGCCTGATCTGCGGTGCGGCCCAGATGCGGCGCGTATTCCCATTCCAGCACCGCGCGGGTCTTTAGCATGTCGGGCAGGGTCGCGGGCACATGGCGGATCTTGTAGCCCGCCGCCTCGCGGTGCCACTCGTAGATGCGTTCATCCACCAGCGCCCGGGGCGCTTCGGTCATCGACATCGAGGAGGCCAGCAGCTCGGCCGCACTCTCGGGCCGATCCGACAGGCTCAACAGCCAGTCCGCCGACACGCCAAGGGCCGTCGCGCAGGCGCCGACCACATGGGCGTTGGGCAATCGCGCGCCCGCATCTGTCAGCAGCTGCGAAATAGTGGAGCGATCCACATCAGTGGCCCGGGCCAATGCACTCTGACTGAGATTGCTCTCCCGCAGAGCGCGGTTCAGGCGCTCTCGGAACTGTGCGGCACGCAAACGTTTGTCAATATTTTCTCTCATGTGGTGGCATATATCATCGTTGATGGATTTTGTTAATCACATACGGAATTCTACACAGCCTGCCGTTGATCTAACCTGACCCCAGATCAAAAAAATCGGAGGCAGTATGGAAACGCGTGGGCGCTCCCTCGTGAAGGCGATTGTGTGGAACGTCATCGGGCTCATCTCGATGACGCTGGTGGGATTTCTGGCGACCGGATCGGCCACCGCCGGTGGGGTGATGGCGGCGATCAACACCGCCATCGGCTTTACCTGCTATCTGATTTACGAGCGGGTCTGGGCACGGATTTCCTGGGGCCGGGTCGGCGGGTGGCGTCATGCGTGATCTGACCGAAGAGGAACAGATCGCTGCGGCTCAGGCCGTCGCGGATGTGTCGGACCGGATCGAAACACCGCTGGAGGTGGCATTGACACCGGACGCGGCCGAGGCCCGTGCCGCGCTGCCGCGTCACCCGGAATGGGGCACGTTGGCGCTGATCCTGGCCTGCTACCTTGTCTGGGGCGGGGCGCTCTTTGGCCTGGCGCAGGTCTCGCATCTGCTGGCGGTGCTGCTGGCGGGGGGGATGGTGGCGCTTCATTCCTCGCTTTGTCACGAGGTGCTGCACGGCCACCCGTTCCGCAGCCGCCGCCTGAACGAGGCGCTGGTGGTTCTGCCGCTCAATCTTGCGGTGCCTTATGGCCGCTTTCGCGACACCCACCTGCAGCACCATCAGGACGAAGACCTCACCGATCCCTATGACGACCCGGAAAGCAATTATCACGACCCCGCGGTCTGGGCCCGGCTGCCCGCCTGGCGCCAGCGTCTGCTGCGGGTCAACAACACGCTTCTGGGGCGCATGGTGATCGGGCCGGTGATCGGACAGATCTCCTTCATGCAGGAGGATTGGACGCTGGTGCGCCGGGGGCAGCGCGGGATCCTGCGCGACTGGGGGCTGCATGCGCTGGGCACGGCGCTGGTCCTGTGGATCGTGTCGCTGTCGGCGCTGCCGGTGCTGGCCTATCTCTGCGCGGCCTACCTCGGCCTCTCGGTGCTGAAGATCCGTACCTATCTGGAGCACCGCGCCCATGAGGACATGCATGGCCGCACGGCAATTGTTGAGTCCCGTGGCCTGATGGGCGCAGTGCTGGGGTTTCTGTTCCTCAACAACAACCTGCACATTGTGCATCACCTCTACCCCGGCGTAGCTTGGCACCAGCTGCCGGCGCTCTACAAACGCCATCAGGCGCGGTTTCAGGCGCGCAATGACGGCTATGTGCTGGCCAGCTATGCCAGCGTGTTCCGCCAGTTCGCCGTCCGCGCCAAGGATCCGGTGCCACATCCGCTCTGGAAATCTCCGGAGTAAGGGCGCATAGGGTCGGCATGCGATAGTATACCTTAAAGGTCATTCAATGCCGCTCTGGATTCCCGTCACCCTCGCCGCCGCCACATTCCAGACCCTGCGCTTCATGCTGCAGAAGGTCCTGAGCGCGGTCACATTGAGCGCAGCGGGGGCGACGTTCTCGCGTTTTGTCTACTCCGCGCCGGTGATCCTGCTGCTGCTCTGGGCCTATGTGGCGGCCACAGATGCGGCGCTGCCGGCCCTCTCGCGGCCGTTCTGGGGCTTTGCCATCGTCGGCGGGCTGTCCCAGATCCTTGCCACCGTCTGCGTGGTGGCGCTGTTCAAGGCGCGTAACTTTGCCGTCGGCATCACTTTCAAGAAGACCGAAGTGATCCAGACCGCCATCGTCGGCCTGGTGGTACTGGGCGATGAGGTTTCTACGCTGGGCTGGGTGGCGATCCTGATCGGCCTGGCGGCGGTGCTGGTGCTGTCCAAGACCAAGGATGGCCCCAAGGGCCTGTGGCGGCAGCTGACCGGACGAGCGCCGCTGCTGGGGCTCGGATCGGGCGTGCTGTTTGCCTTCTCCGCGGTCAGCTACCGGGGCGCGTCGCTGCAATTGCAGGAGCCCGACGCGGTGCTGCGCGCGGCCGTGACGCTGGCGGTGGTGGTCTGCTTGCAGACGGCGATGATGCTGGCCTGGCTAGGCGTCCGGGATCCCGGCGAGATCGCCCGGGTCTGGGCGGCACGCCGGGTGGCGGTCTGGGTGGGGCTGACCAGCATGGGCGGCTCGTTTTGCTGGTTTTTGGCCTTCACCCTGCAGAACGCGGCCTATGTGAAGGCCTTGGGACAGGTGGAGCTGCTGCTGTCCCTGCTGGCCTCGCTGGTGGTGTTCAAGGAGGTGGTGACCCGGCGTGAGATCTTCGGCATGGCACTGCTGGTGCTGTCGATTCTGGCCCTGATCCTGGCGCTTTGATCCGGACACGAAGGTCCGGATACGACACGCCTCTGATGCGAAAGCCCGATCCCAACCAAGCAGACCCGATGGAACATGGGGCAGGTGGGGCTCCCGCCCGTCGCCGCAGCCCCCTTTTTGCAAAAGGGGCACAGCGCTCCCGTTGGGCATGGCACCGCGCGGGACGCGCGGTGCCGAAGCCTGCCCCCTCAGGGGGCAGGCTGCCCGGCCCAAGGCCGTTGGGCTGTGGTCCCTGACAAGGGGCCGCAGCGCCGGGGGCGGGAGCGCACCCGGTTTAACGAAAAAGGACCGGTGGACAGGGGCGGCGGGGGCCGCGGAGCGTGGTCGAGGCCTATTGAGCCTGCGACATCGGACGGCCATGCAGGCGCAGGAACAGGCTTTCCTCATCGTCATTGCGAAAGAATGGCGTGCTTTCCGGGCGGGTGCCGCTGCGCAGGTTGGCGGTGACCTCGGCCAGAACCACTTCGGTGATGAAGGGCAGATCGAAGCTGCGCACCTGGCTGAGCGGGATCCACTGCAGATGTGACAGCTCGTCCGAGGCGCGGGAGAAATCATCCAGATCGCCCACCAAGGCGTCGGCGTCCGCCAGAAAGAACCGCGCATCAAACCGGCGTGGGCGACCCGGCGGTGTCAGAGCGCGAAAGACAAACGTCAGCCCGGAGGCATCTGGCACATGGCCGCTGGCAGCAAAGCTCTGCCAATCTGTCGGAACATTGTCCTGCCAGGCGCCGGGGCGCCCGAGGATCAGCCCGGTCTCCTCCCACAGCTCCCGAGTGGCGGCGACGCATAACGCCTGCCAGACGTCGTCCGCGGCATCCTCACCAAGGCGATTGCGGCAGGGCTGCGAAATCTCTGCACCCAGCGCGATGTCCCGGTCGCCAGCATCGACAGCGCCGCCCGGAAAGACGAATTTGTTTGGCATGAACGCGGCTTTGGCACCGCGCTGCCCCATCAGGACGCGTGGGTCGTCGCTGTCGCCGTCGCGCACAACGATCACCGTGGCCGCATCGCGGATTGCGGTCTTGTCGCGTGTGGCAGTCGTGCCTGTCATCTCCGTCTCCTTCTTCTCGCGTCCCACGATCAATGCCGCCCGCCTCGGCGCCGTATGCGCACCGATGGCAGTGTCACGTCTTTGCGCCAGAAAGGAAAGAGGAGACCCGGCGTCGCATCGGCCTGGGCGGGCTGGGGCGGTCTGAGGCAGACCGGGACCCGACTGGCCCGGGCGCTGGCTCAGCTGGCCTTGTCGAACCCGTGCATGCGCCGCGCCCATTGATAGGCGACGACAACGCCCTTCAGCCTCGGCAGCAGATAGAGCGATGCGGTCAGGCAGCCCACCGAGAAAACGGTGGCCATCACCCAAGGGGATGGGCGCCATTCGAAGGCGGTGTAGTGCATCAGGGGCGCCATCACGTGGCCGACCACCAGAATGGTCAGATAGGCCGGACCGTCATCCGCCCGGTGATGGCTGAAATCCTCGCCGCAGGACGCGCAATGATCGTTCACCTTGAGATAGCTGTGCAGCAGTTTGCCTTCGCCACATTTCGGGCAGCGGCGACGCCAGCCCTTCCACAACGCGGGCTTTGTCGGGCGGTCGTCAGCCAGCGCTTGTTGCTGGGCGAGGCTTTGCGTCTGTGTCATCTGATGCTCCGTCACTGCGAGGGGGCCGCTCTGAAATGCGTCTTTGGCAATGCCCATCTTCAATACTTAGCCCCAAATATGCAAATCAGAGGTTGATTTCGCTGTGACCCGGTGACGCGGCGCTGTTTTTTCGGGGAGATGGATTTTTTCTCCGCCCGTGGCGACGGAAACCCGGACCGCCGCCGTTTCATTTCTACATCGGGCAGCACAGTGCTGCTGAGGCTCACAAAAGGAACGATGTTATGACGAAACGGATTCTGATCGCCACACTCCTGTCGTTGACCACTGCAGCGGCAGGGACTCTTGCCGTCGCGAAGCCGGGTTTTGGTCCCGAGCGCCATAAGCCGACGTTCGAGCAGCTCGACGCGGATGGCAATGGCGCCTTGTCGAAGGCCGAAATCGCGGCGATGGGTCAGGCGCGTTTTGATGCGGCAGATACCAATGGCGATGGGCTGTTGAGCGCCGAAGAAATGACGGCCAAGGCGCAGCAAAGGATTGCCAAGCGGACCGCCGCCATGATCGAACGGTTTGACAAGGACGGCGATGGTGCCTTGAGCGCTGAGGAAATGCCGCAGCGCCGGGGCCCGCAGCAGCTTCTGGATAAGGCGGATACCGATGGCAACGGCTCGATTTCAAAGGCAGAGTTTGACACCGCGCAGGCCATTCTGGAGACCGTGATGAAGAAAAGACATCACCGTGGCGGCCCGGATCGGCAGGGCCACCAAATGGATGCGGAGTAAGTCGAATTCGCACTGAACACTGCATATGCCTGCGTTCAAACCTGCACCTCCCCATCCGGGGGAGGTGCCCGTGATCGGTTTGGGTCGCAGGGCCGCCGATGTGGCGGCTGTGCCGGAGGCGAGCGACGAGGCACTTCTGGTGTTGTTCGCCAATGGCGATCCGACCGCCGCCGCCGAGCTGACACGCCGCCTTGGCCCGCGTGTGCTGGGGGTGGCGATGCGGGTGCTCGGCAATCCTGCCGAGGCCGAGGATGTCACACAGGACGCGATGATCCGGCTGTGGAAGATCGCGCCAGACTGGCGCAGAGGCGAAGCGCAGGTCTCCACATGGCTCTACCGGGTGACGATGAACCTCTGTATCGATGTCAAGCGCAAGGCGCGGGGCGGTCATGTGGATCTGGACGCGATTCCCGAACCGCCGGATCCGGCGGCAGGGGCCGCGGAGGGGTTGCAGGACAACGCCCGGCGCGATGCCTTGCAGGAGGCGTTGATGACCCTGCCGGAACGCCAGAGGCAGGCTGTGGTGCTGCGCCACATCGAGGAATTGAACAACCCGGAGATTGCCGGGATCATGGAGATCAGCGTGGAGGCAGTAGAAAGCCTGACCGCGCGGGGCAAACGGATGCTGGCCAAGGCTCTGGCCGGGCGTCGTGAGGAATTGGGGTATCAGGATGGCTGATCATCAGAAATATCAGAACGGCGATACCGACCTCGACGCGCTCTTTGCCGAGGCCCGGCATGCGCGCCCGGATCTGCCCGACAGGCTGATGTCCACGATCACGGCAGCGGCTGCGGCAGAACAGGCGCGCTGGTCCGCGCCGGCACCCGCGCGCCGCCGCTCGCCCCTGGGCGTGCTGCTGGCCGCGCTTGGCGGCTGGCCCGCGGTGGGCGGGCTGGTGGCGGCGAGTTGTACCGGCCTCTGGATCGGTGTGGCGGGGCCGGAGGCGGTCTTTACCGCGCCGGGGGTCAGCGCGCTTGCCGCGACACCCACGGTCAGTTCGGAGTATGCCGCTTATGAAACTTTCGATCTGGCCACTGTCATGGCCGAGGATATGCAATGACCCAGACATCTGACACCGGACGCTCCTCTCGCATGCCGCGCTGGCTGAAGGCGGTGTTTGCGCTGTCGCTTGCGGCGAATTTGGCGGTGGTCGGCCTGGTGGCCGGGGCTGCGCTGCGCGAGGATCGCTCAGGTCGGTCCCGCCACAAGGCCCCGCCGCCGCCCGCTGCGGCAGAGGCGATCGGCGCGGTGATGTACCGAAGCCTGGACCGCGACTCTCGTCGGGTCCTGCGGGATCTGGCGGACGGCCAATACGGCAACATCGTGGAGCGGCGCATCGCGGAGCTGAATGCGCTGCTGGAGGTCATACGCAGCGAGCCGCTGGATGTGACGGTATTGCGCGCGCGCATCGATGCGCAAACGGCCGCGATCAATGAGTTTCGGGGAGCGATGCTGGAGGTCTGGATTGCGGAGTTGCAGCAGATGTCGCCGGCTGAGCGTGCGGCCTTTGCCGACAAGGTGGAACGCCATGTGGCCCGGTTTCGCAAACCACCCCCGCGTGAGGGGCACAAGGGCGGTGCGCGCGACTAAAGCGGCACAGGTGACGGATCGCGCGTCCTCTTCAGCGTGAGCGCTATGCCGAACTGGGGTGAAACCGGGGGCAGGGGCGTCGATTGTGATGCACGGCTGCGCGCCGCAAAGCTCTGTCAGATCAGGCCGCCGCGCTGCGCTGAGGGCCCTTGACCAGCGCCTGGTTGCGTCCGGCATGTTTTGCATCATAGAGCGCGCGATCCGCGGCGGCGAACATGTCGTCACCGGATGCGACGTGTCCGTCAGGGGTGCTGACCACGGCTCCGACACTGACCGTGACCGCCAGCGGTGCGTCACATCCGGGGGCGTCAAACGGCGTCGTGCTGATGGCGTTGCACAGCCGGGTGGCCGTGGTTGCGGCCTCTGAGGGGTGAATGCCGGGCATCACCACCATGAACTCCTCGCCGCCGATGCGGGCCAGCAGATCACAGCCGCGCAGCTGCGCTTTCAGGCGGCGGGCCGCCTCGACCAGTACTGCGTCCCCGACAGGATGGCCGTGTTGGTCGTTGATACGTTTGAAATGGTCCAGATCGGCGACCATGACCGCAAAGGTCTCGCCTGTGGTGCAGGCCTCGCGTGCCACCTGCTCAAGGAACGGGCGGGCATAGCGGCGATTGTAGAGCCCGGTCATCGGGTCTTCCATCGCGGCGCGATAGCCATTGCGCAGGTTTGCGCGGATCATTTCGGCCCGCTGTCTGTGGTGCAACTGGGTGCTGATCCGCAGCGCCAGCTCGTCCACCTGAAATCCGCAGTGCAGGACATCATGCGCGCCACGGTCCAGTGCCTCAGCGGCGATCGTGGCGTCTGCGGGGTTCGGTACCGCAATCACAACGCTGTCGCGGGTGCTGATGCGGGCACGCAGATCGGCCAGCAGACGCAGGGCCATGCCAGCGGATTGTTCGTTCAGCTCAATTACGATGACATCGGGGACCGGCGTGCGCATCAGGTCCTGAATCGCGTCCACGTTATAGGCGCGCAGGTTGTAGCCAACGCTGCCAGCCAACCGGGATTTCCACTTCTGTGCGGTGGGCAGGTCGTGGCATACCAGCGCTACGCTCGTGTCGGGGCGCGGCGCCGCGGTCACGGTGGCGCCAGTCATGGGCATGACGAAAGAGGGCACGCCATCTTCCCGCATGTGCAGATCCTCATCCTGCATGCGCATGCGCAGCAGACTGCGAATCCGAGCCTGAAGGATCATGTCATCCACCGGCTGCGGCAGGACCTCGTCGATGCCCGCCGACAGTGCCTTGATCCGGGTGCCGCGATCATTGGAGGTGCTGAGGGCGATCATTGGCACATCAGCCAGCTGCGGCATCCGCGACAGGGCTGCCTTGACCGCCCCGGCGTCCCCGTCCGGCAGGGTCATCGCAGTGAGGATCAGATCGGGGCGATTGCCCGCCATCAGCTCCATCGCCGCCGACATGCTGTCCGCCTGCAGCACCTGAAAACAGGCGGCGGTCAATTGCACCTTCAAAACGATGCGATTGGTGGATACCCCATCTATGACTAGGATCGTGCCTTGCACGGTGAAACACCTTCATTTCCGGCTATTGCTTGGGTTTGAGTGTTGATGAGACTGGTTAACAAACCCTTTCGGGGTTAGTGCAAATTGACTTAAAAGTGTCGACAAGGGGGCTGATATGCCATTTTCCGCCGATCGCGCCGAGGTTCTGGGCTTAAAGGCGCTGAGCTGGCTGGCGAGCAACGATGACCTGTTGCCAGTGTTTCTCGGATCCAGTGGCGCGTCGATCTCGGACCTGCGGGATCGGGTGGGGGATCCCGACTTTCTCGGGGCCGTGCTGGACTTTCTGCTGATGGATGATGCCTGGGTCGTGGCATTCTGCGACAGCGAAGATGTGGCCTATGCGTCGCTGGTCGAAGCGCGGGCGATGCTGCCCGGGGGTGAACAGGTCCATTGGACGTGATAAGCGCCGCGCTGACGTCTCTTCCAACCGAGGACCTTCCATGACCATCTCTGCGCTTCTTTTCGACAAGGACGGTACGCTGTTCGATTTTGCCCGCACCTGGAATGGCTGGTCGATGTCGATGCTGACCAATCTCGCGCAGGGCGATACCGCGCGTCTGGCTGCCATGGCAGCGGCGGTCAGCTATGATCTCGAAGCGCGCGCCTTTCGCCCGGACAGCCTGGTGATTGCGGGGACCAACGACGAGGTGGCAGAGGTTCTGTCGCCCCATGTGCCCGATATGGATGTGGCAGAGCTGGCGCAGTACCTGATCCGGACCGCGGCAGAAGCAGATCTGGCACAAGCCGTGCCGCTGGCCCCCTATCTGGAGGCGCTGCGCGATGCGGGGATGAAGCTTGGTGTGATGACCAATGACGGCGAACATTCCGCCCGCCGTCACCTGACCCGCTCCGGTGTGCTGGATCACTTCGACATGGTGATTGGCGCAGACAGCGGCTTTGGCGCCAAACCGGATCCCGATCCGCTGCTGGCCTTCTGCACGGCGGTGGGCGTGGCCCCCGCGCAAACCGCGATGGTCGGTGACAGTCGCCATGACCTCATCGCCGGGCGCGCGGCGGGCATGCACACGGTGGGGGTGCTGACCGGCATGGCCACCAAAGAGGACCTCGCGCCGCTGGCGGATGTGGTGCTGCCGGATATCGGCCATATCCCGGCCTGGCTCGCTCGTTAACGCGGTCTTCATGCACTGATGACCGGCATGTGCCGACCTGAATGCGACATGCTGTGTCGGTAATGGACAGGTGTGTCTGGTGCCTGCTGCGGCAGAGTGAATGGAGGGCGATATCCATTTCACCACAGGAGGCACCATGTCGGAGACAGTTGCGCGCAAACGTCGCGGTGGCGGCAGAGCAGGGGCCGCGGCCCGTCGCGGATCCGCCACGCTGGAGCAGATGCCGTGGAATCCTCCGACCAATATCGACCGCCCCACGGAGCCACTGACCGAGGAGGGCATTGCCGCGATCCACGATGGCGCCATGCGCATTCTCGAGGAGATCGGCGTGCAGTTCCTCAACAACGAGGCGCTGGAGATCTTCAAGCAGGCCGGCGTCAAGGTCGAGGGCGAGCTGGTCCGCATGGACCGCGACTTTGTGATGGAGATGGTGGGCAAGGCTCCGCGCGAGTTCACCCTGACGCCGCGCAACCCGGATCGTGCCATCCGCGTCGGCGGCAATACCATGCTGTTCGGCAATGTCTCCTCGCCGCCGAACTACTGGGATGTGGAGCTGAACAAGAAGATCCCCGGCACCCGCGAACACTGCCGCAACCTTTTGAAACTGACACAGTATTTCAACTGCATTCACTTTGCGGGCGGCTATCCGGTGGAACCTGTCGACCTGCATCCTTCGGTGCGCCACCTCGATGTGCTTTATGACAAGCTGACGCTCACCGACAAGGTGATGCATGCCTATTCGCTGGGCAAGGAGCGGGTCGAGGACGTGATGGAGATGGTGCGCATCGCTGGCGGCCTCAGCCATGCGGAGTTCGACGCCAAGCCGCATATGTACACCAACATCAACTCCACCTCGCCGCTGAAGCATGACGAGCCGATGATCGACGGCTCGCTGCGGCTGATCCGGCGCGGCCAGCCGGTGATCGTGTCGCCTTTCACGCTGGCGGGCGCGATGGCGCCGGTGACCATGGCGGGCGCGGTGGCGCAGTCACTGGCCGAATCGCTTTGTGCGATCGCCCTGTTCCAATACGTCGCCCCCGGCGTGCCCTGCGCCATCGGCACCTTTACCTCCAATGTGGACATGAAATCCGGCGCACCGGCCTTTGGCACCCCGGAATACATGCGCGCCACCCAGATGACCGGGCAGATGGCGCGATTCTACGGCCTTCCGATGCGCTCCTCCGGGGTCTGTGCTGCCAATGTGCCGGACGGTCAGGCAATGTGGGAGACCTCAAATTCGCTCTGGGCGGCGGTGCAGTCCGGCACGAATATGGTCTACCACGCCGCAGGCTGGCTGGAGGGCGGGCTGATCGCCAGCCCGGAGAAATTCATCATGGACTGCGAAGTGCTGCAGATGATCCAGCGCTACATGGACCCGGCAATCAACGCCACCGGCCCGGACGAGATTGCGCTGGAGGCGATCCGCGAGGTGGGTAACAACGGCCATTTCTTCGGCACACAGCACACCCAGGACCGCTACGCCACGGCCTTTTATCAGCCCTTCCTGAGCGATTGGCGCAACTATGAGGCCTGGGAGGCCGCTGGCGGTGTCTGGACTGCCGAGCGGGCACATACGATGTTCAAGGAGATCATCGCAGAGTTCGAGGAACCGCCGCTGGACCCAGCAATCCGCGAGGAGTTGGCGGCCTTTGTGGACCGTCGCAAGGCCGAGGGCGGCGCTCCGACCGATTTTTGACGGCCTGTCGCCTCCGGTTCGCGTTCAGCAACTTTAGCCGGTTTTCGGCCTCTCCTGGACAGTATTCCTTTGGAACGCCTGCGTGTTTTGGTATAATCAGCCATAACAAGCATGTTTTGGGATGGTCGAGGACGAGTTTAGAACGCGGTGTCGCGCATTGTTGCCAGGGCGAACCCAGAGTCGAACACAGCACTACCGATGACAGCTAGAAGACCGTAGGCGAGACCCTGCGGGTTTTTTATTTTGCGTTAGCTTTGCTGTGTGTCGGGAGGTTTCAAAGCTGGGAAAACCCTTTATCAGAAAACAGCGATAGAAGAATATTCGGTCTTTCTTAAGCATGTAGGCGGTAGAAAAGGCTGAGGTGAATTAGGGAACGGCCGTATGCACGGTTTGATCAACAGGGCAGTTCAGGCTTTTGTCATCAGCACCTACGGTGACAAACGCTGGGGCGAAATCATGGACGACAGCGAGCTCGGATTTTCCGAGTTCGAGGCTATGCTTGTGTATCCCGAAGACCAATCCTCGCGCATGCTGCGCGCGCTCGAACGCAACCTGCAACGCCCGCTTGCTGAAATTCTGGAGGACGTCGGCACGTTTCTGGTGTCCAATCCGCAGGTGGAAGCGTTGAGACGTCTACTGCGCTTTGGCGGCGTGAATTATGTCGAGTTCCTGCATTCGCTCGATGATCTGCCGGACCGCGCTCGGCTGGCGGTGTCCGACCTGCATTTGCCGGGGCTGGAGTTGATTGAACAGGCGCCCGGCCAGTTCGATCTGCTGTGTCAGCCGGGGGTGCAGGGGTATGCGCAGGTGATGACCGGCGTATTGCGCGCCATGGCGGATGACTATGGGGCCTTGGTGATTCTCGACCAGTCCGGCACGCGGGATGGTGCGGATGTGATCTCCATCACGCTGATCGAAAGCGAGTTCGCCGAGGGGCGGGCCTTTGACCTGGGGGCGCATTCACTATGATGACCTTTGACGATCTGGCAGGGCTCGCCAGTCAGGTGTGCCCGATGCATGTGATGATCGATGCCGAGGGCACGGTGACCAGCCATGGCCCGACCTTGCTTAAACTGTGTGATGGCGACGACTGGAAAGGAAAGTCCTTCTTCGACGTTCTCGACCTGCAGCGCCCGCGCTGGGTCAAATCCATCTCCGACCTGCTCGAAACGGCTGGCTGCAAACTGCATTTTCAGCTGCGGGAGGCGCCGCACACTCGCATGAAGGGCGTGTTGGTGCCGCTGCCAGACGGGCAGGGCGCATTTATCAACCTGTCATTCGGGATCTCGGTTCTGGATGCGGTGCGCGATTTCAACCTGACCAGCCAGGATTTCTCGCCCACCGATCTGACCATCGAGATGCTCTATCTGGTGGAGGCGAAATCCGCCGCGATGGAGGCCTCGCGCCAGCTGAACCTGCGCCTGCAGGGCGCCAAGATCGCGGCCGAGGAACAGGCCTTTACCGATACGCTGACGGGGCTGAAAAACCGCCGCGCCATGGATCACGTCTTGAACCGCCTGATCAGTGGCGGGCGCGATTTTGCGCTGATGCATGTGGATCTGGATTTCTTCAAGTCGGTGAACGACACCTTTGGTCACGCTGCAGGCGACACGGTGTTGCAGCGGGTCGCGGCCATCATGGTCGATTGCACCCGCAAGTTTGATACGGTCGCGCGGATTGGCGGCGATGAATTCGTCCTGGTGTTTGAAGGGCTTATGGATCGCAACCGCCTGCAAGATCTGGGACGCCGCCTGATCACGCGTCTCGAAGAACCGATCATGTATGGCGTGGACGAATGCCGGATCTCCGCATCGGCCGGAACGACCCTCTCCACAGAGCTTGCGAGTCCCGATCCCGCGGCATTGCTGCATCAGGCGGATGTGGCACTCTATGCCGCCAAACGGGCCGGGCGCGCGCAGCACATGTTCTATGCTCCGGGACTTGAGGCTGAGATGGTCGAGCACGACACCAAATCGGCCTGAACAATCTACAGGCGTGACGCAGGAGACACCCCGGTTGCCGTCCCGGCACCAGTGGATCGGTTCTGTGTGTGCTGAGCCGTGAGAATTGGACTGGTCAAAGTGCCCTATATTGGAGCTTTTCTATGGGCTGCCCTTCGGTAGGCTGTTGAAAACCCTCAGCCAATGCGGAGCACAGCCATGTCCAGCCAACATCCTGAAGCCGAAGTCTCGCGCATCCTGCCCAGCGTCTGCCCGCTGGATTGTCCCGACACCTGCAGTCTCAGCGTCGAGGTCACGGGCGATCAGATCACCGCCGTGCGGGGCTCCGAGGCCAATCCCTTTACCGCCGGGGTGGTCTGCAACAAGGTCACCCGCGCCTATCCGGATTTCGTGCACGGCCCCGCCCGTCTGACCCATCCGTTGCGCCGTGTTGGCCCGCGCGGATCGGACGAGTTCGAGCGGATCAGCTGGGACGCGGCGCTGGATCTGGTGGCAGAGGGCTTTACCGCCGCGATTGACGCGCATGGGCCCCAATCTATCCTGCCGCTGAACTACGCCGGCCCGCATGGCGAGCTGGCCGGTGGCTCGCTGGACCGGCGGTTCTTTTATCGCCTTGGGGCCACACGCATGAACCGCGGCCCGCTCTGTGGCGGGGTGCGCGGCCTTGCCTATGAGAGCCTCTATGGCAACGCTCCCGGCATGCCGCCGGAACAGGCCGCACATTCCGACCTGATCGTGGTCTGGGGCAACAATGTCACCGTCTCCAACCTGCATTTGACCCGCGTGGTCAAAGCCGCCCGTGCCAGGGGCGCCCGGCTGGTGGTGATCGACCCCAAGCGGATCAAGCTCGCACAGCAGGCGGATCTCTACCTGCAGGTCAAACCCGGCACTGATGTGGTTTTGGCCCATGGCATCGCCGCCGAACTGGAGCGGCGCGGCGCCTTCGACAACGGCTTTATCGCGCAGTGGGTGCAGGGCGCGGAGGCCTATATGGCGGAGGCGCGCAGATATACCATTGCCGAAACCGCCCGGATCTGTGGCCTTGACGAGGGCGACATCCTGCAACTAGCGGACTGGATGCAGGTGGCGGACCGCATGGCCACCTCCACCGGCAACGGCATGGAGCGTGGGCGCTCCGGCGGCTCTGGCCTGCGCGCGGCGATGGCGCTCAATGCGCTGCTGGGCCAGCACGGGCGGCTTGGGGCCGGGGTGGTGGCCAAGTCCGGTCTCGCCTCGCCCAAGACCCGGGCGCGGCTGCAAGGTGACCACCTGATCGACCCGGCGACACGGGTGGTCAACATCCTCGACGTGGCGCGGCTGATGCTGGACCGGGACCAGCCCACGCCAATCAACGCTGTGATGATCTACAACCACAACCCCATCGCCACCCATCCCGATCAGGCCCGCATGATCGCGGCGCTCAGCCAGCCGGAGATCTTCACCGTCGGCTGCGATGTGGTGATGACCGACAGCATGGCCTATTGCGATGTGATCCTGCCTGCCGCCACGCATTTCGAGCATGACGAGATCTTTGCCGCCTATGGCCAGAACTACGTGCAACGCGCCGCGCCGGTGATCGCGCCGGTGGGCGAGAGCCTGCCCAACACCGAGATCTTCCGCCGTCTGGCGGCGCGCTTCGGCTACACGGAAGCCGCCCATCAGGCCAGTGACGCGCAGCTGATGGATGACGCGATGGACGCCAGCCATCCGCAGTTCGAGGGCCGCCCGCCAAGTCAGATGCCCACCGACCGCGCGCTGGAAATGCAGGCTCAGGACGGCACTGCGCTGATCCTCTGCGACACAGTGCAGCCCGACACGAAAAGCGGCCGGATCGAGCTGTTCAGCGATGCCCTGCAGGCGGAGACCGGCTTTGGCGTGCCGCGCTTTGATCCGGTGCCGCAGGACCTGCCGCTGGTGCTCATCACCCCCAGCTCCGATAAGCGTATCAACGCCACCTTCGGGAGCGCGCCGCTCTCTGCCGGCCCCGAAAGCATCGAGGTGCACCCAGAGGATGCGGCCGCGCGCGGGCTGCAGGATGGCGACACGGTGGAGGTTTCCAACACCCGCGGCAGCGTCACCTTTCGACTCAAGGTCTCGGACGCGATGCAACGCGGCGTGGTTTATGCGCCCAAGGGCACATGGCGCATCAGCTCCGCCACGGGTCTCACGGCCAATGCGCTGATCCCGGTGGAGGTGCGCACGGATATCGGCGACGGCGCCTGCTACAATGAGACTTTCGTGGAACTGCGCGCCTTTGCCGGTTTGCAGGCCGCCGAGTAGGCGAGGGCACCTCACGACAGATAGGACAGGACCGGGCCTCGGGCCCGGTCTTTGCTTGTTGCGCCATTGGCAGGGCGTTACGCTCTCCTTCAGCACATACTCACCGGACCAATTGATGCCTAAACCCACGCCTGCCTTCATGCCGGACCGCGCCTCTGCAGTGCCGATGTTCGAGCAGATCTGCGTCTCCTTCCGCGCCCGCATCCGCTCCGGCGCGCTGGAGACCGGCGCGCGGCTGCCCGCAACCCGGGCCTTGGCGCAGGATCTGGGCGTGGCGCGTGCCACTGTGGTCACCGCCTATGAACAGCTGGTGGCGGAGGGCTATCTCGCCTCTCGTCGCGGCTCCGGCTACACGGTTTGCGCCATGGGTGAGGTCGAACTGTCCCCGGGCGCGCCCGCGACCGCGCCCCCGGAATTGACCGAGCGCGGAGATCTGCTGTTGGAGGCGGGCCAGCCCGACATGCGGCTGTTTCCGCACCGCGCTTGGGCCAAATGCGTCGCCCGCCTGTGCCGCACCCGGCCAGAGGACATGCTCAGCGGCTGTGGCCGTTTTGGGCACCCGGAGCTGCGGCAGGCCATCGCGACCCATGTGCGCGACTGGCGCGGCATCGCGGCGCGTCCGGACCAGGTGCTGGTGACCTCCGGCGCGACCGAGGCGCTGGACATCTGTCTGCATGCGCTGGCCACGGCCGAGGGCGCGGTGGGGGTGGAGGATCCGGGCTTTCCCCCGATCCGCCGCTTTGCCGAGGCGCAGGGCCGCTGCACCCGAGATCTGGCGCTGGACCCACAGGGGGCGGAGCTGCCGACTCCCGGCGATGGCACCGATGTGGTGGTGCTGACGCCCTCGCATCAATACCCGCTGGGCGGCGCGATGACAGCGGGGCGACGGCAGGACTTTGTGCGCTGGGCGGCGCAGTCGCAGGGCTGGATCATCGAGGATGATTACGATTCGGAATTCCGCTACGCCGGCCGCCCGATCCCGGCATTGGCGGGCGTCGACGGGCAGGGGCGCACGGTCTATATCGGCAGCTTTTCCAAGATCTTCTCCAACAGCCTGCGCATGGGCTATATCGTGGCCCCCGATGGGCTGATTGACCGGCTGGCACAGGCCATGCGCGCCAAGGGGGCACGCGCCAGCGCCATGCCGCAGGCGGCCCTGGCGGAGTTCATGCAGCAGGGTGAGTTCTACCGGCATCTGCGCCGGGTGCGCCGGATCTACGCGGAGCGCCACCGCAACCTGATCGAGGCCCTGCGGGCCGGGTTTGGCGATGTGGGGCATGTGGTGGACCATCAGGCCGGCATGCAGGTGGTTTTGCATCTGCATGCCGCATTTGCAGACAGGCCAATCGTAGCCGCCGCCCGCGCCGAAGGGGTCGGGGCCGAGGCGCTTTCGGCCTACAGCCGCCGCGCGGGCGCCTGCAACGGCGTGGTTCTGGGCGCTTGCCTCAATGATCTGGACGAACAGGCTGAGGCCCTGATCCGCCTGCGACGGGCCATTTCCTCAACAGGATAATCCCCGTCGCGCCTGCAAATAGATCGTGTGTGAGTGGTGGGATGCGCCAGCTTTTCGAAAAGGAAAAGTGGTACTCCGTAGGGGAATCGAACCCCTCTTTCCAGGTTGAAAACCTGGCGTCCTAACCGATAGACGAACGGAGCACTCTTGGTGTGAGCGGGTGTTTACTGAAGGTGGCCCAACCGCGCAAGAGGAAATCTGCCCAAAGTGCAAAGTTTTTACGACAGGGGGCAGAGCGTGAGATTCATAGTGAAACCAAGCGTTTAACGTGACGCGCGACATGTTTCACGCGGCATTGCATCGCGCAGTGTGCGGGATGTTTGCTCGATAACTACGGGGAGAAAGTGGTACTCCGTAGGGGAATCGAACCCCTCTTTCCAGGTTGAAAACCTGGCGTCCTAACCGATAGACGAACGGAGCACTCTTGGTGTGAGCGGGTGTTTAGGGTTTTGCGCCGCAGGCCGCAAGCGAAAAAAACGCGGGCGGCGCAAAATTCTTATCCACAGGCGGCTGGAGGGCGCTGACCTCGCCCTTTGACGCCATGTCAAGCCTCGGCGGCGTCCTCCAACCGCAGTTGCGCGCTCTGGCGGCCACCCCAGGTGTTCACCTCCAGCCGTCCGGCCACATGAAACCGCGCGCCACCATGCTCCAGCAGGCGCGGCCCCAGCGCGGTATCAAAGGCCCCAAAGGCGATGGCGTCGATATTGCCGCCCATGCCATCGGTAAAGCTGACCTTGAGATGCGATTCGCCCACCCGTTTGGCGAATCTCACCGCCATGTCGGGAAAGCCGTAGCGCGGGGCAGGGGCGCCAGCGCCAAAGGGTCCGGCCTGTTCGATCTGTTCGATCAGATCCACGGTGGCCGCGCCCGGCATCAGCATGCCGTCGAGCTTCAGATCGGAGGGCCCGAGGTCTCCGGCGCCCTGTTTCTCCAACAGCTCCGCCAGCCGCGCCATGGCTGGTTCCAACTGGTCGCGCGCCACGGTTAGCCCCGCCGCCATCTTGTGGCCGCCGCCCTTCAGCAACAGCCCTTCCATCGCCACCCTCTGGATCGAGGCGCCAAGGTCGATGCCGGACACCGAGCGGCCCGACCCCTTGCCCTCATCGCCATCCAGTCCGATGACAATAGCCGGGCGACCTGTGGCCTCCTTCAGGCGCGAGGCGACGATGCCGACCACGCCCGGATGCCAGCCTTCGCCCGCCGCCCAGACCAGAGGCGCGTCAAAGCCACGCTCCTCAGCCTGTTCCAGGGCGGCGGCGCGCACGGCGTTTTCAATGTCGCGGCGCTCGGTGTTGAGCTGATCCAGCCGTTCGGCCAGCGCGGCGGCCTCATGCGGGTTCTCCGTCGACAACAGCCGCGCACCGAGATCCGCCTTGCCGATCCGCCCGCCCGCGTTGACGCGCGGGCCCAGCAGGAACCCGAGGTGATAGGTCGAGGGCGCCGAATCCATCCGGCTCACATCCGCCAGCGCCACCAATCCTGCGCGCTGGCGCTGACCCATGACCTTCAGCCCCTGGCGTACCAACGCCCGGTTGGCGCCGATCAGCGGCGCCACATCAGCCACGGTCGCCAAGGCCACCAGATCCAACATCGCCATCAGGTCCGGCCCCGCGCCAAGCCCCTTTTCGCGGGCCTGACGGCGCACCTCGACCAGCATCAGGAACACCACGCCGGCAGCGCAGAAATAGCCCAGATCGCCATCCTCGTCCTGGCGGTTCGGGTTCACCACCGCCACGCAGTCGGGCAGGGTCTCGCCGCCCAGGTGGTGGTCCAGCACCACCACATCCGCGCCCTTGGCCGCGGCGATCGGCCCATGCGAGAGCGTGCCGCAGTCAACGCAGACAATCAGGTCGTGATCGCGCGCCAGACCGGCCATGGCGGCGTCATTGGGGCCATAGCCCTCGTCGATCCGGTCTGGAATATACAGCGTCGCCTGCTGCCCCATCTGCCGCAGATAGACCATCAGCAGCGCCGCCGACGACCCGCCATCCACGTCATAATCGGCAAAAATCGCAATCCGCTCGCGCCGTTCCACCGCCTGCAAGAAACGTGCGGCGGCGGTCTCCATGTCCTTCATCCGACGTGGATCTGGCAGCAGCTCCTTCAGTTGCGGGGTCAGGAACCCGGTGGCCTCATGCGCGGGCACCCCGCGCCGTGCCAGCACCTGGCAGACGGCGGCGGGCAGGCCGGTTTCTTGCGCCAGATGCTCACCCGCGCGGGATTGATCGACGCCGGGTCCCCGCCAGCAGCGCCCGGTCAGAGAGGTCTCGACACCCAGAAAACTCAAATCCGCACTCCCGTTATGTGCAAAGGCCGGACCCGTGCGGGACCCGGCCTTTCATCTTTTCCCAAATACCTAAATCCCGACCCCAGCTGCAAGCGCTGAGGCCGAAGCGGGATTACTGATGCGCGCTCAGCGGCGTGCGGTAGGTCATGCGCCGCACCGAACCGGTCTTGGAGCGCATCAACAACGTGGTCGTCTCAACCCAGCCCGGCTGGCGCTTGATGCGCGGCAGCAGCGAGCCGCCGGTCACCCCGGTGGCGGCAAAGATCACGTCCTGCGTCACCATCTCGTCAAGGGCATAGATGCGGTCCAGATCGGTGATACCGGCCTTGGCGGCACGGCCACGCTCGTCATCGTTGCGGAACAGCAGCCGGCCAAAGATCTGCCCGCCCATGCATTTCAGTGCAGCCGCCGCAAGCACGCCCTCCGGTGCGCCGCCGGAGCCCATGTACATGTCGATGCCGGTGGTCTCGGCCTCGGCGCAGTGCATCACACCGGCCACGTCGCCATCGGTGATCAGGCGGATGGAGGCACCGGTTTCGCGCACCTCGGCGATCATCGGCTCGTGACGGGGGCGTTCCAGAATGCAGACGGTGATGTCGGAGGGGGCGCAGCCCTTGGCCTTGGCCAGCGCTTCGACCCGCTCGCGCGGCGACATGTCCAGTGACACCACGCCCTCGGGGTAGCCCGGGCCGATGGCCAGCTTGTCCATATAGGTGTCGGGCGCGTGCAGCATGGAGCCGCGCGGCCCCATTGCGATCACGGTGAGCGCGTTGGGCATGTCCTTGGCGGTCAGGGTGGTGCCTTCCAGCGGATCCAGCGCGATGTCGACGCCGGGGCCATTGCCGGTGCCCACTTCCTCGCCGATGAACAGCATGGGTGCTTCGTCCCGCTCGCCTTCGCCGATCACCACCACGCCGGCGATGTCCAGCAGGTTGAGCTGTTCGCGCATGGCGTTCACGGCGGCCTGGTCGGCGGCCTTTTCGTCGCCGCGCCCGATCAGCGGGGCAGAGGCCAGGGCGGCCTGTTCGGCAACCCGGGCCAGGCCCAGGGACAGCAGGCGGTCGTGAAACGGCGCGTCGGCGGTGGTCGAAGTCATTCCCAGTATTCCTATCTCAAACTAGCGCGATCCCATTTGGCATAGCCCGGCCGCCCCCATCGGGGCAAGGCGCGGGCGAAGCTGGTGTCGCTAACAGTTACGCATATGGTTCGGTCTTGCGCGGGCTGCCGCCGAGGCGATCAGGGCCCGCGCGCTTTGCCCCCTATAGAGGGGAAATGTCACAGTTCTTCGATGCGCAGCGCCACCGGTGCGCCCTCGACAACGCCGGTTGCAGCCAGCCCCTCCAGTGCCTGTTCCAGCATTGCGGAGGTGCATTTGTGGGTCACGATCAGCACCGGCGCGATGGTGGTGGCATGGTCGTACTGGCGCATGCGGTGGATCGACACGCCCGCATCACCAAGCGCCGATGCCACCTTGGCCATGGCACCGGGCTTGTCCTGCAGCGCCATGCGCACGTAATGCGGCGCGGGCAGGCCGGTCTGTGCCGCCGGGGTCTCTTCCAGCGTTGCGGCAGGCTGGCCAAAGGTTGCGATGCGCAAGCCGCGCGCAATGTCCAGAACATCGCCCATCACCGCGCTGGCGGTGGGGCCTTCACCGGCACCGGGGCCGCGCAGCACCACCTGTTCGATGGCGTCGCCTTCGATCACCACCATATTGGTGCCGCCCTCCAGCTGGCCCAGCGGCGAATTCGCGGGCACCAGACAGGGGGTCATACGCTGCTCCAGCCCGCGGGCAGAGCGCTGCGCCACGCCCAGAAGCTTGATCCGGTAGCCCATGTCGGCGGCGTGGCGGATGTCCTCGATGGCGATGCGCTGGATGCCTTCCAGCTTCACATTGTCAAAGGCTGGTTTGGTGCCAAAAGCGATGGAGGCCAAGAGCGCCAGCTTGTGACCGGCATCGATGCCGCCCACGTCCAGCGTCGGGTCGGCTTCGAGAAAGCCCAGATCATCGGCCTCCTTGAACACGGTCGCATAGGGCAGGCCGGCGGTTTCCATCCGGGTCAGGATGTAGTTGCAGGTGCCGTTCATCACCCCCATGACGCGGGTGATCTCGTTGCCCGCAAGCCCCTCTGTGAGGGATTTGATCACCGGGATGCCACCGGCCACGGCAGCTTCAAAGCGGATCACGCGGCCATTGGCCTCGGCCTGTTCGGCCAGCGCCTGACCGTGAATGGCCAGAAGCGCCTTGTTGGCGGTGACCACATCCTTGCCCGCCGCCAATGCGGCCTCGGTGGCGCGTTTGGCGGCGCCCTCGTGGCCGCCCATCAGTTCGACAAACACATCCACGTCATCGCGGGTGGCCAGCGCCACCGGGTCGGTCTCCCAGGCGTAGTCCTTCAGCGAGACGCCGCGATCCTTGGTGGCGTCTCGGGCGGAGACGGCGGTAATCACCACCGGGCGTCCCGTGCGGGCCTCCAACAGGGCAGCATGGCGGCGGATGATTTTCACCACGCCCATGCCGACCGTGCCCAAACCTGCAATCCCCAGTCGAAGCGGTTCAGTCATAGTGGAGGTCCTTATTGTATTGGCGGTCTATGGGTTCGCAGTCGCCTTAGCGGCTCTGGCCCGCTGGTGCAATGTTCAACGCGGCCAAACCCTGCCTCAGGGCTGACGGCGGCGTAATTCCTCGGCCCGTCGGCGCAAACGGGCCGCACGGGCATCAAGCGTATCCGACAGCTCGGCGCTTTCCTCTTCGGGCAGCGGCTGCTGTGCCAGGGCGGTGTCGAGCGGCAGCAACCTGGGGTAGGGCTGTTGGCGCAGATCCGCAGGCAAGCGGTCCTCAAGCTGCGGCACGCGCGAACAGCCCGCCGTCAGGGCCAGCAGTGCGCAGGCCGACAGAACCACACGGCGCGCCGCCACAGGTGCAGGCGCAGAGAGCATCAGGGTGGTCAGTTTGGCGGGGATGGACATACCAAGCTTTCTGTCTGGAGTTTCGCCCTTGATGCACAAATGCGCCTGTGGGTACAAGTTAATCTGCGCGGGCTGCCATGCCGCTTTTATCTGAACAAATGTTCAGTTACCTTGGGCATATGGCACGTACTCAAGGTTCCCATTCCGACATCACCGGCCCCCGCATCCGTGCGGCCGCGCAGGAGCTGTTTGCCCGCCACGGCTATGCCGCCGTCTCCATGCGCCAGATTGCGGGTGCGGTGGGGGTGCAGGCAGGCGCGCTCTATAATTATACCGCCGACAAGCAGAGCCTGCTGTTCGATCTGATGCAGGCACATATGGAGGGGCTGTTGTCCGCATGGGCGACAGAGCAGGTGCCTGAGGATGTGATGGGGCAGCTGGAGGGATTTGTGCGGTTTCACATCCGCTACAACCTCGAACGCCCGGATGCGGTGTTCATCGCCTATATGGAGCTTCGCAATCTCACCGAGGAGAATTTTGCCCATATCGAGGACCGCCGCCGCGCCTATGAGGACCAGCTTGAGGGTATCCTGAAGGCCGGCGTGGCGCAGGGGCTGTTTCGGGTGCCGGATACCAAGATCGCTGCCTTGGCGGTGATTGCGATGCTGAACGGGGTATTGACCTGGTACCGCGACGGTGGGCGCTTGTCGCTGGTGGAGGTCGAGACGCTCTACTGGGACATGGTGCGCAAATCGGTGGGGGTGTAGGCCACATGGCACTGTTGGCCTTGCAGTCGGAACGGTTACGGGCGGTCCCCGTCGCGCGACTGTCGCCACAGGATCGCGACGCGCTGTTCGAGCCCGAAGTGGTTACCTATCTGCCGGATGGTTTTCAGGGGCTGGAGACGGATGCCGCACGTTGTGTGCTGCTGGACGGCGTGCAGCAGGAGGCCGAGGTGGTGGCGCTGTCAACCCGGGCCGGCGAGGTGATCGGACTGTTGATCCTGTCGCATGGGGCTGCGGGAGATCGCCTGCGTCATCTCGGGTATCTCTTTGTCCGAGCGACCTGGGGGCAGGGATACGCCAGCGAAATGCTGCGCGCGCTTCAGGACCTGTATCGTGGCCAGCCTGTGGTCCTATCCGGTGGTGTAATGGCGGACAACGCCGCCTCTGCCCGGGTTCTGCAAAAGAACGGCTTCGTGCGGGGCGCGCCGAGCGAGGCAGGTGAGGTCACCTATACCTGGGATGCGGAACGCGGTTGAGGGTGCCAAGCGGAGCGCTTCCGCGCGCTTTTATTCTGCAGGGGGCGAGGTGATGGCTGTTGGCGGGCGCGGTGTCTGGCGCTGGTGTTGTAAAACAGGGCTGCTGAGACGGTCCTGAGGGGCAGGTCTGCCCTCAGGAGCCGCGTTCAAGTTTTTTGAGGTTGGGCGCGTCAAGGGCACGCCGCCCGTGCCGGGCGGGGCCGTTGGCCCCCTTGACCCGATGGGCGGGTGTTGTGGGTGATTGCGACATAGAGAGTGAGCAGCGCTGGAGCGCCGCTCACAGGGAAAAGTGGGCACCGGTTTTCCCCGATCAGTGGGCGGGCCGCGCCGCTCACAGGGAAAAGTGGGTACCGGTTTTCCCGATCAGTGAGCGGGCCTAATAAACGTCCCGTTGCGCAGCTCGGCAAAGGCTTTTTGCAGCTCGGCCTGGGTGTTCATCACGATGGGGCCGTGCCAGGCCACCGGCTCCTCGATCGGGGCGCCGGAGATCAGCAGGAAGCGCACGCCCTCGGGGCCGGCCTGAACGGTGACCTCGTCGCCGGTCCCAAAGCGCACCAGCGTGCGGTCCCCGGACATGTCGCGGATGTTGACCTCGTGGCCTGCGACCTCCTTTTCCAGCAGCACGCCGGTGGGGCGGGAGGCATCGGCAAAGGCCGCCTGACCATTGAAAACATAGGCGAAGGCGCGGCGGTAGGTGTCGATCTTGAAGATCTTTTTCACGCCTGCGGGGATATAGACATCGAGATATTGCGGATCGGCAGCAATGCCGTCGACCGGGCCGCGTTTGCCCCAGAATTCGCCCACGATCACCTTCACCCGTGTGCCGTCGTCGTCGATGACCTCGGGGATGTCCTTGCCCTGCACGTCCTGATAGCGCGGTGCGCACATCTTCTGGCTGCCGGGCAGGTTGCCCCAGAGCTGAAAGCCATGCATCTGGCCCTTGGTGTTCCCGCTTGGCATCTCCTGATGCAGGATGCCGGACCCGGCGGTCATCCACTGCACATCGCCCGCGCCAAGGCTGCCGGTATTGCCGAGGCTGTCGCCATGCTCGACAGCGCCTTCCAGCACATAGGTGATGGTCTCGATGCCGCGATGGGGATGCCAGGGAAACCCCTGTTGGTAGAGCTCCGGGTGGTCGTTGCGAAAGTCGTCAAACAGCAGGAACGGGTCCAGCTCGCTGGGGTCCTGAAAGCCGAAGGCGCGGTGCAGATGCACGCCAGCGCCCTCCATCGTGGGTTGGGCGGCGCGTGTTTCCAGAATGGGGCGCAGTGACATGTGGATCTCCTGATGAGAGGTTTCATCACAGAAGATAGGCTGCGCGGGGCGATGGGAAAATCTGCGGAGGCTCACCGGGGCTGTGCGTATGCGCAGGGCTGGAGAGGTGCGTGGCGTCGCCGAAGCCATTGGGGCGCTGTTGATGGCCGGATCGGTGGCTGTGCCTGGCGATCGATGCCGGGGGCCGCGTCAGCAATCGCGGCTAGGTGGCCGCCCCCGGCCTGAACCGGGAGCAACCAATGATGGGTGTCGTGAGGGTTACTCTGCCGGACGTTCTGCCGCGTCGCCGGTGGCGGGCAGATCAGCCGGATCCGCCTTGGGTGTGAACAGGCCGGTCCAGGCGTAGAAAATGCCAAACACCGGGGCCAGCCAGCAGGCGAAGGACAGCGGAATATAGAGCAGGTTCTCCAGGTTGCCCTCGGAGATGCCCAGCGCCAGCGCCGAGATCACGAATGCACCGCCTGCGTTCCACGGGATCAGCGGCGAGATGATGGTGCCGCCTTCTTCGGTGGCGCGTGCAAGGTTCAGGCGCGAATAGCCCATACGGTCATAGACCGGCTTGAACATGCGGCCCGGCAGTGCGATCGACAGATAGGGGTCGCCCGCGACGGTGTTGGTTGCCATCGACGACAGGATCGCCGAGGTCTGCAGGCCTGCGATGGTCTTTACCCGTCTGGTCAGGACCTCGATGATCGCCGCCAGACAGCCGGTGCGCTCCAGCGCGCCACCAAAACCAAGCGCGATCAGGATCAGCGAGATGGTCCACATCATCGACTGGATACCACCCCGGTTCATCAGCGCATCCATCGCCTCGACCCCGGTTTCGACGGAGTAGCCGTAGTTGGCGTAGGTAAAGATGTCATGCACCGATGCGCCCTGCACGAAGATCGCGATCAGCGAGGCCACCACCACGCCGATGAACAGGGTCGGGATCGCCGGCATTTTCATCATCGCCAGCGTCACCACCAGCAGCGCCGGAAGCAGCAACCATGGGGTGATGTCAAACGATCCGTCCAGCGCGCCCTTGAAGCTTTCGATGCGCTCGAAGGAGGGCTTGCCCTCACCGAGGCTGAAGCCGACGATCGTGTAGATCAACAGTGCGATCAGCATGGCCGGAACCGTGGTGGGCAGCATGTTGCGAATGTGGTCGAACAGATGCGTATCCGTCACAGCAGGGGCCAAGTTGGTCGTGTCCGACAGCGGCGAGACCTTGTCGCCGAAGAACGCGCCGGAGACCACGGCGGCGGCGGTCCAGTAGGCCGGGATATCAAATCCCTCGCCAATGCCCATCAGCGCCAGGCCAACGGTGCCGACGGTCCCCCAGGAGGTCCCAAGCGCCAGTGACACGATCGCACATAGGATCATGCCGGCGGCCAGGAACAGCTGTGGCGATAGGATCGACAGGCCATAGTAGATCAGGGTTGGAACCGTACCCGACGCAATCCAGGTGCCGACGATCATGCCGACAAGGATCAGCACCGACACCGCCGGAAAGGAGACCGCGATGACGTGGAACGCGCCTTTTTCGATCTCGTCCCAGGTCAGACCCTCGATGAGCCCGACAACCGCGGTCAGCGCGATGCCGATCGCCAGCGGAATATGCGGCGTGAAATCCCCGAAGTAGAAGATCTGAACCGCAAGTATGCCCAGCGTCAGAATGATCGGCACCAGCGCCAGCCCGATCGATGGGCGGATATCTGTTTTTTGTAATGGCATTAAGTATGTCCTCTCTGTTGTTGTCCGACCCGGTGTCATCCGCAGATAAGACCGGAGCGGGATTGCGCGTTCTTGGCGTCAGTTTGTCCGGGGCAAGGCCGGTGTAGTCACGGAAACATCTTCAAAGGCTTGGCCCGCACGGTTGGCCGGGCGAACGTCGCCCACTGATGCGTGCTCTGCCCATGGCCTGCCGTCGCGGCGCCCTAAAGGCATCGCGCGCAAGAGTGCAGCGGCGTGCAGCGGCACCATGCTGTTACCATGGACCCCACTGGCCGATGTGTCCAATGTGCCTATTCGCGTGTCTCTGCGCGCAGCAGAGTGCGGGGCGCTGCGGGGCAGGTGCTGGCCGAAAATGTTCATCAGATCTTCCTCAGTCGTCGTGCCGGGTTAGGCGCTCTTGAGCCAGCTGGCTGTCTCGGAAACGTCGGATGGGGCAGGGCGCACGCCATCGACAAGGTCACTCAGCACCTGCGCGGCCCCCGCCGCCATGGTCCAGCCAAGTTGCCCGTGCCCGGCGTTGAGCCAGACATTTGGCGTGTTGCGCAACTGGCCGATATAGGGACGCCCGCTTGGTGTGCTGGGGCGCAGCCCGGCCCAGTGGCGGGCCCCGTCAAGATCCACGGCGCCGGTAAAATGCCGGGCCACGTAACCGTCCAGATGTGCTGCGCGGTCGGCCCGTGGGCTGCTGTCATGGCCCGCAAACTCGGCAATCCCCGTCACCCGCAGCCGATCCCCAAGCCGGGTCACCGCCACGAGGTTGGTTTCGTCCACAAAGGGGCGCTGCGGGATGCGGCTGTCGTCAAGGATTGTATAGGTGGCGGAGTAGCCCTTCACCGGGTAGATCAGCGGCCGCACGCCAAGTGATGAGGTCAGCGCCGGGGTGCCGGTCCCGGCCGCGACCACCAGCTGATCGCAGGCAATCTCGCCGGATGGGGTCTGGACCGCCTGCACCCGCCCCTCTGCGCGCCGATACCCGGTCACGGATGTTTCGTAGCAAAAGGTCACGGTGGTGTTCTGCTGCAACCATTCCGCCAGGGCCTGGGTGAAACGATGGCAGTCGCCCTTGCTGTCGACGGATGACACCAGCCCGCCCTGCAATGTGCCCTCAAAGGTGCGCAGGGCAGGGTCGCGCTGGATCAGCTCTGACGCGCTCAGCGGCACAAACCCCTGATCCCCGTTCGACAGGCTCTTGACCCGCGCATGATAGGCCGCGCGATCCCCGTACAGATAATACGCCCCGTCATGATCCTGATCGAAGTCCAGACCCGTGGCCTGTTCGAGATCTTGCAGCATCCGACGCCCATGGCGAGACAGCCGTGCCATGGCATTGGAATTGGTCGCATGGGCGCGGGCGGTGCAATGGCGCAGGAAGGCCAGCCCCCAACGCCAGAGGTCCGGGTCCAGCAGCTTGCTGATTTTCAAACTGGGCGCGCGCCCCAGTACCGCACCAAGCATCTGGCGCGGGGCCGCAGGCGCGGCCCAGCTTTCCGCATGGCCGACAGCGATGATCCCGGCATTGGCATAGCTGCAACCGGACGCCGGTGCCTCCGCCTGATCTATGACAGTCACCTGATGGCCTCGCATGGCAAGGTGGTAGGCGGTGGTCAGCCCCACAACGCCCGCGCCAATCACGGCAAAACGCTGGCCACTGTCCTGTTGGTCATGCATACTTTCATCCAAATCGCTCAGAGCCGGTGCATATAGGCAGTTTTTGGTAAAATAAGAAAAATCATGTCTCAAACAACAAAAAAAGACTCATCTTCTCTTTCAACTGCATTGGCCCCCTTGCTCGACGACAGTGAAAAAGAGCGCATCCGCAGCGAACTCGGCAGGCGTGTCAAAGGTTTACGCAGCTCGGCAGGGATGACGTTGGAACAGACCTCCGAACGCACCAGCCTTGCGGTTTCGACCATCTACAAGATCGAAAACGGCAAAGTGTCCCCCAGTTTTGAGAATCTCTTGCGACTCGCGCGGGGTTACGGCGTCGGCTTGGAGAAGCTGATCGCAGAGCCGGAGGATGAGGTCAGCACCACCCGTCTGACCGTCACCCGCGCGGGGCAGGGCCGGTCTGTCGAAGGCAAGGTCTACGACTACGAGGTGCTCTGCAACGGGCTGACAGGCAAGAAGATCATTCCGCTGATCGGCACCATCAGCGCCGCCGGAGACACATCGCCCGCGCATCTGGACCGCCATGACGGCGAGGAGCTGCTGTTTGTGCTCTCGGGCGAGGTCGAACTGCTGGTGGAGCATTACGAGCCGGTCATTCTGACCGCCGGGGACTGCGCCTATTACGACAGCACCATGCGGCACGGTGTGCGCAGCACCGGGCCCGAGGAGGCGCGCGTGTTCTGGGCCTGCACCCATATCAACGGTCTGGACTAAGGCGCGGCCCGGAGGGAGGTCGGATCTGCGCGGGCGAACCGATGCGGGCGGTCGCCCTCCATACCATGATCAGGCCGCTGAACGCGTATCGCCCGTACAGGCGCAAAAGGGCTGTTAGATCCGGCTGTTTTTCGCTAACCCTCCGTCATTGACCTGAGGGAGAGCAATCCATGACCAGCCTGCACGGCTCTGACGAGATTTTTGCCACGGTGGAGGCGTCACCGTCGCGCCGCGTGATCGGTGTGTCGCTGCTGGTCGGATTGGGGTTGATGACCCTCTATGTCGCCATGTCGAGCACGCCGGGTCTGGCTTGGCAGGCGTTCCTGCTGGCGGTTTCCGGCGGGTCGCTGTGGATGGGCTATCGCATGTGGCAGGCCACCGCCCACCGGATTGAGCTGACCGCCGAAGGGCTGCGCTGCTCTGACGGGACCGAGATCATCCGGATCAAGGACCTCGATGTGCTGGATCGCGGCTTCTTTGCGTTCAAACCCTCCAACGGGTTTCTGATGCGCAGCAAGATCACCGGCGAGCGCTGCTGGTACCCCGGCCTCTGGTGGCGCATGGGACGGCGCATTGGTATCGGCGGTGTAACACCGGGCTCGCAGACCAAAACCATGACCGAAATCCTCGCCGCGATGATGGTAGAACGCGACGCGGGCTGAGGGGCTGGTCGTTGCTGGCAGACCTGTCGGGTTATCCGGCCAAGCTGCGTTCCGTGCGCGCCTTGACCAACTCCAGGATCACGTCATGGAAATCGTCAAAGAAGAAGTTGTGCCAGAATTCCGCGTAAGCCCCCATGCCTGATCCATCATAGGTCCAGGTGGTCAAGGAAAGCCGCGTTTTGCCGCCGTGGTCTTCGAGGACATATGCGCCGCGCAGGACATCAAAATGCTGGCCGCCCACCTTTACATGCGGGTCTTCGATATCCTCGGGGGCCCAGCCGTCTGGAAACTCAAAATCCCATGCAATGCGCCGATCAGGTTCATATGCGGTGATCCGCTCCAGAAAATGAATGTCGTCTCCCCAGTGGGAATGCCGCACGGCACCGTCTGATCTCTCCTCCCAAACCGCCGCCGTGGGTTTGGGCACCCCAAGCAGATGTGAGCTGCGCGTGGGGATCTCGTTTGGCGAAATATCCGGAATGGATTTGAGCATCTGAAACACCACCGCAGGCGGCGCGTCGATCAGGATCGAGTCCGAGATCTCATATACAGTTGGACCCGTTGGCAGCATATCCAGCAGAACGATGGCCAAAACCGGCAGGCTTGCGGCGCTCAGGGTGCTCTTCGAGAATGTCTTCCAGCGGTCATAGCTGAGATATAAAACGCCCCCGAGCAACGTGCCAAACAGGATCGGGATCAGGGCCATTGTGATGCAGATCAGCCCCTCAAGACCGCTCACCAAAGAGCCGAGCAGGGACAGGAGCATGACGAACAACAGCCATGCGATCGACTTGCCAAACGTCTTGAGCGAATTCTTGGGGCGGAACCACATGATGATGAAGCCCGCCAGGGCGGGAAACCCCAAAAGATACGTAAAACCGACAGGGTTGATCATGACCACGGTAATGGCGGCAAGGCCCAATATGCCTGCGGCCAGCGCAATGGCGGGTGCCAGTATCCGGAGTGTATTTGACAGCATCTCTAATGCGAACTTTCTCTGACCTGCTGAAAACAGACATAAATTCATACGGTTCAATATACGCCCAACGCCTGAAATCAGCCCGGACTGAACGCGGCGGCCACCGTTCATGCATGTGTTAAACCAAAACCCATGAGGAGGGAACGCGACCTTTGGCGCGATCATCGGGACTTGACGCACGCCCGGACTCAGCCTAAGCGAGGCTTCAGGGGCGCAGACCCCCGCCGCCCGCTGGCCTTTGGCCTTGGTGAAGTTCTGCAGACATCTCTGTCTATCGATCATCCTCCACGCATTTCGCGCGGGTGGTAATGCGGGTCCCATCCTGTTCTTGCGCGACACCTGCAAGAGGAGATCGGGGATATGACATCTTCCCCCACCAACCATTTTCTGACCGGACGATTGGGTCCGATCTATGCCAAGACCGCTCTGCCCATCATTTTTGTGATGGGGATGAACGGCTGTCTGACCGTGGCAGATGCTTTGTTTCTGGGGCATTTCGTTGGGCCGGAGGCGCTGGCCGCCGTGACACTGATGTTTCCCGCCTACATGCTGGTCGTGGCGCTGGCGACGCTGGTGGCCAGCGGTATGTCCAGCCGCCTTGCCCGGCACCTCGGCGCGGATGAGACCGCGGCGGCGCAGGCGGATTATGCCGGCGCGCACGGTCTGGCGCTGGCGGTCTCGGTCGCGCTGATGCTGGCCTTTGTGCTCTGCGGCAATGCGGTGACGCAGGCCGCAGCCGGGGGCGATGCGGCGCTGGCCGCCATGGGCCACACCTACCTGCGCATCACCGTGGGCTGCACGCCGTTGTTGTTTGTGCTGTCGGTCAATTCCGACGCGCTGCGCAACGAGGGGCGCGCGGGGCTGATGGCGCTGATGAGCCTTGTGGTCTCGCTTTCCAACATCGCCTTCAACTACCTGCTGATTGCCGAGGCTGGGCTGGGCGTTGCAGGCTCGGCGCTGGGCACCGCCCTGGCGCAGGCCTTGGCGCTCGCCCTGATCCTGGTGTTTCGCCTGCGCGGCCAGTCCGTATTGACCCCCGCCGTGTTGCGACAGCAGAGCCTTCTGGCAGGCTGGGGGCGGATGCTGGCGCTTGGCGCGCCACAAAGCCTCAATTTCATCGGCATCGCGCTGGGGGCGGCGGCGATCATGGCGGCACTGCAATGGGTTGAGACGCCGGATTACGCGCAGATCGTCACCGCCTACGGGGTGATTACCCGGCTGCTGACCTTCAGCTTCCTGCCGCTTTTGGGGCTGTCCTATGCGATGCAAAGCATCACGGGCAATCTTTATGGCGCAGGCGCGCACGGGCGGGTGCGTCAGAGCCTCAGGCTCGCCTGCATGATGGCGCTGCTCTATTGCGCCACCATGCAGGCCACGCTCAGCCTCGGCGCGGCGCATATCGCGGGCTGGTTTGTCACTGACCCCGGCGTCATCGCGCAGGTTGCGCGCATCCTGCCCATTCTTGGCGGCTTGTTCACCCTCGCGGGGCCGCTGATGATGGTGGCGATGCATTTCCAGGCCATCGGGGACGCGGCGCGTGCGGCGCTGTTGGGACTGGCGAAACCCTATCTCTTCTCGATCCCGCTGACGTTTGTTCTGGCGGCACACTGGGGGGAACTGGGCATCTGGCTGGCCGCACCGATGGGGGAGGCGGCGCTGTTGCTGCTGACGCTTCTGGTGGTGCTGGACCTTCGCCGTCGTGGCAGAGTGCTGCCAATCAATCAAGCGCCGGAGGGCACCCCATGAGACAGGACTTGCCAACCCTTGCCCAAGCCAAGGCAACGGCGCGCGAATGGCGCCAAGAACGGGCGCAGCAGGGCGAAGCCCACAGCCACAGCGCAGCGCTTGAACATGTCGCACAACAATTGGGGTTTCGCGACTGGAATGCCTGCGTTGCCACATTGACCCAAGCGGATGCGCGCCAGTTTGCTCCGGGGGAGCGCGTCTCGGGCCGGTATCTGTCGCAGCCTTTCACCGCCCGGATCCTGCGCGCCACTCCGGCGCCGGGGCACCCCGGCTGGTTGCGGCTGGAGCTGCATCTGGACGTGGCGGTGGATGTGGTGACCTCGACGCGGTTCTCGAACCTGCGCCGTCGGGTCACCGGCGTGATTGGCCCCCAAGGCTTCAGCCAGGAAAAGACGTCGGACGGGCAACCGCATCTGGTGATCGACGCAAAAAGGCCTCAGCCCGACCCGTGATGATCACGGCCGGGCTGAGGCAGGACAGACCGCCGTTGCAGCAACAACGGCGGTCTGCTCTTAACTCTCGGCGTTGTCGACCACCTCGTCGTCATGGATGGTGCCATCGCTGACCACAGATCCCTCAAATGCGATCTGCGAGGCAAAGCGCGGGCGGGAGAAGACGAGATTGTAGATATTGCGTGTGCCAAGACCCACATTGAACGCCGGTTCCACGTCATTCCAGGTTTCGACAACGATGATCCGTTCCTCATCCGGCATCGTCGGCAGCTTGTCCTCGATGTCGACCACCGTCGCGTCGGTCCAGATGTCCATCTGCGCGCCACGTTCCACGGACCAGTCCACATAATAGCGCGCATCATCCGCGTCCCAGCGGATCACCGAGACCCGCATCGACATGCCAGAGTCGGCGCGTGCCATCATCCGCCCCAGCGTGTAGATGCTGTTGATGTATTCGTCGTTCAGCGCGGTGGTTTCACGCGAGATGAGGTCGGAGACCGTATAGGCGGCCTTGGTGTTCACGGTTTCCTGCCGGAACAGGTCGAACAGGGTAAAGGTGACTGCAAAGACGCCCAGCAGGAAGGGCAGGTAAATTGCAGTTTCGATCGCGATATTGCCGTCTTCGCGGTGCCGAAATCGACGCAGGGTATCTGATAGCATCTTGAACATGGCTTACTTTGGCTCCTGAACAAAGGCGCTGGAGGCAAACAGGCGGACCCGCCCGTCATCATCTTTCTGCATGCTGCCGCCCAGGCCCCAGAGCGGGAACAGCGGATCAAAGCTCATGCAGGCGCGCAGGAACATCAGATCGTTGGATGCGCCATTGACGAAGGTGTTGACCGGGTCGACCTGCTCGATCGAGTCC
The DNA here is from genome assembly GCF_046535935.1 of Tritonibacter sp. SIMBA_163. NCBI lineage: Bacteria > Pseudomonadati > Pseudomonadota > Alphaproteobacteria > Rhodobacterales > Paracoccaceae > Tritonibacter > Tritonibacter sp. SIMBA_163. The sequence continues at coordinate 355,240 of NZ_JAWJBP010000001.1, forward strand.
ACGCAATCCGGGACCGACGTGACACCGGACCAATTGAACGGGTCCAGCTGGACCATCTCCAGCTTCAGCGACACCGCGCAATCGTCGATCATGCCGGTGCGGTCGCAGATGCGGTCACGAATGTCGTCGTGTTGCATGTTTCCACCCGTTCCGAGGCGAATATCGCGCACCGTCATATCCATGGCGCGGTCCAACATGACCTGACGCAGGGTGATCATGCCCAGTTCGACCGTGGCAAACAGGATCATCAGCATCAGCGGAAACAACACGGCAAACTCGACCGTTGCGTTGCCGTCCTCGTTGCGGCGGAAGGCCCGCAGGGTTTTTATGGGATTTGGCCAGTTCATCATTCCGTCAACCTCAGCTGGCGGATGGCGGTGGCGATGGACGCAAAGGCATCCGAGATCTCCAACCCATCCACGTCATAGTAATGCGAGGCGGAGCTTGCGCATTGCTGCAAGACCTGCTGGCCGCGCCAGGGTGCCTCGAAACCGATCGTGAAGACGACGATACCCTCGTCCTTGGCCGCGTCGCATACCGCCAACGTGCGGGAATCTTTGCTGTTTGAGCCGACGTAGGAATAGATGCGGTCATACCAGTAGTATCTGGCGTTGTTCATCCAGTCGCCGAAGAGCCTGTTGTAGACATACTTCAGAGAGGTGTCGGCAAAGAGCTCGTTGTAGGTCAGTTCTTCTGCCTGGCCCGGCTCTTCTACGGTCTTGGTCTGCCAGGACCCGTAATAGCAATTGCCGTAGTAAATTGTGCCGGTGCAGGTGGTCTCCTCATAGGTTCCGTTCCCATAGGCATGATCTTCCCATGTTCTGGTGTGGTCCCAAAAGAACCTGTCGTAGCTGCGGTTGGGATTATATGTGGAGTAGACGTCGGCATCTTCATTATACCAGACCGTCGACAGGCCATCGCGATAGCTGTTGTTGACGTAGTATTGCGAGGTGTTCTGCCCGTCGGTCATCATCACGATCACCTTCAGCGTTTCGGTGTCCGAGTATGCCACCGGGCGGTCGGCGTAGATCGAGTCGATCGACTGGTTCGGGTTCTCACTGTCGGCAAGCTGCGCGATGATCGGCTGCACAGATGGATCCAGCAGCGCGGTGCCCCATTTCATGCCCAGGTCGATGGATGTGTTCTCGGAGGGGCTGAAGCGATCAATGTAGTTCTGCAACTGCGCGACATTGTCCGACATCAGAAGCGCCGTGCGCTCCGGGTTGTCATCATGCGAGGCGCAGGTGGGTTGACGCACATGCTGGTTTCTGTCGCGATAATCACCGCTGTTCCAGATCGTGAAATGCATCGCGCGCTGATAGGTCTGCTGCAGATCAAGGTTCGCGGAGTTGAAGTCGGACTGGCCGAAGTTCAGGCAATGGGAATAGCGGTTCTCACCGCTGACCTGCATCCGGTCGAGAAAGGCCTCGGGCATCGACACCTGTGTCGAATAGGGCACGATGGAGATCGTCATATTGCCGTCTTCGGTGTTCTCGTCCATGGTCTGGACGAACTCCTTGGCGGCCCGTTTCAGGTTCACCAGCCGGGAATTGTTGCGCATCGAGCCGGACACGTCGAGCACCAGTGAGATTTCCACGTTGCCGATGCTCTCGATCGCAGTGGCGGCGGCGTTCAGCGGCAGGACGCTCTCGTAGCCGGCGAATTTCATCCAATAGGGATCAAAATCCGCGTCCACGCTTGCGGAAACGCGTCGAGACGAGACCGAGACCTCGGCGTCCACGGCGGTGGTATATTCGCCGAGACCGGATTTGGTCATGTAGTCGATCACCACCTCTTTGGCATCCAGCGGCTGATCCAGGTCGGCCGCCGCCAGCACGGAGCGGTCAAGCGTATATTGCAATTCGGTGCGATCCCGTTCCAGGCGCACGACATCCATGCCGATCCCGGCCACAGCAAGCATGAGCAACAGCGTCGCGACCATCGGCTTTGCCAGCACACCGCTTTCGTCTTCGCGAAAGCGCTTCAGTCGGCACATCAGACCCGACCGCGATTGCGGTCCGGTCAGAGCAGATGAATTCCAGAAGTTTACCTTCATAGTTCATTCGTTCCTTCGGTCCGATGCGCGCAGACTCAAACCTGAGAGGCCTGGGCACTTGTGGACATGAATATTCTCTTAATTTTTGTTGAGGAAGATGGCCGAACTTGGGCGGAACCACGCCTAACTTGGTGCTTCTTATGAAATTTTGATCTTAATCCGCGCCCGGCTGTCGCGGTTGTTCCACGCTTGGAAACAATCACGGTTGGGGCCATGCGCAGGCCCGCTCTGAACGATTCGTGATCGCTAACGTTCTTAAACTGCCAGTTTTTTGTGCAATTTCCGGGGATAAACGGTCGCAGTCGGTAACGTTCTCTGCATAGATGGGGAGCATACTCACTTGAGTCGTTTCAGAAGGACGGGGATTATCCCATGAGCAATCTCAAAGAACCCAGCTTCCGCGAAAGTGTGGATCTCATGTTCAACCGCGCGGTGGCGCTGATGGACCTGCCGCCCGGGCTGGAGGAGAAAATCCGCGTCTGTAACGCCACCTACACGGTGCGTTTCGGGGTCCGCCTGCGCGGCCAGATGCACACGTTCACCGGCTACCGTTCGGTCCATTCCGAACATATGGAACCGGTCAAGGGCGGCATCCGCTACGCCATGGGCGTGAACCAGGACGAGGTTGAGGCGCTGGCGGCGCTGATGACCTACAAATGTGCCCTGGTCGAAGCACCCTTTGGTGGGTCCAAGGGCGGTCTGCGCATTGACCCCCGCCAGTATGAGGAGCACGAGCTGGAGCTGATCACCCGCCGCTTTGCCTATGAGCTGGCCAAGCGCGACCTGATCAACCCCTCGCAGAACGTGCCCGCCCCCGACATGGGCACCGGCGAGCGCGAGATGGCGTGGATTGCGGACCAATATGCCCGCATGAACACCACCGACATCAACTCCCGCGCCTGTGTCACCGGTAAGCCGCTCAACGCGGGCGGCATCGCTGGCCGGGTCGAGGCCACGGGCCGCGGCGTGCAATATGCGCTGCAGGAATTCTTCCGCTACGAGGAAGACAAGGCCAAGGCCGGTCTCTCCGGCACCCTCGATGGCAAACGCGTCATCGTGCAGGGTCTCGGCAACGTGGGCTACCACGCGGCCAAGTTCCTCTCTGAGGAGGACGGCTGCAAGATCGTCGGCGTGATCGAGCGGGACGGTGGGCTGTTTGATGAAAACGGTCTCGATATCGAGGATCTGCGCGCCTGGATCGCCAAGCACGGCGGCGTCGATGGCTACCCCTCGGGGCAATATATCAAGGACGGTGCAAAGTACCTTGAGGAAGAATGCGACATCCTGATCCCGGCGGCGCTGGAAGGGGTGATCAACCTTTCCAACGCGGCCAATGTGAAGGCCAAGCTGATCATTGAGGCCGCAAACGGCCCGGTGACCGCCGGTGCGGACGAGATCCTGCGCAAGAAGGGCGTGGTCATTATCCCCGACATGTATGCCAACGCCGGCGGTGTGACGGTCTCCTACTTTGAGTGGGTCAAGAACCTGTCGCACATCCGCTTTGGCCGCATGCAGCGCCGTCAGGAAGAGGCGCGCCACCAGCTGGTGGTCGATCAGTTGGAAATGCTGTCGGAAAGCATGGGCAAGGCCTGGTCGCTCGATCCCAAGTTCAAGGAGAAATACCTCCGCGGCGCGGGCGAGCTGGAGCTGGTGCGCTCCGGTCTCGATGACACCATGCGCATTGCTTACCAGTCCATGCGGCAGGTCTGGCACGAGCGTGATGATGTCTCCGACCTGCGCACCGCCGCCTATCTGGTCTCCATCGACAAGGTGGCCTCCAGCTACCGCGCCAAGGGCCTCTGACGCGCCTGCACAGCAATCAACAAAAACGGCGGGTCTCCACCCGCCGTTTTTTGTTTTGTCTCCCAAGGGAGATGTGCCGTTGTCGCGCAATGGCGATATCCCCTCAACCCGGGCCCGCGCGTCTAAGCAAAACCCACGTCGGGCGCGATGACCTGACTGATCCGGCCCCCGGTGTTCACCGCGCTGTAGATGGATCTTGGCGGGCGGGCGACGCTATCAACGCTGCGGCAGACCCAGTCCCGGGCTTCCATTGATTTCAACGACTGCGACAGCGCCCGATCTGTAATCGTCGGCAGCTGTTGCTTGATCTCCGTGAAATGACTCGGCCGGTGCAGCGATGTCAGAACCGGCAACGTCCATGACCGGCGCAGCAGGGGCCAGTCTTCCTCTGTTGCAACATCGCGGATTCTATCGGCAAGGGCCGCGACCGTCTTTCCCAGAGGTGTCAGCCGGAATTCCGGACGCAGCGGGTGGCCGTAGCCCGGGTTTCGCTCAAGAAGGCCCAACTGGATCAGGTGATCCATGCTTTGCGCGAAGGCAGTCCTGCTGGCGCCAGTGGCAGCCAGCAGCGGCGCCTGCCGCCCGGCGACACCCGAATGCAGGCTCGACAATATCGGCAGTGCCCAGGCCCGTGAGGTGATGTTGACAAACAGCTTAATGTCCATAAAGTATAGTTAGTATATTTTGAATCATAAGGAAAGCCCATGTCACTCATTTCCGTCGATCAGACCATAACCCTCGCCATGTCCGTCACCGACCGTCATGCCAGCGCCAAATGGTACCAAAGCATGTTGGGGTTCGAGCTGCTCTATCATGCTGATGACGCGGGCTGGTCCGAGATCCGGACAAACACGCCCGGTGTTGTCATCGGGTTTGGCGAGCACACCAAGCCCGCACCCGGCAATTGTGTGCCGGTCTTCGGGATCGCGGATCTGGACGCGGCGCGGCAGAAGCTGGAACAGGCCGAGGTGACATTTGATGGCGAGACGGATGTCGTCGAGGGCATGGTCAAAACCGCGACCTTCTACGACCCTGATGGCAATGCGCTGATGCTGGCGCAGGATCTGACCGGTGGGAATGGGTAACACGCTGATGCTGTGTGGCATCCCTGCTGTGCCTTGGCCTTGCAGGCACGGCTTCATTTTCACCTGACGCGTGGCGCGGTACCTTCGGGTGTCGCGCCCTGCTGTATTGCCAGCGTCGGCAGGGGCGCGATGGTTTTGCTCTGAAATTGCACTGGACATAAGTGCCCAGTTCGTGGCCATCTGCGCAAGAGAATGCCGCGGTGCTGGAGGCGGGGCTATGACCGGGCGCGCAAACCCGCTAGCACTAGGGCGACAGGGCGTGCCATCGGGCGTGGTGCGGCGTGAAACACCGTTTGGGAGTGGGCCATGGGGATTTCGGATCGATTTTCGGGCTGGCGGGTGCTGAAGGAAGGGCTGACCGGCAACAAGGGCTGGACCTCGCATTGGCGCGACCTGGAACCGAAGCGCGACTATGATGTGGTTATCGTGGGCGGTGGCGGTCACGGGCTGGCCACCGCCTATTATCTCGCCAAGGAACATGGTCTGCGCAATATCGCGGTGCTGGAAAAGGGCTACCTCGGCGGCGGCAATGTCGGGCGCAACACCACCATTGTGCGCGCCAATTATTACCTGCCGGGCAATTCGGAGTTTTATTCCCATTCCCTGAAGCTCTGGGAGGGGATGGAGCAGGATCTGAATTATAACGCCATGATGTCCCAGCGCGGCATCTTGAATGTGTTTCACAACGATGGCCAGCGTGATGCCGCGGTGCGCCGTGCCAATTCCATCATCAATCAGGGCGACGATGCGGAGATCCTCTATCGTGATCAGCTGAAGACGCTGGTGCCTTTCCTCAACTACGACAACAACCGTTTTCCGATCATGGGCGCGCTGTTGCAGCGCCGGGCGGGCACCGCGCGCCATGATGCGGTGGCCTGGGGCTTCGCGCGCGGGGCGGACCAGTTCGGCGTTGATTTGATCCAGAACTGCGAAGTGACCGGCATCGATGTCGAGGGCGGCAAAGTGGTGGGCGTGCAGACCGCGCGCGGACCGATCCGGGCCAAAAAGGTGGCGCTGGCGGCGGCGGGCCGGTCGAGCCAGGTGGCGGCGATGGCGGGGCTGACCCTGCCCATCGAGAGCCATGTGCTGCAGGCCTTTGTCACCGAGGGGCTGAAGCCGGTGATCGACCATGTGATCACCTTCGCCGAGGGGCATCTCTACATCAGCCAGTCCGACAAGGGCGGGCTGGTGTTTGGCAGCTATCTGGATTTCTACAGTTCTTATGCGGCGCGGGGCAACCTGCCGATGCAGGAACACACGATGGAGGCGATTGCGGCCATGGTGCCCGCCGTCACCAAGGCGCGGCTGCTGCGCAGTTGGGGGGGCATCATGGACATGACGCCGGATGGATCGCCCATTATCGACCACACGCCGATCGAGGGACTCTACCTCAATGCGGGCTGGTGTTACGGCGGCTTCAAGGCGACGCCGGCCTCGGGGCATTGCTTTGCGCATTTGATCGCCACCGACCGCCCGCATGAGGCGGCCACGGGGTTCAAGCTGGACCGGTTCCACAGCGGCTATGGTCTGATGGATGAGGAGGGCACCGGTGCGCAACACAATCTGCACTAAGCGCCTGTCGCGCAGATGGGGAGCCTCCGGCGGAGGTATTTTTGAAAAGATGAAGGGGCGGTTGTCATGAGGATCACCTGTCCGCTGTGCGGCGCGTGCGATCGGCGCGAATTCACCTACAAGGGCGCGGCCTTGCCGGTGCCTGCTTTGGAGGCTGGGGTGGCGGAATGGGACGCGCATGTGCATCTGCGCGACAACCCGGCCGGGCCGTTGGAGGAGTTGTGGCAGCATGACATGGGCTGTGGGGCCTGGCTGAAGGTCACGCGCAACACCGCCACCCATGAGATGCTGGGCGTGGCGCTGGCGCAAGACGCGGGCCTTGCGATCAAGGAGGGCCAGTCATGAGGATTTCCGGCAAGGGGCTGGTGTCCGGCAATCGGACCGTCAATTTTTCGTTTAATGGCAAGGATTACATGGGGCTGGAAGGCGACACGCTGGCCTCGGCCCTCTTGGCCAATGACGTGCATCTGGTGGGGCGTTCGTTCAAATATCACCGTCCGCGTGGCATCCTGACCGCAGGTTCCGAGGAGCCCAACGCGCTGGTCAGCACCGGCAAGGGCGCGGCGCGAGATCCCAATATCCGGGCCACCCAGCAGGAGCTGTTCGAGGGCCTGGCGGCGCAGAGCCAGAACTGCTGGCCCTCGGTTGAGCGCGATGTCATGGCGGTGAACGATCTGGCCGCGCCCTTTCTTGGGGCGGGGTTTTATTACAAGACCTTCATGTGGCCCGCGCCCCTGTGGGAGAAGCTCTATGAGCCGATCATTCGGCGCGCGGCGGGGCTTGGGGCCTTGTCCGGGGCGGCCAACAAGGATCCTTACGAGAAGGCCTTTGCCTTTTGTGACCTGCTGGTGATCGGGTCTGGCCCGGCCGGGCTGATGGCGGCACTGACGGCGGGGCGTGCGGGGGCTGATGTGATCCTCGCCGAAGACGATAGCCGCATGGGCGGGCGTCTTCTGGCAGAGGTTGAGGAGATTGACGGCAAGCCCGCGCATGTCTGGGTGGCAGAGGCTCTGGCTGAGCTGGAGGACATGGACAACGTGCGCCTGATGCCGCGCACTGCGGTCACCGGCGTCTATGACCAGGGCACCTATTCGGCGCTGGAGCGGGTCTCGCACCACCTGCCGCCGAGCCAGTCGCTCAAGACCGCGCATCGCCCGCGCGAGTGTTTCTGGCGCATCGCCGCCAAAGCCTCGGTGCTGGCGGCGGGGGCGATCGAGCGTCCCATCGCCTTTCGCAACAACGACCGCCCCGGCATCATGATGGCGGGGGCGGTGCGGGCCTACCTTAATCGCTGGGGGGTGGCTCCGGGCGCGCGGATCACCGTGTTTGCCAACAACGATGACGCCCATCGCACCGCGCGGGATCTGGTGGCGGAGGGGGTGCATGTCACCGCCGTGGTCGACAGCCGCCATGACGCGCCCGACAGTGGCGAATTCCCCGTCATCAAGGGCGCGATGATTTGCGACAGCGCCGGGCGGCAGCGGCTGGAGAGCGTCACCATCCGCAGCGTCAATGGCGAGGAAAAGCTGCAAACCGATTGTCTGGCCGTATCTGGCGGCTGGAACCCCTCGGTGCATCTGACCTGCCACATGGGCGCGCGCCCGGAGTGGAACCGGGAGCTGGCGGCCTTCCTGCCAAAACCGGATGCGGTGCCGGGCATGGTGGTCGCAGGGGCCGCCAATGGGGTGTTTTCCACCCATGGTGCCTTGCAGGATGGCGCGCAGGCCGCCGTCACCGCACTGGCCAGCATCGGCACATCGGTTGATCCTGCGCCTCTGCCAGAGGCCACCGATGCGCCCTACCGGATCAGCCCCTTGTGGGCGGTGCCGGGCAAGGGGCGGGCGTGGCTCGATTTCCAGAACGACGTCACCGTCAAGGATGTGGCGCAGGCGGCGCGGGAGAACTTCCGCTCGGTCGAACATATGAAGCGCTACACCACCCAAGGCATGGCCACCGATCAGGGCAAGAACTCCAACGTGGCCGCATTGGCGGTGCTGGCCGATGCCACCGGGCGCAGCATTGCGGAAACCGGTGTCACCACCTTCCGCCCGCCTTTCGTGCCCACGTCCATTGCTGCGATGGGGGCAGGGGCCGAGGATCAGGGGTTTATGCCGCAACGCTATCTGACCTCGCATAAGGCATCGCTGCAGCGTGGTGCCGCCAATATCGAGGTCGGCCTGTGGTATCGCGCCAGCTATTTCGCCAAGGACGGCGAGAGCACCTGGCGGCAATCCTGCGACCGCGAGGTCACCATGGTGCGCAATGCCGTGGGCGTCTGCGATGTCTCGACACTGGGCAAGATCGACATTCAGGGACCGGATGCGGCAGAGCTGCTGGATCTCGCCTATACCAACCTGTTCTCTACCCTGAAGCTGGGGCGCGTGCGCTATGGTCTGATGTTGCGCGAGGATGGCTTTGTCATGGATGACGGCACCACCGCGCGGCTGGGGGAAAACCACTATGTGATGACCACCACCACCGCGGCGGCGGGGCAGGTGATGGCGCATCTGGAGTACCTCACGCAGGTGGTGCGCCCGGATCTTGATGTGCGCTTCACCTCTGTGACCGATCAATGGGCCCAGTTCTCGGTGGCTGGCCCCAAGGCGCGCGATCTGATCGACGCGCTGGTGGACGAGGACGTCAATAGTGAGACCTTCCCTTTCATGGCCTGCGGGGCGATCACCGTGTCGGGCGTGGCCGGGCGGCTGTTCCGGATCTCGTTCTCGGGCGAACACGCCTATGAGATCGCGGTGCCCGCGCGCTATGGCGACGCACTCTATCGCCTGCTGCTGGAGCGGGCTGAACCCCTCGGCGGTGGCCCTTACGGGATGGAGGCGCTGAATGTGCTTCGGATCGAGAAGGGCTTTATCACCCATGCTGAGATCAACGGCACCGTCACCGCCTTTGACCTCGGCATGCAGGGACTGGTCTCGAAAAAGAAATCCTGCTGGGGCAAGGCTTTGTCGGAACGAGACGGGCTGATGGATGACGACCGGATGCGGCTTGTGGGCCTCAAACCCGTGGGCGCGATGCAGGCGCTCAGCGCCGGGGCGCATCTGTTTGACCCCGATGACACCGTGGAGCGGGTCAATGACCTTGGCTATGTGACCTCGGTGGGGTTCTCGCCGACGCTGGGACATATGATCGGGTTGGCGATGCTGTCGGGCGGGCCGGACCGGATGGGCGATACCATCCGGCTGGTGGATCATACGCGGGGCATCGACACCCTGTGCGAAGTGGTGAACCCTGTGTTCTTTGACCCTGAGGGAGGGCGCGTTCGTGGCTGAAACTGAGATGCAACTTGCCGCACACTCCCCCTGCGCGGGGCTGCTGCCGCTGACCATTGGTGACGTGACCCTCACAGAGGACATGCCCGCCGCCATGACCCTGATCGCGCCCTACAAGGGGCAGGAAAAACCGCTGAGCGATGCGTTGAACGCCGCGCATGGCATGGGGTTTCCCGCGCCCAACCGCTCCACTGGCAAGGCGGAGGCTCGCGCGATCTGGTTTGGCCGGGCGCAGGCGCTGCTGGTCGGCCCCGTGGCCGATCCTAACCTCGCGGCACATGCAGCGCTCACCGACCTCAGCGATGGCTGGGCGGTGGTGCGGCTGGAGGGCGCGCGCGCCGAGGAGGTGATGGCCCGTCTGGTGCCCATTGATCTGCGGCCACAGGTGTTCAAACGCGGCCACACCGCGCGCACGGAGCTGAAACACATGATGGCGTCTATCACGCGGGTCGGACCAAAAGCCTTGCAAATCATGGTGTTCCGCTCTTTTTCGGCGACGCTTGTTCACGATTTGAAAAGAGCCATGGAAGCCGTGGCAGCACGGGGCTAGATTGACAGGGATCACGAAACTGATTCCGGAGCTGATCCATGATCCGCAACATCTTCGCAGCCGCACTTGTGGCCGCGCCCCTCTTCGCCACCCCCGCGTTCTCTGCCGCAGACCTCGGCAAGGAGGAAAGCTGCAAATATCAGGGGCAGGTGATGGCCGCCGTGCAAGCCGCGCGTCTGGACCGGGTGCCCGAGGGCAAGGTCGAAGAGACCATCCGCGCCGCCGAACCGGAGTGGCCGGAGAACTTCTCCAACGCCATCCCGCAGCTGACGCAACACGTCTATCAGATGAAGCGTCGCGACCTGAAGAACATCGACCTGGGCGAGATCTTCGAGACCCAATGTGTGGAAAACTGGGATCAGATTCAGGAAATGAAAAAGAACCTCTCCGGTAGCTGAACCAGCACCTGATGCGCCCCCTGACTGGAGAGATGTGAATGTCGTTGCCGCCCGGATTCCTGGATGAATTGCGCACCCGCGTCAGCCTGTCTGACGTGGTCGGGCGCAAGGTCATGTGGGACCAGCGCAAGAGCCAGCCGGGCAAGGGCGACCTGTGGTCCCCTTGTCCCTTTCACCATGAAAAAACCGCGTCTTTTCATGTGGATGACCGCAAGGGATTCTACTACTGCTTTGGCTGTCACGCCAAGGGCGATGCGCTGAAGTTCGTGCAGGAGACAGAGAATGTCTCCTTCATGGAGGCGGTGGAGATCCTCGCGGGCGAGGCCGGGCTGGAAATGCCCAAGCGCGACCCGAAGGCGGCCGAGAAACAGGACCGCCGCACCCAATTGGCCGAGGTGATGGAGCAGGCGGTGAACTACTTCCGCCTGCAGCTGAAGACCCAAGGCGCCAGCGAGGCGCGCGCCTATCTGGCACGCCGTGGTCTCGACCAGGCCGCACTGGACCGCTGGGAGATCGGCTTTGCCCCGGACGGCTGGCAGAACCTCTGGGATGCGCTGAAGGGCAAGGATGTCGCCGACGATCTGATCCTGGGCGCGGGGCTGGCCAAACCCTCGAACAAGGGCAAGCGGCCCTATGACGTGTTCCGCAACCGGATCATGTTTCCGATCCGCGATGCGCGGGGCCGGGCGATCGCCTTTGGCGGCCGGGCCATGGATCCCAATGACAACGCCAAATACCTGAATTCGCCGGAAACCGAGCTGTTTGATAAGGGGCGCAACCTTTACAACCACGGCCCCGCGCGGGCGGCCTCGGGGCGCGGCAGTACGCTGATCGTGGCCGAAGGCTACATGGATGTGATCGCGCTTGCGGAGGCCGGCTTTGCCTCCTCCGTGGCGCCCTTGGGAACTGCGGTGACCGACAATCAGCTGCAGTTGTTGTGGCGGATGTCCGACGAGCCGGTGATTGCGCTGGATGGCGACACCGCTGGTCTGCGCGCGGCGATGCGGCTGATCGACATGGCGCTGCCGCTCTTGGAGGCGGGCAAATCCCTGCGCTTTGCCATCATGCCGGAAGGCAAGGACCCGGACGACCTGTTGCGCGCCGAGGGCGTCGAGGCGGTGCAGGCGGTGCTGGATCAGGCGATCCCGATGGTGCGGCTGCTGTGGCGGCGCGAGACCGAAGGCCGGGTGTTCGACAGCCCCGAACGCAAGGCAGCGCTGGACAAATCCCTGCGCGAGAAGATCAAGCTGATCCGCGATCCCTCGATCCGTCAGCACTATGCCGAGGACCTGAAAGAGCTGCGTTTTCAGCTCTTTCGCGGCAATCGCGACGGCGGTGGTCGCGGCGGGCAGGGGGGCTCCGGCTATGGCCAGCGTCCCGGAGGCTACCAGCCGCGCTCCCGTGCCCAAGGCGGGTTTCGCGATGGCCGGCGGGCGCCATGGGGAGCCCCGCCAGCGCCGCGCAGCACCACACGCGCCTCGATTGTCGCCTCCGCCGAAGACCATGATTTCGCCCGGGTGCGCGAGGCGGTGATTCTGGCCACCGCCATCACCACGCCGACGGTGATCCCGGAGTTCGAGGTCAACCTGGAACGCATGCAGTGCCTGGACATGGATCACGCCCATCTGCGGGACCTGTTGCTGCGCTTCGGGATCGATGCACCAGAGCGACTGCGCGATGAAATTGCCTATGCTCTGGGGCCGGATGCTCTTGAAAACCTGCTGTCGCTGCGCCATGTGGCACTTAGCCCCTGCGTGCGAAAACCCGGCGATCTGGACATGGCCAGTCTGACACTGGCCGAAGAATTCGCAAAACTCGAAAGCATCGCGGGGCTCAATGCCGAACTGGCGGAGGCCGAAGAGGATCTGGATGGCTTGGCGGATGAGGCCCTGACCTGGCGATTGCGTCAGGCGGCAGAGGCCCGCAACCGGGCTGTGCGCAGCGAAAATGAGGACAAGGCAACTTATGACGTGGGTGAAAACGGGGCGCGGCTCAATCGGGATGAGCGCGATGCCTTCGGGGACCTGCTCAAGCGAATCGGCTTCACGGCAGAATGACGAATCACCGGTATTTTGCGTGGTAAACTGTGGCCACGACGCCGCGGTGTGACGTTTTGCTAAAGAAGCTTGGAGAAAAATTGGGTAAACCGGGTGACGAATCAGATGACCGCTCTACAGATTCGCATCAGCCGAATCGCCCGCAGCCCCTTAGAGGAGCATTGAATGGCCGCCAAAGATACCGACGACCGCAAGCCTGACGACCAGGAGCCGGAAATTTCGCTCGACATGAGCCAGGCCCAAGTCAAGAAGATGATCGCTGAAGCTCGTGAGAAGGGCTACATCACCTACGATCAGCTGAACCAGGTTCTGCCGCCGGATCAGGTCTCCTCCGAACAGATCGAGGACGTCATGTCCATGCTGTCGGAGATGGGCATCAACATCATCGAGGACGAAGAGGCCGAGGAGGAGGAGAACAAAGGCTCCACCGAACTGGTCTCCACCGAAGCCAACCGCGAAGTTGCGGTGGCCGGTGCTGGGTCCGAGAAATTGGACCGTACCGATGATCCGGTGCGCATGTATCTGCGCGAGATGGGCTCGGTCGAGCTGCTGTCCCGCGAGGGCGAGATCGCGATTGCCAAGCGCATCGAGGCTGGTCGCAACACGATGATCCTCGGGCTGTGCGAAAGCCCGCTGACCTTCCAGGCGATCACCATCTGGCACGACGAACTTCTGTCCGAGGATATTCTCCTTCGCGACGTCATCGATCTGGAAACCACCTTTGGCGACCAGATGGACGAAGAGGGCGGCGTGGGCGAACCGGTGGTGGATACCTCTGCCGTGGCGAGTGCGGCCAAGCCGGAAAAAGACAAGGACTCCGGCCCGGAGCTGGATGCCGACGGCAATCCGATCCTCAACAACGACGACGATGACGACGACGATGACGAACAGGCCAACATGTCCCTCGCGGCCATGGAAGCGGCGCTGAAGGATCGCGTGCTGGAAACGCTGGAGCGGATCTCCAACGATTTCGCGATGTTGTCGGAAATGCAGGATCTGCGGATCTCGGCCACCCTCAACGAGGATGGCTCCTTCTCGCAGAGCGACGAGGCGAAATATCAGCAGCTGCGCTCCGAGATCGTCGAACTGGTGAACGGTCTGCACCTGCACAACAACCGCATCGAGGCGTTGATTGACCAGCTCTATGGCATCAACCGTCGCGTCATGCAGATCGACAGTGCCATGGTGAAGCTGGCCGACCAGGCCCGCATCAACCGCAAGGAATTCGTCGAGGCCTATCGTGGCCGCGAGCTGGATCCGAACTGGTTGTCGGAAATGGGCGACAAGCCTGGCCGTGGCTGGAAAATGTTCATCGAACGCTCCACCGACAAGGTTGAAGAGCTGCGCGCCGACATGGCGCAGGTGGGCCAGTATGTCGGTCTCGACATCTCGGAATTCCGCCGCATCGTGCAGCAGGTCCAGAAGGGCGAAAAAGAGGCCCGTCAGGCCAAGAAGGAAATGGTCGAGGCCAACCTGCGCCTCGTGATCTCCATCGCCAAGAAGTACACCAACCGTGGCTTGCAGTTCCTTGATCTCATTCAGGAAGGCAACATCGGCCTGATGAAGGCCGTGGACAAGTTCGAATACCGCCGTGGTTACAAGTTCTCGACCTACGCCACCTGGTGGATCCGTCAGGCGATCACCCGTTCGATCGCCGATCAGGCGCGCACCATCCGTATTCCGGTGCATATGATCGAGACGATCAATAAACTGGTCCGCACCGGCCGTCAGATGCTGCACGAGATCGGCCGCGAGCCGACCCCGGAAGAGCTGGCTGAAAAGCTGCAGATGCCGCTGGAGAAGGTCCGCAAGGTGATGAAGATCGCCAAGGAGCCGATCTCCCTCGAAACCCCCATCGGGGACGAGGAAGACAGCCAGCTGGGCGATTTCATCGAGGACAAGAATGCCGTGCTGCCGCTGGACAGCGCCATTCAGGAAAACCTCAAGGAAACCACCACCCGCGTGCTGGCGTCGCTGACGCCGCGTGAGGAACGGGTTCTGCGCATGCGGTTCGGCATCGGCATGAACACCGACCACACTCTGGAAGAGGTCGGCCAGCAGTTCTCGGTGACCCGCGAACGGATCCGTCAGATTGAGGCCAAGGCGCTGCGCAAGCTCAAGCACCCGAGCCGCTCGCGCAAACTGCGCAGCTTCCTCGATCAGTAAGCACACTGTGTTGCCATGATTTTGAGGGCGTCCCACGCGGGGCGCCCTTTTTCGTTGGTGATTTGCGCGCGGGTGCGCCTGGTGGCGCCCTCATGTGATGCCATGTGAGGGCTGCGCGCCTCAGGTCGGGGCGGGGAGAGCAGCGCGCGGCGCGTTAACCAATCCGGCCTTCTGCATATTGATTAAATCTTTCGATAAATTAACTTCTGTTCGTGGGAGCAGTCGATACACTTGCGCCAAGCACCGGGGGGTGAACATGAGTAGCAGCACTGAATTGACGCGCGCCGTGGAGGCGCTCGATGAAAAACTTGATGCGCTGGACACGATGACGGAGGTGAATTCCTTCCTCGTGGCAGCTTTGCGTGACCATGAGCAGGACCTGAAGCGGATGAGCCCGCAGGAAACCCGCGCGATGTTGCGCCGTAAGGCGCGCGAAAAATACCGCGCGGACGGAGGCGAGGCGCCAAACCCGGCAGCTCTCGACCTGCTGGAAGAGACCCTTGGCACCGGCCATACCGCAGATGTGATTCCCTTCCCGCAGTCGCGCTGACCTGATTTCGGCGCGTTTGTGTCGCGGTGCGGCGCTGCGGCTTGTCCCTCCGGGAGAGCTACACTACATTTTGGGCAACCGGCTTCGGCTACAAGGATATTCCAATGCCCATTCGTCCTCGCATCTTTTCTCGTGTCTTCGTCCTGCCGTTGATTGCCGCGACAGCTGTCCTCGCGGGGTGCAGCGTGCCGCAAGGCTTGGGCCCGCAAGCAGATTACTTCTCCTCGCGCGCGATGGCCCGCATCTACGCGCTGGAGGATGGCAGTTTTGAGGTGGTGCCGGAAATCGGCGCGGAGGGCGCCGCCTACTGGTGTGCCGCCTCGGAATACGCCCGCCGTGCGCTTGGGGCAGGGTGGTCGCAGGACATCTATGTCGCCAAAGGACGCGCGCCCAGCACGGTCAGCGGTCGCATCGACAGTGTGACCTTCACGCTCGCCCCTGTGGCGCGAGAGGGCGGCCCGCGCCCGTTCATCAGTACCTTTGGCTTCAAACCGGGCGATAACTTCAGCGTCTCCAGTGGCGACAGCTTCTGCCGCGATATCGAACCGCTGCCGTTCTTCTGAGATTGCCCCGGTGATGCAGCAACAGGAGCTTGAGGTCGCGACGCGCGGGCAGGGGCTCTATGAGGTAACCCGTGACGTGCAGCGCTTCGTGGCGCACAGCGGCGCTGCGCAGGGCCTGCTGACGCTCTTTGTGCGGCATACCTCCTGTTCGCTACTGATCCAGGAAAACGCCGACCCGGAGGTGCAAACGGACCTTCTGGCCTATTTCGCGCGATTGGTGCCGCCCTCCAGCCACCCCGACATGGGCTATCTGCGTCACACCTACGAGGGGCCGGATGACATGCCCGCCCACATCAAGGCGGCGATGATGCCGGTCAGCCTGTCGATCCCGGTGTCGGAGGGGCAGATGGTGCTGGGCACCTGGCAGGGCATTTACCTGTTCGAGCATCGCGACGCACCGCACAACCGCCGGATCTTTGCCCATCTGTCGTGATAAAGAGGGCGCTCGCGCTCCGGATCGCGCCAAGGTCTTGCGGTTGAATTTCCCCTCTACCCAAACCCTAGCTGCTCCCCTATAGTTGTGGATAACTGCGCAAGCCTGCGCACTAGAACGATTTATCTCGAGGGAAGGGAGCCGGCGGATGCGCTGCCCATTTTGCGGAAATGTCGACACGCAAGTGAAGGATTCGCGCCCGGCGGAGGATCACGTCTCGATCCGGCGGCGTCGGTATTGCCCGGCCTGTGACGGGCGGTTCACCACCTATGAACGGGTGCAGCTGCGCGATCTCGTGGTGATCAAGACCAACGGCAAGCGCGAGGATTTTGACCGCGACAAGCTGGAACGCTCGATCCGCATCTCGATGCAGAAACGCCCGGTTGATCCCGAGCGCATCGACCAGATGATCTCCGGCATCGTGCGTCGGCTTGAGAGCATGGGCGAGACGGATATCGGCTCCAAGAAGATCGGTGAAATCGTGATGGAGGCGCTGGCCCGCATCGACACCGTGGCCTATGTCCGCTTTGCAAGCGTCTACAAGAATTTCCAGGCGGCGGATGACTTTGAGGACTTTGTCCACGAGCTGCGTCCACCGATCCAGCCCGAGACGTAACGCCCGGCCCCGCGGCCTGCCAACAGCCTGGGGAAAGGTCTGATCCAGTGAGCACTCGCGACCATCGTTTCATGGGACTTGCCCTGTCGCTCGGGCGGCGTGGGCAGGGCCGAACATGGCCAAATCCTGCGGTGGGCTGTGTCATCGTGAAGGATGGCCGTGTCGTGGGCCGGGGCTGGACCCAACCCGGCGGGCGCCCCCATGCCGAAGCCATGGCTCTGGCACAGGCGGGCGAGGGCGCGCGCGGCGCCACGGCCTATGTCAGCCTTGAACCCTGCTCCCACCACGGCAAGACGCCGCCCTGCGCCCAGGCGCTGATCGATGCGGGCATTGCCCGCGTGGTCGCCGCCATCGAGGATAGCGACCCCCGGGTCAGCGGTCAGGGCTTTGAAATGCTGCGCGCCGCCGGCGTCACCGTGACCAGTGGCATCCGCGCAGATGAGGCCGGCTTTGATCACGAGGGATTCTTTCTCAAGACAGAACAGGGCCGCCCCTTCGTGACGCTGAAACTGGCCTCCAGCTTTGATGGGCGCATCGCCACTGGATCGGGGCAGAGCCAATGGATCACAGGCCCGGAGGCCCGTCGTGTGGTGCATGCGATGCGCGCCCGCCATGATGCGGTGATGGTCGGGGCCGGGACGGCGCGGGCGGATGATCCCTCGCTCACCGTGCGCGATCTCGGCATCGACGATCAGCCAGCTCGAGTGGTGGTCTCGCGCCATCTTGACCTGCCCTTGATGAGCAAACTCGCCCGCAGCGCCAGGGAGGTCCCGCTCTACCTTTGCCATGGCACTGGTGCCGATGCGGAACGGCTGCGCGCCTGGGAGGGACTGGGCGCGACGCTTTTGTCCTGCAGCGCGCTTGGCACCCAGATCGACCCGCATGACTTGCTGCAACAACTGGGCAGCGCCGGTTTGACCCGGGTGTTCTGCGAGGGCGGCAGCGCGCTGGCCGCGACGCTCCTGGCGCATGATCTGGTGGACGAGCTGGTCGGCTTTACCGCCGGCCTCAGCATCGGCGCCGAAGGCCTGCCCTCGATCGGTGCGCTTGGCATTGGCCGCCTCGCCGAGGCCCCGAGGTTTGAGCTGGTGGAGACCCGCGCCATCGGCGCTGACATCCTGCACCGCTGGCGCCGCCCCCAAAGCTAACGTCATAGCGCCCCCGGCGCCCTCTTCATCTTTTTGAAAATACCTCGGAGCGCGAGGCAGAGCCTCGCATCCTGCGCTCAGCGCCAGAGCGGCGCAAAGGAGGCCAGAAGTCCCTGCAGTTTCGACAAGCTGCGGTTCACGCCACCGGGCGCGGGCAGATCCCCGGCGATCAACCGATCCACCGCAACCTCCGGCGAACAGGGCAGGTTGGACAGGGGGTCAAAATAGCGCGGATAGTCAATCAGCGCTGCGTGGGCCAGGCTCAGGATGCCGGGGCGCACATCGCGCCAGTGCGGCGCTTCCAGCCGGTCGCGGGTCAGCCCCCAGCCGGCATAGAACGGCAGGCCGACGCAGGTCACCGGCACCCGGCGCAACAGCGCCTCGAACCCCAGGAGCGAGGTCATGGTCCAGACCTCATCCACGCTGTCGATCAGCGCCGCCGGATTGGCCTGTTCGGCCACCACATCGGCCCAGCTCTCAGCGGACTTGATGCGCCCCTTGCGCAGGCCCGCCTCTACATCGGGGTGCGGTTTGTAGATCACCACCGCGTTGGGCCGCGCCGCGCGCACTGCTTGCAGCAGCTTCATATTGGTGTTGATCTTGCCCGCGCCAAGCCGGATCGAGGCGTCATCCTCCACCTGACCGGGCACCAGCACCCGGTGGCCCTTGGGCAGATCCGGCAGGTCACCGTCGAGGTTGTATTTCGTCACCTCATGTTTGATCAGCCGCATCACCAGTGTTTCCACTCGCCGCTCCTGCTGCGGCGTCAGGCTCACGCGTTCGCGGATCAGATCGTCCAGATCACTCTGCCGGGTGGGGTCGTAGTAAATGCCCTGCCGGTCCAATACCAGCGACAGCGGCGGCACCAGCTCCGCCCCCAGCCCGCGTGAGCGCAAAAAGCCGTCCTCCAGGTGATGCGCGCCAGCGTGGTCCTTGGTGGCCTTGCTGGCCCAGACCATCCAGTTCTTGCCGCTCTTCCTTGCGGTCTTGGTCTTTTCGGTGAAGGTCATGCGCTTGTGCTGACCAAAGAAGTGCTGCAACGGCGCACGTTTCCACAGCCGCATCTCGGAGGCCGCCCAGCCCGCACGATCCTCGCGCCAGGCGCGCACCTGCGCCTCCAGCGAGTCGATTACCAGCTCCAGCGGGCAGAGCCGGTCGTGATGGGGATCATACCATGTGGGGTAGAGGATCATTGCGGCGGCAAACAATTGCGCGCGTGTCAGGCGGCGGTTCCGGCCGGGCGGGGGAAACTCGTCCTGCGTCAGCCCCCAGCCCGCATAGAAGGGCTGGCCAAAGATGCGCGGCCGATGCCCCGAAAGAATCGCCTCGAACCCCAGCTGCGACGACACGGTGTAAACGCCCACCGCACCCTCCAGCAGCAGATGGGGCGAGACCGGCGCGTCGAACAGCTCCACCCGGTCATTGGCATGGCGGGCATCGAAATAGCCCTCGCGGTGGCCCTGCGAGGTCTCCGGATGGGTCTTGATGAGGATACGCGCACCGGGGTTTTCCTCCTGCGCGAAGGCCAGCATTTCCTGAAACCGCCCCTGATCGGCGCCGGGAAAGGGGATCGAGGCCCTGACCGAGGCATCCTCGCGCAGCTGATCCACCACCAGCACATAACCAGGTTCGGGCGGCGGTACATCCGGGTGAAAGGCGTTGTATTTGCTCAGGTGAGCGTCCTGCAGGCGGGCCATGCAATCCCGCGCCCGTTTCATCAGGGCGCTGTCATCGAGCGGGTGGTCTTTCAGCAGCGTGACCAGGTCGCTCGACAGTGAGGGATCAAAATGCACGCCGGTGCGGTCGATCAACAGGCCCAGCGGCGGCTCGCCCCTGCGGCCCGGATAGACCGAGCGCAAAAAGGCGTCCTCGATCCGCACCAGCGGCGCGCCATGCTCTTCGGCGATCTTGCGGCCCCGGTGGGCGGTGGGACTGTCGCCCCAAATGCCGACCTGATCGCCCTCCTTGGGCAGGCCAAGGCTGATGTCGTACCCGGCGAGATCAAGGATACGCCGGACACGCTTTTGGGTCAGAAAGCCGCCGTTATAGACGAACAACCGGGAGCGTTGGCTCCCGGTTTCTGTGGTGTCTGGATGCGGCGAAGGCGCGTGCATCATGCTGGCTTAGCTGCCGCCGAACAGGGTCTCGACACTGGCGGCGGTGGACAGCGGGCTGGTCAGCAGCGACAGCGTCTTGGTCCACTGCGCATAGGGCGCTTCGGTCACATAGATGGTGTCGCCATCGCGGATCACGAAGTCCCGCGCGATGAACAGACCGTTCGGCTGGGTGAGGTTCAGCACATAGACCATCCGCTGCGCGCCGATCAGATCGTCGCGTCCCAGCACCTGGTTGGAGATCTCTGGCGCCTCGTTGCGGAACACAAACACGCCGGTGGGATCGGAGGCGGTGGCAATGAGCCCGCCAACCTGTGCGATGGCCTCGAGTGCGGAGAGGTTCTGGCTGTCGAAGGGCACACGCGCCTGTGCGGCGGTGGCGCCAAGTGCGGTGAAGGAGCGGGTATCGCCCTCAACCAGGATCTTGTCACCGTTGCGCAGCGCGATATCGAGTTCCGGGTGATCGTAGAGATCCTCGAACCAGATGGTGCCGGTATGGCCGCCGCGAATGACGGAAACCTGTGCAATCTCGGGTTCGATCGCCACACCACCGGCCTGCGCCAGCATGGTGGCCAATGTGCGGGTGGGGCGTTCGATCGGGTAGACGCCCTGTGCGCCAACGGCGCCGGTCAGGCTGACAGTGGCGCCATCACCGGCGAGGCGACGAACCTGCACCTGCGGGTCTGGGGTCTGATCCTCGAGCTTCTTGGTGATCGCTTCACGCAGCTGTTCCGGGGTGTTGCCGGAGGCGCGTACACGACCTGCGTAGGGCACAAAGATATTGCCCGCGCCATCGACCTGCACTTCTTCGAGCAGGGTGGCGTTGGCGCCGGTGCTGGCCAGAAGGCCGTCATCGACGTTTTCCCAGATCGTCAGGCCGAGGATATCGCCGGGACGAATGATATCGGAGGTCAGCACCGATGCATTGGTGAACTGATTGGAAAATCCAAGCGCCGGCACGACGGCGGTTGCGCGGGCGACGCGGTCATTCACGGCGACGACAAAGGCGTCGCCCTGTTTTTGCACGGAGCCTGCAAAGATCTGGCGTTTGCTGGGGCCTACCTTGGGCAGGCCGCATGATGCTGCGAGGGCAACCGCAGCCAGCAAGGCCACGGGGCGCGCCCATCGAAAATGCATGGGTTTCACTGCTCGGTCTCCTCGACCTATTTTTATTTTGCCTCAAGTTTTGAGTGTAAGGTAGCCGAGTGTCACGCGAAAATCCAGCACGACCTGTAGCCGAGGTCAGGTCACGAGGCGCAAGTGTTGCCGTGGCGCTGCTGTGCCGGTGAGGAACGCGTCATAGGGGTCCTCGGACGAGAGCATCATATCGACCACCTGCCGCAACAGCTGTCGCCGTCCGGAGCGCGAGTAGAAGCCGCCGGGAAACTGTGAGGTTTCCAACAAATAGCGGCGATACTGCCGGTAGGCCGGGCCGTCCGGGCGTTTCGGCGCGCGAAAAAACTCCGGCAGGGGCTGGGTGGAGACGAAGTCCGGCTTGTCATAGACCGCGCGGCCAAACACCTTCAGCGGCAATCCACGCCAGAGCACCTGCTGCCCGGCAGTGGAATTCACCGTGACTGCCGTGCGGGCCTCGTTCAGGAGCGCGGCGAGTTTGCCACCGCGCACATAGTGGACTCGCCCCTTGATCCCGTGCTGCGCGGCAAGGCGGCGAAGCTCGCGGCGGATCGGGGTGCGACCATCTTCCAGCGGATGCGCCTTGATCACGAGGTGATGATGCTGCGGCGCGCCTTCGGCAAACCCCGATATCACCAGGTCCAGAAACTCGGTCATGGTGGAGAAGGGCGAATGGGCCTGAAAGGCGCTGTCATGCTCCAGCTGCAGAAGGGCCAGGTGATAGGGAAAGCCACCGCCGGTGATGCGGGCCGTCGCGATCCGACGGTCCAGCGCATGCAGGGGCATCAGCAGCAACCGTTTCAGGTAGAGCTGAAATTCCTTTGTCACCGACAGGGCACGATGGGGGCGGAAGTTCCGGTATCCCCGGTTCCAGAACATCACGAACCAGTGGTAGAGCGCGCCATACATCACATGCTGGCGGGTATCCCCCCAGCGGGCGGGGGGCAGGGGCGTGTCCATCGCGCTTTGGGCCAGCGCCTGTTCCATCTGCGCCACCGGCATCTCCATCAGGCGCGAGTTGCCGTTGGAGCCGTCACGCTCATAGGTGACCCAATAGGGGCGCAGATAGCCTTCTTCGAAGACATGCAGAGTAATGCCGCGGGCGCGCGCGATCTTCGCCGCCTCGGCGTGCACGGGGCGGGTGTCGCCATAGAGCACGATATCAGTGACCGCATGCGTCTGCAGCAGCTCGGAGAGCCGCGCGGGCCATTCGGTCAGCGGATCAGTATAGGCGATGTAGCTCTTGCGGTCCGGCCAGAATACCCGGTCGCCAGCGTTGAAGCCGACCCGGTGCACGCTGCAGCCTGCGGATTGCAACATGCGGCCAAGCGCGCCGAAGAAGGGTCCATGCGGGCCTTGCAGGAACAGGAAGCTGCGTGTTGGGCGCGGGTCTTGCGACATCTGTGCTCGATCTGGCCTCTTGGCGGGCTGTGGGCGCTGCTGAATTTGGCAGCATGGTTAGGGCGGTTTTAACCGCAATCTAGGGTGAAAGTATGACCATATGCTTTCCTTGGGCAAGCAGGCTCTTGAGCCGGGGGCGGGCAGGGGCTAGCTACTTTGCAAGAAGCGCCCGAGGATGGGCGCGCGACGTTGAAGGAGACCGCCCATGTTCACCGGGATCATCACCGATGTGGGAACCATCACCGAGCTGGAGCAGGAGGGCGACCTGCGCGCCCGCATCCGCACCGCCTATGACACCAGCGGCATTGACATGGGCGCCTCGATCGCCTCGGACGGGGTCTGCCTGACCGTGGTGGCGCTGGGGGCGGACTGGTACGATGTGCAGATCTCGGCCGAGACCACCTCCAAGACCAATATCGACGCGGCGGGCAACCACAAGGGCTGGTATGTCGGCAAGCGGGTCAATCTGGAACGCGCCCTCAAGGTGGGCGACGAGCTGGGCGGCCATATCGTCTCCGGCCATGTGGATGGCGTGGCGGAGGTCGTAGGGCTGCGCGACGAGGGCGACAGCACCCGGGTGACCCTGCGCGCGCCCAAGGAGCTGGCCCGGTTCATCGCACCCAAGGGCTCGGTTGCGCTCAATGGCACCTCGCTGACGGTGAATGAGGTGGAGGGCTGCGATTTCGGCATCAACTTCATTCCGCACACCAAGGAAGTGACCACCTGGGGCGATGTCAGCCTGGGGGATCTGGTCAATCTGGAGATCGACACGCTGGCGCGCTACGTGGCGCGGCTGCAGGAGAGCCTCTGATGGCGTCTGGCTCGGGTGCGGGCGCTGGAGTGGGCACAGGATCGGTGCCGGGGCTGGGGCATAATGGCGGCCCGAGCATGGAGCCGGGCATGATCTGGCGCACCCATGCCTGGCGGTCGGCGCAGAAGAAGCTGATGCCCAATACCATTCCCAAGCTGGTGCTGCAAATGCGCCTGAAACGGGCCGCCGAGCTGGGCATGGATTACAAGACCTATGCCAAGGTGCGTCAGACCTCTGGGCAGGATGTGCTGGGGCTGTTGTTCTCCGCCAACGCGCTGGGCCTTCTGCGCGATCCGCATCTGCCCGAGGGCAAGGGCGCGGCGCTGGCGCGGGTGGCGCATGCCGGGCGTCTGGCGCTGGTCTATCGCCCGCTGGCCGCAGAGACGGTGGCCCGCGTGAACACGCAGCTGGACGCAGTGGGTCCGGCGCCGGTCTTCACCGAAGGCTGGGGCGCGATGCGCGAGAAGGTGCAGGGTGTGATGCGCCAGCGCGGCCTGTCCGGTGCCTCGGTGGTGGTGATCGGGGATGCGCCGCTGGAGCGGGAATGGAGCACCGCGGGTCGCGCGGCGGCCTATCTGACCGCAGCGGAATATTTCGGCGCCGCCTGAACCGTATGCGCGGACAGGCATTTGGGCGGGAGCGCTTTGTGGCGTCCCGCTGTGGTCATGAGGTCTGCGATCTGCGCTCATTGTGAAATTAAAGAGGCTGGATCGTCGTGAAGGTCGGCCTTCTGATAGGTGACCTATCTATGGGTGGCCTAAACTATGTGGCCTGTCGAATAAGGATGGCGGCGCCGCCACAATGGGCGGAGGTGGCCGGGAATATCTTCCCGCGTGCTCAACGTTATCTCTGCACTGCCCCCAATATCAGGGAGCCGGTTCCTGGGTGTGGCCGGGGATTTTACACCCGGCAAATGATCGCGATCCGGTCCACTTTAGCCCGCCGGTCTTGATATGCTGCCACCAGGGCGCGCGCCGCCTGCGCAACGGGATGCGAGGCTCTGCCTCGCGCTCCGAGATATTTCTGAAAAGCTGAAGAGATCTGAGCCCCGCCGACGTCCTGCGGCAGATAGCACAGGGTGCAGAGGTCGACGGGCGAGGCGTGTTTTATCAAAAATCCAGGCGATTTGGTGCGCTGTTGCGCCGGTGACGTGCGCGCATGTGCCGTTTGTGGGGCTGGTGTTTGAGGCGTCTGTCCGCTATTCCGACCGGCACAACAGTGGCGCGGGAGGGCCGATCCGACCGCGCGCCCTCTCGAGCGAAAGGCCTGCCGCCCATGAGCTATGAAACGCCCGGTCCCGTCGAAGCTGAACTGCGCGACGCCATCAGCCCCATCGAAGAGATCATCGAGGAAGCCCGCAAGGGCAAGATGTATATCCTGGTGGATCACGAAGATCGCGAAAACGAGGGCGATCTGGTCATCGCGGCGGAGTTTGCCGATGCGGATGCGATCAACTTCATGGCCACCCATGGACGTGGGCTGATCTGCCTGCCGATGACCGCCGAACGGGTTGATCATCTTGGCCTGCCGATGATGGCGGTGAACAATTCCTCGCGCCATGAGACGGCCTTTACCGTGTCGATCGAGGCGCGCGAAGGGGTCTCCACCGGGATTTCTGCCGCCGACCGGGCGCTGACCGTGGCCACCGCCATCAACGAACAGAACACCATGGCGGCGATTGCCACGCCGGGCCATGTGTTCCCGCTGCGTGCCAAACGTGGTGGAGTGCTGGTGCGCGCCGGTCATACCGAGGCGGCGGTGGATATCTCCCGTCTGGCGGGGCTCAAGCCCGCCGGGGTGATCTGCGAGATCATGAAGGAAGACGGCACCATGGCGCGGCTGCCGGATCTGGTGGCCTTTGCCAAGCAGCATGACATGAAGATCGGCACCATCTCCGACCTGATCTCCTATCGCACCAAGAACGACAATCTGGTGGATGAGACCGGGCGCTCGACCGTCACCTCGGAGCATGGTGGCGACTGGGAGATGCGGTTGTTCACGGATCAGACCCATGGCGTTGAGCATGTGGTGCTGATCAAGGGGGACATCACCACCGACGCGCCGGTTCTGATCCGCACCCATGCGCTGCATGAGGCGTCTGATCTGCTGGGGCTGGGCCCCAAGCCCGCCGGCGAGCTGCCGCGGGCGATGGAGCTGATCGCCGAGGAAGGCCGCGGTATGGTCTGCCTGTTCCGCCAGCCGCGCAACGCGCTGTATGCTGCCGAGGATGACGGGCCGCGCACGATCAAGCAGACCGGCCTTGGGGCGCAAATTCTGAACAAACTGGGAGTGGAAGAGCTAATTTTGCTCACCGACTCGCCTGAAACCAAATACCTTGGCCTGGATGCCTATGGGCTGTCGATCGTCGGCACCCGTCCCATCCTGTCCACTGACAGCTGAAGGAGGCCTGCACCATGGCCGGACAAGAAAACCACTACATCCTGCCGCGCCCGGAATTCGACAAGCCGGTTAAGCTGCTCATCGTCGTCTCGCCCTATTACAAGGACATCGCCGACAATATGGTCGCCGGGGCCGTGGCCGAGATCGAGGCGGTGGGCGGCACATATGAGCTGGTCGAGGTGCCCGGCGCGCTGGAGATCCCCACCGCGATCGGCATTTCTGATCGCGCGTCGAACTTTGACGGGTTCGTGGCGCTGGGCTGTGTGATCCGCGGTGAGACCACCCATTACGACACGGTCTGCAATGACAGCTCGCGCGCCATTCAGCTCTTGGGTCTGCAGGGCCTGTGCATCGGCAATGGCATCCTGACGGTGGAAAACCGCAAACAGGCCGAGGTGCGCGCTGATCCTGCCGATCAGAACAAGGGGGGCGGTGCGGCCGCTGCAGCCTTGCATCTGATCGCGCTGGCGCGTAAATGGGGCGCCCAGACCAAGGGAGTCGGCTTCAAGCCTGCGTCCGACTCCTATCGGCTCGCTTAATCTCAAAAACGGATCACCCTCGCCATGACCTCGACAGACGCCCCGAAACCGGGAAAGAACAAGACGCAGGCCCGCTCTGCGGCCCGGCTCTATGCGGTACAGGCGCTGTTCCAGATGGAGCATAGCGACCAGTCCTTCGACAAGGTGATCGCGGAGTTCGAAAACCACCGGTTCGGAGCCATCTATGAGGAAGGCGAATTTGCCGAGGGCGACAGCAAACTGTTCCGCAAGCTGCTGAAGGATGCGGTCAACCATCAGGCCAAGATTGACCAGATGACCGACCGGGCGCTGGTGGCAAAATGGCCGATCGCCCGTATCGACCCGACATTGCGGGCGCTGTTTCGCGCCGCAGGGGCCGAATTCGTCGAGAGCGATACGCCGGTGAAGGTCGTCATCAACGAATATGTCGACATCGCGCGTGCCTTCTTTCCCGAGGGAAAAGAGCCGAGCTTTGTCAATGCGGTGTTGGACCACATGGCCCGCGAGGCGAAGCCGGAGGCGTTCTGACGCGCCGCTCACGCTGCGCGGTTTGCTCTGTCTGTTCTCGAAACATTTGCACAACTTGATCCAAGAGCGCGCGCTGGCGCGCTCTTTTTGTTTGTGGCGTCATTGCAGGGCGGTGGCAGGGGAGTGCGCCGGGGCAAGACGCACCTGGCGCTGCGTTCTGACATCCGTGTCGGTCGGTGCGGCGCGCATTGATGATGCATTAATGCGACGGGTTGTTGACGCTTTGCGACGCGCGGACGCGCTACTGGCCCGCCAACACGCATATTATCCACAGTAAACAACCAGTTGTTTGCTTTGCCCCGCAAAACCTGTCAGCTTATAGGCCAAGGACAGTCGTTCCAATTGCGGGAACCGACTGCCGACCCGGAAACAAAAACGCCCACCGGGGCTGCCAGAAACAGGAGGGGAAATGTTTCAGAAAATAGTCGTGCCAGTGGACCTGGCGCATGAAGCCGCATTGCAGAAAGCGCTGCAAGTGGCGGTAGGGATGGCGAAGGCCCATTCGGCCGAGCTGTGTTATGTCGGAGTGGCCTCGGCCACTCCGGGCGGTGTTGCCCGCACGCCGGAGGAATATAAGGAAAAGCTGGAGAAATTCGCCGAAAGCCAGTCCGCCAACCATGGGGTGCAGGCCAGCAGCCACGCCATCATGACCCATGATCCCTCGACGGATCTCAACAAGGCGCTGGAGCAGGCGATTGCCGACCTCAAGGCGGATCTTGTTGTCATGGCCACGCATGTTCCGAATATCTCGGATTACATCTGGGCCGGTCACGGTGCCCATGTTGCTGCCCATAGCACCGCGTCGGTGCTGTTGGTGCGGGATTGACTGACATCGAATTGAAACTCCGAAACGAAAGGCGGTACACATGACCGACCAAACGCCGGAACCATCTGACGGCATCCCGAGCCCGGATGGCGCGTCACATATCATCGACACGGAATATGAAATCGGCCAGGACAATGTTGAAGGGTCAGTTGGCCCGTTTGGATTTGACATCCACAACCCTGTCTTTGCGATCTCTGGCATGGCCATCGTGGCCTTTGTCTTCTACACGCTGGCCCTGCCAGAGCAGGCGGGCTCAGTGTTCAGCTGGCTGTTCAGCTCGGTGACCAAGGGCTTTGACTGGTTCTTCCTCGGTGCCGCGAATATCTTTGTGATCTTCTGTCTGTTCCTGATCGTGACGCCTTTTGGCAACGTGCGACTGGGCGGCACCGAAGCAGAGCCCGACTACAGCTACATCGGCTGGTTCGCGATGTTGTTCGCCGCAGGCATGGGCATTGGCCTGATGTTCTACGGCGTTTCCGAGCCGCTGAGCCACTTTGGCACCTCCATGGGAGGGATCAGCGAAGAAGGCGGCGTGCGCACCGACTGGGCGCCGCTTGGCGGGGCTGCGGGCAATGAGGCCGAAGCGATGCGTCTGGGCATGGCCGCGACGATCTTCCACTGGGGTCTGCACCCCTGGGCGATCTACGCTGTTGTGGCACTGGCGCTGGCCTTGTTCAGCTATAACAAGGGTCTGCCGCTCACCATCCGCTCTGCCTTCTACCCGATCTTTGGCGATGCGGTCTGGGGCTGGGTTGGTCACGTGATCGACATCCTGGCGGTGTTTGCAACGCTCTTTGGTCTGGCGACGTCGCTTGGCTTTGGCGCGACGCAGGCCAACGCAGGCCTGAATGAGCTGTTCGGCATTGCGGTCAACTCCACGACCGAAGTGATCCTGATTTCCGCCATTACCGCGATCGCACTTGTGTCGGTGATGCGGGGCCTTGATGGCGGCGTGAAGGTCCTGTCCGAGATCAACATGGGTCTGGCCTTCGTGCTGCTGATCTTTGTGCTGCTGGTGGGGCCGACCGTGTTCCTGCTGTCGCTGTTCTGGGATTCGCTCTTGGCCTATCTTCAGTATCTGCCGGCGCTGTCGAACCCGGTGGGGCGTGAGGACGTCAACTTCAGCCAGGGCTGGACCTCGTTCTACTGGGCGTGGTGGATCTCCTGGTCGCCGTTTGTGGGCATGTTCATCGCCCGCGTCAGCCGTGGCCGCACCGTGCGGGAGTTCATCACCTGCGTGTTGTTGATCCCGTCGATGGTCTGCGTGCTGTGGATGAGCGTCTTTGGCGGCACCGCAATGTTCCAGGTGATCAACGATGGCTACACAGCTGCTCAAGAGGCTGACCTGCCGGTGAAGCTGTTCAAGATGCTCGACGTGATGCCGCTGGCCGGGATCACCTCGCTGGTGGGCATCGTGCTGGTCATCGTGTTCTTCGTGACCTCCTCGGACTCCGGTTCGCTGGTAATCGACACGATCACTGCGGGTGGCAAAGTCGACGCCCCGGTGCCGCAGCGTGCCTTCTGGTGCATCTTTGAGGGTGCGGTTGCGATCGTGCTTCTGCTGAGCGCAGGGGGCCTGCAGTCGCTGCAGTCGATGGTGATCTCCACCGGTCTGCCGTTCACGGTGGTGCTGCTGGTGATGTGCTACGCGATCCTGCGGGGCCTGATGAGCGAGCGCAAGAACACCTGAGCCGCGACGCTTTTGTGAAACGAGAAACGGCGCCCCGGATCGGGGCGCCGTTTTGCATTGCTGGTGGGGTGGGGTCAGCTTTTGGCCGGCTTGTCCAGAAGCGCCTGCAACTGGCTGCGCGTCGCCTCGTCCAGCCGGTCCAGATGCACCGTCAGGCTTTTGCCGTCGGTGCTGGTCTCGGTGGGCGGCAGGTTGCCCGCACGGCCCGGCGCGATGGCATAGGGGTGCACGTCGCGGGTGATTCCCTTGAATTGCATTGGCGGCATCGGCTCGGCGGCCACGAAGTCGCGCACATGGGCGTAGGTTTCATGGCTCATCACGATGCCGCCGGGCTCCGCCGCCGCTTCCAACCGCGCCGCAAGGTTCGCCTCGGCGCCGATGATGGTATAATCCATCCGCGCCTCCGAGCCGAAGTTGCCGACGTTGCAATAGCCGGTGTTGATGCCGATGCGGGCGCGGAAGGGGCGGTCGATGCCGCGGGCGCGCCACTCCTGTTCCAGTTTCGCAAGCCGCTCCTGCATCTCCAGCGCCATGCGCACGCAGGCGCGGGCGTCTTCGGCAGTGCCCAGGGTTTCCGGATCGCCGAAGAAGGCCACGATGGCATCGCCGATGAACTTGTCGATGGTGGCGCCATGCCGCGCGGCAATCGTCGACATCTCGGTGAAATACTCGTTGAGCAGCGCCGTCAGCTCTTCGGGCTGCAGCGTCTCGGCGGTCTGGGTGAAATCCTTGATGTCGGAAAAGAACACCGTGAGCTTCTTACGCTCGGTCGAGATCGAGGCGTCCTTCTCGCCGGAGAAAATCGACCGGTAGACCTGCGGTGAAAGGTAGCGCGAGATCTTCATGGAAATGCCGGCGAGGAATTCATTGTTGGAGGTCAGCTCCTCGCTGATCTTGCGGAAGCGCTGTGCCAGTCGCAGCTGATGCAGGGCGAACAGGATGCCAAGCCCGCCGACAATCAGCATGTAGAGCAGCAGGTGGCTGAAGGAGAGCAGGCTGGTCGCCACCTGTTGGCCGATGTTGTAGGATTGGATGCCGCGGATATCGCCCACCTGCCAGTCGGTCTTGGTGCTGTCGGGGTGACTGTTGTGGCAGGACACGCAGGTTTCTTCCATCACCACCGGCGTCACCATGGTCAGATTGTGAGAGAACAGACCGGCCTGTTCGTTACGAAAGAACAGCATGGGGTCGGTGGCGCCAGTCCGATATTGCTCGAGCGCGCGTTGTTCTGCCGATGTCAGCGTCACCGCCTGTCGTCCCGCGAAAGGGTAGTCCGAGGCGAAGCGGTAAGAGACGTTGAGGCCGCGATCGGCGATCTCTTCTCCCAGCTCGATCGACATGGTGGCCGGGATCGGGATCGCGCCGTTGCGATCGTGGTAGTCATGGGTGGCAAGGGTCGGTGCCTCCGCATCCAATCGGGCCACCACGTTGCGGCTGTAATAGCCGCGCACGGTGTCCAGAACCGCATCCAGCGTCTTGCCCTGACGCCGCAGCGACTGATCGGTGATTGCCATCAGGTCCAGCCAGACCACCACTGGCAGGGCGTGGATCGCCAGTGCAAGCGCCCAGTTGATCAGGTGAGGCCGGGCGATGAACAGGCGCCCGAACTGGCGTTTGAGTGACATTTCTGGATATTCCTTGCACGACTGGCGGATTGCGGCGGCGCCTGAAACGCAGGCGGTGTTTCGAGTTATACGGCAGCGCCCGGTAAAATCGTCGCAGTTTCTTTGCAGGACTGGACCAAACCATAGGTACGCCCTAGATTTTAGGGCACACAAGCAGTGGAGGATGCCATGCCGGAACTGATCAAGCTTTATATTCGCAGCGCTCTCTGGGGGCTGGTTCTGGCGGCCATCTTTGTCGCTATTTTGCTGTGGTTCAACGTCGCGAACCTCGGCGCGTTGGTGTTTGGATCCGATGCGGGCATTCTTGCGGTGCTCGTGCTCTGGATCTCTAACGCGGTGGTGTTTGGTGGGGTGCAGTTCGGTTTCAAGATCATGGCGATGGCGGAACGGGACGACACGCCGCGGGGTGGCATGTCCATCGGTCCCGAATTGAAGCCAGTGTTGGTGCCTGCCAAATCGGCCAAGCCGGGCAAGGCGCGCCGCGCCTGACAGGTGCCGGATGTTGCGCGCGTGCGCGATGGCGCGAGACAACGCGGGTGATGCACTTTCAATCCATCAAAGGCCGCGCTTCGGGCGCGGCTTTTTTCTACTGTGCTCTTCTTGGACTGGGGAAAGCGGCGGGAACCACCAGTCAACCGTGCGGCTTTGATTCCCGGGGACCTGTATGTACAGGTGGGCGCCAGATAAACGGACCAGGGTCCGAACAGAGCCAGCTCCCTTGGGATTGCTTAAGGCCACTGGAATGCTGCCTGTCACGAGAAGGGCAGAACCCGCCTGACCGTCTACCTAGTGCGCCGAGGGGCGCGGCACAAGGGGCAGGGGCATTTCGAGGACTTGATTTTCGTTCATGAATTGTTCACCCTTGCGGCATGACAGATCCATATGCGGAACAGGACGCGTTTGACGCCATGGCGGCGCAGGACGCAGAGCGGGCCGATCCGGCGACGGATGGGCCGGAGATCGCGCTCCAGCCGGGGCAGCGTCTTGCGCGGGGCGTCTGTCGCTACCTGCTATCCATGGGCTTTGCATCGGTCGAGGAGTTTGTCCCTGAGCGCGGCCTGCGCGTCGACGTGATGGCGCTTGGCCCGAAAGGGGAGCTGTGGGTGGTAGAGTGTAAATCCAGCCGCGCGGATTTTCAGGGCGATGCGAAATGGCAGGGCTACCTGGAGTGGTGTGATCGCTATTTCTGGGCCGTCGATGTGGACTTCCCGACGGAGCTGTTGCCGTCGGACACCGGCTTGATCATTGCCGATGCCTATGACGCCGAGGTGGTCCGTATGGGGCCGGAGCACAAGGTTGCACCGGCCCGGCGCAAGAAGATGATCCAGAAATTTGCCATGGATGCAGCGCGCCGCCTGCAGCGCCTGCGGGACCCGCGTCCGGGGCGTGATGGTGCGCTGTTGATGGCGATGCCGGACCCCGAGGCGGGGAGCCACTGAGAGCACCGCAGACAGAACCACTGACAGAACCGCATTGCTCCGCGGCATCCTCCCGGGGGAGCGCGCGCTCAGGCGGCGATAACAGCCGCCCGTAGCGGACGCGATCTGTCAGGCTGTCAGATCCATTGCAGCCTTGGCCGGGGGAACGATGTAGATAATGTCGCTATGACCATCAAGCTGCAGCGCCATGATCTGTTGTTGCTCTGCGGCGGCAGCCGCCTCGCGGGCCGGATCGCGTTCAAATGGCTTTGGCGCAGCGGTCAAGGAGGACGCGGGATCCGTCGCGGGGCCAATATCGGGGCGCTCGGCAGGGTCAGACATGACCATGCGCGGGACCGGCGCGCGGTCGCCACGCGTCGAGGTTTGCGCAGCAGCGGTGGCGTCAGACAGCGCTCCTGTCAGCCCGACGCTCTCATCCGAAAACAGCGCTGCGCCCTGCGCGTCGCGAGAGGCCTGTTGCTGCGCGTAGGCCTTTTGGGCCAGTGCGATCAGTTCGGCACTGGCACGCTGCTGATCTTCGGTCAGGGGCAGGCTTATCACGGCATTCGATGTCATGTGGTCTCCTGAAGGTCGGGTTTGCGCAGGCGAAGACCGGTCGAAGCCAGTGGCATCTGCGCCATTCCGCGCCGGGGCGGCTGTATCCTGTGGCGGGCGTCCGACGATGATCACGCCATCATCCATGACATAGATCACCCGCGGCGCACTGGCGTATGAGGCATCCGATGCGGTGGTTGCAGCCGTCGGGGATTCTGCCTCCGACGGACGGCTGTCCGGCATACTGCCAGACTGCTGCATTGCCGTGCCGGATGGGAACACCGCGAGGGCGTCCATGTTCTCCACCGGCTTGGCAGGCAGGTCGGCGGACTGAGACCGCAGAAAGCTGAGCACCTTCTCCATCTGGTCTACCGTATCCGAAATCTGGTTCATCGCCGAACGCCAGCCGGGCTCCGGCGGTTTTGACACCTGGTCGATCAGTTTTTCGCGCGCCCGGCGGGCCTGCGAGACATGGTTTTGCAGCTGATTGGTGGTCAGGCTCTCCGAGTCTGACAGAGAGAGCGCGGCGGCATGCGGCCCGTTGGCCGACGCGATCGCGCCGGGCAAGGTCACCATGAGGCCCATCGGCGGGGTCGTAAAATGATACATTACACACGCTCCAAGTAGAAACTTGACGTTTCTTAATCATTTGGATGTGGAGGTTAACACAGGCCTAACTTCCGTAAACGGAACCGGTAAAATTGAACGAATTAAGTCGCTTATAGCGGGCTGTTAGCCAGTTAACCCAAGCGGCTATCGGTAATTTTGCGGTCGGTTTTGTGGCGGCGAGACGGCATGGAGCGGACATGAAAAAGCCGGGCACCTGGCCCGGCCATCTTCCGACCACATCTCGGCGCCGCACTGGCCTGTTGTCAGGAGCTGACGGACCGGGCTGCATGTGCTGCCGCACGAATTTCGTCAGCAATTTCCTCGGCTTCTTCGGGCTCGAAGTCCATCGGAACCTCCACGCCGTCGGCCTCGATGAAAATCCGGACCATGCCTGCATCGGTGGGGCCGATCTGCATGTTCGCCTCAATGTCACGTTCGGTGTTGATACCCATCTGCGGCTCCTTTGGGCGGCGTTTTGTAGTGAGGACCTGTGCTAGACTGCAGACCCTTAAAAAGCAAGATGTTGCCCGGCTTCGGGCACAGCTGTCCACTGCTTTGCCGATTGGCGCGCGTGCTGAGGCAGGGAATCACCTCAGCTGGCCTCCGCATTCTGCGCTGGCAGGGAGGGGTGGTCAGCTCTGCGAACATGCTGACAAACCAGAATTCCTCTTTGTGCAAAAAACTTGTGACATGGGCTCTTGCGCTCCGATTTTCTGTGTTGTAAATGGCCCTCAGTGCCGCCTTAGCTCAGTTGGTTAGAGCGCTTGATTGTGGATCAAGAGGTCCCTGGTTCGAGACCAGGAGGTGGTACCATACTCCCCCCAAAAAAAACACACACAGACGCGAAGATGTACTGCTGAGTGTAGCGTTCGGCTGCTTTTTGTGTGGGTCTTGCGGGCGTTTATCATGGTGTGACCGGCGGCGCCTTGGGGCGAGCCGGGATGCCGCGCTACACACAGCCACGGCACGGCTTGCGACGCGCATGTCTCGCACCGGACATACATCGGGCGCTGATGGCTGGGGTCGTTGGTTCCGGATCAGTCGAGCGTCAGGCTCTGACGCACGTCGCCGCTGGTGGCATCCAGGATCAGGATCTGGTCATCCGTGGTCACCACGGCGATCCAGCCGCTGCCGAAGGTGACAGCCCGTGCGGTCGTGCCTTCGGGCAGGGAAATCTCTGCCGGTAGCTGCGGTCTGTCCGGTTCATCCG
Source organism: Tritonibacter sp. SIMBA_163 (assembly GCF_046535935.1). Taxonomy (NCBI): domain Bacteria; kingdom Pseudomonadati; phylum Pseudomonadota; class Alphaproteobacteria; order Rhodobacterales; family Paracoccaceae; genus Tritonibacter; species Tritonibacter sp. SIMBA_163. Next base: position 390,363 of record NZ_JAWJBP010000001.1, read on the forward strand.
ACAAACGGATGACAAGCAGTGCGATTACCACTAGAACCCCGCCCACCATGATCACGGTCAGCGTGGTCACGAGACGCCGCAGAAACTTCAGCTGCGCCGGTTCGTCTTGGTTCTCAGGCTCGGAAGGAAGTGTCATGGCCAGCCGCCGCATTGAATTTGTGATCGCGGACAACCCGCCCAAGCGGCTTGATAAAGCCATTGCACGCGATGTGCCAGAGGAAGCGAGCCTGTCGCGCACCCGATTGGCGCGATTGATCGAAAGCGGCGGTGTCGCGGTGGACGGTCAGGCGGTCACGGAGCCCAAGGCGCGGGTGGCCGAGGGGGCCGAGATCGTGATCACCGTGGAGGAGGCCGAGGACAGCCATATCGGCCCGGAGGACATCCCGCTCGACGTGATTTATGAGGATGACGATCTGATCGTCATCAACAAGCCGGCGGGCATGGTGGTGCATCCGGCGCCGGGCAGCCCCTCGGGAACATTGGTCAACGCTTTGCTGCATCACTGCGGCGCGGATCTGTCCGGTGTCGGGGGCGTGAAGCGGCCGGGCATCGTGCATCGCATCGACAAGGAGACCTCCGGGCTGCTGGTGGTTGCCAAATCGGATGTGGCGCATCAGGGGCTGGCGGCGCAGTTCGAACGCCACACCGTGGAGCGGTACTATCAGGCGCTGTGCTACGGGACGCCGGATGGCAATGATCCCCGGCTGCGCGGGGTGCGGGGTGCCAGCTTTGAGCCGGGGCATATCCTGAAGATCACCACCCAGCTGGCGCGTCACCGGACGGACCGACAACGCCAGGCGGTCTTTTTTGAGGGCGGGCGTCACGCGATCACGCGGGCCCGCATCATTGAGGCCTTTGGCACGCCGGCGGTGGCCTCGCTGGTGGAGTGCTGGCTGGAGACGGGGCGCACCCATCAGATCCGGGTGCATCTGGCGCATGCCGGACATAGCCTGCTGGGCGATCCGACCTATGGTGGCAAGCGCAAGATTTCCCCCAAGGCGCTGAGCGCGGCAGGTGTGGCGGCGGTCGACGGGTTCTCCAGGCAGGCGCTGCACGCTGCGGTGCTCGGGTTCAAACACCCGGTGAGCGGAGAGATGCTGCGTTTCGAGGCGCCCTTGCCGGATGACATGCAGGGGCTGATCACGGCGTTGCGCTTGCCGATCTCGCGCTGAGGTCATCATCGGCGTCGACCTGACGCCCCTGTGGAACCCGGTAAATACTGACTGTGTAAATGAGGTGTTTCGCTTCGGGCTGTGCCCGAAGCGACCCGCGCCGCGTGCCCAATGGGCACGCGGCGCGGGCGTCATCAGCCTGATTGTAGCGTCTCGCCGCGCGGTTACGAGGATGCGCGGTGCGTGTCCTGATTGGGTTCTGTCGGCTGCCTGTGTCGGATCAGACCGGGATGGCACCCGTGACCGTCTCGCGGAAATAATCCAGCTTTCCGTCAGTCTCATGCGAAATTATATAGGTCAGGCTGGTCACGGTGCAGTCTTTGAGCCCGTAGAAGAAGCGCTGATGAAAACGGGTCAGGTGCCACCCGTCGGCAAGGGGCTGGACGTCTATGTCCAAAGCCTCCGTGCCCTGAGGGAAGATATCAGTGCCGAGCCGGGTCAGGATCGCGCCCATGCTCTCAAGACCTTTGCCCGCCTGCCAGCTGACATCCACATCGTCGGCATAGTGGTCGATGCGAAAGTCGATGTCATTGGCCATATGCTCCATCAGGCCGGGGTCGCCCGCCACAAATTTCTGCAGCACGGATTGTATGGCGGGCTGGGACGGGGCGGGTGTGTTTGAAACTGCGGTCACGGATCTCTCCTGAGTTGAATTATGCGTGACCCATCGATGGCGCGGATGCATAAAATAATATAGACCGATGCTAACTTTGCATTACATAGAGAATGACTATGTTAGAGATCACCCCGCTGCGGTACTTTCTGAGTGCCTATGAAACCGGCTCCATCAGTCGCGCGGCTCAGGTCAATGCGGTGAGCCAGCCCAGCGTGTCCGCCGCGATCCAGCGGTTGGAGCGCGAGTTGGGCGGTTCGCTCTTCCTGCGGTCCCGGCGCGGGTTGGTCACCACACCGCTGGGGGAGCAGCTCTACCGGGAGGCCGCGCCAAGCGTGACGCATCTGGCGGACCTGTCGACCCGGCTGCGCCCGCATCCGCGACAGCGTCTCAGGATCTACTGTCACCCGGATGTGCTGCTCTCGCCCTTCTCGGTGCCGTTGCAGGCGCTGGTGCGGCGACGGCAGGAGCTGCTGCCGGAGTTCTGCGATCAGGCGGAGGTCTGCGATATTGCATGCGTGGCCGAAAGCTGTGCCCCGTCCGGATATGCGTTTCTGCCACTTTGGGAGGAGGGCTACGGGGTTGCGCTGCCCACTGGGCACAGGCTTGCGCAGGCGGGCGTGTTGCGGCCCGAAGACATCGCGGTAGAGCCACGCATTCACCGCCCGTATTGCCCGAAGGCGGATGTTCTGCATGAGGTCGAGGCGGGCAGGGGGATGCCGCCACCGCATGGCGCGGCGGCTGTCAACGACCAGCAAGTGCTGGACCTGGTGGCGGCAGGCCTGGGCATCGCGCTGGTGCCACTGCGCCATGCGGGCTGTCATCCGGGGGTGGCCGTGCGTCCCCTGACCGAGGTGCCAGAGGTGCGGCGCACCGTCGGACTGGCGTATCGCAAAACGGTGCTCGCCCGCGAAGTCGCGGCGGAGCTGGCGGCGGAGGCAAAGGAATAATCGAGGCGAAACAAAGTGCTAACGAAAAGGTGAGTTTTTTTCTGGCTTTTTGTGACGCACTTCACAGAGGACATGCGTTGTCCTTTGTATAACACTGAGCAAGAGGTCACTTGAAAACCGTGATCGCAACAACCAAATGGGCTGATGTTAAGTCCTTACACATTCGAAAGGGACAGATCTGATGGCAAATTATGCAAACCTGCCCGCCCCATCTCCCGAAGGTGGCCTGAACCGCTACATGCAGGAGATCCGGAAGTTCCCACTGCTGGAGCCGGAAGAAGAATATATGCTGGCGAAGCGTTGGGTCGAAGAGCAGGATACTGAATCCGCGCATAAGATGGTGACGTCGCACCTGCGTCTGGCCGCGAAAATTGCCATGGGCTATCGCGGCTACGGTCTGCCGCAGGCCGAGGTGATCTCTGAGGCGAATGTGGGTCTGATGCAGGCGGTGAAGCGGTTTGATCCCGAAAAGGGCTTTCGTCTGGCGACTTATGCCATGTGGTGGATCCGGGCCTCGATCCAGGAATATATCCTGCGGTCCTGGAGCCTGGTGAAGCTGGGCACCACGTCGGCGCAGAAAAAACTCTTCTTCAACCTGCGCAAGGCCAAGGCCCGTATTGGTGCGCTTGAAGATGGCGATCTGCGTCCCGAGGTGGTCAAGAAAATCGCCACGGATCTTGGCGTGACCGAGACCGAGGTGATTTCGATGAACCGGCGCATGTCCGGTGGTGACGCCTCGCTGAACGCCATGGTGGGCAGCGATGGTGACAGCACCATGCAGTGGCAGGACTGGCTGGAGGACGAAAGCGCCGATCAGGCGGGTGACTACGAGGCCCGCGATGAACTGGAAGCGCGTCGGGAGCTGTTGGCCGAAGCCATGAGTGTTCTCAACGACCGTGAGAAGGACATCCTTTCGCAGCGCCGCCTGGCTGATCAGGCCAAGACGCTGGAAGAGCTGAGCGGCCAATATGACGTCAGCCGGGAGCGCATTCGCCAGATCGAGGTGCGTGCCTTTGAGAAGCTGCAGAAGAAGATGCGGGATCTGGCTGCAGGCAAGGGCATGTTGCAACAAGCCTGATCTGCTGCGTCCGCAAGATGTTTGTCACTGGCGCCTTTCTCCCTCGGCGTTGACAAATCAGGGGTCACCGAATGGTGGCCCCTTTGTCGTTTCCGCACTGGGCGCACCCGGCTTGGAGACATCGTGGGCGCGCGACGGTGACGTGACTGCGAGAGAGGGAGGACTGATGCCATGGACGAGGCGTCTGTCTGCGCGAGGCGCAGGAGAGAATACATCCGCGCGTCGTCGGGCAGGGGGCGATGAGTCGGGCAGAGGGCGAAGCTGGCTGGCGCGCTCCGAAATCGGCGCGGCGGGCGGGCAAAACAGCCCATGCAGTTCAGATGTTATCGTGGTGGATCGCGCGTGCTGCTGGGTTTGACATGCCGCAATGCGGCTAAAACCTGGCGTGGCTGGCATGTGATTTGCCTGGATGGCGCTGCGGATGCTGGCTGCGAAATGGCGGAGCGGGCGACAGCGCGACACTACTATTGCTGGCTTGATGACGTGGGGAGCTGGCGTGGCTTGCGATCTGGCTGAGATCCATCTGGATCTTGGCTGGAGGGCTTGCTACTGGCGGCCTGATCATCTGGCTTGCTGCAGTTGAGATCTTTCTAATGCGAGTGCGATCCGGCGTCAATGAAAAAAACGAGTAAAATCAAATACTTGACTGATGTTGTCGGGTATTTATTCCGACTGTTGCGGTCAGGTTTCGCGCCTGCCAAGAAAAAACGCGCACCATCAATGGGGTGCGCGTTCTTGAGGCGTCAGAGATGGGGCCGGAGCCTGGGTTAGTCGAGGCGGGCGCGGATCACCCGGAGCATGTTCTCGCCTGCTACTTTGCGGATCTGCGACTCCGAGAGGCCTTCGTCGAGCATCGCCTGGGTCAGTGCCGCCAGTTCGGAGGTGTCGAAGGTGGTTTCGACAGAGCCGTCAAAGTCGGATCCGAGGGCCACGTGATTCGCGCCGACCACCTCGATCGCACCGCGGATCGCGCGGGCGATCCCGGCCGGGGAGGCATCACAGACCGCATCGGCCCAGTAGCCGATGCCAATGACGCCCCCTGTTGCGGCAATCTCCTGCATCAGCGCATCGGGGAGGTTCCGCTTCACCGGGCAGACCTTTTGAATGCCGCCGTGAGACAGAACGATGGGCACATCTGTCATCTCGATCACGTCGCGCACCACCTGCGGGCTGGAATGCGCCACGTCCAGGATCAACCCCTGCGCGACGGAGGCCGCGACGACATCACGCCCGAACTCGGTCAGGCCTTGATCGTTGCTGCCGTGGAGGGAGCCGCCAAGGGCGTTGTCAAAGAAGTGCTGTAGCCCGATGAGGCGGTAGCCCGCGTCCACCAGCCCCTGCAACTTGTCGATGTCACCTTCCAGCGGATGGGCCCCTTCGATGCCAAGCAGCCCGCCGACCACATCATCGCCCGCTGCTTTGAGCTCAAGCAGCGCGTCGAGGTCCGCCTCGGTGCGGATGATCCTGAGGCGCCCCTCGGACCGCTCCTGAAAGCGATGCAGTTTCTGCGCCTGATAGAGCGCACGTTCATAGAGCGACGACCAGGTGGGCAGTGGCCACAGCTGGCCGACCGCCAGCAGCGTGATGTTGTCCATCGCGTCGGTCTCATTGTGATCGTAGTTCTGACCGGCAGGGGATTTGGTGACCGCGGTAAAGACCTGCAGGGCGACGTTGCCCTCGATGAGGCGGGGAATATCCACATGTCCGCGGGTGCCACGCTCGGTCAGATCGCGCTTCCACAGGAGCGGATCGGCGTGCAGATCGCCGATCGTCAGACTGTGGTGGAGCGCCTGAGCCGTGGCGCTGACGTCATAGGGGGCATGTTCGACGACGCGATTGCGGCTTTTCTCCACATAGGCAGGGGCAAAGAGCAGGAAGGCGACCACTGCGAGGCCGCAGAGTATCACGAGCCGTCGAAGCCATCTTGCGAGTGTTGCCATTGTCCTGATCCTCCATCTGCTTTTTCGCGCAGGCTAGGCGAGGACACTGACAACGCAAGAAGAAAGCGTGCGGGGGTGGATGGTCGGCAAAATTTGCCCCGCCGTCACGTCAGAGCTAATGTGAGCGCAAACAGGATTCCCTGAACGAAGGAGAGAAGTCATGACAAACCCGGTCCGGTGGGGCGTCCTAGGGGCGGCCAAATTCGCGCGCGAACATATGGCGCCCGCCATTCATGCGGCAGAGGGGGCGGAACTGGCCGGGCTGGCAACCTCCAGCGCCGAGAAGGCGGTGCCGTTTCAGTCCTTTGCGCCCGGGATCACGGTGCATGAGAGCTATGAGGCGCTGCTGGCGGACCCGTCGATTGACGCGGTCTATATCCCGCTGCCCAACCACCTGCATGTGGAATGGGCAGTGAAGGCGATGCAGGCGGGCAAGCACGTGCTGGTAGAAAAACCCGCAACCTTGCAGGAGGCTGAATTTGATCAGTTGATCGCGGCGCGGGACGCCGCGGGCGTGCTGGCGGCAGAGGCCTATATGATCGTGCATCACCCGCAGTGGCAGCGGGTGCAGGAGCTGGTCCAATCGGGGGCGCTTGGGCAGCTCCGGCATGTGTCGGGCAGGTTCTCCTTTGACAACCGGCAGGATGTGGACAACATCCGCAACCGCCCCGAAACCGGCGGTGGCGCGCTGCGCGACATTGGCGTCTATGTCTTTGGCTCGGCCCGGTTTGTGACCGGGGAGGAGCCGGTGGAGGTCAGCGCCCAGATCGAATGGGAGAATGGCGTCGATGTGTTGTCGAACGTGCAGGCGCGGTTCCCGGGGTTCCTCTACACCGCCTATGTCAGCACCCGCATGCAGCCCTATCAGGAGATGCTGTTTCACGGCGACAAGGGCGTGCTGCGCCTCACGGCGCCCTTCAATCCACGCGTCTTTGGCGAGGCACGGTTGGAGCTGCACCAGACATCCCATGCGGCAGGGACCGGTCAGGTGATTGCGGAGCGGTTCCCGCTGGCGGATCACTACAAGCTGCAGGTGGAGGCTTTTGGTCGATCACTGCGCGAGGGCGTGCCCTATGCCTGCCCGCTGGAGTTCTCCCGTGGCACGCAGGCGATGATGGATCGGGTGTTCGAGGTCGCAACGGACCTCTGATCAGGGAGGTCGAGGCGTAAGGGGGGGGGGCGCTCCCGCGCGTCCCCTCTGCATGGAACATGCAGATCGGCCCCTTGGGCCGGGCAGGCCGCGCCGGAGGCGCGGCCTGCCGCCGGGCGACGTGCGTCGCACGGCGCAACCCCTCGAAAGTGTCGATTTTGATATCAGGGTTGCCCGGCCGTGGCGGCCGGGTCTAGCATGGGTGCCACGACAACTGGGAGGCGTGGCGATGGCTGGCGGCTGGGCAAAGGATGGCGCGGTAAGCGAACAGATCGAGGCATCGATCTCGGACGAGCTGGCGCGTCTCAAGACGCGTCGTGCCCCGGTCGGCGAGAGCCTGACCCATTGTGCTGATTGCGAGGAGGAGATCCCCGAAGCCCGGCGACGCGCCATCCCCGGCGTGAAACTCTGCATCGATTGTCAGCAAGAGCGCGATGGGTCTCAGCAGCTTCGGGGCGGCGTCAACCGGCGTGGCAGCAAGGACAGCCAGTTGAAGTGATCTCGATGACGTGAGGTGAGGGGCTGCGGCTGGATGTGCCGAGCCCGATCAGGCGGGACGCAGCGGCAGCCGCATGACGTGTTGGGGGCCGGCAAGACCCCCGTCATGGATGTCACCGGTGTCGACAAATCCGGCCTGCAAATAGCTGCGCACCGCAATCTGGTTGCGGATGTTCACGGTCAGCACCAACGCCCGCGCGCCCGGGTAGAGGTGGCGCAGCGCATTCGGCAGCGCTGCCAATGTGGCGCGCCCGATGCCGCGCCCCTGATGGTGGTAGTCGATCATGAAGGCGCGCAGGCCGAGGTCGCCGTAATGGGCGAAGCCATAGGTTTGCGGATATTTCAGGTCGATCTTGAAAAACCCAACGGCCGCGCCCGCAGCGCGGATGGCGTAAAGGTCAATCCGGTCCTCCTGCGAGGCGAAGGCCATGTCGATGGTACCACAATAGACGATCTGCTCCGGAGCCACCTCGATGTGGCGGACCAGATCATGGTCGGACTTTTCAAGTCGCTGAAATTCGATTCCGGGTCGCGTCGTCATGGTGCGGTAAAGATGCATAAAAAAGACCCGCCGTCACGATGCGGCGGGCCTTGAGGGATCAATTTTAGAGTGTTTTCAGCATCGTTGCCATCGAATGGCTTCTATGCGGAAAGCCTTACTCTTCCATGGCTTCCAGCTCGTCGATCATCCCGGAGATCATCGACAGCCCCTTGTCCCAGAACTTGGGATCTGAGGCGTCCAGGCCAAAGGGCGCCAGAAGTTCCTTGTGGTGCTTGGAGCCGCCGGCTTTCAGCATATCGAAATACTTGTCCTCGAAGCCCTCGGCGCCCTCGGCGTAGACCGAGTAGAGCGCGTTCACCAGCCCGTCGCCGAAGGCATAGGCATAGACGTAGAAGGGCGAATGCACGAAATGCGGGATATAGGCCCAGAAAGTCTCGTATCCTTCCATGAAGTCGAACGCGTCGCCAAGGCTTTCGGCCTGAACGCTCATCCACAGGGCGTTGATGTCCTCGGGTGTGAGTTCGCCCTCGGCGCGGGCGGCGTGCAGTTTGCATTCAAAGTCATAGAAGGCGATCTGGCGCACGACCGTGTTGATCATGTCCTCGACCTTGCCGGCGAGGAGCACCTTGCGCTCTTCCTTGGTCTTGGCCTTTTCCAGCATCTTGCGGAAGGTCAGCATCTCGCCAAACACCGACGCGGTTTCTGCCAGCGTCAGCGGGGTGGAGGAGAGCATTTCGCCCTGATCGGCGGCCAGCACCTGATGCACGCCGTGGCCCAGCTCATGCGCCAGGGTCATCACGTCGCGCGGTTTGCCGAGATAGTTCAGCATCACATAGGGGTGCACATTGGTGACGGTGGGATGGGCAAAGGCGCCGGGGGCCTTGCCGGGTTTCACGCCCGCGTCGATCCAGCCCTTGTCGAAGAACGGCTCTGCCAACTCGCCCATGCGCGGATCAAAGGCGGCATAGGCCTCCATCACCGTGTCGCGGGCTTCGTCCCAGTCGACGATGCGGGTGGCCTCCATCGGCAGCGGCGCGTTGCGGTCCCAGACCTGCATACGATCCAGACCGAGCCATTTGCGCTTCAGCTCGTAATAGCGGTGGGAGAGCTTGGGGTAGGCGGCCACGACCGCCTCGCGCAGGGCCTCGACCACCTCGGGTTCCACATCGTTGGACAGGTGACGGCCCGTCTGCGGGCTGGGCATGCCGCGCCAGCGGTCGATGATCTCTTTCTCTTTGGCCTGGGTGTTGTGGACGCGGGCAAAGGTCTTGATGTTGTCGGCAAAGACGCGGGCCAATTCGCGGGAGGCGGCCTCGCGCTTGGCGCGGTCCTGCTCGGTCAGATGGTTGAGCGTCGCCTCGATGCCCAGTTCCTCGCCGTCGATCTCAAACGTGAGGCCGGCGATGGTTTCGTCGAAGAGTTTCTCCCAAGCGTCGCCGACGATGCCGAGGTCATGCATGAAGCGTTCCAGCTCGTCGGAGAGCTGATAGGGCTTCATGGCGCGGATACGGTCGAACACAGGCTTGTAGCGCGCCAGATCGGCATTGGCGGCAAACAGCGCGTCCAGCTTGCCGTCCTCGATGCGGTTGATCTCCAGCGTGAAGAACACCAGCGGGGTGGTGAAGACGGTCACCTTCTCCTGCACATCGGACAGGAACTTGGCGCGCCCCGCATCGGTGGTCAGCTGGTAGTAGCGCAGTCCGGCGTAGGACATGATGCGCCCGGCGATATTGTTGATCTTCTCGTTGCGCAGCACGCAGGCCAGCAGGCCGTCGGCGTCCAGATCGGCCAGCTTGCCCTCATAGTCGGCGGCGAAGGAGGCGCATTCCCCTTGCAGCCAGTCGAGGTCGCGGCTGAGTTCGGGGGCCTCTTCGGAGGTGTAGAGATCGCTGAGATCCCATTCGGGCAGCTTGCCCAGGCCATCAGCGCCGGAAGAGGCATTGGCATCGCGCACGGGGAAGGGGAGTTGGAACATGGGACCTCCGTCTGGTGTCTGGCAGGGGTGGGCATGCCCGCGAGGATGCGCGGCAGCGGCCTGAGCCTGAAAATCGGTTCCCGAAACACTTAGGTCTCTGTATCGGCAGGCACAAGCGCCGAGCGGAAGATGCCTGCTGAAACCACCGAACAGAGGGGGTTCGTTTCGGGCAAGGCCCGAAACGACCCGCGCCGCGCGCGCCCTGATCGGGCGCGCGCGGCGCGGGGGTGGCAAAGTCAGCGTCGCAGCACCAACTTGCCCTATCGAAAACGGATCAGCGGTGCGCGCGGAAATGTGCGGCGATGGCATCAAAAACGCGCGTCCGGGTGTCCGGTCGCTCCATCAGGATTTCGTGCTGGGCATCTGCGACCACATCCAGTTTGCCGCCGGGCCAGCGTGCCATGCGGTCATGCACGGCGTCGGTGGAGACGATCTGCTCGCTGTCGCCCAGGAAGGTGATGCAGGGCACATTCGGCGAGGCCTCCGCCCGAAGCGCCGCGCATTCCACCATAGCCTGTCCGAGCCACTGGACGGTCGGGCCGCCGAGAACAAGATCCGGCTGTTTTTCCATCTGCATCTGCAGGAAGGCGTACATCTCGGGGTCATTGGTCAGACTGTTGCCCTCGAACGGCGTGACTTGCACATATTGTTCGATGGTGGTGGTGGGCACCAAGCTCTCGCTCAGCCCCAGTCGAGCGCCAAAGCGGGTCAGGATCCGGGCCAGCGGACGCAGGGCAAAGGGAATGCGTATGCCCCACATCGGCGCGGTGAAGACACAGGCCGAAACGGGCAGGCCCTGATGCAGGGCGCGCAGGCCGATGGCGCCGCCCATGGAGTGGCCAATCATGTACCAGGGCTTTGGCAGATCGAGGGCCGTGGCATGGGCGAGCAGCGCGGCGACGTCCTCGTGAAAATCGGCAAAGCGGTCGACATGGCCCAGACGACGGTCCGCAAGGGCGCGATCCGCCAAGCCCTGACCCCGCCAGTCCACCGCGATCACGGCAAACCCGCGTGCGGTCATCTCGGTCGCAAAGGGGCCGTATTTTTCGATGTATTCGGTGCGCCCCGGGAACATGAGAATGGTTCCCGCAGCGTCCGATTGGGGCCGCCAATGGCCTGCGCGGATCCGCAGGCCATCACGTGTCGTCAGCCAATGGGCTGCGCCATCGTCGGGACCGCGCGCGATCTCGGCGAAGTATGGCGCGGGTGAGGTCTCTGCCATCGGCTGATCTTTCATGGCGGTCAGGACAGCGCTTGTGCCAGCTGCATCGCCACGCCCATGTCGCCGTCGATGGTCAGCTTGCCCCCCATGAAGGCGGCCGTCGGGTTCAGCTCACCGGAGAGGATTTCCTGAAAGGTCTCCGCATCGGCCGTCATGGTCACCTCGGCGTCGTCATCGGAGACGCGGGCGCCATTGGCATCCAGAATGATCGAGCCCATGTCGGTGATCTCGAACTTGGCAGTGCTGTCAAAGCCGCCGTCCATCTTTTCGTTCAGCGTCGCGGCTGCCTGTTCCAGAGTGTCGCTCATGTCGTCTTTCCTAAATCGGGTTCTGCGCCTCTGCACAAAACTGTGAAACTGATGGTCGGGGCACTGGTATTTGCACCCTGGACCGTTACCTTTCAAAGTATGGGCAGAACTTGCGCGAATCTCAAAGCTATCGTGGCGGCAATCTCGTTGTCCGTCATCCCCTCTCTATCATCTGTTGTCGCCGCACAGACAGCGGCGCCGGTGAACCTGTCGTCCTTGGGCGAAGATGCGCTGCTGGAACGGCTGCGGGATGCCGATCCCAATGATGCCGCCGCGCTGGAGCGCGAACTGCAGGCTGTCTGGAGCAGCAGCGGCTCGCCGTCGATGGATCTGTTGCTGCGCCGGGGGCGGGACGCGATGGAGCGGCAGGACTGGGCGGCGGCCATCGAACATCTGACCGCACTGACCGACCATGCGCCGCAGTTCGCCGAGGGCTGGTCGGAGCGCGCCCGGGCCTTCTTTAACGCAGAGCGTTACGGGCCGGCGGTTGCGGATCTGGAACAGGCGTTGGCCTTGAACCCGAATGATTACAACGCCATCTTTGCGCTTGGGCAGGTGTTTGAGTTCTTTGGCGATGCCAAGCGCGCCTATGCTGCCTATGAGCGCGCCAAGGCTATACATCCCAATCACGAGGAAGTAACCAAGGCGATGGATCGACTGTCCGTCGAAGTGGAGGGGCGGGCTCTGTGATGAGCGCGCTCTGAGCAGTGATCCCTGAATTTGATCCCCTGATGCCGGCGGTTGCCGGAGGACAGGGCGCGTGGAGTTTGATGCAATGACAGCTGCATCCCGGGTCATGGCCGTCCTTGGTCCGACCAATACAGGCAAGACCCACTACGCGATTGATCGCATGCTAGGCTATCGGACCGGGATCATGGGCTTCCCGCTGCGCCTGCTGGCACGCGAGGTTTATGACAAGATCGTAGGCTTGCGCGGTCCCTCGGTGGTGGCGCTGGTCACCGGCGAAGAGCGGATCGTGCCGCCGCGCGCGAAATACTGGATCTGTACCGTTGAGGCGATGCCCGAGGGCATGGGCTGTGATTTCCTTGCCATCGACGAAATCCAGCTTTGTGCCGATCCGGAACGCGGCCATGTGTTCACCAACCGGCTGCTGCATGCACGCGGCACGACGGAGACGCTGTTTCTGGGCGCGGATACCATGCGCGGGCCGATTTCTGCGCTGGTGCCGGGGGTGGAGTTCGTACGGCGCGAGCGGTTGTCGGAACTGGTCTATGCGGGCTCCAAGAAAATCAGCCGGATGCCGCCGCGCACCGCCATCGTCGGCTTCAGCGTCGACAATGTCTATGCCATTGCCGAACTGCTGCGCCGTCAGAAGGGGGGTGCGGCGGTGGTGATGGGGGCGCTCAGCCCGCGCACCCGCAATGCGCAGGTCGAGCTCTACCAGAATGGCGAGGTGGACTACCTCGTGGCCACCGATGCCATCGGCATGGGGCTGAACCTTGATGTGGATCACGTGGCCTTCGCCTCTACCTCGAAATTTGATGGCCGCCGCATGCGGGAGCTCGCGCCGAATGAGCTGGCGCAGATCGCCGGTCGCGCGGGGCGCGGCATGAGCCATGGCAGCTTTGGTGTCACCGGCGATGCCCGACCTCTGGATGAGGGCGTGGCCGAGGCGATCATGGAGCATCGCTTCACGCCGCTGAAGAAGCTCAACTGGCGGTCGGCGGACCTGCGGTTTGGCTCCATCGACGCGCTGATTGCCTCGCTCGAATCAAGCCCCGACCATGAGGTGCTGCTGAAGGCCCGCGAGGCCGATGACCTGATGGTGCTGAAGAGTTTTGCGCAAGATGCGACAATCCGCGACAGGGTGCGCGAGGCTCCGGCGGTGCGTCTGTTGTGGGATGTGTGCCGGATTCCCGACTTCCGCGGCATTAGCCATGCAGAGCATTCTTCTTTGCTTAGCGGCATTTTCGGCTATCTTCAGGATGGCGGTGTGGTGCCGGATGACTGGTTTGCCCGTCAAATTCGTCGGATTGACCGTACGGAAGGCGATATTGACACATTGTCGAAACGCTTGGCGTTTATCCGCACATGGACGTATGTGGCACAGCGAAAGGGCTGGCTGCGTGACGAAAGTCATTGGCGGGAGGAAACCCGCACTGTAGAAGACAGGTTGTCCGACGCCCTGCATATGCGTCTGACGCAACGATTTGTGGACCGGCGCACATCTGTTTTGATGCGCCGGCTCAAACAGAAGGAGGCCCTTTTGGCCGAAGTAAATGACCAGGGTGAAGTGACCGTCGAAGGCGAATTCGTCGGTAAGCTCGAAGGCTTCCGGTTCTCGCCGGACAAGACCGCACAAGGAGCGGAGGCAAAGGCGCTGAAATCAGCGTCGGTGCAGGCGCTCGCGCCGCAGTATCATCTGCGTGCGGACCGGTTCTACAACGCACCCGATACCGAAATTGATTACACCGATCAGGGCGGCCTGATGTGGGGTGAACACGCTGTCGGCAAATTGGTGGCCGGCGCAGATGCGCTGTCCCCGCAGATCGAGGTTTTTGTCGATGATGCCGCGGGTCCGGATGTGGCCCAGAAGGTTGAACGCCGCCTGCAGCATTTCATCTCGCGCAAGATCCAGGCTTTGTTCGAGCCGCTGATCAACCTGCAGAAGGATGAGGCCCTCTCCGGTTTGGCCCGTGGCTTTGCCTTCCGCATGGTGGAATCGCTGGGCATTCTGCCGCGCGCTGGCGTGGCGCAGGAGGTGAAGGATCTGGACCAGGACGCCCGTGGTGCATTGCGCAAGCATGGCATCCGGTTTGGCCAGTTCACCATCTTCATGCCGCTGCTGCTGAAACCGGCGCCGACCCGTCTGCGTCTGCTGTTGTGGTCGCTGGCCAATGGCTTGCAGGAATTCCCCGAAGCGCCGCCTCCGGGTCTGGTGACGGTTCCGTCGATGCCGGAAGCGCCCGAAGGCTACGATACCATGGCAGGCTATCGTGCTGCCGGGCAGCGCATGATCCGGATCGACATGCTGGAACGTCTCGCAGATCTGCTGCGGGCCGAGGACAGCCGGGGTGGCTTTGAAGCCAAGCCCGACATGCTGTCGATCACCGGCATGACGCTGGAGCAATTCTCCGATCTGATGCAGGGCCTTGGCTACCGCGCAGAGAAGGGCGAACGCACCAAGGTCAAGGCGGTCGATGCCGTGGTGACCGAAGGCGGGACACCTGCGGCGGATCAGCCGGTGATGGATGCGGCCGCCGAAGCGGAAGCCACACCAGCCGCAGCACCTGTCGACGCAGATGCAGCCGAAGCGGCTGCGGATGTGCCAGCCGGTACCGAAGAGATTGCGGATGAAGGCGTGGCGCCCGTCGCGGCAGAGCCTTCCGATGCTGATGTTGCGGAACCGATCGCGGAGACGGCAGATGCCGAAACCCCGGTGGGTGAGGCTGCTGATGCTGCGATCGAGGAGCCCGAGATCGAGGTGTTCTACACCTTCACCTGGGGGCGTACTCCGCGTCAGGGCGGCAATCAACGCGGTCAGCGTCGCGGCGAAGGTCGCGGTCAGAAAGCTGACGGCGCAGGCCGTGGCAATGCACGCGGTGGTGGCAAGCCACAGGGCAAGCCCGGTGGCAAGAAAGGCGGCCGTCCGGACCGTGGTGGTGACAAGGGGGCCAAGACCTATTCCTCCCGTCCTCCGCGCAAGGAAAAGCAAATCGACCCCGACAACCCCTTTGCCGCAGCGCTGATGGGGCTGAAACAGGACGACTGATTGCGTCATGAGTGATCACGCGGGCAAGATCCGGATCGACAAGTGGCTGTGGCATGCGCGGTTTTACAAAACCCGCTCGCTGGCAGCCAAACAGGTCGGGGCGGGTCATGTCCGCGTGAATGGCGCAAAAGTTTCAAAGCCTTCTCAGAACGTCTCCGTTGGGGACGTTCTGACTTTTCCCCAAGGGTATCTGGTGCGCGTTGTACGCATCGCCGCCCTGTCGGAGCGACGTGGCCCGGCCTCCGAGGCGCAGACACTTTACCTTGATATGACCGAGCCGCAGGACAAACCGCCTGCCAATCCCAAATTTGAGGGAAAAGGTCGCCCGGATAAGAAGCAGCGCAGGGCGCTTGGTCTTACTCGTGTCTGGGACGATCATTGACGGCTTGAAGCCTGCACGCTTGTGGATTAGCTAAACGTCCAGACACTGGAACGGGATCCAAGCCAAAATGACCTACGTCGTTACGGACAATTGTATTGCCTGCAAGTACACCGATTGCGTCGAGGTATGCCCGGTTGACTGTTTCTACGAGGGTGAGAACACGTTGGTGATCCATCCCGATGAATGCATCGACTGTGGTGTATGCGAGCCAGAGTGCCCCGCCGACGCGATCCGTCCGGACACCGAGCCGGATATGGACAAATGGGTGGAATTCAACCGCAAGTACTCCGAGCTTTGGCCGGTCATTGTCTCCAAGAAGGACCCGCTGCCGGGTCATGAGGAGAAAGACGGCGAAGAGGGCAAGCTGGAGAAATACTTCTCCGAAGCGCCCGGTGAAGGCGGCTGAGACAGCGCTGTTTCGGGGCATTTCGCGCGAAATAGGCGTTAAAGATTGACCCATACGTCATATTGACGTGCCCTGCCGCTTTCGGAGGGCGCGTTTTTGTGCTATATTTAACGGATGTAACGAAATACGTAGAATATCGCCCGCCGTGATGATCACATGATTCGTGTGTCTCTTGGTGGGCTGTCTGCGCCAATTCGATGCCCAGCGGCCCATGTTTCATGTGCCGCGCAGGTGAGTCGTGGCGTGGGCCAAGTCGGCATGGTTGCCGTGTCATCGCGAGGAAAGACCTGTATGACCAAATCGAAGAAGCTCGAGTTCCGCCCTAACGATTATATTGTCTATCCGGCCCATGGGGTTGGTCAGATTATGTCGATCGAGGAGCAGGAAGTGGCCGGCTACAAGCTGGAGCTATTCGTGATCACCTTTGAGAAAGACAAGATGACCCTGCGGGTTCCGACCCACAAGGCAGTCGACATTGGCATGCGCTCGCTGTCCTCTCCGGACGTGATCGCGCAGGCGATGAAGACGCTGAAGGGCAAGGCCAAGGTCAAGCGGGCCATGTGGTCGCGCCGGGCGCAGGAATACGAACAGAAGATCAACTCTGGCGATCTGATCTCGATCGCCGAAGTGGTCCGCGATCTGCACCGGACCGACGATCAGCGCGAGCAGAGTTATTCCGAGCGTCAGCTTTATGAAGCGGCGCTGGAACGTATGACGCGCGAAGTTGCTGCGGTCTCCGGTGGCGATGAAATCGCAGCTGCCAAACAAGTGGATGAGGTTCTGACCTCGCGCGCGGCAGCCTGATTTATTCAGTTCTGTGAACACAAAGGGCCGTCCCGGTGGGGCGGTCTTTTTTGTTGTCTGTACGCTGGACTGCGATCTGCTGCGTCAGAGCAGTGCCAAGAGCGCAAGCCCGGCAGCGATTTCGCAGAGCTGCTGTGTGGCGCCGAGGATATCGCCGGTCTGACCGCCGATCTTCGCCCGGGCAAGGGCACGCAGGCCGAGCACCACTGGCACCAGCAACAGGCCAACAGCCACCGCAGTCACGCCGATGCAGACAATGCCCAGACCTAGCGCAAGGACAACGCCGGCGACCACATGCGCGCCGTTTGGGCGGCCAACGCTGTGCGACAGGCCGGTGTCCCGCGCATGGGGCAGGCTGGCCATCATCACCGGCATCGCAGCGCGGCTGAGGACGGCCATGACCACCAGCGCCCAGATCATGCCAGCGCTCAGCAGTGCGGTCAGCGTCACCCAGCGCAGCCCGCAGCCCAGACCCAGTGCCAGCACCCCATAGGTGCCTATGTGGCTGTCTTTCATGATCTCAAGGCGTCTTGCCCGGTCAAAGCCACCCCAAAGCCCGTCCGCCGTATCCGCCAGCCCGTCTTCATGCATGGCGCCGGTGATCAGCACTTGCACCGCCAATGCGAGACCGGCGGTGATGGCAGGTGACCACCATCCCAGCGCCAGCTGTGCGGTCGCAAGCGCCAGAAGTCCGACGATCAGCCCCGCCAGCGGGAAGGCCCAGACCGCATGGGCCTGGCGGCCAAAGCGGCTTTTATGCAAATGCGGCAGGGGCAGGCGGGTCAGCAGCACCAGCGCAAGCAGTATATCCATTGCCTTGAAGTCGTTTTTTCGCATGGTGATGCCTCTGGCAGGTCTTCTCGGCGCGCGGCGCGGGGGGTAAACAGGTCAGACACCGCTTTACCTGCGCGGTGCGGTCCGACGCAACGAGGCTTTTCATGCTGCCAGAATTTAGCTCACTCTCCGCCTTTCGCGCGGCGCTTTCCAAGGCGCCTGTCGCCGATGCCACCGCGCGTGCAGGCTGCGAAGCCCGCAATGGTCAACTGACAAAACCACCGGGCGCATTGGGACAGCTCGAAGACGTCGCGATCTGGTACGGCAGCTGGCGCGGAACCGACAAGCCGGACATCTCGGCGCCACAGGTGATTGTTTTTGCGGGCAATCACGGCGTCACCGCACGGGGGGTTTCAGCCTTTCCGGCAGAGGTTACGGTGCAGATGGTTGCCAATTTCAAGGCTGGCGGGGCGGCGATCAACCAGCTTGCGAAACTCGCAGGCGCGCGCATGGATGTGCATGCGCTGGATCTTGATCGCCCGACGAGCGATTTCACCGCAGCTCCTGCAATGACCGAAGCGGAGTTCCTGTCGGCGCTACAAACCGGCTGGGCGGCAGTGGATCCGGCCTGTGACGTGCTGGTGGTTGGTGAGATGGGCATCGGCAACACCACCTCTGCCGCGGCCATCTGCCATGCGCTCTATGGGGGAGAGGCCGCCGACTGGACCGGTCGTGGGACGGGAGTGGATGATGCCGGGCTTGCGCTGAAGGCGCAGGTGGTTGCTGAGGGCGTGGCGCTTCACCAATCCGCAGACGGGCTGGATATTCTGCGCTGCCTGGGCGGTCGTGAAGTTGCAGCAATGGCGGGTGCGATCGCGGCGGCCCGCATGCTGCGCATCCCGGTGATCCTGGATGGGTTCATCTGTTGTGCGGCGGCGGCCTGTCTGGCGTGCGTGGCCGATGGGGCGCTGGATCACACCATCGCCGGCCATCAAAGCGCAGAGGGCGCCCATGCGGCCCTGCTGCAAAATCTCGGCAAGGCACCGCTGCTGTCGCTTGGGCTGCGCCTGGGAGAAGGCTCTGGTGCGGCATTGGCGATACAGGTGCTAAAGGGCGCAGTGGCCTGCCACACCGGCATGGCAACCTTTGCCGAGGCAGGCGTCTCCGACGGCTGAGTGCCGCACATCCGGGCAGCGCGGTTCAGCCTGAGAAGCTCATCGTGACCGTTTGACGTGTTCCTCCGCGAGGGACAGGAGCGCGGTTTCCAGATCTTTCTCCAGTTCCCGTGCGCGCTTGATGTAGGCGGGGTTTTCGCTGGCAGGGGTGCCGGGGATCCAGTGCCCCGCCAGCTCCCGGACAGTGTGCCGGTCATGTGCGTAGAAGGTCTGCTCTGCCTGTGCGGCCTCGTACTCGCTGAGGCCGATGTTCTCCAGAACATAGCGACCTGCGCGCAGCGAACTATCGAACATCTCGCGCACGATATCGTTGGCGCCCGCCTTGTAGAGTTCAAACACGTGGTTGCGATCATAGGCGCGGGCCACGATGTGAATATGCGGGTAGTTCCGCCGGGCATCGGCGACAAGCTTGGTGGCATTGTCCTGATCGTCCAGGGCAACCACCAGAACCTTTGCCTTGGCAATTCCGGCGGCCTTCAGCAGTTCCGGGCGGGTGGGGTCGCCAAGGAAACTCTTGACCCCGAAGCGGCGCATCAGCTGCACGGCCTGCATGTCACTGTCCAGAAGAACAGTCTTGAAGCCGCTGGCATTCACCAGGCGGTGCACAATCTGGCCGAAGCGACCAATCCCGGCGATGATGACGGTGCCTTCCTCGTCGATCTCATCAGGCGTGTGTTCCACATGCGCGTCCTTCATCCGGTTGGAGAGGATCTCGTAGAGGATGAACAGAAGCGGCGTGATCAGCATCGACAGCGCGATCACCAGCAACAATTTCTCGGACAGGTCCGGCGTCACCACGTTCAGTTGCAGTGAGAACGCCAGCAGGACAAAGCCGAATTCGCCTGCTTGTGCCAATCCGAGCGTGAAGAGCCAGTGATTGCGCCCTTTCAGGCCAAACGCCTTGCCGACGAAGTACAGCACAGTGCCTTTGGTCAGGATCACCAGAAGCGCCAGACCGATCACGTCACCCGGTTCGGCCAGAAATAGGCGGTAGTTGATGCCCGCGCCGACGGTGATGAAGAACAACCCCAACAGCAGGCCCTTGAACGGCTCAAGGTCACTTTCCAGTTCATGTCGAAATTCGCTGTTGGCCAGAACCACACCGGCGAGAAACGCACCAAGCGCCGGGGAGAGGCCGACCAGTGTCATCAAAAAGGAAATCCCGACAACGATCAGCAGCGCCAGCGCCGTGTACATCTCGCGCAGGTTGGAGGCATGGATGAAGCGAAACACCGGCCGGGTCAGATAGACGCCCGCGAGGATGACAAAGGCCACCGCCCCGATCGTCATCAGGGTCACCGCCCAGCCTGGCATGCCCTCGACCAGTGACAGGGAGTGATGTGCCGCATCTGCCGCACTATCGCCGCGTTGGATCGAGCCATCATGCGACAGAGATGTCAGTGGCGCTGTGGCGAGCAAAGGCAGGAGTGCGAGAATCGGGATCACCGCGATGTCCTGTGTCAGCAGAACGGAGAATGTCGCCCGACCGCCGCCGGTTCTGGTCAAACCTTTCTCGGACAGGGTTTGCAGCACGATCGCGGTGGAGGACAGCGACAGCGCGAGGCCTACGGCAAGTCCGACCTGCCAAGTGTGACCAAATGCGATGGCCGCCCCGGCCAGCAGACCCGTCGAGGCAAAGATCTGCAGACCTCCAAGCCCGATCAGATGGTGTCGCATCGCCCAGAGCGCGCGCGGCTCAAGCTCCAGACCGATCAGGAACAGCATCATCACAACGCCGAATTCGGCAAAGTGCTGCAAGTCCTCCGCTTCGGATCCAACAAGTCCGAGGATGGGGCCAATGATGATGCCGGCTGCGAGATAACCGAGAACCGATCCTAGGCCGAGGCGCGCGGCGATCGGTACGGCAATCACGGCGGCGGCGAGATAAATTGACGCTTGAGAGAGAAAACTGTCCATAAGATAATATTGCCAGATTTTGGAGACTTGGCATAGAGATAGGCGCGTTTCGTCGGTTCTTATCTCCCCGTGCGACAAAAAGAAATCAGCGTGGCTGATGTGCAGCATGTTGCAGGGCTGGATGAGGCGCCCGCGCGTCAATGCAATCTGCCCCCGAAGCGGCAGGCTCCGAGGGCAAATGTGTCAACCTAAGTCAGCGGGGGTTATTGCGCTTCGATCGAGCGGATTTCCTCGCCAAGCTTGGCGATATGTTCCAGCCGCTCCGAGATGCGTTCCTGAAAGGCCCCCAACTGGTCGATGATATCCGAGAGTGTTTCGCCGGAGGAGGGAAGGCGAGCGCTCTCGATCTTGCACAGCACACGGGTCGAGCTGAGGCCGAGGAAATGACGGTGCATGACCTGACAGGCGTTGATGATACGGTCTGCCTCGATATCCACCTCGGCCATACCCGACTGGGCAAAACTCGATTGCTGCTCTGCAAGGTCGGTGAGCAACCGGCGCTCAGTATCCATTTCGGTGTCGCCAAGGTTGCGCCGCTCGATTTTCAACTGGGCGTCGCATTCCGTCAGTATGCGCGTCAAACCAGCGATGAAGAGGCTGGAGTTCACGGAGTGTTTGACGGTGGCGAAGTTGGTGTTCTCGCCCATCACGTTGCGCTCGAACCAGTCTGACATTTCCCGCGACATTGCACCGTAGTTCTGGGAGAGAACGGTCACCGGCCCGCCCGATGGTTCGATGCGCGAGGCAATGACGCGCAGGTTATGCGGGATCGTGTGCATCGCCTCGAAGTCTTTTACGAGGCCGTGTGTCTCATCCAGCAGCTTCTCTGCATTGCGCAGCATATCGCGCAGATCGGAAATCTGCTGGTCAGGTTTGCGGCCCAGTCCTTCGTCACGGGCGATGAGTTCTTCGGCCAGCGCGTGGGATGCAAAGTGCTGATAGTCGTCAAACCCCCTCGAATGGACCCAGTCGAGCATGATTTGCATGCTTTCGGTGGGGGACAGCCCGCCCTCGGTCTCAGCTTTGACCATCTTGGCATAGAGTGCCTGAATATCGCTGAACAATTTGCTGGAGGGTTTGATGCGAGCAGAGAGATAGCCACCTTCACAGGGAACAACAGCCGCAAACACCCAATAATGCAGGCCGTCCTTCGCCTTGTTCTTTACATATGCACCGATGGTATTGCCGGATTTCAGCGTGTCCCAGAAGATCTGAAACAGGCCTTTTGGCGTGTCCGCGTGGCGAATGATCTTGTGTGGCGCGCCCAGGACCTCGTCCCATTCGTAGTGAGATACGCGCTGAAACACGTAGTTGCAGGCTTGGATAACACCACGCTCATCGGTCCTGGAGAAGAACACTTCATCCAACTCGAAGGGAGCTGCTCCGCTTTTTGGGCGGGTTTCAATGCGACGGTCGACAAAAGACACGAGGGCGATTCCATCTAATGATCAATTTGGACCCACCATAGCCCGCCAGAAGTTCACGTATTCTTAAACTGGTAGCGGGCTGTCGCCCTTTAACTGTGCCATTACGATTTGGCTGTGCACGCGTCCGACAGCGGGATGTGGCAAAACAACCTCGTGCAGCAAGGTGTTGAGCTCCTGCAGATCGTGACAATAGACGCGCAGCAGGTAATCCGCCTCGCCGGTCATGGTCCAGGCTGAGGTGATCTCGGGCCGACCGGCCACCAAGCGGGCAAAGCTGGCGGCATTGTCCGGCCCATGGCTGTGCAGGTGAACCTGCACGAAACACTGCACCGCAAGACCGAGTTTTCCGGGGTCGAGGCGGGCCACATAGCTCTGGATATAGCCCTCGGTCTCCAGGCGTTGGCGCCGCCGCCCCGCCTGGCTGGAGGAGAGGTGCAGAGCTTCGCCAAGCTCTTGCGCGGTGGCCTGGGCGTCCTTTTGCAAATGTGCGAGCAATTTAATGTCGATGGCGTCAAGCATGCGTGAATTCCCCGAATGTCTGCTTCATGGTGCGCGATTTGCGCGAAATGTAAAAGGGTTCAGTGCGAGATTGCGCAAAATATGCACCTCAGATGCGGTAATATGAGGCCAACGTAGCAAGCAACGCAGGAGATACGCATGGGACCCTTCCCCCACGACGCGCCGAAGTCCGTGATCAGCGACGAGAACCCCGCCGGCACCGACGGGTTTGAGTTTGTCGAGTTTGCCAGCCCCAACCCGGAGGAACTGCGCGAGCTGTTCACCAAAATGGGCTATGAGCTGGTCGGCCGCCACAAGACCAAACCGGGCATCGAGCTATGGCAGCAGGGCGATATCACCTATATCCTGAACGCCGAAAAAGGCACCTTTGCAGAGAAGTTCGTCGAGCTGCACGGCCCCTGCGCGCCGGCCATGGGCTGGCGTGTGGTGGATGCGCAGAAGGCCTTTGAGCATGCGGTTGCCAAGGGTGCGGAGCCTTATGAGAGCGCCGACAAGACCATGGATGTGCCCGCGATCAAGGGCATCGGCGGCTCGCTGATCTACTTCATCGACCAGTATTACGAGACCTCGCCCTATAATACGGAGTTCGAGTGGCTGAAGCAGTCCAAGCCGCGCGGCGTGGGGTTCTACTACCTCGATCACCTGACCCACAACGTGTTCAAGGGCAACATGGACAAGTGGTTCAACTTTTACGGTGATCTGTTCAACTTCAAGGAAATCCGCTTTTTCGACATCCAGGGCAAGTTCACCGGCCTCTTCAGCCGCGCGCTGACCTCGCCCTGTGGCCGCATCCGCATCCCGATCAACGAGGACCGCGGCGAGACCGGCCAGATCGTAGCCTATCTGAAGAAGTACAACGGCGAGGGCATCCAGCATATCGCCGTCGGCGCGCGCGACATCTATGATGCGACGGACGAGATTTCCGAGCGCGGCATCCAGTTCATGCCGGCCCCGCCAGAGACCTATTACGCCATGAGCCAGGACCGGGTGAAAGGCCATGAAGAGCCGCTCGACCGGATGCAGAAACACGGTATCCTGATCGACGGCGAGGGTGTGGTGGACGGCGGCGAAACCCGCATCCTGCTGCAGATCTTCTCCAAGACCGTGATCGGGCCGATCTTCTTTGAGTTCATCCAGCGCAAGGGCGATGACGGCTTTGGCGAGGGCAACTTCAAGGCGCTGTTCGAGTCGATCGAACAGGAGCAGATCAACAATGGCGAAATCGAAGCTGCAGAATAATCTGCCCGGTCGGTCCCCGAGGCGACCCACCCACAGGTAAACAAGAAAGCCGGGCAAGATGCCCGGCTTTTTTATGCAGTTCAGACCGTTGTCTCTTCCGGCCCGTTGTCCGCGACGTGCCAGTCAGACGAGATCTGGTTTAGCTGTTGGGCAGGTTGAGCGTCCTGTTGCGGCCGCCTTTCTGATATTGCAGCTGGCTGTCGCCGATTGCCACGATCCGCCCACCATCAATCCGGTCGCCGACCTTGACCTTCACGTAGCGTCCAGACGGCAACCGGACCAGCGCGCGGCGGGCCGAGGGTTTGCCATAGACCCCGATCAGGTTCACGCGCCGCAGGTTGAGCGCGCGTTGCACGGTGGCCTGTCGTGCCACAGAGGCGGAGGAGGGGATGGAGGGCGTAACCACCGCCGCAGGGGCCGAGACTGCGGCTGTCTGTTGTTGCTGCTGACGCCGCTTTGCGCGGTCCACGAGGTTGGCGAAGTTCGCAGGGCGTGCCCGGGGTTGCGGCGCGCGCGCAACGGCCAAGGCTGTGGCGGGTTGGCTTTCCTGTTCCTCGGTCTTCAGCGAGGCGGGCCGGGTTGGTGGGCGCTTGGACAGAAGCTCTGCACGTACAACGCCGCCGTGTTGCGCGCGTTCGGCCTGTTCCACCAGGTCATTTGGCCGTGTCCGGGGGCGCAGCTTTTGCAGCAGCGCAATGCGTGCGGTCGTGTCTGCCGCTTCCTGCTCTCGTGCAGAGGGGCGGTCCGGTGTCGCGGGCGGTGTGATCTCGGGGCGGCCGGAAAACACCATGATGCCGTCCGGATTCAACGTGCCCTCGGGCGTGGCTTCGACCAGCCCGCGCGCGTCGAGGTCAAAGGCGCGACCGGCTTCGGTCGGATTGGACACGGCGCCAAACGGGGTGTCGGTGTTGAGCGCGGTTCGTGCGGGCAGGGCGATGGCGTCCTGAGACAGTTCGGTATTGTCGATCGAGGCGACATACATGCTGTCGAGATCAATCAGCGGCGGCAATTCCGCGATATCCGGCACGCGTTGCCAGATCCCGGTTGCTGCATACTGGGCCGCTGCCTCAAGATCGGCGACCGTACCGTCCAACCCTTCGCCCGCATCGCCGGCGTCATCTGGCACCACACCATCTGCCAGCGCTTCAGGGTCGATGTCGGCCCCTTCATTGCTCGGGCCGTCTTGTGATATCTCCTGCGCCTGGCCGCTCTCGTCGCCAGTGCCGGAGATGTCGCGCGGCGCGGGCAGGGAGGCAATGACAAGATCCTGGCCGTCAATTGGCGCGACCTCATCGACCACGGGCGTTCCGAGGGCTTCAAGAACGGCGGCGTCGGTGACGGTCAAACCATCAGGATCGGCCTGCGGTGCCGCGACCTGACCGGTGTCGAAGTCCGCAGGCAGGGAAGCGTCATCGGACGGCAGGAATGGCGCATCGCTGGCGGACAGGCCCGGTGCGACAAGGCCTGCGGCCCGTTCGGAATCCTCGGCGGTGGCAAGTACCGGGGTGGCGACCGGGTCCTCGGTCTGGACCAGGTCCGCACGTCTGAGATCGGACCAGAGCTCGGGCAGTTCCTGAACCAAGGCCCAGGCGCCGAGCGCCGAGACGGTGGCCAGGGTGACCGCGACCAGACCGATGCGACCCGAGCGGGAGCGCAGAGATCGCGCCTGTGGCATCTGGCTGATGTCGTTCTGGGGCGGCGACACGGGTCTGGCGGCAGCGGGTGCCGTATCCGCCGCAGGTCTGGGCGGCGCGGAGGTCGTATGCGCCAGAACCGGTGTCGGCATGGACAGGCTCGGGGCGGGCGGAACGGAGGCGGTCGGCGACGATTCGGAGGCGTCTCGCTGCGGCCCGGTGGTAAGCGGTGCCTTTGAGCGGAGGTCTGCGCTTGCCGTTTCGGCGGTCTCCGGCCTCAGCACGACAGCCGCGGTTGGGCCTTCGGTTGGCGCGCGGCGCTGTGCGCTCAGCGGTGCTGTTTCGCCACGCGCACGGCGTGAGCTGAAACTCAGCGCCGCTGCGGCGTCTTGATCCTGCGCATCCTGGTTTTCGTCAGGCTGGGGCGACGAGAGGTCGTCCGGTGTGTTGGGGGGGCTGTCCAGCTCAGTGGCCTCCGCGCCGCTGCTCTGCGTCGGCTCTGCGGAGGGCGGTGCCGCAGGCAGAATGATGGGGCCGCCGGAATGCGGGGCAAGCGCGTCTTCGCCTCTGCCCATCGCGTCCACTTCGGGTTTTTTGAACAGGTCTGCCTGCGCATCTGTCTCGGCCTCACCGGCCTTGGCCGCGGGTTGATCGTCTTCAACAGATGCGTCTGCGGCATCGGTGGTCTGCGTGTCTGCGGAGTGGGCCACATCCGCGCTGCCTGCCGAGAGCTCCGAGGCTGGCGCCGCGCTTATGGAGGCCGCGTCGCTGTCCTCGAGGCTCAGGGGGTCAATCTCGACCACCGCGATATCATCTGGCTCAATCTCCAGCCCGCGCGCGGCGCGGGGGGTGCCAAAGAAAGGTTCGCCCAAGAACACATGGCCTTCTGGTGCGGCAACGAAGCTTACGGGGTCAAACCCATGTGCGAGCGCAAAGCTCTCGGCTTCCTCGAGGGTTTCGATCGCCACGGCTGCCACATGGGTCTCGGCACCATCCGGGCTGATATCAAAGGCGAGTTCTGACACGCTGTAGGGCGTTGCGCCTTCAAGTGCCTTGCGTGCCGACGTGATCCGCGCGTCGTTCGACCGCTCACCTGTCTGGATGGTCAGGTAGCGGATCTGCGCATCGGGCAGGATCAGCTTGCAGTGCAGGGACTTGCCGGGCAGGGCAGCGGTGGCCTTCGCACGCAGGGCCGCCAGGGCGGCGGGCATGTCCGGCGTGTCGGTCGGAATTTCGCCGACACGTTGCCATCCGCCCGCGCCACGCACCAGCAGCGCGATGCCGTCGAAAGAAAGAGAGAGCGCAAACTCTGGTTTCATCAGGTCATCAGTGTCTTTTGTCTGCGTGCCTCGCCCCTCAGGGAACCGTTGCATCCCGAAAGGCGAGCGCCATGAAAGACGGCCAACCAATCCGGGAAGCCCGTGCCGGGGCGCCGTTATTGTTGCGCAAACCATAGAGCAGTAACCCGCCGAGGGGAAGCAAAAGCACGAAAGCTCCCCTTGCGCGCGGGGATCTGCCACTCCCATGTAGACCTCAGATCGACACTAGCGGAGGATCCCAGATGTTGAACCAGAAAACCATGGCCCTGATGTTGGCAGGCGCTGTTGCGTTTGCCCCCCTGTCCCTGAGCGCGGAAGAGCTGCGCCAGTTGCATGTGACAGGAGAAGCGAGCATGGATGTCGCGCCGGATCAGGCCGTGATTACCCTTGGCGTGCGTGAACAGGCCGAAGAGGCCGGTGCCGCGATGGAGCAGGTCTCCGTGCGGATGAACGAGGTCATGACCAGCCTGGGCAACAGCGGTATCGCGGGCGAGGACATGCAGACACAGCACGTGTCGATGCATCCGGTCTGGAGCCAAGTCCGCCGCGACGGGCAGGACGAACGCAGCATCACCGGCTTTGAGGCCTCCAATATGCTGACGGTGACCCTGCATGACATTGATGGCATCGGTGGGGTGCTGGATGATGTGTTGCGCGCGGGCGCGAATGAGTTCCGCGGGCTGTCGTTCTCCTACAGCGAGCGGGACACCGCGCAGGATCTTCTGCGTACGCAGGCGGTTGAAAATGCGTTTCACAAGGCGCGCCAGCTGGCCGAGGCCTCAGGCATGGCGCTGGGACCAGTGCGCGAGATCCGCGATGGTGGATCTGCGGGTGGTGCGCCGATGATGGCGATGGAAATGGCGCGCTCTTCCGATATGCCGATCTCTGCCGGCACCGTGAGTTTGGAGCACAACGTCTCCGTCACATTTGACATCATGGAGCCGTCTGGCCCCAACTGATTTTGCGCCTAATGCGGTGTTGCAAAATGGAAAAAGGCCGGGATTTCCCGGCCTTTGCAGTTTTTTCGTCAAAGCGGCCTGGGCCCTGTGACGTTTCAGCCGGAGGCTTTCGCAAGCGCTTGATCGAGATCCCGGATCAGGTCGTCGGCGTCTTCGATCCCGATGGAAATCCGCACCACATTGGGACCGGCACCGGCCGCCTCCTGCTGTTCAGCCGTCAGCTGGCGATGGGTGGTCGAGGCCGAGTGGATCACCAGCGAGCGCGTATCGCCAAGGTTGGCCACATGGGAGAAGATCTCGAGACTGTCCACCAATTTGATGCAGGCATCGTAGCCGCCCTTCAGTGCCACGGTGAACAGGCCGCCGGTGCCCTTGGGGTAGCAGCGTTTGGCGCGCTCGGCATAGGGCGAGGAGGGCAGGCCCGCATAGGTCACGTGATCCACGCGCGGGTCGTTTTCGAGCCAAGCTGCCACCTTCTCGGCGTTTTCCACATGGCGCTGCATACGCAGGGACAGGGTTTCGATCCCCATCAACGTGTAATGCGCCGCCTGCGGGTTCATGGTCATTCCCAGATCGCGCAGCCCGATGGCGATGCCATGGAAGGTGAAGGCGAGGTTGCCGAAGGTCTCGTGGAACTTCAGCCCGTGATAGGCGGGTTCGGGCGCCGACAGGGCTGGGAACTTGTCCGAGGCCGACCAGTCGAACGTGCCGGAATCAACGATGCAGCCGCCGGTGACGGTGCCGTTGCCTGTCAGGTATTTGGTGGTGGAATGCACCACCAGCGTCGCGCCATGCTTGATCGGCTGGCAGAGGTAAGGCGTGGCGGAAGTATTGTCGACGATCAGCGGCAGACCAGCGGCGTCGCTGACATCGGCCACCGCGCGAATATCGGTGACATAGCCGCCGGGGTTGGCCACGGATTCGCAGAACACCGCGCGGGTGTCATCGTCGATGGCATCGCGCACGGCGTCGAGGTCGTCGAAATCGACGAATTTCGCCGACCAGCCAAAGCGCTTGATGGTCTGGCTGAACTGGGTGACGGTGCCGCCATAAAGCCGGGTGGAGGCCACCACGTTCTTGCCCGGGCTCATCAGGGCAAACAGGGCCATGATCTGGGCCGCATGACCGGAGGAGCAGCAGACCGCGCCGACACCGCCCTCAAGCGTGGCCAGCCGTTCCTGCAGCACCGCGACGGTGGGGTTGGTGAGGCGGGAATAGATGTAACCCACTTCCTGCAGGTTGAAGAGCGCGGCCGCGTGATCGGCGTCCCGGAACACATAGGAGGTGGTCTGGTAGATCGGAGTCTGGCGGGCACCGGTGGCCGGGTCGGGGCGGGCGCCTGCGTGAATTTGCAGCGTGTCAAAGCCGTAGGTGGGGCTGTCGGACATCTCGATTATCTCCCTTATGTCGCACTCAATATCAAGCTGGCGACAGAACACACCGGGCGCGGCCTTTGTGCAAGGGAAAGCGAGCAGGTTTCATCTGCAATTGTGACCTATGGATCGGCGCGGCGGCGCGATCTGAGGGTCAGCGCATCCAGAGGCCTTCGGATTTGATCCGGTTGCGGATCGCCTGTTCGCGGCGGGGCAGGTTGTCCTGATCGAACAGGGCGCGCACGCGGTGTCCCTTGCCCTGATAGACGAGACGTTTGATCGGCTCGTAGGTCTTCAGGACCTTCTTGATCTTGTTGGGCGCGCAGACCTCTTCCAAGGTGGCAACCACATGATCGCTCTCGCGCGCATAAAGCAGCGGGAAGGTGCGGTAGTGACAGCTGGTGTGCCCGTCCAGATAACCGTCGGGCAGGGTGTCGCGGCCGCCGCCAAAGGAATGGATGACCAGCGGCAGGGCCACCTGATCGAGCCAGGGATCGAGGGACTGGCCCACGATTTCCACGGGCGGGTCATCCCGGATGGATCGTGCATAGTCCAGGAAGCGTCTGCCAAAGGCGCGCGGGCAGGCACCGAAGAAATACCCGGCGTTGAAATAGAGATACCGCTTCCAGTATTCGTCCGGCTGGTCCAGGTCGAGGCTGCTGTCAAAGTCGAGGTTGAAGCGCCCGTACAGCGCACGCCAGATGTCGGCGTAGCCCGGTCCGTAGAGTGTGGGTGTGGGCCAGGTGCCTTCACGCCGCAGACTGGCGGAGGGGCGCGAGAAGTCGAACGGAACGTCGCCCAGGTCGCCAGTAATCAGCGTGTCGGTGTCAAAAAAGACAAACGGCTCGCCTTCTGGCAACACGGACAGGGCTTCGATCTTGTTGCCATAGGGGTAGGATTGGCCGAAGTGCTGTGACTCAAACGGCAAGATCTCTGCGTCCAGTCGTGACAGCGCCTCAAGCACCGGCTCATTGCGGATGGACGGGTCGCGGGCCCAGAGCGGACCGGGCCGCGGGACGGCGACGCACAACCGTCCGCGAAAGCTGGGGTTTGTCTGGCGCAATGATGCGGCGAAGAGCACGGCCTCGAACATCAGCCGACCGGACTGGCCTACGATCATGATGTTGTAGTTTTGCCCGGACATGGAACCGCTCGTGTCATTCTGGAAATGCTGACCTCTTCCTAACCACCGGGGCAGGGACGGTAAACACTCTTGCGTCCGATGTGTTGCCGGTCGGCGGTCTTAGGGCGTCAGCAGTCTGACGTCGGGAATACGGCTCAGCTGGTCGACATCGGCGTCATAGGCCTCTTCGATCCGGGCGATGAGCTCTGGCGTCCACTCTTCGATGTCCAGTTCCTCTTCAAGCGCCTCTTCGATGGCATATTTGTCGAGAAAGGCGGCGAAGATGCGACGTTTGTACATCTCTGTTATTTCGGGACGGTCATGCAGATAGGCGCGCATGCGTCGCATGCCTTCGCGCGTCATGATGGTGCCCAGCAGGTCCATGCCGCCCTTGACCTTGCTGTCGGCCTCCAAATTGCCCAGCTCGCGCAGGATTTGCGCCCAGATCATGGGCAGATCCTCGTAACACCAGAGCGTGATCGGAACATCCGGCACAGCGGCACGAATGCGGGCAATCATCGCCGACCAGCGCAGCTCTGCCGGGTTGGTGGTGCTCAGGACGTCCTGTCGGCGCCCGGGGCCCGCCTTTTCCAACAGTTTTGGTAAAAAACCGGTCGGGCTGCGGATTGCCATATAAAGCTCAAGATCGTCATTGGGAAAGAGCGCCTTGAGCGCTCGCATACGGTCCTCCGCCTCCGGATAGAGACGCTGACCGTCAAGCGCATCGCGCTGTGAGCCAAAGAAATGCGGGTTGGACAGCACCACGCGATCGGCGTGCTCTTCCTCCAGGATGGCGTCCCACAAGAGATCCTGCGCATCCTCCGACGGTGCGTGGTCCTTTGAGGCCGCCATGCACTCCTTCAACAGGGGGCGATACTTGGCAGGTCCCGGCACCGAAGTTCCACGCGCCAGAAAGCCCTCCTTGTTGCGCAGGAGGGTCTTCATCAGGCGATCTTCTTCTGTGCCATGCGCGCCGGCATGTATTATGACCTGCATTCTACTGACCTGTCTGTCGCGTTCTATCGCGTCTGAAGAATGCTATGCATAAATTGCGTCGAGTTTGCGGTCAAATCGCAACTTATCGATGGCCCAGCTGCAAAATGAGGAGCCCGTCCCGCCGGTGCAAATCCATCTCCGGTCTCGTTCATTTTGTCTCTTGCCAAGCCGCGCCAAAGTGATTATCCCGCCGCGAAAGGCCCCTATAGCTCAGCTGGTAGAGCAACTGATTTGTAATCAGTAGGTCCGCGGTTCGAGTCCGTGTGGGGGCACCATTTTACATTTCGATGTAAATCTCGACAAATCTGAAATGTTATAGTGGCTTTTGGAGCTTGCTAGCCGTTTTCGCAGTCGCATGCCGATGGGAATGGCCATTTTGCGTGTCGCACACACCCGTGCTCCGCTATAGTTGGACTTCATCAGGCACCCTCCTGCTTGCGCAGCTGGATCCTGTTTACGGCCAACCTCGTCTTCGGTGAATGTCCAGGCGTCTTCGTCGACGCCAAGAGGGCGACCGCGCGGTTCGACCGCCTTGTCCACCATTGCGTTGTTGTCGAAACTGGCACACGGAACTGGTGCTTCAGAGCCCGCGGTGAGACGGTATCGCGCTTGCCCGATAGGGTGAAGGCGACACCGGTTCGGGCCATCTGCGGGTGTGTACGAGAGTGAGGGATGCCCAAAGCGGCCAAGAGCCGTGGTCAGAGCGGATGTTCCACATGTCGTCCTGCGTGATGGCGAAAGAGCACCGGGTGGGCGTTGGGAGGACGCTCTCCCACACTGCCGAGACACGCGAGCAGGCGTGTCGCCCTGATCACACCGGAATGGCATACCAGAACCGGCAAGGTGGGCCCGGCGGAGGCGCAACAGTCACTGATCGCTGCATGGACGCGCAGGATCATGTCGTTCCATCCATCGCCGCCGTCGGGCGTTTCGTCTCGGGGGGGCAACCGGGTAAGCGGGCGTCCTTCGAAGACTCCCCAGTCGCGTTCTCGTAGCCCCGCATGCGGCGTTGTGACACGATCAGGAAAGCCAAGCTGGGCGGTTTCCTTAGCGCGCGCCATCGGGCTGCAGAACACTGTAATCGGTTGCTCCCAGGTCAACGTGGCCAGGCTGCGGGCCTGACTGCGGCCATGGTCTGTCAGCGCGACGTCCAGGCGGCCGGCGATGATGCTGTCGCGGTTGGCCGTCGTCTCGCCATGGCGGATCAGGCAGATCGTGCGCGGCGGGAGGGGGGGCAGATCTTCCATCACAATGTCACCGTCTCATGCAGGAAAACCTGCGCCTCAAAGCCATTTTCCACCAGGTATTCCTCTGGCAAGGTGCAGAAGGCCGGTGCAAACCGCGTCGCACCAAGGCGCCGGATCATGGCGATCTGATCCGACAACGGCGGGTGGACGTTCCAGCGGCGGAAATAGCCGCCCTCAACGGTTTCGACACCACGGGCATGGGCGGTCATATGTCCGGTGAAAACCACATGCGCGTCGCGACCCAACCGCCCGCTTTCACGCCACGCACGGACATAGGCCCAGGCGGCCCCGCCGTCGGCATTGGGCGTGTCGCAGATCAGAAACCGTGCCTCGTCCAGTGGGCCGCGCTCCAGCAACGGAGCGATTTCCTGTGCGCGATCCGCGACACCGCCAGAGGCAAGTGCGGCGCGCAATGTCATGCAGCATTCCGGGTCCAGCAAAACCGCCTCTGGTCCGAAGCGGCGCATCAGATGCAGCGCGAGTTCGCCGGCGCGCCCCGAGGGCGGCACGGGAAACAGGACCTGACCGGGCAATGTGTCGATCAGCGCGTCAAGGTCGGCGAGGCGTTGGGATTGAGTCACATTGCTCAGGTGATAGGAGCAGTCGATGATCGCGGTGGCCGCCTTGGGTGGCAGATCAAAGGCGAACCATGCGCTTTCCTCCGACCAATCACCCGAATAGAACAGCCCTTCACCCAGATCAAAATGGAACCACACGCCGCCAAGCGCGTGCCCATTGAGGCCGGTGGTCAGGCGAATGCCGTCGATCAGCGTCTCGCCGCGTTCTGGCAGCTCGATCACCTGCGCCGATGGGGGAAGGGCCTGTGCGGTACGGCGGGTGGCGTAGATCGGCAGGCCTGCCTCTACCGCGTAGGCCGCGCCGCCGATGTGGTCGATATGGTCGTGTGTTACAAAGACCGCATCGACGCCGTCGAGCCAGCTGGGGTCGAATTTCGCATTGGCCTCGGGACCAAACCCGCAATCCAGCAACCAGCGCTGACGCCCGGTGTTCAGGCGCATGGCGGCGGGGCCCTTGTCTCCGATGCCGGAGAGAACGGTAATGGTGCTCATGTGTGTCTCCGGATCAGGCGGCGGCAAAGGCCCAGGGGGCCGTCAGCGCGAGGCCGATGTGTTCGCCCGGCGCGTAGCGGGTGTTTGACTGGGTGACGAGAGGCTCGCCGCTTGCAGCCACCAGATCGAGCCGGTAGCGCCCGCCCAGATAGGTCACACGTTCCACGCGGGCGCGGATGTCGCCGGTCTCGGCAATCGTCAGGTTTTCCGGGCGTAGACAGGCCATCTCCGGGGTTGGGGTGTCCGTTTCAACCCTCAGCCGCGTGCCGAGCAAGGTGGCCTCACAGGCGCTGTCAGAATGGCTGGTCCCAGTCAGGGGCACAACGGCGCCATCGCCGATGAATTCGGCGACAAAGCGACTTCGGGGGCGGGCATAAAGCGCCTCGGGCGTGTCCAGCTGCATGATGCGCCCCTCATTCATCACCGCGATCCGGTCCGCCATCGCCATGGCTTCGGCCTGATCGTGAGTGACATACACCATGGTCGCGCCCGTGCGCTGGTGAAAGTCGCAGAACACGCCCTGCATGGAGGCCCGGAGTGCGACGTCGAGGTTGGCGAGCGGCTCATCCAGCAGCACGGCAGTGGGATCAGACACAAGGCAGCGCGCCAGGGCAACGCGCTGTCGTTGCCCGCCAGAGAGGTCGGAGGGCATGCGGTCGCCATAGGGACCGAGGGCCGTGGCCTCCAGAGCGGCATCGATACGGGCCTCGCGATCAGACTTTGACAGTTTTCTGATTTCCAGCGGGTAGCCCACGTTACGGCGCACCGTCATATGCGGCCAGAGCGCGTAGGACTGGAACACATACCCGATGTTGCGCTCTTCCGGCGGCACAATCAGGCGCGTGTCTGCGTTGGCGACCTCGCGATTGCCGATGCGGATCGATCCTGCGCTGGGCTGTTCAAACCCGGCCAGCAGACGCAACAGCGTGGACTTGCCGCAGCCAGAGGGGCCGAGCAGGGCCAGAAATTCCCGATCATTCACACGTGTGGTAACCGATTGCAGGGCGGGGGCGCCGCCGAAATGTTTGCCGATGTTTGTGAGGGTCAGCTCTGCCATGGGACAACTCCTTTGGGCAGGCGGCGAGATGTAAGCTGGATCACCGCCATCAGGATCATGACGACAAAGACGATGGTCATGGCGACGGCAGAGGCCATCACCGTCTCGCCGCTGTCGTCGAGGTTGAAAATCACCACGCCAAGGGTTTCCGTGCCCGAGGACCACAGCAGGGCGGACACGGTCAGTTCGTTGAACGCGGTCAGAAAGACGAGGATCGCCCCCGCAGCGGCTGCCGGTGCAGAGAGCGGCAGCACGATATCGCGCAGGCGGCGCCAAAGCGGTGCACCAACAGATTGTGCGGCCTCGTTCATTGCGGGATCAAGCTGTCGCAGGCTGGATTGCACGGGCCGAAACATCACCGCAAAAAACCGGGCGAGATAGGCGAGGAAGATAATCCAGATCGTGCCATAGAGCGTCAGGTCGGTGAAGGGCAGGTTGATCAGCAGCAGGATCATGGCGATCGCCAGCACCACACCGGGCAGCGCATAGGGCAGGTCCAGAAGACTGTCAAAGGCGCGGCTCAGGCGGGTTTGATGGCGGTCCATCAGCCAGGCCAGTGGCAGGCACAGGGCCATCAACACAACGGCAGCGCCGATCGACAGACCAAAGGAATTCACAAAGGCCCGCCGGGTCGAGGGCTGACGAAACAAGGCCTCATACCACCCATCAAGCGACACCGTGTCGAGCCGAAGTGGCACGCCGTAGGCGGGCACCAGCGATGTTGCGAGCAATCCCATCATCGGCAGCACCAGAATCCCGGCAATCACCAGCCAAAGCGTGATTTCGACCGGCAGGCGTGCCCGTCCCAGCGGTATTGCAAGCGGGCGGCCGGTACTGCCGACCAGATGCACACGTTGGCGGCGTTGGAAAAAGCGCTGTATCAGAATGCCGGTGATGGCCACGATGCCGATCAGGATCGCCAGCACTGCGACCTCTGCCAGAACGGTTGTGCCCATGCCCGCAAGCCGTTGATAAATCAGGGTCGGAAGGGTGGCGTAACCTGCGGGAATACCAAGCATTGCGGGGATGCCGAAATTGCCAAGCGCGGTCACAAAGGTGATTGCTACTCCGGCCAGCAGGCTCGGCAGTGTCAGGGGCAGCACCACTTGCCACCAGATGCGAAACCCGCGCGCGCCCGAAATCCGTGCGGCTTCGACCACTTCTTGGGGGATCGCGCGCAGACCAGCGCGCAGGGTCAGGAAAATGATCGATGTATGCTGGATCCCGAGGAGCAGAATGATCCCCCCAGGCGAATAAAGCGGCTGCGGCGCGCCAAGGGGCGGGGCAAGGCCAAGCGTCTTCAGCAAGACCGAGGACGGTCCCATCATCTGCGTCCAGGACAGGGCGGTGATCTGCGGTGGGATCATCATCGGGATCATCAGGCAGAACACCAGCGCAGCCTTGCGCCGCAGATCCGTCAGGGCCACCAGAAAGGCAAAGACACTGCCGATGAGAACGGAGATCACTGTTCCCAATCCGGCCGTCACAAGCGAATGACGCAGGGCGGAGTGGGTCGCAGGTTTGGCCAACACCTCGGAGAAGAACGTCAGGTTGAGGCTTCCGCCCGCGGTGACACCTTCAAAGAACAGTCGCGCGACAGGGGCGAGGGTCACCAGGATGGCCAGCCCGAGAATAAGCGACAGCAGCCGGCCCTCGGACCGGCTGCTGCTGGGATTTGCGGATGCGAGGGTCATTCGGCGCCGAAAAGCTCTGCGAATTTCGCCTTGTTGGCGTCGGCTGTGGACAGCGCCTGTGCCGGATCAAAGGACATCAGCTTGATGTCGTCACGCGCCGGGAAGCCTGCGGGCACGCCCATGTCGTTGCGGGCCGGGATGTAGCCCATGTCGAGAACCAGGTCCTGACCTTTCTGGGACAGCACGAAGTCGACGAACTTCTGCGCGGCATCGGCATTCTTCGCGGTGTCGAGGATCGCGACAGGTTCGGTCACATAGGAGACACCTTCCTGCGGGAAGACGAATTCCACCGGGGATCCGTCGGCCTTGTTGCGGATCGCTAGGAAGTCGACAACGACGCCATAGGGTTTTTCACCCGAGGCCACGGCCTTGAAGGTGCCGCCGTTGCCGCCCTGTGCGCGCGCCTCGTTGGAGGCGAGATCGGTGTAGTAATCCCAGCCCAGAGCCTTGTCGCCGGTCAGGGTCGCCAAGTGAATGAGCGCGGCACCGGAATAAAGCGGCGAGGGCATCGCGACCTGCCCCTTGAGGGAGGGATCGGCCAGATCGGACCAGGAGGTCGGCTGGACCTCGGCGCCGGTGTTGTAGACGATGCCGGTGGTGATCAGCTTGGTCGAGTGATAGAACCCCTCGGCGCTGTAGAGCGCGGGGTCATAGGCCGCGGCTTCCGGCGATTGGTAGGCCTTCAGGTGGCCGTCCTGTGCCATGCCCTCAAGCGTGACGGTGTCTGCGATCAGCAGGACGTCGGGCTGCGGGTTGCCGGCTTCGATTTCCGCCATCAGACGGGCCATCAGCTTGGTGGTGCCGTCGCGAACCCACTCAACCTCGATCTCCGGGTTGGCTTGGGTGAAGGCATCGACGGTCATTTGCGCGTCAGCATTGGGTTGCGATGTGTAGAGGGTCAATGTCTCGGCAAACGACGCAGATGCGGTCAGGGCGAGGGCGGCGGCGGACAGAAGGGGTTTCATCCGAAATCTCCAATTTGGCTTTCGTTCGAAAGTTATGACGCTGCCCGTATCCACTGAGTCTGAAACGGTTTTGTGACGGTTTGGCAAAGAAAATATTATCTTGCTCGCTGCTGAATGCGCTTGCTAGGACCGTGGGGTGACTTGTTCACTTTCAAAGGAAAGCGAATGCGACGAAGCGAGTTAAATCGGCGGCGAGACGCCATCATCGGCCTGTTGTGTGACATTGGCGAGATGTCTGCCGCAGCGCTCGCCGGACGGTTGGAGGTTTCGGTTCAGACCATTCGCGGCGATCTGCGCGATCTGGATGAGGCGGGGCTGGTGCAGCGGCGGAACGGTGTCGTGCGCCTGCGGCAGCAGTCGGAGAACATTGGCTATGCGCCGCGGGTCAGCATCGCACGGGGAGAGAAGCAGCAGATCGCCCTCGAGGTACAGCACCTCGTGGCGGACGGCGCACGGGTGGCGCTGGGCACGGGAACCACGGTCGAGGCCTGCGCCCGGATGCTTGCGGCGACGCGCAAGGATCTGTTTGTGGCCACCAACAACATGCATGCGGTGATGGCCCTACAGGGGGCGTCCGGTGCGACCGTTTCGCTGGCCGGAGGCGCCGTTCGGTTGCGCGATCTTGACCTGATCGGCACAGCCAGTCGTGAATTTTTTGCAAATTATCTCGCGGATATTGCGATCTTCAGCTGTGGGGGCGTGTCTAGTGCGGGCGAGGTGCTGGACTATAACACCGATGAGATCACGGCACGGGTTGCGGTCTCTGGCTGCGCTCAGCGGAAGGTTCTGGTGATGGACTGTGCGAAATTTGGTCGCGAACTGCCCTGTCGCAAACACATGCTCTGGGACTACGATGTCATTGTTACCGGAGCGGAATTCCCATCAACGCTCTTGGCGCGCTGCGCGGCGGAGGGATGTCGGGTGATCCAGGTGGAACGATCCGCAGAGCCGATGCGCGCGCCCCTCTGATCGATATATAAACTGGGCTTAGCGCAGATTTTTGCGGCGTCAATTTTCTGACAAGCCAAATCATAATAATTTTAATAAATTTTGAAAATCATTTCACTCGAATGGGCTGTGGGTGATTAAGGTTTCGGAAATAACTCTGCAACATCCTGCTGAAGTAGGCTGATAATCCAAAACGGATTCTTGGTAATGTCTCTATTCAGCAGGATGGTGAAATGACGAGTGTTTATATTAAAGCCGCATTTGCGGTCGCAGCCATGGTCTCGATGTCGGCCTGTGGTGGCGATGTGCGATCTGATTATGATGCGTTCAATAGTGTCAGTACCCGATTGAATGTCGATAACGATCTGTCCAGCCTGACCCGCGTTGCGATTGCACCAACGCAAGAACAAAGCATGAACGCGTATCTGACAGGCTATAGCTGGTGGGATAACACGCCGCGTGGATCAGCCCAGATTGCGCGCCCGGTCATCCATCGCACCGCTGGTGGTGTCGGGACATACAAGGATCCCATCACGCTCGCCGTCGGGCACCGAAAAACCGGTGGCCGCAGTATCATGGACTACAAGCCGGGAACGCGCTTCTATATCGAAAACCTGAAGAAATACGCCATTGTCGAAGATATGTGTGGCGATGGACCTCGCCCGCAAGAGGGGCCGTGTCACACCGGACATCGCGGGCATGACTGGATTGATATCTATGTGGGGGGACGCCGCATGGACGAGGCCTCGGTGGATGCCTGCATGCGCCGGATTACCGGGATCCAGTCGGTTATCCTCAATCCGCGACCGGGCTATCCGGTTGTACCGGGCGAGATTGCCTCCACCGGGTGCCGCACGTTCTGATGGCATGGGCAGGTCACATTAAAACCGCTCAGCCAGTGGTATTCAATTTATGCGCGATTGCTTGCAGGATGATGCTGTTGGTATTGAGGTCGGTGTAATTCTTGGTGGCGCGGCCCGTCTTGACGAAAATGCTGGACGCAAACCCATTTTGTGTTTTTGCGGTGTCGCGGACGTAATGCGTC
Source organism: Tritonibacter sp. SIMBA_163 (assembly GCF_046535935.1). NCBI lineage: Bacteria > Pseudomonadati > Pseudomonadota > Alphaproteobacteria > Rhodobacterales > Paracoccaceae > Tritonibacter > Tritonibacter sp. SIMBA_163. The sequence continues at coordinate 429,577 of NZ_JAWJBP010000001.1, forward strand.
AATCTATCAGAATAATCATGGGGCTGCATCGCCGACCATAAATAGGCCGCCTTGCTGCTGACCGCGAGGAATTCGTCACGGAATTCAGGCGTTCGATATTCCGGTTCTCGACCAACGGTGTCCATTGCCCAGGTCCGGCTTTGCGCGTCGAGTTGCAACCCTTGGTACAAGAACCACGGCGCGCTGTCGATCGGACCTTCGGAGACGCAGATCATGCGACCTGTCTCGCGATAGTCCTCAAGCTGGGTGGTGAACAGCACGTCGGCCAGATATGCGCTTTCGTCACTCATGCCCAGTTCCAGGCCCTCCAGCAGGAGCGGCTCGGCGCCGATCGGGCCGATACCCACCACCGCTTCGAGAAGTGCTATCTGGCCATCGTTGACGGAGCGCCCCGAAAGCACCTCATAGGGAGATCGCACCTGATGCCCCCAACGCCGAAACGCCAGAGCCGAATAGTGGGCACTGTGTGAGATATAGGAGCTGTGCAGCGCCCCGTCGGTGACGGAGAATATCTCGCCATCACGGATCACCTGATCCAGATCATAGGACGCAACCAGCTCCTCCAGCTGATCTCCGAATGTGCTGTGGCGACGCAGGTTGTCGAGGGACGCAAGCAAGCGTCCGGCGTCGCTGCCATCAAAGTTTTTGTTCCCCCAGCGGGTGCGATCCGTGCGAATCCATCCCTGCGGCAGGCGCCGATCCTGTGAGACGCGGCCTGCGATATTGGGCAGAATCTTGGCGATTGCGGCCGCAAAATCCTTTGAGCTGATCAAGCCAATCTGCGAGGCCGCGACCAAGCCGTTGATCTGGCTGCCCACGTCCCACATCGTGACCGCCTCGTGCAGACGCCCGCCGGGCGAGAAATCCACGGTGGATGGGCACAGCCCCGTCTCCGGATGCGTGAACTGGTCGAGGTAGCGCCACGCCGCCTTGGCATCGTCAAGCAGGGTGTCTCGGGCGCGTTCCGACAGTCCGCCAGCAGGGGGCACAAGTTCTGGTCGGGCCGCTGCCACGCGCCTGTGGCGCATGGGAACGGGCCCTTTGGGGACCACGCGTCGCGCCAGGTCATTGATCGAAATGCAGGTGGTGATGGCGTCCGCGCGCAGGGTTTCCAAGTGACGCTTCAGCGCATCCGTTGCGTCCTGCGTGGCAAAATCTTCGGGGCGCAGCAGGACAACCATGTCGTCGACGCCAGCAAATGCCGCAGCGAGCGTGTCGGCTGTCACGGGCGTCTGGATGGTGCGTTGGGGCAGCGTCAAGACGCCCTCGGCGTCCAGCCCTCTTCGTGTCTGAGGGCTGGGGGCAATACGAACCGCGATGCCAGCTGCAAGTGGGCGGGTGGTGCGAATGGATGTGGTGCCGTCCGATTGCGATGCGATCAGGCGGATCGGGTGGGGCGCAGGCGGCGAAGGGGCTTCGCTCTCGGCGGGCGTAGGCGGTTCGGTGGGCACCCACATTCCAAGGTCCGCGTTCGGAGTGCCGGGGTCGATACCGGGGCCACGAGAGAATGGCAGCTCCATCTCGGTCAGCAGATCGAGAAGCGCATCGTGACCGGCCTGATCTGTGCCGGCGCTGCGCAACGGGTCAGTGACATGCAGGCAGACGAAGCGGTTGAACTGATAGGCATCCCGCAGTTGTAGGTCGGACACGGGCAGCACCGACGCGGTTCCGTCCAGCTCTTGTTGGGTCAGACGTTCGGCATAGGCCGCGGCTGCGGCCTTCAGGTCGTCCAGCGGCAGTTCTGAAAAGGCCCGTGCGGAGAGGTAGGCCACAGTTTGGGTCGGTGTCGTCCCGTCCTCTGCTGGTGGGGCATCTGCAGCAAGATCAACGCGGCTGCCACCAAACAGCCGGGCCACACCGTTCTGCCAGGTTTCGGAGCGCACCGGGGCACTTTCTTCTGGAAGGCAGAGAATATTGAAGACCCCGGCCGTGCGCACCGCGATGGGGGACATCGGGCTTGCCACATCGTGACAGGCCAGGGTCTGAACTCGGATGGGGAGTCCGAGTGTTCGTTCCACGGGTTGCAGCATGCCATGCAGGGCTGCGACCGCGTCATGTGCGGCGCGTGCCTGAAAATGCTGCGACAGCGTGGCGAGTTCTGGCAGAAAGGGCGCGATCTCGATGCCGCTGCCCCCCAGCAGAAAGCCGGAGAGTAATCGTGCCAGCGGGCTTTGTGGGCCCAGTGGGTGTCCCTGATCGTCGAAGGGTGAAACCAGGCAGGTCACTGGAATATTGCGGGCCCAGAACGCATCGAGCACGGCGATCAGATGCGGCGCGGACGTGCTGGCATCAATGCCGGCAATCACCGGGTAGGTCTGCGGCGCAACCGCTCCGATGAAACCGGAGGCAAAGGATTTCACCGGAATGAGCGCCGCCCCTGCGGCGACCGCTGATGTCAGGAATGTTCTGCGTTTCATGAGCCGCTCGTTGCCAGGGCGTAGTCCCGTCCCAAGCGCTTCTGCGTGCCCCAGCTGAACAGACGTCCAGTGATGGCGCGCAGGATGGCCCGGATGACCGAATAGTAGAGCAACGGACGGTAAAAAATACGTTGAAGCGGGAACAACAGCAGGGTCCACAGGCTCTCGTCCTTGTCGCGCGCCAGCGCAAAGGCTGCGATCAGCAACTCCAGCACGGGCAAGGTCAGGTAGGCCAGTAGGTACTGCGCGGGTTGCGAGCCGAGCATGCCTGTGCTTTCGCCGCTCCAATCGCCGGACAGCAGCTTGTACAGCATGATCGCCACAAACAGATCCGCAAGCGGGGCCAGCAGTGGAAACAGATAGCCGAAGATGAACATGTCGGGGATCGAAACCAGGCCGACCGCGCGTCCTTCGAACAGGGCTTTCTTGTGCTTCCAGGCGCTCTGGAACATGCCGAACGACCAGCGCAGGCGTTGCTTCAGAAGCTGACCTACGCGTTCGGGGACTTCGGTATAGCCCCGCGCGTCGGGTTCATAGACGATGCGATAGCCAGCCCGGTTGACCTTGATTGTCAGGTCGGTGTCCTCGGTCATGGTCTCATCGCTGAACAGCCCGGCCTTGCGCAGGGCGGAGACGCGCCAGGCACCCAGCGCACCTGGCACCACGAGGATGCCGTTGATGAGGTCAAAGGCCTTGCGCTCGACGTTTTGCGACGTGGCGTATTCAAAGGCCTGCATGCGGGTCAGAAGGTTGACCTTGTTGCCCGCCATGATCTTGCCTGCAACCGCACCGATCTTGGCGTCGTTGAAGTGCTTGACCAGATGGCGGATTGCACTTTTTTCGATCTGCGTGTCGGCATCGATGCAAACGACGATATCCGAGGACACATTCAGCATGGCGCGGTTCAATGCGCTCCATTTGCCCTGGTTGGGCTGAGAGATCACGCGCACGTCCTGCTTGTGGCTGAAGGAAAACACCTCGTTGAGCGTGTTGTCAGAGGATCCGTCATCCACAACGATAATCTCGATGTTCTTGTAGTCACTGGCGCGCACACTCTCGATGCACTTGCGGATGACTTTTTCCTCATTGTAGGCAGGGATGACCACTGCAACGCTCGGGTCGATCAGCGAAACGGGGCTGCGGCCGCGCCAGTTCAGGATCGACAGCAGCAGGATCGCAAGGGAGCGGATGACGCCGATCCCCAGTGCCACCCAGAACAGGGTGACAATTGCCGACTGCACCCAGACCACCATCGAAAAGGACACCCGGTCGAATGTCTGGTAGCCCCCTTCCGCAACGGGCATCAGTTCTGCGCGTGTCGCACCTATCAGTTCCGCCAGCGTGGTAAACTCATAGCCCTTTGCGGTCAGCTCGCGGATGAGGAGCGCCGTTGCCTCGACCGAGGCGGCGCGATCCAGTCCGCCATCGTGCAAGAGGATCACGTTGCCGGCGTTCTCTTCGACCTGCTTCACGACATAGTCGGCGATTTCACGGCCGCTCCACCCGGACCAGTCGTGGGGGACGATATCCATGCCGACCACCTGCAAGCCGCGCTCCCAAGCGATTTCGAGCGCAGCAACACGGTCGGCGCTGATCGGGCCTTTGCTGCGCTGAAATGGTTCGCGATAGAGCATCGGTTTGCGGCCTGCTGCACCGGCGACCACCTTGTCCAGCATCGCATATTCCAGCGTTGCGCGGGTCTGTGACACCTCGTCCATGCGCGGGTGCGAAAAGGTATGCGCACCAATTTCATGGCCCTCGTTGATCATGCGGTTGAGTACGTCAGGCGCGTCCATCACGCTCTTGCCGGTCACGAAAAAGGCCGCGGGCGTATCTGTGTCTTTCAGAATGTCGAGGATTTGTTGAGAGAACACCGGGTGAGGCCCGTCATCGAACGTCAGCACCAGCTTGCGCCCCGCGGGCTTGCCGTAGCGCTCCAGCGCGTAGGGGCGGGGCAGGATGTCATACTCCTGCGCGCTCACCCGTCCGGTGACCTCATCCATGCGCACTTGCCGGATGCCGGGCGATTGGCGATGCGTGAGCCGCAGCAGGGCACCTTCGCCCGTGTAGCTCACATGGTTTTCCAGCTTCACCAGAGCCAGCCCCGCGCTCAGCGCATCCGGCGTCTTGTCGCGGGACCGCAGAACCGTCCAGACACCGGGATCTTCCATCCCCAGTGACCAGATACCGGTCGCGGAGATGCCCAGATCTGCCAGCGTCTTCAGTTGGTTGTGCAAGGTGGCGGCGTCCTGCATCCAGATTTTATGCGTGCGGCCGATCTCGTCGCGGTAGGAGGCAAAGCTGCCGGAGGTCTTGCTGCTGAAGCGGACGTCAGCGTCGGCCTCTGCAATCTGTTCCATCGCGGCGGCGTAGGAGAGCGTCTTGGGCATCGGGGTTCCCGACACCCATTCGACCGCAAAACTGCCAAGGGCGACCACCAGCTTGTCTTTGCCAAGCGTCTCAAGCGCCAGGCCTGCGGTTTCTGAAAGCCAGGGATCTGCCGCAAGCGGCGAGGGGGCGGCCCCGACCCAAGGGTCAAGGAACAGCTTCAGGATCACCTTGTCGAACAGCGCCATGGTCTCCGCGTCCTGCCACACCGCATTGCTGCCGCTCAGTATGACGCAGGACGCCATGCCGTTGTCCTGAAAGCTGCTGCTCAGGGTTTGCAGGAACGGCTGAAGCGCTGGCAGATCGCTCTGCTGCACATCCTGAAAATCCAGACAGGCGCCATGTGCGTAGAGCGGCTTCAACTCGTCCAGAATTTGCCGCGTGGTGCTCTGTGCGACATCCGCTGTGCCGAGGGATGCGTAGAAGGCGGGTTTGTCCTCGCCTGCGTCGATAGAAATGCTCGGCATGAGAACCGGCGTGTGCGCGGCGCTGGAGCGATAGTCCTCGACCGGCGCGCGGTTGGATGCGTCCTCCACTGTGAGGGTCGGCGCGTTTCCATCCGCTTCGATCTGCAGCCAATCGGGCACCAGCACGCCGAGCTGGTTGCAGCTGTCGTCAAGCGACAGGTGTGCGCCGTCTATGTCGCTTGGGAGGTGCCCGAACATGACGGGCGATGCCGGATCTGCCATGGCCGCGAAGTAAGGTTGGCTTGGTGCGTCGCAGGCTGTTTCCGGCGGCAGATAGGGCCGCGTTGAGGCAAGACGCAATGCGTCGGGCGTGTCGGTGCGCGGGCTGCTGAGGACTGTTTGCAGCGCCTCGTTTCCACGCCAGTAGCCATTCAGCTCCTGAACCGCAGATTGCCAGGAAAAGGCCCCGTTGAAGAGCAGGCACACCCAGCTGACAAAGGAGATCAGACCAAAGGCAAGGACCATTCGGAAGCGGCGAATGCGGATGCGGCGCGGATCGTCAAAGACTTTCCGCCCTTCTTGCTCCACCGCCAGCTTTTCATAATGAAAGGCAAAGCGGCTCAAAGGGAGACCTCCCCGGTGCCGTCAGGCACTATGGTAACGCGCGACAAGCCACGGCTTGCCACAAATGCACTTTGCGCAATGTCTGACACGGTTCCCCACAACCTGAATTAAGCCTCCAGCCACCACTGGTCGCGATGCGACAGGAGTCCCCACCCCCGTTCCGCAGCAGCTGCGAAGCTGTTTGTTTGATGTCAGCAGTGTCCCGCCGACGATCATTAGAGTCAAAATTCTCTTAATCTTAAAGTGAATTTACATCAAATTCTTATGATATGTTGGTGATAATCCTCGTTCAGCGATGCGATTGTTCACGATCCTGACGCCAATCTAACCTTTGGGTCGGGGAGAGCTAAGCCAACGAATCGCATTTTGACCACTTGCGCGCCCATTGTCAGCGACACCGGGCTCTGGCACTCTTTGCCGCGCGGCGGCCTGTGCAGGCCTTGGGGGCGAGTGGGGCAGGGCATGCATTACATCAATATTTCCGATCTGGTGGATCGGGACTGGCGGTTTCTGGAACCCGTCTCTACTGCGCCCGAGCTGAGTTGGGATATGCGGTATGGGCGGCCGCAAAACCGTCTGGAGCGGCTGGTTACCCGTCCTGCAGTAGCGCGCTACCGGGCATGCATGTCTGCGGTGTGGTCCGCACGTCGGCGCTCCGATGCGGTTCTGGTGTCGCATCTGCCGAATGTCACGTTGGCCACCGCGGGTCTGGCCCGGCTGATTGCGCCCGGGCGGCCACATGTCGCTTTTGCCTTTAACTACACGCATTTGCCAGAGGGGCGTCGCCTGGCTCTGTCGCAACGCTACTTTCAGGATGTGGCAGAGTTCGTGGTCTTCTCGCGACATGAGGTTGGTCTTTATGCGGATCTCTTTGATCTGCCCCCCTCGCGGTTTACCTTCTTGCCTTGGGCCATGCAGACCCCCGAGGTCGCGTCCCATCACCCGCCACCCTTTGAGGGCGCATATATCAGCGCGATCGGTGGGGAGGGGCGTGACTATCACGTCTTGGCAGAGGCGATGCGGGCGGCGCCGGATCTGCAGCTGGCGATCGTGGCCCGTCCGGCCAGTATCGAAGGGATCTGCTTCCCAGAGAATGTGAAGGTCTTCACCAATCTGCCGGGGCCTGTGACCTGGGCGATCGCGCAGAAGTCCTGTGGCATGGCGATCCCGTTGCGCACGGATCGCACGCCCAATGGACATGTGACACTGGTTGGGGCGCAGTTGCTGGGGGTGCCACTGGCGGTCACGCGATCAGCGGGGGTGGCGGACTATGTGGACAGCGAAACCGCGTTGCTGGTCTCACCGCAGGATGCGGGCGAAATGGCCCATGCGCTCAGGGCTCTGACCGAGGACGCCGAGGCTGCTCAGACCCGCGCCGCCCTCGCGCAGAAACGCGCAGGTTTGCGCAGTGATGTTGCGGTCTGGCTGCGCTACTTTACAGAGCTTGATCTGCGATTGTCCGACGGTCAGCTGTGATGTATTTGGGCCGCATCGTTCAGCTGCGCAACGCATATCCCTAGCGCCGGCAGTCTCGACTGGATGCGCAGTGGCGACTACGATTCCAGTTCAGCGCGTAGACTGGCGGGGTTTGGCAGGCTCAGGTGAGGCGATCACCAATCTTGAGGTCGCCGGTGGTCAGCACGGGGGCGGCATCCATGTCGTCTGCGTTCAGCATTGCCGCAACCCGCTCGAGCGAGGCCAGAAGCTGCGCCTGTTCCCAATCCTTGAGTTGCTCGAAGGCGCGCACATATCTTTGCTGCAGCGCGTCCGGCGCCGCTTTGACCGCCTCGCGTCCAGACGGTTGCAGCACCACATTGGTCTGCCGGCGATCCGCGTCAGACCGCATCCGGGTCGCCATGCCGCGAGAGACGATCTTGTCGACCAATGTTGTCACAGTGGCCTGCGCGACCCCCATCGTCTGGGCCAGCTCCTTCGGCGTGGCGCTGCCACCGCTGGTCGCCAACAGCTGCAGCACGCGCAACTGAGCCGGCGTTAGGCCGGAGGCCTGCGCCAGATTGCGGGAATACAGCTCGGTCGCGCGCAGAATACGTCTGAGCGCGATCAGGCTTTCATCTGTTCGGTCGCGGGGCCTGTCATTCATAACGCTCTAAAATGTCATGGATGGCGATTTCCTTCAATACGCTAAGTATCGTCGCAACATTTTCTCAGGTTAAAGCAGTATTTTTCGGCCTTCATTTGTCTTGCTAAGGAGTTTTTCCCTGTGAAAACAGTGATAAACACGCCGGGGGAATAAAATTGCTGAGGTTCTTGAAGTTTTTACCGCTTCACTATATTTAGAAAGGCGAACGATAATGGAGATGGTAAGCGATGCCCAAAGACATCCTGCAGACTGAGACCGAAAGCCCCCGAACTTGCCAGCCCCGCCTGCGCAAGCCAAATGCGACGGACGGGGCCGAGATTTGGGAGCTGGTCAAGGCCTGTGAGCCTCTCGACCGCAACTCCATGTATGCCAACCTGATCCAAGCGGATCATTTCCGCGACACTTGCGTGGTGGCGGAGCTGGACGGCGAAATTGTCGGCTGGATTTCCGGCCATTTGATCCCGGGCGATGATGCGTTCTTCGTCTGGCAGGTCGCGGTGGGTGAAGCCGCGCGCGGCATGGGACTGGGCAAGAAGATGCTGAAGGCGCTGATCGCGCGTGACGGCATTTCTGACGCTTCCGTGCTGAAAACAACCATCACCAAGGACAATGCGGCCTCCTGGGGCCTCTTCCGCAGCTTTGCCCGAGACATCGGCGGCGAACTGACAGACGAGCCGCATTTTGAGAAAGAGGCCCATTTCGATGGCGCGCATGACACCGAACACATGGTGTCCATCACGCTTGAAAGTGATGCCAAGGTCCTGAAGCGCGCGGCCTAACTCCTCTCTCCTCATCCAGAATTTATCTTATCCGAAAAGGATTCCCCCATGCCCAAAGACATGGCAACCAATTCGTCTATCTATGTGAGCCGCGAAAGCAATGCGCGCTCCTACTGCCGTTCCTTCACCGCGTCTTTCGACACTGCACGCGGATCCGAGCTGTTCACCGAGGATGGCACCCGCTACATCGACTTCCTCGCGGGCTGTTCTTCGCTGAACTACGGCCACAATGACCCGGACATGAAAGACGCTCTGGTCGAGCATATCCTCAAGGACGGTATTACCCACGGTCTCGACTTCCACACCGAAGCCAAAGAAGCCTTTCTGCACAGCTTCAGCGATCTGATCCTGAAGCCGCGTGGCATGGATCACAAGCTGATGTTCACCGGCCCGACTGGCGCAAACGCCGTTGAAGCGGCAATGAAGATCGCCCGCAAGGTCACTGGCCGCACCAATGTGATTTCCTTCACCAACGGCTTCCATGGTGTGACCATGGGTGCGCTGGCGGCGACAGGTAACGGCTACCACCGTGGTGGTGCCGGCATGGACAAATCCGGCGTGACCCGCGTGCCCTTCGACGCCTATGTTGATGGTCTCGACAGTGCCGCGCTGCTGGACAAAATGCTCTCCGATCCGTCCGGCGGTATCGACGCCCCGGCGGCGATCATGCTGGAAGTCGTGCAGGGCGAGGGTGGCCTCAACGCCGCCTCCGCTGAGTTCGTCAAAAAGCTTGAAACCATCGCCCATGCCCATGGCGCGCTGCTGATCATTGACGACATTCAGGCTGGCTGTGGCCGCACCGGCACCTTCTTCTCCTTCGAGGAGATGGGCGTGAAGCCCGACATCATCACCATGGCAAAGTCGATCTCCGGCTTTGGTCTGCCGATGGCGCTGGTTCTGGTGCGCCCGGAGCATGACGTGTTTGGCCCCGCTGAGCACAACGGCACCTTCCGCGGCAACACCCATGCCTTCGTGACCGCCCGCGTGGCGATCGAGAAGTTCTGGGCTGATGATGCCTTCACCACCGAACTGGCCCGCAAGACCGAACTGGTCACCAGCGCGCTGCAGGAAGTGGCCAGCCACATCCCCGGCGCCTACCTCAAGGGCCGTGGCCTGATGCAGGGTGTTGATGTGGGCTCTGGCGAGCTGGCCGGTGACATCTGTGCCCGCGCCTACGAGCTGGGCCTGGTGGTGGAAACCTCCGGTCCCAACGACGAGGTCGTGAAGATCCTCGCGCCGCTCACCACCTCCGAGCAGCTGTTCTGTGAAGGCTTCGCCATTCTCAGCACCGCCGCCCGCGAAGTGTTCGCAAAATCCAAAATTGCCGCGCAATAACTCGAAGACCGGAGATTAAGACCCATGATCGTACGCGATTTCAACGAACTGAAGACCTCCGACCGTACTGTTGCGGATGCGCGCTGGACCTCCACCCGCATGTTGCTGGCCGATGACGGGATGGGGTTCTCCTTCCACATTACCGTGCTGGAAGCGGGATCGGAGCATCAGTTCCACTACAAGCACCACTTCGAGAGTGTCTACTGCATGAAGGGCAAAGGCTCGATCACGGATATCGCCACCGGCGAGACCCATGAGATCAAGCCCGGCGTCATGTATGCGCTGAACCTGCATGACAAACACATCCTGCGGGCCGAAGAAGAACTGCACATGGCGTGCTGCTTCAACCCGCCGGTGACCGGCACTGAAGTCCATCGCGAAGACGGCTCCTATGCTCCTGCGGAGGAGCTGGCCTGAGACACAGGTGACGCATGACACATACCGTTGAAAAAATCGGCGGGACTTCGATGTCCCGCGTGAACGAGCTGGTGGATACGCTGTTTACCGGTGGCCGCGGCGCGGCTGGCCTTTATGGCCGCGTCTTTGTGGTCTCCGCGTTCGGGGGCATTACCAACCTCCTGCTCGAACACAAGAAGACTGGTGAGCCGGGCGTCTATGCCCGGTTTGCCGACGCAGAGTCCGACCATGGCTGGCATGAGGCGCTCAGCCGTGTGGGCGACGAGATGCGCAAGGCCCATGAGGCGGTGCTCGAAAATGCCGGTGACGTGACGCAGGCAGATGCCTTTGTCGCCGAACGCATCGAGGGCGCGCGCAACTGCCTGATCGACCTGCAGCGCCTGTGCAGCTATGGCCACTTTCGCCTGGCTGAACACATGCTGCAGATCCGCGAACTGCTGTCGGGGCTGGGCGAGGCGCATTCCGCATTCGTTACCGCGCTCCTGCTGCAGCGTGGCGGCGTCAATGCGCGCTTCGTGGATCTGTCCGGCTGGCGTGACGAGGGCGATGTGACGCTGGAGGAACGTATTTCCAAGGCGCTCGAAGATGTTGACCCCGCCACCGAGATGCCCATCGTCACCGGCTACGCGCAATGCGTCGAAGGGTTGATGCGGGAGTTTGATCGCGGCTATTCCGAAGTGACCTTCTCCTGTCTGGCAGCCCTCACCGGCGCCAGTGAGGCGATCATCCACAAGGAATTCCACCTCTCCTCCGCTGACCCGAAACTGGTGGGCGCAGGCGTGGCGAAAAAGCTGGGTCACACCAACTATGATGTGGCGGACCAGATGTCGAACATGGGGATGGAGGCGATCCACCCCAAGGCGGCCAAGACCCTGCGTCAGGCCGATGTGCCGCTGCGCGTCACCAATGCGTTCGAGCCGGAAGATCCCGGCACGCTGATCGACGACAAGCCGGCAGAAAGCCCGGCGGTGGAGATGATCACCGGCCTTGATATCATCGCGCTGGAAGTGTTCGAACAGGATATGGTCGGGGTGAAGGGATATGATGCCTCGATCCTTGAGGTTCTGACGCGTCACGATGTGCGCATCGTCTCCAAGACCTCGAACGCCAATACGATCACCCACTACCTCGACACCTCGCTGACCGTACTGAAGCGGGTCGAAAAGGATCTGGCACGGATTTATCCCAACGCCGAGATTTCGGCGCGGCTTTTGTCCATGGCCTCGGCCATCGGACGCGACCTCAAGGGGCTGTCTGTGCTGACACGTGGTCTGCAGGCGATCGCCGATGTTGGGCTGGCCAGCCTTGGGGCCTCGCAGGGGCCGCGCAACGTGGACGTACAGTTCATCGTTGAGCGTGAGGATCTGAAGCCGGTGATCAGCGCCCTGCACAAGGTGCTGATCGAGGACAAGTCTGCCAAGCAGGACAAAACGTCCAAGGCTGACAAGCCGATCAAAGCGGCAGCCTGAGGCAACGTTTAGCATTCGCTTCTGACAGGGGGGATGCAGTAGATGCATGAAAAGGGGCGCCATATGGCGCCCCTTTTCATGCTGAATATGTGGTTTGACTGTCAGAGCGGTTCTTTCGCAAAACCCTTGCCGTGGATTGGCCCGGTGGGCAATCCGGTGGGAGAGCCCCCCGATTGTTCAAACGTGATCTCATAGAGCTGCTCCGGTCCCGGCGGTGGCAGCCCGTCAACCGCAAGCGCGGTGCCGCGGTTATCGGCAAGCAGGCCAAGCGAGACTGGCGGGCCGTCGTCTTCCGGTTTGGTCCAGACCTGCATCACCTGTCCCTCCGGTACGGCGGTCTGCCCCAGCAGGGTAACGCGAGTCAGGTTTGCCTCCGTGCCTTCAACCAACGCCACGGCCTCGCCAGTGGTGTCATTGATCAGCACCGCAATCACGGTCGGATCGGGACGCGTCATCACGACCCAGCCAAGTGCCAGCGCCAACATGACCGAGGCCGCCAGTCCGGTGCAGGCCGCCATGAACCATGACCGCGGCGCATGGGGCTCATTTGCGGGCAGGATGGTATCTGTTTCGGCGTCGAATTCCGGCACTGTTCCGGGGGGCACGCCAACCGCAGAACCTCGCTCGTCCAGGCGCAGTGTCACCCGGTCCCACATATCTGCGGGCAGCGTTTCCGGCGTTGCGGTGTCGTCCAGTTCGGCAAGCCGCATACGCGCATGGCTCAGGGCGGCGGCGGCCTCCGGATCCTGCAGGGCGCGGGCTTCCAGCTCTGCGGCTTCGGCCTCATCTGCAAGGCCAAGGGCAACCTCCATCGCCAAATCCATCAGGGATTGATGATCGCTCATGCCAAACACTCCCGCAGTGCGATCAGTCCACGCCGTACCCAGGCCTTGACCGATCCGAGCGGTGCCTGAAGGCGGCCCGAAATCTCGCCATGGGTGTAGCCCAGCACATAGGCCTGCAGGATGGCGACCCGTTTGGGAGGCTCCAGCCGGTCGAGGCAGCGGCGCAGGTCGCTGTTCATGTCCAGCCTGCCATAGGCGTCCATCACGACCTCCTCATCCTGCCGTCGCTCCAGTATGTCGGCACTTTCAGCGATTTCCCAGCTCTCCTTGCGCAGCATCGTCAGGCATTGGTTGCGCAGAATGGTGGTGATCCAGCCGCGCGCGCCGCCCCGGCTGGCATCGAATTGATGGGCTTTGCGCCAGACGGAGACAAAACACTCCTGCAGGGCGTCTTCCGCCAGATCCCGACGCCGTAGCATGCGCAGGGCAATACCCAGCAGGCGTGATCCTTCCTGATCCATGATTGCGCGTAGCGCGGTCCTGTCGCCCAATGCGCAGGCCTCTATCCGGTCTGCCAAGTCGCTCAATCGCCTGTCCTCGTCCATCTGCGCATTCAATGCGTCCATTGCCTCATGCGTTGGCCCCGCAGAGGGGGAGAACGGCATGCTTTGGTGAACCGTATGAGGGCAGGGGGATGCGGTCAACGTCATGATGTCTTGAGAAATCAGTGAGCCGGGGGGCATCAGGTATTGACCCGACGGCCCCCGGGGAAACGGTTCCCCGTGATGAACTGCATCACGGGGAGATACTCGTACTAACACAACCTTAGCACGAATTACGTTCCGGGGTGCAACCCGAAAATCACATGGCGGTCATGAAGGTGATGTCGCGCAATGGCGCGTCGGCCTCCTTGATCTCCCAGCTTTCAAGGATTTCGCCAGTTTCCAGCGACACTGTGTTCAGCATGCCGTCGGTCGCCAGCCATGCCGTGTTCTTGCCTTCTGCGTCGGTCGCGATATCAAAGGCATAGCTGTCGCTGCCGTCGATCCCGAGTTTGCCGATTGCCGCCAATGTGCCGTCGTTGGGCGAGGTCTGCTGAATCAGCGCCACGATGGTTGCGTCGATGTCGTACATCGCAGTGGTGTCCGGCTGACCGTAGGAGTTGATATAGGCCGCCGCGACGATGGCCGGGGCCTCGCCCGCGTGCATGTCGGCACCCTCAAACGCCAGCGAGCCGTCCACGGTCACAGCACCGCTCTCGATGTCCACGCGGTGGTTGGTGGTGCCGCTCATGAAGCGCAGCTTGTTGGCCTTGGGGTTGAAATCCACGATTACCGGCGCGCCCTCGGCGATCGGCAGTTCCTTGTCCATGGTGGAAATCACCGTGGCTTCGCCGGTCATCGGGTCAATCTCGACAATGTCAAAGGTGGAGGTGACGCCGATCAGCTGGCCCGTGGCCGGACGCAGATCGATGCCAAGCAGCTTGTCGACGCCCTTGACCGGCATGGAGCCGGTGACACCTGCGGTCTCGGCGTTGATCATATGCAGCATGTTGTCGCCGCTCAGCCCGATCGCCATCGGTGCGGCGTGGTCGTCAGCCTGCGCCAGCTGCGCGGTTGCGAAAATGGATGCGGTCACAAAAGCGGTCTTAAGGGAATGCATAAAAAGCTCCTCTCTGTTTGACGAAAACGCGGACCATCCGCGTGCTGTCAGGGAGGAGACTCCGCCAGGGCCGCATTTGGATGCAGCCGATGGCGAATTTTTTCGAAAAAAATTTCGGACGTGCGCTCAGGCGGGCGACGGGGCCTCGCCGATGCGGGTGATCGCGTGGACCTGTTCGGTGGCCAGACGCAGCGCCGCGCCGGTGCTGGACATCATTGCGGGCAGCACCATCCATTCCAGCGTCCACATGGCGCCGGAGCGTTCCTGCTCATGCACCATCGCCTGATGCATCAACGGCAGTTGGCCTGCGGTGTAGCGCGCCAGCGTCACCAACAGCTCTGCCGTCACGGGGTTCTGTTTATGCGCCATGGCAGAGCTGCTGCCACCGCCCTCCTGCGCCAGCGCATCGACGCCCTGCTGCGCCATCAGGCAGATATCCTGCCCGATCTTGCCGAGGCTGCCGGTCAGGGCTGAAAGCCAGCTGGCGTATGTCGCCAGCCCGTCGCGCTCCGTGTGCCAAGCGCGCTCAGGCGCGCTCAGCCCCAGTTCGGTCGCCATGAGACGGGCGATGGCGTCGCCATGGGGATGGCTGCGCTGGCGGTCCCCCACCGGACCGCCGAACTGCAACAGCTCCACCTCGGGGCGCAAGACCTCCAGCCGTGCTCGGTGGCGCTCCACAGGCGCGGCCCATGTGGTGATCCGGTGCCCGGCAGTGATCGGCAATGCCGCCTGCATCCGGGTGCGCGCCATCAGAGCGTTCTCACCTTGTGTCCGCCCCAGCTCCTCCAGTGCGGCGCTCAACGCGTCCAGCCGGGACAGGTAGATCGCGTTTGCCGCACGGATCGCCAGCACCAGCGCGGTGTCGATCAAGTCCTGACTGGTGGCACCGGGATGGATCGCAGCGGCAAGCTCGGCCCCCGCATGGGCCTTCAGCTGCCGCACATAGCCCGGCACCGCCATGCCATCGACCATCAGATCCGCCTGCAATGCTGCCGTGTCGGGGGTGAAATCCGTCATCGCCGCCAACGCCCGCCGTGCGAGGTCATCCTCGACCTGACCCACTGCGGCGGCGGCGCGGGTCAGCGCCATCTCGAAGCCCAGAAAGGCCTCCGCCGTGGCAGCACCGGAAAACAGCCCGGTGATCGCCTCATCAGCAAAGAGGCCGGCAAAATAGGGGTTGGTCGAGGTCAGCGGGTTCACGGGGCAAACACTCCTTGAATGCGGCGATGGGGAAAGGAGATCAGCCGCGCAGTGGCACGTCAAGGATCTCGCGGGCCTGCTGCCACGTGGCGACGGGGCGTTCATACTTGTCGCACAGTTCCGCCGCGCGCCGGATCAGCGCCGCATTGGAGGGCGCCAGCGTCTGGCGATCCAGCCGCACGTTGTCCTCCAGCCCCGTGCGCGTGTGACCCCCGGCGGCAATGGCCCATTCGTTGACCACCAGCTGATTGGCCCCGATGCCTGCCGCGCACCAATTGGCCTCCGGTGCGCGGCGTTTGACCAGATCGACATAGAGGTCAAAGACCTCCTTATCGGCGGGCATGGCGTTCTGCACCCCCATCACGAATTGCACATAGAGCTTGCCATAAAGCGCACCCTCCCGGTGCAGCCGGATCGCCTGCAGGATATGGCTGAGGTCAAAGGCCTCGACCTCCGGCGTGATGTGATGCGTTTGCATCTCGGAGGCGAGCCAGTCGACCAGATCCGGCGGGTTCTCGTAGACGCGGGTGGGGAAATTGTTCGACCCCACCGACAGGGAGGCCATGTCGGGCTGCAACGGCAGCATGCCGCCGCGCGTCTTGCCCGCGCCAGATCGCCCGCCGGTGGAGAACTGCAGGATCATGCCGGGGCAGTGTTTCTCCAGCCCTTCCTTCAGCGCCGCGAATTTCTCCGGATCGGAGGAGGGGGTCTGGTCGTCATTGCGCACATGGGCGTGGCAGATGCTGGCGCCAGCCTCGAACGCCTCATGGGTGCTCTCGATCTGTTCGGACACGGTGATCGGCACCGCCGGATTGTTGGCCTTGGTGGGCAGCGAGCCGGTGATCGCCACGCAGAGGATACAAGGGTTGCTCATGATCTGGCCTTAGATGTCGAAAAACACGGTTTCATTATGCCCCTGAAGGCGGATGTCGAAATGGTAGTGATTGTCGCCCTGATCCTCGCCAATCAGGGTTTTGACGCGGGTCTGGTGTTCGATGCGGCTCAGGATCGGGTCGGCGGCGTTGGCGTCTGCCTCGTCGGGGAAATACATCCGCGTGTGCAGGCCGAGGTTGATGCCCCGCGCCACGATCCAGAGCGTCACATGCGGCGCCTGCATCCGCCCATCGACAAAGGGCACCGCGCCGGGCTTGACCGTGTCAAAGGCAAACTCGCCCGTCGCCATATCGGAGGCACAGCGCCCCCAGCCGGTGAAGTTTGGATCTGCCGTGCCGCGCGTCTCGGCAGGGGAGTTGAACAGCCCCGCCGCATCTGGCTGCCAGATCTCGATCATCGCATCGCGCAATGGCGTGCCGGTGCCGTCGATGACGCGGCCGGTGATGCGGATACGCTGACCCTGCACGTCGCCGGTGATCATCTCATGGCCGAGGTCTTGCGGATAAACACCTTCGATCTCGGCGAAATTCGGCGTGCAGCCTATGTGCACGTAAGGTCCGGCGGTCTGCGACGGGGATTCCTTCAGCCGCTCCAAAGGTTGCACCATGGTCAAAGCCCCTCCATGCGGTTTTCAAACAATGTCTGGCGTCGCCCGCGCAGGGTGATGTCGAACTTGTAGGCCCGCGCATCCATCGGCATCGTGCGCGCCATATCCAATGCCGCCACCAGGCTCTCGATCCCCTCGCGGGTCGGGATGGTGTCGACGATGGGACAGTGCCAGATCAGCGGGTCGCCCTCGAAATACATCTGGGTGATCAGGCGCTGGGCAAATCCCGCACCAAAGATGGAAAAATGGATGTGCGCCGGGCGCCAGTCGTTCATCGTGTTGGGCCAGGGGTAGGGGCCGGGCAGGATGGTGCGGAATTCGTAAAACCCCTGTTCGTCGCTGATGCAGCGCCCGCAGCCGCCAAAGTTCGGATCCAGCGGAGCCAGGTAGCTTTCCTTCTTGTGGCGATAGCGCCCACCCGCATTGGCCTGCCAGACCTCAATGAGGGCACCGGGCACACCGCGGCCAAATTCGTCGCGCACTTGCCCATGCACGATGATGCGCGGGCCGATTGCCATGCCACCGTCCTCGGCAAAGTTCAGGATCAGGTCGTTGTCTCGCTCGCCCAACATATCGTGGCCGAACACCGGCCCGGTTTCCTCGACCAAAGTGGTGGGAAAGGACAGCGGCGCATGGCGCGGGCCGCGCGCCACCGATGTCTTGTAGTCGGGCGTGAGGCTGGGCGGATGCCAGCGCCGGTCGCGGTTTACATAGCCGTTGGTCATTCTTCGCCCGCTTCCTGTTCCATTTCAGCGTAAGTCTCCTTGGCCAGTTTCAGCGCGTGATTGGCGCGCGGCACCCCTGCGTAGATCGCCACATGTTGGAATACCTCCAGCACGTCGCTCTTGTTGGCGCCAGTGCGGGCGGTGGCGCGGATATGCATCGGGATCTCGTCGAAATTCCCCAGCGCGGCCAGCAGTGCCAGCGTCAGCATCGACCGCTCCCGGTCGCTGATCGCCTCGCTGGCCCAAACATTGCCCCACGCGGTCTCGGTGATCAATGTCTGGAACGGCGCATCAAATGCGGTCTTGGCGGCCTCGGCCCGGTCCACATGGGCGTCACCCAGCACCTTGCGGCGGATCTGCATGCCGCTGATGTAGCGGTCGTTGGGGGGCTGTTTAGACATGGCCCAGCTCCTTCAGGAAATCGGTCAGCGCGCCAGCATAGGCGTCGGGGGCTTCGACACAGGGCAGGTGGCCCGTGTCCTCGATCAGGGTGAAGCGGGCGTCGGCGATCAACTCCAGCGTTGCTTCCACCAGCGCCGGCGGGCTGGCGCCGTCCTCACTGCCGGCAATGCCCAGCACCGGCTGGGTCAGCGATTGGCTGGTCGCACTCAGATCAGCGCCCGCGATGGCCTGGCAGCAGGCGACGTACCCTGCCTGCGGCGTGCGCTCCAGCATATGCCGCCAGGGAAGATGCGCCTCCGTCTGCAGGAAGTCGGGCGCAAACCAGCGCTCTAGGATCATATCCGTCAGGGCCGCAATCCCGTCCGCCTCGATCGCGGCAATCCGGTCCTGCCACATCTGCGGCTCGCCCATTTTGGCGGCGGTGTTCGACAGCACCAGTGCCGAGATGCGTTCCGGCGCGCGCACGGCCAGCGCCTGGCCGATCATGCCGCCGATGGAGAGGCCAACAAAGACGCAAGTCTCGACGCCCGCATGCTCCAGAAGCGCCAGCGCATCGCCCGCAAGGGTGTCGATGGAATAGGGGCCAGGCGGGCAGCTCGACAGCCCATGGCCGCGCATGTCGTAGCGGATCAGCCGCAGGTGCTGCGGCAAACGCTCCACCACCGCGTCCCAAAGCCTCAGATCGGTGCCAAGGGAATTGGCAAAGACCACCGCAGGCCCCTCCGGGGGGCCATCCTCGCGCCAGTGCAGCGCCGCATCTGTCAACTGCGCCACCCGCATCAGTAGGGCAGCCCGACGTAATTGGTGGCCAGCACCCGCTGTGCGTCCTCATTGTCACGCAGGAAGGCCAGTTCCGCCGCCTGCATCTTCACATCAAACGGGCTTTGGTCCGGAAACCGATGCAGAAGCGAGGTCATCCACCAGCTGAACCGCTCCGCCTTCCAGACCCGAGCGAGGGCTTTTTCAGAATAGCGGTCAAGGCCTTCGCTGTCCTTGTCGTGGTAGAATTGCAGCAGGCCGGTATAGAGATAATGCACGTCCGAGGCGGCGGTGTTCAGCCCCTTCGCCCCGGTGGGAGGCACGATGTGGGCGGCATCGCCACAGAGGAACAGCCGCCCCCAGCGCATCGGCTCGCTGACGAAGGACCGCAGCGGTGCGATGGATTTCTCGATCGACGGGCCGGTCACCAGCGCCTCGCCCACCTCGGCAGGCAGGCGGCGGCGAAGGGTGTCCCAGAACCGCGTGTCGGTCCAATCGCCCACGTCATCGCCCAGCGAACACTGCACGTAATAGCGGCTGAGGCTGGCATTGCGCATCGAACACAGCGCAAAACCGTCCTCGGAATTGGCGTAGATCAGCTCGTCGTTGACCGGCGGGGTTTCCGACAGGATGCCGAGCCAGCCGAAGGGGTAGACCTTTTCATACTCGGTGCGCACGGAGGCCGGAATGGTGCGGCGGCTGACGCCATGGAATCCGTCACACCCGGCGATGAAATCGCAATCAATGCGCTGTTCCTGCCCGTCCTTGTGAAAGGTCACATAGGGCGCATCGGTGTCCGCGTGGTGAATGGCTGCATCCGACACGTCAAAAATCGTCTGCGCGCCAACCTTTTCGCGTGCCTCATAGAGATCGCGGGTGACTTCGGTCTGACCATAGAGCACCACCGATTTGCCGATCAGCGCCTGAAAATTGATCCCGAACAGGTCTTGGTTGTGCGAAATCAGTGTGCCCTCATGGCGAAAGCTCTCCCGGTCCAGCCGCGCACCGACACCGGCCTTGTGCATCAGCTCCACCAGCCCCTGTTCCAGGATCCCCGCGCGGATGCGGCTGAGGACATGCGCCTTGCTGCGCCGTTCCAGCACTACGGTGTCAATACCCGCAAGATGCAGCAGCTGTCCCAGCAACATGCCCGACGGTCCGCCGCCGACGATCACCACCTGAGTCCGCATTGATGTCCTCCCTGTTTCCAGATGAGCGTATCATGCCGTTTCGGTATTCAAAAATGAGTTATCCGCGAATATACATATCGATATGGTAAACTATCAACGTTCTCGGCAGGTGAAGGTCCGGCATATGCAATGCCTGTCGGAGGTGGTGGCGCGTGGCAGTCTCAAGGGCGCGGCGGAGCATCTGGGCCTGACCCAGCCAGCGATGTCGCGCACCCTGAAGGAGCTTGAGGAGATCCTCGGCACCACGCTGCTGCTGCGCAGTCGCGCCGGGGTGGAGCTGACCGAGGCGGGCGAGGTCTTTGCGCATTTTGCGGCGATGAGCCTGGCGGCGCTGGATCACGGGCTGGAAAGTGTCGACCGCACCCGTGGCGGCGTGCTGCGGCAGGAAGTCACCGTGGGGGCCTTGCCGAGCGTGGCCGCGGGGTTGCTGCCGAAGGTCGCCGAGGGGTTCCGCCGTCTGGCACCGGAAGCGGTGCTGCGGCTCTCGGACGGGCCGCATGGCATGTTGGTGGACCTGTTGCGCAGCGGCGCGGTCAGCATGGTGATCGGGCGGCTTGGCGATCCCGCGTCGATGCAGGGGGTGTCCTTCACCCAGCTTTATACCGAGGAGGTGGTCTGCGTGGTGCGCCCGGGTCATCCCTGTCTGGCGGCGCCCGACCTGAGCGACCTGGCCCGCTGGCCGGTGATCTTTCCGCCCACCACCGCTGCCATCCGCCCGCAGGTGGAACGCTGGCTGATCAGTCACGGGCTGTCCGAACCGCCGCAGCGGATCGAGACGGTCTCCGGCGCCTTTGCCCGGGTGCATGCGCGGGACACGGATGCGATCTGGATGATCTCGCATGGGGTGGTCCGCAACGAGCTGGCGGACGGGCGGCTGATCCGGCTGCCGTTTGACACCTCGCTCACCAAGGGGCCGGTTGGGCTGATGCAGCGTCAGGATGCGGAGCCGACACCGCTGGAGCGGCTGTTCGTGAAGGCGCTGCAAGAGGCGATCGGCGCGCTGGGCTATGATGTGAGCTGAGCTATCGTGTGCCGACCGGGGAGAGCTTCCGCGCCCGCAGGTGCCCAGCCCGCGGCAGGATCCGTTGGCGACCTTGGGCCCAGCGCCCGGACAGGGTCCGGGCGCAAGGGGGCGCTGCCCCCTCGGGCCTTGCGGCCCTCACCCCCGAGATATTTGGGAAAAGATGAAAGGCAGGGTAAGCGCACGCCGCGCGTCAGCGCGGCGCCGGGCCCAACCGGGCAAGGGGATCTGTGATCCCTGCTGGACGGGCGGGAGTGCCCCCGGCGTGGCGGTTAGGACTGGCGAATTGTGCCCTGCGTTTGGTCAGCTGGGAGGTTTGCCGCGATACTTCTGGGTTAAGTCAGCTGGCACGTCATCCGCCTCATAGACTCCCAACAGGATGCCCTTGCCGCGCGAGGCCCCACGCCCGGAGATGATCTGCGCGTCGGAACGGGTGAGGCGCTGCGACATGCGTCGTCCCCATTGGCCCAAACGGGCATACATCAGATCGATCACCGCGCCATGATCGGCGCTGCGGCCAAGGTCGTGAAGCTCTTGCGGGTCGTTTCTCAGATCAAACAGCATTGGCGGCAGGCCACCTTCGGCGTGCATGAACTTCCAGCGCCCGTCGGTGATCATGAACAGTCGCGCATCGCGGGGGGCAATCCCCAGCTTCACGCTCATCGGCGTGCCGGAATAATCGTATTCGCTGACCGCATACTCCCGCCATTCTTCGGGCGTCTGGCCATGCAGCCACGGTGTAAGTGCGCGGCCCTCCAGGATGTGATCGGCCACCTCGCCGCCTGCGGCCTCCACGAAGGTGGGCAGCAGGTCGATGTTTTCCACCAGCGCGTCGCAGGAGGTGCCACGGGTGGCATCGGCCGCGCGCCGGGGATCATAGACGATCATCGGCACTTTCACGGAGGGTTCGTGAAAGAGATCCTTCTCGCCCAGCCAGTGATCGCCCAGATAGTCCCCATGATCCGAGGTCACCACGATCATCGTGTCTTCCATCCGGCCCGTGTTCTCTAGGTACTGAAACAGTCGCCCCATCTGGTCGTCGCATTGCTTGATGAGGCCCATATAGGCCGGGATCGCCGCCTGTCGGACTTCTTCGCGCGAGAAGGCCTGACCGATGGCATTGCCCATGAAGGCGCCGTAGACTGGGTGCGGATCGTCGCGCTCAGCGGGGTCTTTGACGGCGGGCAGCACATGCTCCGGCCCGTACATGTCGTGATAGGGTGCGGGCACGATATAGGGCCAATGCGGCTTGATATAGCTCACATGCGCGCACCATGGCCCTTGGGCCTGCTCAATGAACTCGATGGTCTTGGTGGTGAGCCACGGGGTCTCGCTGTCTTCCTCCTTGATATTCGCGGCCTTGCGCGCATTGGCCATGAACCAGCCAGACGCCATCTCTTCGCCCTCAAGCCCCGCGTTGGCGAAGTCGTGCCAGGGGTTATGGCCCGCGTAGCCCTTCGATTTCAGGTACTCATTATAGGGGCTGCGTTTTTGGTCATAGAACCCGTCTGGACCTTCGGCCCAGAGACCATCGTCCCGGATCCAGACGTCAAAGCCACATTCCGCCTGGCGTGCGCCAATCACGCTGTCGGGGCTGAGGCCAAGGCGGGCCATGCCTTCGGTGTCGGCATTCATATGTGTCTTGCCGATGAGCCAGCAGCCCATGCCCGCCTTGCGCAGATGATCGCCCATGGTCCATTCCCCCACCCGCAAGGGCGAATTGTTCCACTGCGCCCCGTGGCTGGACACATAGCGCCCAGTGTAGCAGCTCATCCGGGCCGCGCCGCAGATGGGCGACTGCACATAGGCATTGGTAAACCGCACGCCGCGCTGTGCCAGCCGGTCGATATGCGGCGTCTCCAGATGCGGATGACCGGCGCAGCTCAGATAGTCGAACCGCAGCTGGTCGAACATGATGAAGAGGATATTCATGGCGCGCGCTGCTCCCGTGGTGTCGGCACCAAGCCTAGAAGAGGGCAGAGGGCGCAGAAAACCTTTGTCAAATCGTGCCGCAGGGTGGCATGAGGGGCCATGCTGAAGGAAAACCGCTCACTTGATCGCGGGATCGAGATCCTGGAAACGCTCGCGCGCGAGGGCGCCATGTCGCTGGCGGATCTGCACCGCGCCACCGGATTGCCCAAGAGCACCATCCGGCGGTTGCTGCAGACGCTGATCCAGCGCAAGATCGTGCGCCGCTCGCTGGCGGATCAGCTCTATCGCACGCTGTTGGTGTTTCCCGATATCTCCGGCGAGGTGATGCCGAAGGGTATGTTGCAGATGGCCGATGCGGCGATCCCGCGGGCGCTGGCGCTGACGCAGCAGATCGGCTGGCCGTCAGACATCCACATCCGCGAGGCGCGCAGCATGCGCATCATCGACAGCACCCGGCAGGCCAGCAATTTCCACGTCGAACAGGGTCAGATCAACCGTCAGGTCAGCCACTTCGGCTCAGCCACAGGGCTGGCCTGTCTGGCGGCAATGGGCGACGGCGAGATTGCCGCCATCTATGAGGCGCTGAAAACCGACCGGCACTGGGGGCCGGTGCGTTTTGGCCTGGACCTTGCCACGCTGATGCAGCGGATCGCGCAGATTCGCGCCCAGGGCTATGCCGAGCGGCTGCCGGCGCATCTGAGCGACCGGGAGTGGGACACTGACCTGCGCGCCATTGCGGTGCCGATCAAGGCGCGCGGGCAGGTGCTTGGCGGGATCTCGGTGCTGTGGCTCAGGACCTACAAGCCGGTGAAAGGTTTTGCGGCGCTGCATCTGGAGGCGCTGCAGCAGGCCGCCCGCGACATCAACGCGGCCTTGGATCTGGTTTGGGACGACACTCCCGGCTGATCGAACTGACCCGGGCTGATCCAGGGCCGCCGGATCAGAGCAGGCTTTCGGCGGTCTGTTTGGCAAGGAAGGCCGTGCGATAGAGCGGTGCCTTCAGCGCGCGGCCCCGGTCCGGCACCAGATTGGTGATCGGCAGTGGCAGGCTCTCTTCCGGTGCGCCGGAGAACAGCTCCGCCAGCGCCCGGCCAAACAGCGTGCCAGTGGTGATGCCGCGGCCATTGTAGCCCACCGGAGTGTAAAGCCCGTCATCCAGCCGGTGAATGCGGAACAGATGGTCGGGGGTAAAGGCGATCTGCCCGTGCCAGGCGTCCTCGAATCTCAGCGGCCCGAGGTCCGGGTACAGACGGCGCAGCTTGCGCTCCGCCCAGCGGCGCGACAGACCCGTGGTGCCGCCCACCACTGACCCCATGGAGCCGATGATCAACCGCCCGGCCTGATCGCGGCGCAGCGAGAACATGATCTTGCCGGTGTCCCACAGGCCTTGCCCCTCGGGCAGGATCGCCTGCGCCTCCTCGCCAAGAGGAGCGGTGGCCAGCTGGAAGAACTGGATCGGGGTGAAGCTCTGTTCCAGTCCTGGCCACAGTCCGGTGCTATAGGCATTGGTGGCCAGCACCACCCGGCCTGCGGTAATGACGCCGCGCTCCGTCTCGACCTTCCAGCTGTCGCCGTCCTTGACCAGCGACAGCACCTTGGTGCCGGTGGAGATCTCCGCCCCTGCCGCCCTTGCCGCGCGGGCCAGTCCGCGTGCGTATCCCATCGGGTTGATGGTGCCGGCGCGGGCATCCAGCAGGCCCCCGTGGAATTTGCCTGTGCCGGTCTTTTCCGCCGTCTCTGCCGCGCTCAGCAGGCGCACCGGCGCACCGCGTGCCTGCCAGGCGGCGGCGCGGGCCTCCAGGTCGCGCAGGCCCGAGGGCGCATGGGCGGCGTGGATGGTGCCCGCGCGGGTCGCCTCGCAGCGGATCTGATATTGCTCGATCAGCGAGAACACGTAGTCGGGCATATCCCCCAATTCCCGCACCAATGCGGCGCCATGGCGCTGGCCCAGCAGGTGCTCCACCTCCTGCGGCGGCAGCCACAGCCCGGCGTTCACCAGCCCGACATTGCGCCCGGAGCCGCCATGGCCGATCTCCTCGGCCTCCAGCACATGGCACGACAGCCCCTTGAGCGCCCCGTGCAGCGCGGTTGACAGGCCGGTGTAGCCGCCACCGACGATGGCCACGTCGACTCGCGCATCCTGTTGCAGCGGCTCGGAATGGGTGGGTTCTGCGGACGAGCGGTCCCACAGGGAAATGGACGTGTCTGCGCTCACGTTGGACGCCTCACATGCTAGGGGTGCGCCCGGAGCGGGGATGCCCGCCGAGCCTGCAGGGAACACTGGGGCAGCGCAGAACGCCTGTCAATCGGCTGCGTGACACGGGCTGGCGCAGCGCTCCGACTGGGCCTAGAGTGCTGGAAACGCAGCAGGGCTCGACCCACAGCAGGAGGCGACATGATGGCCAAGCTCAAGACCTCATCGGCGGACATGGTGGCAGCAGCCCGCGCCCGCATCGCGGAGATCGACAGCGCGGATGCGATTGCGCTGCATGGGCGCGACGACGTGATCTTTGTCGATCTGCGCGACGTGCGCGAGCGTCAGCGCACGGGCTTTATTCCCGGCAGCTTTCACTGCCCCCGTGGCATGCTGGAGTTCTGGGTGGATCCCGACAGCCCCTATTTCAAGGAAATCTTCGCCAAGGAGGACAAGCGGTTCGTCTTTCACTGTGCGTCCGGCTGGCGCTCGGCGCTTTCGGTGGCGATGTTGCAGGACATCGGATTTGAGGCGGCGCATATCAGCGACGGCTTCTCCGGCTGGGTCAAGGCAGAGGGGCCGGTGGTGCCAGCGGTAGATAGTGCCGACTGATCCCGAATCTTCCCCGCAAGCGCCAGAACAAGCCCGGCCGTGACGCGGCGTGCCTTTGTTGCTTCGTCCTGTCGTTTCGCCGGGTCGTGGCGCAGATCACCGCTATCCCGCGCCCCCGCAGGAGAGGGTGACGTGGCCATTTCATCACGGTTCATTTGGGAATAGTGACCCTGGCCCCCGTGTGAGGACTTTCCCGCCGCGCCTCAATTTGTTAACGCTTCGTTAAAATAAGAAGCAGTGACTGAGGCAGGCTAGAGCATGAAGACGGGCTTTCGTGGCACGTTTGTCATTTCCTGGACGCAGACAGAAATCGACGGTCTCGAGGCAGCGCCGATATCTGCGCTCGATGTCGGTGCCGCGTGGTCATGGCATGGGGATGCCCTGCGCGTGGATGGACCGTCGGACCTATTGCGTCTCGACATGGCAGATGGCGAAAAGGATCTCCGCCGGCGCGCGGCGCATTCGGTGCGTCGTCTTGTTGGCGCAGCCGTGCAGAATCGCACTGATATTCATGCGATCAACGTCAAGGATCCGGTGATGGACAGCAGCTTTGTCGTCACCAATGGGGTGCGCAGCTATACGGTGACCGTGATTGATGCCGGCAAGGGGCGACCACCTCTGCTGATGTTTGTCGATGACATGCCGCCGCGCCACACCGATCTCTGGGTCGTACATCATGCGCTTGGGTCCTTGGGCGTGGCTCAGGCGCCGCGCGATCCTGGGGTGATCTGCTTTACCCCCGGCACCCGCATCGCCACACCGGATGGGCCCAGAACCGTCGAAACCCTGCGTGAGGGCGACCGGGTGCAGACCCGCGACAACGGTGTCCAGATGATACATTGGATCGGCGCGCGGCGCATGACGGGCGCGCGGCTCTTCGTGATGCCGCAGCTGCGTCCGGTGCGCATCGGCGCGGGCGCGCTTGGCATTGACCGCCCCGAACAGGAGCTGCTGGTCTCTCCCGAACACCGCATGTTGTTGCGCGGCCCTGCGGCGCAGGCGCTGTTCAATGAGCCGGAAGTTCTGGTGGCCGCGCGTGATCTGGTGAATGACCGCACGATCCAGGTGGACCGCGCCGTGACAGAAGTGACCTATGTCCATCTCCTACTGGAGAATCATCAGGTGCTCTGGGCCAACGGAGTGGAGACAGAGAGCTTTCATCCGGCCCACGCGGCGCTGTCGGCGCTGGATGATTCTGATCGCAAGCGGCTGCTGCGGCAGTTGCCGGATATCGAAGGCGACCCGAGCAGCTACGGCGGTTTCGCCCGTCGCAATCTCTCTGCCTCGGAGGCGGCCATTCTGCTGCATGACGCAGCCTAGCGCCGCCGCGTTGATCGCGCTGTGTTTCGGGATTTGTGAGGGCGGGCAGGGCATCCAGTCCCAGTGTCCCAGCAGATCCGCTGTTGTGACCTGACCGAAGGTCCCGGCGCGGCAATGGCCGCTGGATTGAGCGGGACCATAATCCGCGGCTTCTCCCTTGACACCACAGCGCGTTCCTATAGAAGCGCGGCTTCATTGGTGTTGGTGGCTCCCGCAAGGGAATGCCTGTCATGGCAGAGGGTCGCAAGATCCAAACCCAAGAGGACAACGCCCTTTATCGCCGTGGCGAGCCTGATCTGGTTCTGACGGTTGTGTGTCGCTCGCGTCCGCAACCTGAAAATTGGGAACCGGTTTTCGGAGCAAGTCGCGGAGCCAAATATAAAGGAGAACAGCCGTGACCAAACGCACGTCTGCCAAGTACAAAATTGACCGTCGCATGGGCGAAAACATCTGGGGCCGCGCAAAATCCCCGGTGAACCGTCGTGAATATGGCCCCGGCCAGCACGGTCAGCGCCGCAAGGGCAAACTTTCCGATTTCGGTATCCAGCTGCGCGCCAAGCAGAAGCTCAAGGGCTACTATGGCGACCTGACCGAAAAGCAATTCCGTCGCATCTACGGCGAAGCCGAGCGTGTGAAGGGCGACACCGGTGAAAACCTCATCGGTCTGCTGGAGCGTCGTCTGGACGCCGTCGTCTACCGCGCCAAGTTCGTGCCGACCGTCTTTGCGGCCCGTCAGTTCGTCAACCACGGCCACGTGCTGGTGAACGGCAAGCGCGTCAACATCCCCTCCTACCGTGTGAAAGAGGGTGACGTCATCGAAGTGCGCGACAAGTCCAAGCAGAACGTTGCTGTTCTCGAGGCCGTGCAACTGGCCGAGCGTGACGTGCCTGACTACATCGAAGCCGACCACTCCAAGCTGACCGCCACCTTCGTGCGCGCGCCCTCGCTGGCCGACGTGCCGTACCCCGTGATCATGGAACCGAACCTCGTGGTCGAATTCTACGCCAAGAACTGATCCTGTCGCCCGCAGGGCGTATCGGATACGAGATTTGCAAAAGCCGCTCCCGAAAGGGGCGGCTTTTCTTCTGTTGTGTGGAGCGGGTGGGCTTGCGCGCCGCATGACGTCAGGAATCTCTTGGGTCATCGCGGGTTTGCTGCCTATGGTGCCCCTGACACCGGCCTCAACCCCAGAACAAATACGTGGTCCGGACAGATTGGGAGTTCACCATGTCGATCATATCCGCCACCCTTCGGACCCTCACGCTTGCCACCGGGCTGATTGCCGGGTTGGCCGCCGCCGCGGTCGCCGCCCCGGTGCAGCTGACACCCGCAGACCCGCAGCCCTCGGGGCTGAAACCGGGGCTTTCGGTGCGCTATGCTTATCCCTCGGACGTCAAGAGCCTGGGCGCGGCCCGCAACGCGCTGAAATACAAGGTCGAACAGGGCGCGCCGCTTAAAGGGCTGGACTACCGCGACACCGAGCTGGGCGAGAATGTCCTCACCTCCAAGCGGGCCGAACGGGTGGTGGCCGATATTCGGGGCTATGTGCGATTTGACGCGGCCGGAGTCTATACCATCGATTTTCTGACCAACGACGGGCTGCACGCCGTGGTGGGCGGCCAGCTTGTTGGCGAATTTGATGGCCGTCAGGCCTGCGAGGAGACATTTGCGGTAGAGGTCGAGGTGCCGCAAGCGGGCTGGTATCCGCTGCAGGCGCTCTGGTTCCAGCGCACCAACACGGCTTGTTTGCACATGCGGGCCGCGCCGGCGGGCAAACGCCCGACCTGGATGCCCAACGCGGTCTTTGGGCACTGATCCGCGCGTCCGGAGCCACCGAAGAGCCCATGCAGATCACGTATCACCCAGCAGAGCTTTCGGATGCGGCGGGTCTCTCCGCCGTGCTCGAGGCGCTGCGCAGGGCTGGCAAGCGGCGCAAGGCGGGGGATGCCGCCTTTGTCCGGACGCATTACATCCGCCATCCCGACCAGTTGGCCTGCACCGTTGCGACCGATGAAACGGGCGTGGTGCTCGGCTTTCAGTCGCTGAAGCGCGCGGTGCCCGGAAACCCCTATGGCGCCCCGGTGGGCTGGGGCGTGATCGGCACCCATATTCATCCAAACGCGGCGCGTTGCGGGATCGGGCGGGGGCTGTTTGCCGTCACCACGGCGGCGGCACGGCAGGCCGGACTGCCCGCCATTGACGCCCTCATCGGTGCCGCAAATGCAGAAGGGTTGGGCTATTACGCCGCCATGGGGTTTGTCGACCATCGCTCTGAACCCGGTGGCGTCGGCAAAGCATTCCATTTGCCGCGCGACTGAGCCTCAGACCGGCAGCGGACGCCCCTCGGCGATTGTCTCCATCGCGAAATAGGATGTCACGCTGTCCAGTTCCACGCCGCCGATCAGGCGCTGATAGACCTTGTCGTAACTGGCCATGTCGCGGGTCACCACCTTCAGCTGGTAATCGTAATCGCCGCCGATGCGATGGAAATCCACCACTTCGGGAATGGTCAGCACATGGCGCCGGAACTGCGCCAGCCAGTCTGCCGAATGATGCCGGGTGCGCAGCATGACAAAGACCACCAGACCGAGATCCAGCTGGCTGCGATCCACCTCCGCCCGGGTGCCGCGCAGAATACCCTTGTCCTGCAAGGCCCGGAGCCGCCGCCAGCAGGCGTTCTGCGACAGGCCGACACGCTCCGCTAGGTCGCGCTGCGACAGGCTGCCGTCTCTTTGCAGGATATGCAGGAGGTCGCGGTCAATCTGATCTACGGTTTTTGTCATTTCTCGATCATATGATAGCGAATTATCGCTGTCACCTGTGATGTTTTGTGAAAATGACCCTGCTTAGGTGGTCTATGATGAGCAAAATAACCATGAGGGCGCAAAAATGATCCTGCAAGAGTTCAAAACGGCGATCAAACACACCGCGTATGCGGGCAAGCTGGCTGAAACGCTGATCGGCGAGGGGGTGATGATCCCCGGCCTGAACGGCGATGTGCCGCTGGTCTATGCGGATTACGTGGCCTCGGGCCGCGCCATGCGCCCGGTGGAGGCGTTCATCGCCGAGAAATTGCTGCCGTTTTACGCCAATTCCCACACCGAAGCCTCCTATTGCGGGCAATATGTGACCCGCCTGCGCCGCGAGGCCCGGGCCGAGATTGCGCGGCTCACCGGCGCGGGGCAGGCGTGCGAGGTGATCTTTGCCGGCTCCGGGGCGACGGCGGGGCTGAACCGACTGGTGAAACTGCTTGGTGTCGAGCAGGTGGAGCGGCCGGTGGTCTTCATCGGCCCCTATGAGCATCACTCCAACATCCTGCCCTGGCGTGAGAGCCGGGCCGAGGTGGTGGAAATCCCCGAGGGCGCCGAGGGCGGCGTCGATCTGGCGGCATTGGAGGCGGCATTGCTGCATCATGCGGATGCGGATCTGATGATCGGTAGCTTCTCGGCGGCCTCGAATGTCACGGGGATCGTCACCGATCCGGACCCGGTGACCCGGCTGTTGCGGG
Organism: Tritonibacter sp. SIMBA_163; assembly: GCF_046535935.1. NCBI lineage: Bacteria > Pseudomonadati > Pseudomonadota > Alphaproteobacteria > Rhodobacterales > Paracoccaceae > Tritonibacter > Tritonibacter sp. SIMBA_163. The sequence continues at coordinate 460,325 of NZ_JAWJBP010000001.1, forward strand.
CGCATGGGGCGCGGGCGGTCTGGGATTATGCCGGGGGCGGGCCCTATCTGCCCATCGACATGGGGGAGCATGGCGCCGAGCCAAAGGACGCCGTAGTGGTCTCGCCGCATAAATTCCCCGGTGGTCCGGGTGCCTCCGGGGTGCTGATCCTGCGCCGCGAGGCGGTGCGCTCGACCATGCCCTCCTGGCCCGGTGGCGGCACAGTCAGCTTCGTGTCACCCTGGTCGCATCGCTATGCCGACAGTCTTGCTGCGCGCGAAGAGGCGGGCACGCCCAATGTGGTTGGTGACATCCGCGCCGCGCTGGCCTTTCTGGTCAAGGAAGCGGTGGGGCAGGAGTATATCGAGGCGCGCGAGGCGCAGTATGCGGCCAAGGCCCGCGCGGCATGGGGGGCGCTGCCGGGCTTGACGCTGCTGGGTCATGAGAGCGCACATCGGCTGCCGATCTATTCCTTTACGGTGCGTGGGGCCTCCGGTGCACCGGTGCATCAGCAGCTCTTCACCCGCATGCTGAGTGATGTCTATGGCATCCAGGCCCGCGGTGGCTGTGCCTGCGCAGGACCTTATGCGCACCGGCTGCTGGAGATCGACCAGCCGCAGTCCGAGGCTCTGCTCGGCGATCTTCTGGCGGGGCGCGAGTTGCAGAAACCCGGCTGGGTGCGGCTCAACTTCTCCTACCTGATGGAGGAGGCAACGGTGGATTATGTGATCGAAAGCGTTGCTAAATTGGTGGCGGAGGCGGAACAAATCGCCGCGTCCTATGATGCTGATCCCAGCACCGCCCGGTTCCAGCCGCGCGCTGCCTAAAGACGTAGCGCATCGGATATCTGTGTTTGCATGAGCCGTTGAATTGAGAGGTTTCGCCTCGGGCTGTGCCCGAGGCGACCCGCGCCGCGCGCCCCTTTTGGGGCGCGCGGCGCGGCCCGGCCCAACGGGAGGATCTGTCCGTTTGCGGGCAGGGACGACGGGCGGGAGCACGCCCTCCCATCCCGGATTGCGCGCCACTGGTGTAGGCCTGCGCGCAGTTGCCGCTTTTCCCATCGCCTTCAGACCGCTATGAGAGACGGGTTCGCGAAGGAGCTCGACCGATATGACCCAAATCACGCCGCAACCCGGTATCATGGACATCGCCCTGTATCAGGGGGGCGCGGCCCATGTGGACGGGGTGAGCAATGTGACCAAGCTCTCCTCCAATGAAAACCCGCTGGGCGCCAGCCCCAAGGCGGTGGAGGCCATGGCCCAGGCTGCGGCCAAGATGCATCGCTACCCAAGTTCCGACCATATCGCCCTGCGCACTGCGATTGCCGAGACCCACGGGCTCGACGCGGATCGCATCATCTGCGGCGCGGGCAGTGACGAAATCATCGCCTTCCTCTGCCAATGCTACGCTGGTCCGGGCGACGAGGTGCTCTATACCGAGCACGGCTTTGCCATGTACCGCATCTCTGCGCTGGCCGCGGGCGCAACCCCGGTCGAGGTCAAGGAGCGCGAGCGTGTCACCGATGTGGACGCGCTTCTGGCAGGCTGCACGCCGCAGACCAAGCTGGTCTTCATCGCCAATCCCAACAACCCCACCGGCACCATGATCTCCGAGGCCGAGGTGGCCCGGCTTGCCGATGGCCTGCCCAAGGGCGCGCTGCTGGTGCTGGATGGTGCCTATGCGGAATATGTCGAGGGCTTTGATGCCGGTGCAAAGCTGGTCGAGGCCCGCGACAATGTGGTGATGACGCGGACCTTCTCCAAGATCTACGGGCTTGGTGGTGCGCGCATCGGCTGGGGCTATGGCCCGGCCGAGATCATCGACGTGCTGAACCGTGTGCGCGGGCCCTTCAACGTCTCGTCCACCGCATTGGCGGGGGCGGAGGCGGCGGTGCGCGACCGCGACTACGTGGAGGCCTGCCGGGTTGAGAACGCGAAATGGCGCGGCTGGCTTGCCGATCAACTGGCCGAGGCGGGCGTGCCGTCGGATACCTCCTGCACTAATTTCATCCTCGCCCGCTTTGCCAGCCAGTCCGAGGCCGAGGCCTGCGATGATTTCCTCAAGGCCCGCGGCCTGATCGTGCGCCGGGTGGCAGGCTATAACCTGCCCACCGCGCTGAGGATCACCATCGGGGATGAGACCGCCTGCCGCGCCGTGGCTGCGGCCGTGAAGGCGTTTAAATCCGGGCAGGGCACAGAATGACCGAAGCGCAGGCTAAACCCGTCTACAACCGCGTGGCGCTGATCGGCTTGGGGCTTATCGCCTCGTCGATGTTCTGGGCGATGAAACGCTCCGGTCTTGCGGGCGAGGTCACCGGCTATGCCCGCAGCGCCGAGACCCGCGACACTGCCCGCCGCATCGGCCTGTGCGATCGCATCTGCGACACGCCACAAGAGGCCGTCGAGGGCGCCGACCTGGTGGTGCTCTGCGTGCCCGTCGGCGTGATGGGCGCTGTCGCCGCCGAGATCGCACCGGCGCTGATGCCGGGGGCCACCCTTTCCGATGTGGGATCGGTGAAGCGCCATGTGATCGAGGATGTCGCGCCGCATATCCCCGAGGGGGTGCATTTTGTCCCGTCCCACCCGCTGGCCGGCACCGAACACTCCGGGCCCGAATCGGGCTTTGCCGAACTGTTCGACAACCGCTGGAGCCTGCTGGTGCCGGTAGAGGGCAGCGACCCAGAGGCGGTGGCCCGTCTTCGCGCGCTCTGGGAGGGCATGGGCGCGCATGTGGAGGAAATGGACGCCGACCACCACGATCTGGTGTTGGCGGTGACCAGCCACGCGCCACACCTCATCGCCTATACCATGGTTGGCGTGGCCGATGATCTGCGCCGGGTCACGGATAGTGAGGTCATCAAGTATTCCGCCGCGGGCTTTCGCGATTTCACGCGGATTGCGGCCTCTGATCCAACCATGTGGCGCGATGTGTTCCTGACCAACAAGGATGCGACGCTGGAAATCCTCGGTCGCTTCACCGAGGAACTCTTTGCCCTGCAACGTGCCATCCGCACCGGCGACGGTGAACATCTGCACGCCTATTTCACCCGCACCCGTGCGATCCGTCGCGGCATCATCGAGGCTGGTCAGGACACGGATGCGCCGGACTTCGGGCGTGGGCCGAAGAAATGAGCGTGCGGGCGCATATGAGGCTGGCCGGGGTTGCGCTGGTTTTGCTCCATGCGGCCAGCAATGTCACCACTGCTGCGCCGGAAACCACCCCGCGGCCACCGCTTGAACGAGGTACAGAGGTGGCACTGGCGGAGATCTCTGACCTGTCTGCGTCTACCGTAGTCAGCGCGGCGGCTGCCGCCGTGGTCATGCCATCGCTGGCGGCTCAGCTGCGCCCACAGATCCGCCCCGTGTCGCCACAGATCCTGGCCGCCGCCGCGCGCCCGATGGATCTGAGTCCGGTGGCGCCAGGGGCGACCCTGCGCCCGATGATGCGCACACCGGAGTTCATGCAGCAGGTGCTGTTTGGTCGCGCCAAAAAACGGCGCGGCTCGGTCTGCGGCGTCCTGGACATTCAGGGTGAGGTCGCGGGCGACATCCCTGGCAAGCTCAAGGGCTGTGGTGCCAAGAACGCGGTGCGGGTACGCTCGGTCTCCGGGGTTGCGCTCAGCACACCGGCGCTGATGACGTGCGACACTGCCAAGGCGCTGAACAAATGGGTGTCGCGGGATGTGGAAACGGCCTTTGGCCGGTCCAACCGCGTGGTGCGGCTACGGGTGGCCGCGCATTACAGCTGCCGCACCCGCAACAACCGGCCCGGCGCTAAAATTTCTGAGCACGGTCGCGGGCGGGCGATCGACATCTCCGGGTTCACTCTGGAGAATGGCACCACCGTGAGTGTCCTCAAGGGCTGGCTCGACAAGCCCACCCGCAAGGCCCTGCGTCGCATGTGGAAATCCGCCTGCGGTCCGTTCCACACGGTGCTGGGACCGGAGGCCGACATCTATCACCGCGATCATTTTCACCTCGACACAGCCCGTCATCGCAGTGGCCGCTACTGTCGCTAAGGGCATCGTCGCGGATCTTGTGGGTCGCGCCGCGCAGTCAGCGCTGAGTCGTCCGGGCAAAATCGCTAGGGCAGGGCTCCCGCCCCCGCAGGTGCACGCCCCCTGACGTGGGCCTCCCCCTTGGCGGGGTTGGGCCGGGCAGCCTGTCCCGGATCGGGACAGGCTGCGGCGCCGGGCCGAAGGGCCCGGCGCCATGCCCAACGCGGAGCGATGTGCCCCGCAGGGGCGCAGCGAACAGGGGCGGGAGCCCCACCATTAGCCCTTGCGCAGCCTCAGCGGATGATCAAGCGCGGGGCAGGGCCAAGCGGGATTGGGCCGATGGTGATGTAGCCACCGCGAAAGCCAAGCGTGATGTCCAGATCCTCCGGGTTGCCGCTGGCGCGCGCCAATATCGCCACCACGCGTGCAGTCTGATCCCGTGCCCCAGGAGTGATGAAGCCGGTATCCACCGCCATATCCAGAAACTCGGCCCAGGCTTCCACCTGCAGCGCCAGCTCGCCGGTGGGGACGCCCGAGGCATCCACATCCAGCGTTCCGGTGCTCTTCAGCCGCATCTGGCCCCATCGGGCCTCAAGCCGATCAAGGTCGATCCGGCGCGGTTGCGGGCGACGGTCCTCCAGTGCGCTGCGATCCCAGGCGGTGTCGAACGTCACATCTGCCTGCAGGGTCAGAGTGTCGAATGTTTGCGGCAGCTCGGGCGCGGCCCGCAACAGACGGCGTAGGCGGAGGCCGGGGCGAAAGGCGCGGGCCTGCATGTCGATCCGATACGCCTCCGGCTCAGCGCCTTGCACCATGCGCAGATCCAGATCCTCGGCGCTGAGCGTGATGGTCTCGCCATCACCGATGCGCCACGCGCCCGAACTCAGCCCTAGCTCTTCGAGCTCCAGTGCAAGACCGGGCGCGAGGAACAGATCCGCGCGCAGCCCTTCAGTGCCGATCACGACGGTCTGGTCAAAATAGGACAGACGCTGATCTCCATCGGCAAACCGCAGGCTCTGACGTCCGGGCCAGATCGCGGGGCTGTGAAGTTCCAGCCAGTCTGCCCGCCACGCCGCCCCGGTGCCCGGATCGGCCAGTGTGGGGGCGTCGATGCGGGTCACATGGCGCCAGGGAAAGCCCCCCAGCGCACCACGGGGCGCAATGCCGCCCACCTCCACCTGCCAGCCGCGTGCCGCCTGTGTCTCAAACCAGTTCGCAACGCTTTGACGCAGGCCCCATTCCGCGACGGCCCAATAGAGCACCCAGATGACACAGAGCCCCAGAAGGACCTTCAACCCGCGTTTCATGCCGCACTGCCCCTTTTGTTTCCAACCGTTTTGCTGTTTACAGGCGCACGGAAAAAAGGACCAGTAACATGACGATGTGGGTATTCGGATACGGCTCTCTCCTGTGGAACCCGGAGTTCCCAGTGGCGCAGAGCGAAGTGGCAACGCTGCATGGCTTCGCCCGATCTTTCTGCATGCGGTCCATCCACCATCGCGGCAGCGAGGAGGTTCCGGGCCTGGTGCTGGCACTTGATGCGCAGGAGGATGCCCATTGCAAGGGGCTGGCGCTCCGAGTGGAGCCGGGCCACGAGGAGACCACCCTCGCCGCGCTGCGCGAACGCGAGCTGATCTCCTCGGCCTATGTCGAACGTTTCTTTGACGTGGAGCTTGCCAGCGGCGAGCTGGTCAACGCGGTGGTCTACGTGATCGACCCGCATCACGTGCAATACTGTCATCTGGAGCTGGAAGAGCAGGCGCAGATCATCGCCCGTGCCGTGGGGGGGCGTGGTCCCAACAGCGAGTATCTGTTCAACACGGCCGGCCATCTGGATGAAATCGGGCTCAGCGATCCCGACCTCAGCTGGCTGACGCAGCGCGTCCGGCAAATTTTATCATAAATCCTTGGCGACCATGAGGTTTTCGGTCTAGGCTGCAGGCGCAGAACCACGTCGAAGCCTATCGGGAGCCGCAAGGAATGGCGCATCACGAACGCGAACGCCGGCCGCAGTTTTCACAGCCGGTGCGTCAGGTTGTCATGATGCTGATCGCATTGGCGCTGGCCGGGGCAGGGGCCGTGATGGCGCTGCCCCGGGTGATGCCGGTGTTCGAGGCGAACCCCTATCTCAACGGGTTTATCGTCTTTGTCTTTGTCATCGGGGTGCTGGCCACCTTCTGGCAGGTGCTGCAGCTGATCAACTCCGTGCGCTGGATCGAACGCTTTGCCGCCGAGATCACCACAGATGATGATCGTGCGCCCTCGATGCTTGCACCACTGGCCTCGTTGTTGCGATCCCGGGGCGCGCGAATGCAGCTGGGGTCCTCTTCGACCCGGTCAATCCTCGACTCCGTGGCCGAGCGCATTGATGAAGCGCGCGAAATCACCCGCTATATCGTCAACCTGCTGATCTTTCTCGGCCTGCTGGGGACCTTCTACGGTCTTGCCACCACGGTTCCTGCTGTGGTCGACACCATCCGCAGTCTCGCCCCGCAGGAGGGCGAAGAGGGCATCGCCGTCTTCAACCGTCTGATGACCGGGCTCGAGGCGCAATTGGGCGGCATGGGTGTCGCCTTTGCCTCCTCGCTGCTGGGTCTTGCAGGCTCGCTGATTGTCGGTCTGCTGGAGCTGTTCGCCGGGCATGGTCAGAACCGGTTCTATCGCGAGCTGGAGGAATGGCTGTCGTCCTTCACCCGCGTCAGTTTCTCGTCCGGTGAGGAGGGCGTTGGCGACAGCAACCTCGTGGCCGGTGTGCTTGATACCATGGCGGAACAGATGGACGCGCTGCAGGCGATGTTTGTTCAGACCGCCGAGAGCCGCGCCGAGGTGGATGGAAAACTGTCGCGGCTGGTCGACTCGATTGATGACATGAACCGCCGTCAGGACGATGTCTCCTCGATCTCCGGGGCGCTGGAACGGGTCGCGTTGGGGCAGGAAACCCTGACAGAGCTGATGCGCGCCCATGGTGACGTGGGCATTGACGCCGAAAGCCGCATGCGCCTGCGCTCCATCGACGTGCAGATGCTGCGCATTCTCGAGGAACTCTCTGCCGGTCGTCAGGAAAGCCTCGCCGAGTTGCGCAAGGACATCGACCTTCTGGTCAAGGCCTTCGCCGGCCCGCGTGGCATGGATCGGGCGGCGCGTGTGGCGGCGCGGAAAGAGAGCTGATCCATGGCCCTGAAACGCCGTACCGGCCAACGTTTCCAGGGCGCGATCTGGCCCGGCTTCGTGGACGCGATGACCGGTCTTTTGTTGGTGCTGATGTTTGTGCTGACCATCTTCATGGTGGTGCAGTTCGTGTTACGCGAAACGATTTCCGGACAAGAAACCGAACTTGATGACCTGTCGACCGAGGTCCGGGCGCTGGCGCAGGCGCTTGGGGTGAAGGAGCGCGAGGCCAGTCAGCTGCAGGCCCGTTTGGGCGCTTTGGGCGCCACGCTCAATTCGGCGCGCTCGGATCTGCAGGCCGCGCGGGATCAGATTTCGGCGCAGCAGGCGCGCATCAGCACATTGACGCAGGAGCGGGATGCAGCCACCTCTGATCTTGCCTCGGCGCGGACGCAGATTTCCGATTTCGAGGCCCAGGTGGCGGCGTTGATCGCAGGCCGAGACCGGGCCGTGACACAGATTGCGGAACTCACCGCCGAACGGGACGATCTTGCGACCGCGCGCAGCGAGCTGCTGTTGGAGCAGGACGCGCTGAACCTCGCGTTGGCGCAGGCGCGCGATGAGATGGACGCGCAGGTCGAGGCCGCGCGCTTGGCTGCCGCGCGAACGGATGCGCTGCAAGCCCTGGTGGAGGATCTGCGCAGCGAAGACGACGCGCAGGCCGCCCGTGTCTCGGAGCTGGAAGAGGCGCTGTCCGAGGAGGAAGCTGCCCGCCTGACCGAAGCAGCCGCCGCCGAGGCGCTGCGCAACCGGTTGGAAAATGCCGACGCCGAACTCACCGCGATGACGCTGGCGTTGGAAGAGGAGCGCAAGAACGCCGAGGACACGCTGACGCTGTTGGCTGCCGCAGAGGCCGCTCGCGAGACGCTTGACGAGGAACTGGAACAGGCGCTGTCCACGATCGAGCAGGCCAAGGCACAAGCCCAGGATCGCGATGAATTGGCTGAACGGCTGACACGCGTGCTGGCTCAGATGGAGGTCACCGAAAGCAGCGCCGCCGCCCGAGTTTCGGCATTGGAGGCAGAGTTGGAGCGTGTGCGTGCCGACAGCAGCGCCACGCGCGCCCGGCTGTCGGCTGAGGTCGACGCCGCACGTCAGAAGGCCGCAGACACCCGCAGCCAGTTGGAAACCGAACTGACCCGCCAGCGGGCCGCCACGGTGGAGACGGAAACCCAGTATCAGGCGCAGTTGCGTGCTTTGCAGGACAGCTTTGATGTCGAACGGCGCGCGCTGGAGGATCAGCTTGCCGCGCTGGGGGCCGAGGCGGAAGAAACCCGCCGCACGCTCGAAACACAGCTGGCAGATCTTCGCGCCGAAACCGCAGAAACCCGCAGCGGTTTGCAGACGCGCCTGGACCGTGCCGAGGCCGATCTACAGGCCGCCCGCAGCGCCGCAAGCTCTACCGCGGAAGAGCGCGCCTCTGTCGAGCAGCGCCTGCTGGTCGCCTTGGAGGCGCTGGAGCGGGCGCAGGCTGCGGCGTCCGATCAGGATGTGTTGCAAAGCCGTCTGCTGGCCGCCTTGTCGGACAAGGATGAATTCGCCTCAGAGGCTGCCGAACAAAAGACCCTTGCCGAACAACGCGCCGATCTCCTCGCACAGGCCCGCGCCGCCCTTGCGGACGAGAAAGCGATTTCCGAGGACGCGCGACGCGAAACTGCGCTGCTCAACCAGCAGGTGGCGGCGCTGCGCGAGCAGCTTGGCGGATTGCAGGCGCTGCTGGATGACTTCAAGGAACGCGATGCCGCGCAGTCCGTGCAGGTGCAATCGCTTGGCAAGGATCTCAACACCGCATTGGCCCGAGCCGCGTCAGAGGAACGTCGCCGCCGCCTGTTGGAGGAGCAGGAGCGCAAGCGTCTGGAGGCGGAGCGGGAGCGTCTGGCCAACCGGGCGGAGGATCTGGAGCGGTACCGGTCCGAGTTCTTCGGTCAGCTGCGTGATGTCCTGGGCGATCAAGAGGGCGTGCGAATCGAAGGTGACCGATTTGTTTTTGCTTCAGAGGTGCTCTTCGCGCTAGGCAGCGCCGAACTGTCAGAGGCGGGCAAGGTCGAGATCGCCAAAGTCGCGCGTATCTTGCAGAACGTGGCAGCGGTGATCCCTGAGGAGATCAACTGGATCATCCGGGTTGATGGCCATACCGACAATCTGAGTTTTTCGAGCACTGGGAAGTACGCCGACAATTGGGAACTCAGCCAGGGCAGGGCACTGTCGGTTGTGCGCTACATGATTGATGCGCTTGGGATCCCTCCAGATCGGCTTGCCGCCAATGGTTTTGGCGAGTTTCAGCCGATCAATCCAGCCGACACGCCGGCTGCGCGGGCGCAGAACCGCCGCATCGAACTGAAGCTAACCGAGCGCTGAAGTCAAAGATAAACATATGATATCTCTAAAATAAAAAGGCTCCGGCGACATGACATCGCCAGAGCCCGAACTGCTCAAATAACATCTTTGAAATCTGGACGTCTCCACCACTCACGGCTATTGGGTTCGCCCAGTAGGTGAGTAGCACGGCGACAGCTAAATTTCAATAAATTCTCATGCGTGAGAATTTTTATGTGCTATGCTGATCCTACAGATTATTTGCTTTGGCCCCTGGAGGGCATATGCATCTTCTTGGAGGGGCATTTTGATTGGATAGACTACGCGCCATCTTTGAACTTCGCGACATGTTGCGTCAGATGGAGCGCGACATAGGGCTGGAGGATTTGAGCCGGGCCGAAAAGGACGTGTTTCAGGCGGCACATAAATTGACGGATGAGCCCGGACAATTGGTGCGCTCTGAGCAAATTCGACAGCACCCTCTGACATGCGACATCACCCAGGCGACGTTTCATCGGGCATTGCGCTCGCTGCTGGATCTCGGCTTTCTCGAACGTCCCGAGGGCGCACGGGCCAAGCATTACATCGTTCGACGAGACTTGTTGCACGATTGATTTCGCAAGGGACGTGGCGTTTGTTCTCGGTTTGAGGGTCAAGGTCGCGACAGGAATTGTTTTGTGAATATGTGGGCGATACACCAGATGCATGAGAACTGCTGACGGCTTCATACCCGGTGTCCCCGGCATGGTGATGATCGCCATGGCCTATATAATTTGTCACGGTGCCACCATCTGGGTGATCGCGCCGGTGCAGCATTTCTTCTGGGAAAGCGCGTCCGTGTTTGCCAGCCTGGCGTATTTGCCGCATGGGGTTCGGGTGCTGAGCGTCTGGTTGATGGGGTGGCGAGCGATCCTGCCATTGGTTCTTGGCGCGGTGCTTGCGAACCTGATCTTTACGGGAGCTGACATCCGGGACTTGATGCAGAACCGGATGTGGATCTCGATCTTGACGAGCACGCTTGCCACCTATCTGGCATTTGAGCTGCTGCGCGTGTTCGGCGTTTTTGCCTATGCCGGAAGCGGCAGACGCATGAATTGGCGGCAGCTGCTGCTGGCAGGACTGCTGGCATCTGTTTTCAACTCGATGGGGCAGACGCTGGTGTTCTCCGGCATCGTTGACCCCAGCAGTCAGATTGGCGAGGTTGCTGCGTATATGGTTGGCGACATCCTCGGGCAGGTGGTGCTTATGATAGTTCTGATGTTGATCTTTCGCGCCTTGCGCAGTCCCATCCGCCGCAGCTGAGCCGTGATTTCGCACGCGGGGCACTGTCTGCTCGACGGGCCGATGCCGCGATCTAGAGCAGTCTTTTTCCAGGGTGTGTCTGCTGAACAATTGGGGGGAGGGGCGGCACCCGCCGCAGCTTGAACTCTGACATGAAAAACGCCCACCTTCGACTGAAGGTGGGCGTTGTCCGTTGCTGCGCCTGAGGCAGGCAGCGCGCGTTATTCGGCGGTCAGCAGGGGTGGCTTGTTGCCACTGAGCTGCGGCTTGTTTGGCCCCTCGATCCGCAGGTCGAGCTTGCCGTCCTTGATGCCGACCTGAACCACCCCGCCCTTGGCGAGCTTGCCGAACAGCAACTCCTCCGCCAGCGGTTTCTTGATGTGCTCCTGAATCACGCGACCCAGCGGGCGTGCGCCCATCTTGTCGTCATAGCCCTTATCCGCCAGCCATTCGGCAGCTTTGCGGGTCAGCTCGATCGACACGTTGCGGTCCATCAACTGGGCTTCCAGCTGCAGCACGAACTTCTCGACCACCTGCAGGATGACCTCTTTCGGCAGCGCGCCGAAGGAGATGGTGGCATCCAGACGGTTGCGGAATTCCGGCGTGAAGGTGCGTTCGATGGCCGCCGTGTCCTCGCCCTCGCGACGGTCGCGACCAAAGCCGACAGCCGATTTCGCCAGCTCCGTGGCGCCCGCGTTCGAAGTCATGATCAGAACCACGTTGCGGAAGTTCACCGTGCGGCCGTTGTGGTCCGTCAGCTGACCGTTGTCCATCACCTGCAGCAGGATGTTGAACACATCCGGATGCGCCTTCTCGATCTCGTCGAGCAGCAGCACGCAATGTGGATGCTGGTCGACGCCATCAGTCAGAAGACCGCCCTGATCGAAGCCGACATAGCCCGGAGGCGCGCCGATCAGCCGTGAGACCGCGTGTTTCTCCATGTATTCCGACATGTCAAAGCGCAAGAGCTCCACACCCAGCGTATCGGCCAGCTGCTTTGCCACCTCGGTCTTGCCGACGCCGGTTGGGCCGGCAAACAGGTAGTTGCCGATCGGTTTTTCCGGCTCGCGCAGCCCGGCACGGGACAGTTTGATCGCTGAGGACAGCGCGTCAATGGCGGCATCCTGACCAAAGACCACGCGTTTCAGGCTGGCCTCCAGATCCTTCAGCACCTCTGCATCGTCCTTGGAGACACTCTTTGGCGGGATGCGGGCGATCTTGGCCACCACGGCCTCGATCTCCTTGACGCCGATGGTCTTGCGACGCTTGCTTTCCACCACCAGGTGTTGGGCCGCACCGGCTTCGTCGATCACGTCGATGGCCTTGTCCGGCAGCTTGCGGTCGTTGATATAGCGCGCTGCCAGTTCCACCGCGGATTTGATCGCATCCGAGGTGAACTTTATTGAATGATGCTCCTCGAAATAGGGCTTCAGCCCCTTCAGGATGGCGATGGAATCCTCCACCGACGGCTCGTTCACATCGATCTTCTGGAACCGGCGCGACAGGGCGCGGTCCTTCTCGAAGTGCTGGCGGAACTCCTTGTAGGTGGTAGAGCCCATGGTGCGCAGCTTGCCGCCCTGCAGGGCAGGTTTCAGCAGGTTGGAGGCATCCATGGCACCGCCGGAGGTGGCGCCGGCCCCGATCACCGTGTGGATCTCGTCGATGAACAGCACCGCGTCGGGGTGGTCTTCCAGCTCGGTCACCACCGCCTTCAGGCGTTCCTCGAAATCACCGCGATAGCGCGTTCCGGCCAGCAATGCGCCCATGTCGAGCGAGTAGATGGTGGTTTCCGACAGCACCTCGGGCACTTCGCTTTGCACCACCTTGCGAGCCAGACCTTCAGCGATGGCGGTCTTGCCGACACCGGGATCGCCCACCAGCAGCGGGTTGTTCTTGCGACGGCGGCACAGCACCTGGATGCAGCGCTCCACCTCGGAGTCGCGACCGATCAGCGGGTCGATGTCGCCTTCGCGGGATTTGGCATTCAGATCGACACAGTATTTCGCCAGTGCCGACTCTTTCTGTTCGCCTTCTGCCACGCCTGGGCCGCCGCCAAGTTCTTCCTCGGCCTCGGGTGCGCCGGACACGGGGCGATTTTCGCCATAGGCGGGATCCTTGGCGACACCATGTGCGATGAAATTCACCGCGTCATAGCGGGTCATGTCCTGATCCTGCAGGAAGAAGGCCGCATCGCTTTCGCGTTCGGCAAAGATCGCCACCAGCACATTGGCCCCGGTCACTTCGGTTCGGCCCGAGGATTGAACGTGGATCGCGGCACGTTGAATGACGCGCTGGAAGGCCGCGGTCGGAACCGCCTCCGATCCGTCGATGTCGGTGACCAGATTGGCCAGATCTTCTTCTACGAACTCCAGAAGGGTTGATCGCAGTTCGTCAAGATTGACGCTGCAGGCGCGCATGACGCGTGCGGCATCAGGTTCCTCGATCAGTGCCAGAAGCAGATGTTCGAGGGTTGCGAATTCGTGACGCCGTTCATTCGCCAGCGCCAGCGCCGCGTGAATGGCTTGTTCCAAAGTGCTCGAGAATGAAGGCACGGGCGTGCTCCTCTGTCTTGGGTTATGGGGACCCGTCGCCACCGGGCGGCCCGGTCCTGTCCCATAACCATGTCCTCATACTGTTAGAGTTTGGTTGATAGAGCGTAAGCTTCAAGGGCTTTTTACGTGATTGTGGTCACAATTCCCGTCATTGTGCTCACATATCTTGCGTAGATTTGATGAGGCAGAGCCCCGGTACGTTAGAACCTGTCCTTTGCCGACCGGATATGGGCAAAGACCTCGACGTCTGCAACCCCTTCCATGCCAAGGGTTTTCTTCATTTCCGCATCGCCTGCGCGCAGGAATGGATTGGTGGCTTTTTCCACGCCCAATGCGACGGGCACTGTGGGGGCGTTTTTTACGCGCGCCTGCGCAATTTCTTTTGTCCGGCGTTGCAGCGCGGCGTTGTCCGGGTCGATACTGAGTGCGAAGGCGGCGTTGGACTGGGTGTATTCGTGCCCGGAATAAACCATGATTTCGTCGGGCAGGGCGGCCAGCGACGTCAGCGACTGCCACATCATGGCCGGTGTCCCCTCGAACAGGCGTCCGCATCCCAGCGCCATCAGGCTGTCGGCGGTAAAGAGCGCGCCGCCTTCCGGGTAGTAGAAGGCGATATGACCCAGCGTGTGGCCGGGAACCGCCAGAACCTGGCAGCGTCCCGCGCCGGTGCCGCCCTCAAATCCGGGCTCCAGCTCCATGTCGAGCGCTTCGCCCTGGGCGGCGATCTTGTCGGCCTCGGCCTTGGGGCCCATCACCGTGCAGCCGTATCTGTCGCGCAGCGCCTTGATGCCGCCGACGTGGTCGTGGTGGTGGTGGGTGATCATCACCACTGCGGGCGTCCAGCCGCGCGCCTCAAGGGCGTCGATGATCGGAGCAGCCTCTGGCGCGTCAATCACGGCAACCCCGTCGGGGCCCTTCACCAGATAGGCGTAATTGTCCGACAGGCAGGCGACCGTGACGATTTCGAGGGCAGAAGCGGAGGTAGAGGCTTGATCGGGCATGGTCATTCGCTTTCACATTGCTAGACTGCCCCCAAACTGACCGAAGCAGTGGGCCTCTGCAATGCATCTGGACGTGCAGGATCTAAGGAACTTCTATTATCGCAGTACGCTGGGGCGTGCGGCACAAGCATCGATCCGGGGCCAGCTGTTGCGCATGTGGCCGGATGCGATAGGCGAGACAGTTGCGGGCTTTGGCTTTGCCGCCCCTCTATTGCGGCCCTACCTGCCGGAGGCGCGTCGCGTGCTGGCCTTGATGCCGGGGCCACAGGGGGTGATGCAATGGCCTGCGGGGATGCCCAATGTCTCTATTCTGTGCGAAGAGACCTCCTGGCCGGTGGAGACGGGGCGGGTCGACCGTCTGGTGGTGTTGCACGGGCTGGAAACCTCGGAACGGCCGTCCGACCTTCTGGATGAATGCTGGCGGGTTCTGGGGCCGGGCGGCCGGGCGATCTTCATCGTCCCCAACCGGGGCGGCTTCTGGGCGCGTTCGGATGCCACGCCCTTTGGCTTTGGCCGTCCTTATACGCTGACCCAGGTGGAAAATCAGCTCCGAGGGCACCAGTTTGTCATCGAACGTCACGCGGCGGCGCTCTATCGCCTGCCGAGCCAACGGCGGTTCTGGCTCAAGTCCGGCGCCATGATCGAGCGGTTTGGACGGCGGCTGCCCGCAATGATGGCGGCGGGGGTGTTTCTGGTCGAAGTGTCCAAGCAGACCCACCCGCAGAAGGGCCATATGATCAAATCGCGACGCACAAACCCGATCCGGGTTCTGGAGGGGCTGTCCAATCCGGTTGCGGAACCGGCCTGATCTCTTGGGACCGGCGCCCATGCCGGGGGTCGTCCCCGCCGCGCTTCGGAGTGTCGCTGGCGTGGGGAGGGACACAGTCGACGCTTCATGTGCGAGATTCGACATTGTATGCGCCGGTGTACTGAAATAGCGCAAATTGTCACATCGGAATCGCATCCGGTTCACTCGCGGACGTAATTTTTTTGCGGCCCGACCTGCAATAAAGCGTCGCACTTTTGTTAAGTGATTGAAAAACATAGAAATCGGTTTTTTGTGTCGCGGACAGAGGGAGTTGCTAGGTCGCAAAGGCTCTGCTACATCCACGCTGATTTCGATGCCCGGCCAAAATCGGGTTGACCTCACGCCCCCGGATGCAACCTGCCAGGACGCATTAAAAACCGGGGCCAAAATAATATCGGAAGGGTGGACGTGTCCGAACCAGCTTCGATTTCCGCAGGCATTGCCGACCGCTATGCCACAGCGATCTTTGATATCGCTGTCGAGAGCAATGCTCTTGATAAACTCGAGACAAGCATCAACGATCTGGCAGCCGCGCTGGCTGACAGCGAAGACCTGCGTACTCTCATCTCTTCTCCCCTCGTGTCGCGCGAAGAGCAGGCTTCGGCCATCTCCGCCGTAGCGGAGAAGATGGGGATTGACGAAGTGCTCCGCAATGCCCTGTCCGTGATGGCGGCCAAACGCCGCCTGTTTGCGGTTCCGGCGCTGATCGCTGCGTTGAGCGCGCGCCTTGCCGAGGCCCGTGGTGAGGTCACCGCAGATGTCGTCTCTGCCAAGGCGCTGACCAAGACCCAAAGTGAAAAACTGGCCAAAACCCTCGCCGAGCGCGTGGGCAAGACGGTCAAAATCAATGCCACCGTTGATGAGAGCATCATCGGCGGTCTCGTCGTAAAAGTGGGCTCGAAGATGATCGACAGTTCGATCCGCTCCAAGCTCAACTCCCTACAGAATGCAATGAAAGAGGTCGGATAAATGGGTATCCAAGCAGCAGAGATTTCTGCGATCCTGAAAGACCAGATCAAGAATTTTGGTCAAGAAGCCGAAGTGGCCGAGATCGGCCGCGTTCTCTCCGTCGGTGACGGTATCGCCCGTGTCTACGGCCTCGACAACGTCCAGGCGGGCGAAATGGTCGAGTTCCCCGGCGGCATCATGGGCATGGCGCTGAACCTCGAATCCGACAACGTCGGTGTGGTGATCTTCGGCTCCGACCGCGACATTAAAGAAGGCGACACCGTCAAGCGCACCAACTCCATCGTGGACGTGCCTGCCGGTCCCGAGCTTCTGGGTCGCGTTGTGGACGGCCTCGGCAACCCGCTGGATGGCAAAGGTCCGATCGAAGCCAAAGAGCGCAAAGTTGCAGACGTGAAAGCGCCGGGCATCATCCCGCGTAAATCCGTGCACGAGCCGATGGCAACTGGCCTCAAGTCCGTGGACGCGATGATCCCCGTTGGCCGTGGCCAGCGTGAGCTGATCATTGGTGACCGTCAGACCGGTAAGACCGCGATCGCCCTGGACACCATCCTGAACCAGAAATCCTACAACGAAGCGGCAGGCGACGACGAGAGCAAGAAGCTCTACTGCGTCTATGTTGCGGTTGGTCAGAAGCGCTCCACCGTGGCGCAGCTGGTGAAGAAACTGGAAGAGTCCGGCGCGATGGAATACTCCATCGTTGTGGCCGCGACCGCGTCCGACCCGGCGCCGATGCAGTTCCTGGCACCCTACGCCGCGACCGCGATGGCCGAATACTTCCGCGACAGCGGCAAGCACGCGCTCATCATCTATGATGACCTCTCCAAGCAGGCCGTGGCCTACCGTCAGATGTCCCTGCTGCTGCGCCGCCCGCCGGGCCGTGAAGCGTATCCGGGTGACGTGTTCTACCTCCACTCCCGCCTGCTGGAGCGTTCCGCGAAACTCAACGAAGACTTCGGTTCCGGCTCGCTGACCGCGCTGCCGATCATTGAAACCCAGGGCGGCGACGTGTCCGCGTTTATTCCGACCAACGTGATCTCCATCACCGACGGTCAGATCTTCCTGGAAACCGAACTCTTCTACCAGGGTATCCGTCCGGCCGTGAACACCGGTCTGTCGGTCTCCCGTGTGGGCTCCTCGGCTCAGACCGATGCGATGTCCTCCGTCGCCGGTCCGGTGAAACTGTCTCTCGCCCAGTACCGCGAGATGGCTGCCTTTGCTCAGTTCGGCTCCGACCTTGACGCCGCGACCCAGAAACTGCTGGCCCGTGGCGCGCGTCTGACCGAGCTGATGAAACAGCCGCAGTATTCGCCGCTGACCAACTCCGAAATCGTCTGCGTCATCTTCGCGGGCACCAACGGCTATCTCGACAATGTCGACGTGAAGCAAGTGGGCCGCTTTGAAGCGGAACTGCTGACCTTCCTGCGCACCAAGAAGGCCGACTTCCTGGCTTGGATCACCAATGAAGATCCCAAGTTCAAGAAGGGTGAGCCGCTCGAGAAGATGAAGGCTGTTCTGGACGAATTCGCCGCAGACTTCGCGTAAGGAGAGAGACAGCACATGCCTTCTCTCAAGGACCTCAAAAACCGGATCTCGAGTGTGAAAAACACTCGTAAGATCACCAAAGCCATGCAGATGGTCGCGGCGGCGAAACTTCGCCGCGCCCAGGAAGCGGCTGAGGATGCACGCCCCTACGCCGAACGGTTCAATGCCGTGATGGCGGGGCTGGCAGCTTCTGTCGGCCAAAGCGATACCGCGCCGAAGCTCCTCGCGGGCACCGGCTCGGATCAGGTTCAGCTCCTGTTGGTCATGACCGCCGAACGCGGCCTGTGCGGTGGCTTCAATGCCAATATCGCCAAGCTGGCACGTCTGAAGGCGCAAGAACTTCAGGCGGCTGGCAAGACCGTGAAGATCCTCACCGTGGGCAAAAAAGGCCGCGACGTTCTCAAGCGCGAGTTCGGCGAGCTGTTCATCGGCCATGTGGATCTGACCGAGGTGAAGCGCCTGGGTTATGTCGACGCGCAGAACATCGCCAAGGACGTGCTGGCACGTTTCGACGCGGGCGAGTTCGACGTTGCGACGATGTTCTACGCGAAGTTCCAGAACGTCGTGACCCAGATCCCGACCGCACAGCAGATCATTCCTGCTCAATTCGATGCTGACGACGCCGATGCCGCATCCGGTCCGGTGGATTACGAACCAAGCGAAGAGGCGATCCTTGCGGATCTCCTGCCGCGCGGTGTCGCCACCCAGATCTTTGCGGGGCTGCTGGAAAACGGGGCCTCCGAACAGGGGGCTCGGATGAGCGCGATGGACAATGCGACCCGCAACGCGGGCGAGATGATCGACAAGCTGACCATCGAGTACAACCGCTCGCGTCAGGCCGTCATCACCAACGAGCTGATTGAAATCATTTCGGGCGCCGAGGCGCTCTAAGAGACAACCGGAGACGAACAAATGGCAAATGCAAAAGGCAAGGTGGTTCAGGTCATCGGCGCCGTTGTGGACGTCCAGTTCGACGGCGACCTGCCGGCGATCCTGAACTCCCTGACCACCGACAACAATGGCAAGAAACTCGTTCTTGAGGTGGCACAGCACCTCGGCGAGAACACTGTCCGCACCATCGCTATGGACGCCACCGAGGGTCTCGTGCGCGGTCAGGCCGTGGCCGATACCGGCGCTCCGATCACCATCCCGGTCGGCAACGCAACCCTGGGTCGCATCCTGAACGTCGTCGGCGAGCCGGTCGACGAAGGTGAGCCGGTCAACGCGACCGAGCACCGCGCGATCCACCAGCCTGCTCCGGAGTTCTCCGAGCAGTCCACCGAATCCGTGGTTCTGGAAACCGGCATCAAGGTCATCGACCTGCTGGCGCCCTATTCCAAAGGCGGCAAGATCGGCCTCTTCGGCGGTGCCGGCGTTGGTAAAACCGTTCTCATCATGGAACTGATCAACAACATCGCAAAAGTGCACTCGGGTTACTCCGTGTTCGCCGGTGTTGGTGAGCGGACCCGTGAAGGCAACGACCTTTACCACGAGATGATCGAATCCAACGTGATCAAGCCCGACAACCTCGAAGAGTCGCAGGTTGCTCTGGTTTACGGTCAGATGAACGAGCCTCCGGGTGCGCGTGCCCGTGTTGCGCTGACCGGCCTGACCCTGGCCGAGCAGTTCCGCGACCAGTCCGGCACCGATGTTCTGTTCTTCGTGGACAACATCTTCCGCTTCACGCAGGCCGGTTCCGAGGTGTCCGCACTTCTGGGTCGTATCCCCTCCGCTGTGGGTTACCAGCCGACGCTGGCCACCGACATGGGTGCGATGCAGGAGCGTATTACCTCCACCAAGAACGGCTCGATCACCTCGATCCAGGCTGTGTATGTTCCCGCGGACGACCTTACCGACCCCGCGCCGGCAACCACCTTTGCGCACCTCGACGCAACCACCGTTCTCAACCGTGCCATCTCCGAGCTGGGCATCTACCCGGCTGTGGACCCGCTCGACTCCTCGTCGCGCCTGATGGACCCGCAGATCGTTGGCGAAGAGCACTACAAGGTGGCCTCCGAGGTTCAGCAGATCCTCCAGCGCTACAAGTCGCTGCAGGACATCATCGCCATCCTCGGCATGGACGAACTGTCGGAAGAAGATAAGCTGACCGTGACCCGTGCGCGGAAAATCCAGCGTTTCCTCTCCCAGCCGTTCGACGTTGCGAAGGTCTTCACCGGTTCTGACGGTGTGCAGGTTTCCCTCGAGGACACCATCTCTTCGTTCAAGGCGGTTGTGGCCGGCGAATACGATCACCTGCCCGAAGGCGCCTTCTACATGGTTGGCGGCATCGACGAAGTGATCGCCAAAGCCGAAAAAATGGCTGCTGACGCGGCCTAAGGAGGGCCCTTATGGCTGATACGATGCAATTCGACCTCGTCAGCCCGGAGCGGAGCCTTGCTTCGCTTCAGGCCAGCGCGGTCCAGATCCCCGGGTCCGAGGGTGACATGACGGCCATGCCTTTGCATGCGCCGACCCTCACCACCCTGCGTCCGGGCATCCTGAAGGTCGATGCGCCTGAAGGATCGTCGGAGTATCTTGTCACCGGCGGCTTTGCCCAGATCACCGCAGAGGGCCTTTCGGTCCTCGCGGAGCGGGCAATTCCGATGGACGAGATGACCCGCGCCCATATGGACGAGCTCATCGAGGAAGCCCGCGCCATGTACAAGACCGCCAAGGACGATGACTCCGAGCACGGTCTGGTGGAAGACGCGGCCAAGCTGCTTTCGGACATGGAAGCGCTCGGGACCCACATGAGCCTCTGACGCCTGTCGTCAGACTGAAATCTCTGAAACCGGCCTGTTTACGCAGGCCGGTTTCTTTTTGGTAAGAAACCCGCGATAGTTTCACTTTGTCGCATATTTTACCTTTGAGGTTCGCCTTGCACTCCACTCGTCTTCACAGCGCACGCACCGGGATTATTCAGGGTGATGCAGAGATCTTCTCTGAATTTGAGTCCGGCGGCACCATGTGGACCGGAGAGGGAGAGCGCGAGCGCCGCCTGCACCTGCGTTTTGACGAGGCGTTTGCGGCCCCGCCTGCGGTGCATCTCACGGCTTCTCTGATGGACATGGACCACGCCGCCGCCTACCGCGCGGAACTGGTGGCCGAGGAGATCTCGGCCGAGGGCTTTGATATCGTGTTCCGCACCTGGTCCGACAGCCGCGTTGCCCGCGTGCGGGTGTCCTGGATGGCGATTGGCGATCTGCCGTTCGAGGATGACTGGGACGTGGAGTAGGGGACGGCAGCGACTCTCTGCATTGACCGGGAAAGAACACATCTCATATTCGCGGCCGGCAATATTAAACTTGCAAGTGGTGCGAGCACTGCATTTGATACCCCCTGCGTTGTTTGCGCATTTGGTGTTCAGGAGAGGTATTGAAATGTGGTTTCGCTCTATTGGTTTGATGATGTCCGGATTAGCGCTTGCCGCCTGTAGTCGCCCCATGACTGATGGCGAGATTGCTTACGGGTCACAGTATTTTACGCAGAACTTGGCGTTTGAAGATGTGCGGTTTTCCGGGAACGAGTCCCGAGGGCGCAGAGTTGCGAAGCAGCAGTTGGAACGCGAACTCGGAACAGCGGCGGGCAGCGCCGGCGAAAACTCGCAAAAGATTGCGTCCCTACCATCACTGTTCGGCGCCGACGCACTGGTGGTGGGCAATACAGTGTTCTTTGACCGTGAATACTATTCGTCGGATATCTCTCAAAGCCCAATCAACAGTGACCGATGGTTGATGGCGCATGAACTGACCCATGTGTGGCAGTATCAGAACCGCGACATGACCGGGTACAGCTTTGCCAAGGTGGTCTCGGAGCATGTCAGGTTCGGGGATGACGTCTATGATTATACGCTGGTGAACGGAAAGCGCTTTACCGAGTATCGCTTTGAGCAACAGGGCAAAATCGTCGAGTGCTACGCCATGTTGAAAGAAGTCTCGCCCAATGGTGCAAACACGCGCAAACATGAAAAGCTGATCCGGGCCGAGTTTCCTCTGGACGCTTTAATGGCACGGATCGGGATGGGTGCTGGCGATGTGATCCGTGTGCGGGAGTCCGTGCAGATGCAGAAGTGTGACGGCCAATAACGGCACCGTCTGGCTGGTTCCCGGTAGGGGGGAGGCTTGGGTATTGCGCGGGGCAAGATGAAAATCTCAAATTTCCCCTTGAGCCTCCAGTGACTGGAAGCCCTACATGGAAGGCAACAGGCAATAACGGAGTCGTTCCATGACCCAACCGATCACCGCCCGCCTCTCGATCAAGGGCATGACCTGCGCCGGATGCGTAGGCCGTGTCGACCGCACCCTGGCCGCACTGCCGGGGCTCAGCGATGTCTCGGTGAACCTCGCCAATGAGACCGCGCAGATCACCGCCACCACCCCCGAGGCGCTGCAGCAGGCCGACAGCGCCCTGCGTGATCTTGGCAAACCGGCGCGGCACCAGACTGTGCAGTTGTCCATCGAGGGCATGACCTGCGGCAGCTGCGTGGGCCGGGTGGAGCGCGCCATCAAGGCGCTGCCCGGTGTGGTCTCGGCCAATGTGAACCTCGCCGCCGAGAGCGCGCAGGTGGAGATCCTGCAAGGGGTGGTGACGCCGTCGCAGGTGGCGGCGGCCAGCACGGAGGCTGGCTATCGCGCCCGCCCGGCAGAGGCACGCGACAGCGAGGACCGCAGCGCCCGGAAGGATCGTGAAGCGCGCGATCTGCGTCGTCAGGTCTGGATCGCCGCCGTGCTGACCCTGCCGGTGTTTCTGTTGGAAATGGGCGGCCACATGGTCCCGGCGGTGCATCACTGGATCGCGCAGACCATCGGCATTCAAACCTCATGGGTGATCCAGGCCGTGCTGACCACGGCGGTGCTGTTCATCCCCGGTCGGGCCTTTTTCGCGCTGGGTCTGCCCGCCTTGCGCAAGGGCGCGCCGGATATGAACAGCCTTGTGGCACTGGGGGCAGGGGCCGCGTGGATCTACTCTCTGGTGGCCACTTTTGTCCCATCCCTGCTGCCCGCCGATGTGCGCGCCGTCTATTTCGAGGCCGCAGCGATGATTGTCACCCTGATCCTGATTGGCCGCTGGCTGGAGGCCCGCGCCAAGGGCCGCACCGGGGCCGCCATTCAGGCGCTGGTAGGCTTGCAAGCCCGCCATGCGCGGCGACTGACCAAGGATGGCCAGCCCGAGGACGTGGATGTGGATGATCTTGCGCCCGGTGATCGCATCCTTGTGCGTCCCGGCGAACGCATCCCCACCGACGGCGAGGTGCTGGAGGGCAGCGCCCATGTGGATGAGAGCATGATTTCGGGCGAGCCGATCCCGGTTGAGAAAGCCACAGGCGCGGCGGTCACCGGCGGGACTGTCAATGGCGAGGGCAGTCTTACCGTTAGCGTGACCCGCACCGGGGCCGAGACCACGCTGGCACAGATCATCCGC
The DNA here is from genome assembly GCF_046535935.1 of Tritonibacter sp. SIMBA_163. Lineage (NCBI taxonomy): Bacteria > Pseudomonadati > Pseudomonadota > Alphaproteobacteria > Rhodobacterales > Paracoccaceae > Tritonibacter > Tritonibacter sp. SIMBA_163. The sequence continues at coordinate 483,359 of NZ_JAWJBP010000001.1, forward strand.
ATGGTGGAGGACGCGCAGGGCGCCAAACTGCCGATCCAGAGCCTTGTGGATAAGGTCACCCTGCGCTTTGTGCCGGTGGTGATGGGGCTGGCGCTGCTGACGGTGGCGGTGTGGCTGACGGTTGGGCCGGAGCCGACGGTGACCAACGCATTGGTGGCCGGGGTGTCGGTACTGATCATCGCCTGTCCCTGCGCCATGGGTCTGGCGACGCCGACCTCGATCATGGTGGGCACGGGGCGCGCTGCAGAGCTTGGCGTGCTGTTTCGCAAGGGCGACGCGCTGCAATCCCTCAACGAGGTCGACATCATCGCCTTTGACAAGACCGGCACCCTGACCGAGGGCCGCCCATCACTGGTGGCGCTGCACCCAACCGCAGGGTTTGAGCGCGCCGAGGTGCTGGGTGCGGTGGCCGCGGTGGAGGCACGTTCTGAGCATCCCATCGCCCGGGCGTTGGTGATAGCCGCGCAGGACGAGGGCCTGACCCTCGCAGAGGTCAGCGATTTCCAGAGCCACACAGCCCGCGGTGTCACCGCCAAAGTTGCCGGGCGCGAGATCCATATCGGCAGCGCGCGGCTGATGTCGGAGGCTGGCATCAGCGTCGATGCGCTGGCGGCAGAGGCGTTGGAGCGCGCCAACCGGGGTGAAAGCGTGCTCTACACCGCAATCGACGGCCAGCTTGCGGCGCTGCTTGCGGTGGCCGACCCGATCAAACCCACCAGTGCCGCCGCAATCAAAGCACTGCGGGCGATGGGCAAGGATGTGGCGATGATCTCGGGCGATGCCCCGGCCACGGCAGAGGCCATCGCCCGCGATCTGGGCATCTCCCATGTGGTCGCAGGGGTTGCCCCTGAGGGCAAAGTGGCCGCGCTCAGGGATCTTGCCTCGCGCGGGCGCAAGCTGGGCTTTGTCGGGGATGGGATCAATGACGCGCCGGCCTTGGCGCAAGCGGACGTAGGCATCGCAATCGGCACCGGCACTGATGTGGCGATCGAGGCCGGCGATGTGGTGCTGATGTCGGGCGACCTGAGTGGTGTGGTGACGGCGATCAATATCTCGCACAAGACGCTGATGAACATCCGCCAGAACCTCGGCTGGGCCTTTGTCTACAACGCGGCGCTGATCCCACTGGCGGCGGGCGCGCTTTATCCGGCATTCGGCATCCTGCTGTCGCCGGTGTTTGCCGCCGGAGCGATGGCGCTGTCGTCGGTGTCGGTGCTGACCAACGCGCTGCGGCTGCGGCGGGCGGGGTAGGCCAGGGGCTAGGGCTGGGGCCCGCCCCTAGAACACCGCACAGCCGGAACCGATCACCTCGCCCGGGTGAACCTCGTAATGCGGCGCCGGGTTCATGTACACCATCTGCACCGCGGTGATCCTGTACTGACACTGCTCGGCCTGCGTGGGGGTGACGGTCTGTCCCCCGACATAGAGGTCGAGCCAGATATGGCCGCGGGCGCCGGTGTGACAGGGGCCGTCCTGAGGCCGGGGACCATCGCCGCAGGTGTCTTCGACCACCGCGTATTTCTTGATCCGGGGCAGGTAGAGCATCGTGCCGGGCGGGAAATCGAGGATCTCATGCGGCCCATGGAGCGCATGCCCCACCGCCAGGGTGACCGGATCGTCATGGGTGCCACTGCCGCCCGCGCGCCGGTGCTTGACCGGGTGCGAGATGATGGCCGTGCCCGGCGGGGTATTGTCCCAGAACCCGTATCCGGTGATATAGGCGGCAAAGCGCTGCTCTTCGGCCGCTGCACTCGACACTCCGGCGAGGCTAGCCAAGAGAGGCAGGACAAATCGGGCCGTCAGGGCGTCAGAGAGGCCGCCAGATAGGCCCACCAGACAGGCCGGTGAGGCAAAAAACCGGTGTCCGAGCATCATCAGGGGTCTCCTCGATCTGGATCTGTGCGGTCGCGCGTCACTCCGCCACCTCATGCACGCAGAGAACAGCATATACGGGCGGGTCTGACAACTTCTGGCTGAGCCGGAGACATGAGGCTGCGCCGGAGGCAGGTATTTTATCGACAATTTCACGCAAATCCTCTGAACGGCAGCAGCACCAGCGCCGCAATCAGGAAACGCGACCAGGCCACCACCACCGGTTCGCCCCCCTTGCGGTCAGTAGCTTCCCAGCGGTGTCGCCCAGCTCCACGCAGGTAACGGCGGCGAAGACACGGGCGGCAACGTGCAGGAGGTCGACCGGTCTCGTGGGACAGGACAGCTTTCGTCAGGGGGGGAAGAGCCTATCAGGCGCTGTGGGCGCATCTAACCGCGCTCTGCGCGATGTTTTGGAGTGTGTGTGCCGTGTTTGGCAAGGGGCGCAACTATGAGGCCCAATCGGCGTTTCCGTGACAACACCAGACCGGCCCGGCATGTGCTGCAGAAGGATCACCTCAATGCAGAAATAGGCGTTGTCAGCGGCGCTGACCGCTAGGTCAGCTGTGCGGGACTTTGCTGCCGTTTGTTTTCTGACTAACCTGCTTTGTATGAAACACAACAAGCTTCACGGTGTCGCTCACAATTACGCTGACTCAATAGCAGGCGGTTTAAGTTTTATCGTGCCTCCTCAAGTCATTCAGTTGGACGTCTTTGCTGAGGCTGCATCTAATAACAACGGGTATTTGGTCGCGGATTTTCTAACAGGAAGACTACAGGGTGCCTTCCCAGAAGGAGAAGTCGAGCACGCCTTACCTTTGTTTAAAAGCGCTTTTCCTAAGTTTTGCGAGAAGCACAATGTCGATGTGTTGGACTACAAAGCGTTTTTGGTGCGGTTCATAGCTGATACCGACGGCATCCGTTTTGTCGTTACGATTGAAGATCGCACTGGGCGTCGATCTTCTCGCGAATACGTTGGAAGCCAAAGCAAACGTTCAGAAACGCTCGACAAACTTGGTAGGCGTCGCCCAAATATTCTGGACACTCCACTAGACTAGTCAGCCTGGTAGGTTCGGGTTCAACCCCGCCTTTAGAACGCCCAACGAACAGCCGCACGTATGGCGGGTTGCATTTGAGGGCCGTCCACAAAAAAAACACCCCACGTCATCTCGCGGGGTGTTTTGATGAGATCTGAGGGATCTTAGCTCTGGCTATTGTAGAGCGACTCGTAGATCGGGATCAGGGTCTTGTCCTCGAACAGCGAGGACACCGAGGTGCCGTGCCAGATGTTCAGGATCGCCTGGGTGAACAGCGGTGCGGTGGGCACGATGCGGATGTTCGGGGCGTCCAGAATCTGCTGGGTCGGCTGGATCGAGTCGGTCAGCACAAGCGACTTCATCACCGAGTTGGTCACACGCTCCACCGCCGGGCCGGACATGACGCCGTGGCTGATGTAGGCGTGAACTTCCTTGGCGCCGTTGTCGAGTAGGATTTGCGCTGCCTTGCACAGGGTGCCTGCCGTGTCGCAGATGTCATCGACGATCAGGCAGATCTTGTCCTTCACGTCGCCGATGACGGTCATTTCAGCGATCTCGCCGGCCTTTTCGCGACGTTTGTCGACGATGGAGAGTGGCGCGTTGATGCGCTTGGCCAACTCGCGGGCGCGGGCCACGCCGCCCACGTCGGGCGAGACCACCATCAGGTCGTCCATCTGGTCCTTGAACTGTGCCTTCACGTCCAGCGCAAAGATCGGGCTGGCGTAGAGGTTGTCCACCGGAATGTCGAAAAAGCCCTGGATCTGTGCGGCGTGCAGATCCATGGTCAGCACGCGCTCGATGCCGGCACCTGTCAGCATGTTGGCGACCATCTTGGCAGAGATGGGCGTGCGTGCCTTGGTGCGGCGGTCCTGACGGGCATAGCCGAAATACGGAATGACCGCGGTAATCCGTTGTGCCGAAGACCGGCGCAGCGCATCCGCGATGATCAGAAGCTCCATCAGATTGTCGTTGGCCGGATTCGAGGTCGGCTGGATAATGAACATATCCTCGCCGCGCACGTTCTCGTAGACTTCGACAAAAATCTCGCCATCGTTGAAACGCTCGACCCGAGCATTCACCAGGTTCTGATCGACCCCCCGGTGCATGCTCATACGGCGCGATATGGATTGGGCGAGAGGAAGATTGGCGTTCCCAGCGATCAGCTTGGGTTCGTTCAAGGTCGGCATTGGCTGTTTATCCCCGGGCAGCAATGTGACAGATTCGTGATATTGAACCCCGCTTAACACGCACATAGGGTCAGGCCTAGTTCTAAGCACGAGGAATTCGTCCCATGGCCGCATCGATCCCATCAATCGACTATTATTTCTCTACCCTGTCGCCGTTCAGCTACCTTGCCGGGCAGCGGTTGGAGGAGATCGCGGCCCGCCACGGCGCTGCCATCACCTACAAGCCCTTTGACATCATGACGCTGTTTGCGCGCACCGGCGGCACTCCCCCAAAGGACCGGCACCCCGCGCGGCAGGACTACCGCCTCATCGAGATCGAGCGGCAGTCCAAACGCACCGGCCTGCCGCTGAACCTGAAGCCTGCGCATTGGCCCACCAATGCGGCCCCGTCCTCCTACGCGATCATCGCGGCCCAGAAGGCGGGGGGCGGTGATCTTGGCGCGCTGGTGCATGGCACCCTGCGCGCGATCTGGGCCGAAGATCGCGACATCGCGCAGGACGATGTGGTGAAATCCCTGCTCGAAAGCGCCGGTTTCGACGCGGCGCTGGCCGACAGCGGACTTCTGACCGGCGCGGAGATCTATGCGCGTAACCTCGAGGACGCTGTCAACGCTGGCGTCTTTGGCGCGCCGTTTTATGTGACCTCGGACGGGGCAAAGTTCTGGGGGCAGGATCGACTGGATGACCTCGACCTGCACCTTGCGGAGCAGGGCGCATGAGCCTCGACATGGGCGCATTGCCGCAAGAGGTGTTTCATCGCCGGTTTGGTCAGGGCACGCGGCCCGTCTTTGCGGTGCATTGCTCGCTGGCGCATTCCGGTGCCTGGCGCGGCCTGGTGGCGGCCCTGGGCGAGGATGCGGTGTCCTGCGCGGCCTTCGACATGTTGTCGCACGGCAAAAGCCCGGACTGGGACGGGCAGGGCCTGCTGCAGCAGCGCAATGCAGAGGCCGGGCTGCACCTGCTGTCGGCTGAGGTCGAGGCTGCGGGTGCCCCCGTCGATCTGATCGGCCATTCCTTTGGCGCCACAGTGGCGCTGGCGATGGCGCAGGCCCGCCCGGATCTGGTGCGCACGCTGACCCTGATCGAGCCGGTGCTCTTTGCCGCCGCCAGCGCGCGCGACCCGGCAGCACTCGCGCAGATGCGCGCCGATCACATGGCGGTGCGGGAGCCTTTCGCCGCAGGTGATGTGGAGCGGGCCACCCGCCTGTTCAACCGCGCCTGGGGCACCGGTTACCCCAAATGGCCCGACCTGCCGGAGACCGCCCGCGCTGCGATGATACGGTCCTTCCCGGCGGTGATGGACTGCGACAGTCAGGTCTATGACGACGCCGCCGGTCTGCTGGCGCCCGGCGCACTGGAGGCGCTGGCGATGCCGGTTCTGCTGATGCAGGGGGGCGCGACCCAGCCCATCATGTCGGCGGTCACCCAGGCGCTCTCGGCGCGGATGCCGGAGGCGCAGGTCGCGGTCATCGAGGGCGCGGGCCATATGGTGCCGGTGACACATCCCGAGGTCGTGGCGGAGGTTCTGCGGTCGTTTTGGCCCTAGGGCGCGACGCCGCCGTCTCGGCGGAAGCGCTCGACCCACTCTTGGCTTCTGGGGTCATCTATACGGGCAACATCCGGCTCCACACTGTCCGCGACCTGAGGTGGTAAATTAAGTTGCTCCAAGATGTCTCGTATCTGCGTTTGTGGAGCGTCTGCCAGAGTTTCATATGTCACGGTAAATGGCGCGACACCTTGCAGGTTGAACCACGCCTGCCAGTTCTGATCCCATTCCGTGAGCTTTGCCACCGCCGCCGCGATGGCCTCGTATGAGTATGTTGGCAACTGCGGCGCCGCTGTGCGCTCCAACTCCGTTCCATCGGCGTTTCGATGCCACAGCCCGGTTTGTTGAGCCAATAGGTAGGACACCGCTTGGCTCACCTTGTCCGCCCGAGTCAGATAGATGAAGCGCAGCGGACCAAAGACCGAGGTGAGCCGGACCAAATCAGTCTGGGCGGCAGGGAAGAGAAGGGCGAGCTGAGATTGCAGAAACGCGAAGCTATGCCATTGCTGGCGTAGGGCAAAGACCGCCGTGTCGCCTTTTCCCAATGCATGCGCCGCAGCCATAATGTCGCGGAGTTGCACTGTCGAGGATGCATCGGAGGGCGAAAGTGCCATGCGGCGCCGCCACTCAGCGAGGGAGGTGCCGAAGAACAACGAGGCGGGTGCCCCGGCGATGCCGGTTGTGCGCAACATTCGGCACAGAAGGGTGCTGCCACTGCGGGGAGTTGTGCATATAATATACGCGTTGGCCATCACGGCAGCCTAGCCGACTTCGATGACAAAGGAATGACGCCGCGCTCAGACCGGCTCTTCGATGATGTAGTCTTCCCATTCTTCCAGCGGCGTGTCGAATTCCGACACGGTCATGCCGCGTACCGAGACCCCGGCGCGGTGCACGCTGTCGGGGTCTCCGGTCACAAGCGGGTGCCAGTCGGGCAGGGATTTGCCCTCCCACAGCCGGCGATAGGCGCAGGTCTGCGGCATCCAATAGGCGTGGGTGTCGAGGTTTTCGGGCTTCAGCACGATGCATTCGGGAATGAAACTGTGCCGCGTCTCGTAATGCGCACATTGGCAGGACTGATCGTCCAGCAGGCGGCAGGCCACACGCGTCAGCGCCACCTCGCCGGTGTCCTCGTCCTCCAGCTTGTTGAGGCAGCATTTGCCGCAGCCGTCACACAGCGCTTCCCACTCGCGTGGGGAGAGCGTCTTCAGCGGCTTCTTTTCCCAAAACCGGTCAACGAGACCGTCGCGGTCGATTTGATTGGTCATATCCGCCCTCTCAGAGTGCGTTGAGGATGGCGCGCGCCTGATCACAATCGGCGTGCATCTGGGCGATGAAGGGCTCCAGCCCGTCAAATGTCAGCTCCGGGCGCAAGAAATCTACCAGTCCGACAGACAGATGCGCACCATAGAGGTTGCCCTTGAAATCAAAGAGATAGGTCTCGATGTTCGGCTGGTCGCCGTCAAACATCGGCCGCACCCCGACTGAGGCGGCACCGTGGTAGCTGCCCATATGGGGGCCGTCGAGCACATCCACCAGCACCGCATAGACGCCAAAAGCAGGCGGGTGCAAACCGTCGATGGACTGGTTGGCGGTGGGAAAGCCAAGCTCGCGGCCGCGCTGCTCGCCGCCGATCACCTCCCCCTCGATGCGGTGCCAATGGCCCAGCATGGCAGCGGCGTCGCGCGGGCGGCCCTCGCTCAGGGCGGTGCGGATCGCGGTGGAGGAAACGGTGTGCTCGGAATATTCCATCAAGGGCGCGATGGTGACGCCAAAGCCCATCTCTTGGCCGAAGCGCTGCAGATCTTCGGCGGTGCCGGCCCGCCCCTTGCCAAAGCAGAAGTCGGCGCCCACCACCACATGCGCCAGCCCCAGACCTTCAAAGATCACTTTGCGGGCAAACTCTTCGGGGGGAAGCGACGACAGCGCGTGGTTGAAATTCAGCTGATAGAGCTTCTCGACGCCGATCTTCTCCAGCCGATGCGCGCGGGCCTCTGCCGACATCAGCCGGAAGGGCGGCGCGTCGGGGGCAAAGAATTCACGCGGATGCGGCTCGAAGGTCATCACGCCCAGCGGGGCGTCTGGTACCGCCTGACGTGCCAGATCCACCACCGAACGATGGCCGCGATGAACGCCGTCGAAATTGCCGATCGCAACGGTTGCCCCGCGATCCTGCTCTTCGACAAATTGATAGTCCCGGATGATGCGCATGGCGCTTCCCTAGCCGCCGTGGCTGGGCGGCGCAAGAGTGCTGTGGTCAGTGGCGACCTCTACCGCGCGACCAGCGCGTGAAATCCCTTGCCCGAAGGACCGGAGCCAGAGAGGGAGCCGGTCTCCCCCGTTTCACCTTCTTATAAATATCCCCGCCGGAGGCTCCTGCAGCGCGACAACCGACCCCGGTCTGAAGGACCTGTTGCGCTGTCGCCGTGCGCCCGCTTCACCGGGATCTCATTCGATGGCGTTAGGCTGGCCGGGATCGATCACCAAGATGGGGACGCGGGATGGCTGTGGGCAGCGCCGCGTCTAAGGCAACGACCGGCCCCGATAAAAAGGGGGTGGATGATGCAGATGCACACTCAGCAGGCGCCGTAGTGCGACCTGTCCAGATGCCTGAGCAAGCGGTACCGCGACCCGTCCTTTATTGGATAGATCATCGGCTCCGACTATGAAAATGAACCGGCTTCATCGTCGGCACTCCGTCCGGGGGCATCCCCGAGGCGGCCTGATGCGCGGCCGCGCGTCAGTCGAACTTGCGCGAGGGGGCCATCACCATGGCCTCGCCCACCAGTACCTTTTGGCCCTCGACGATGCAGCGGCAGTCCAGCTTCACCCGGCGCTTGTCAATCTGGATGTCGGTCACCTCGACCTCGGCCAGCACCATGTCGCCGGGGCGTACGGGGGCGAGGAATTTCAGGTTCTGGCTCATGTAGATGGTGCCATGGCCGGGAAGCTGCTCGCCGATCACTGCCGAGATCAGCCCGGCGGTCAGCATGCCATGGGCGATGCGCCCTTCAAAGATCGTGTCCTGCGCATAGCCGTCATCCAGATGCACCGGGTTGCGGTCGGTGGAGACCTCGGCAAACAGCTCGATGTCGCGGTCGGTGATCTGCTTGCGCAGGTAGCGGGTCATGCCCATCTCGATGTCTTCGATGCAGATGGTGCCGCGGGGGAAATTGTCCAACATCCCTGCCTCCCTGAAGGATTTGAGCGGCAATAAATATACCGCTGAGTTGCGTGTTTGGTAATTTTATTACCTCGCAACTGCAGAAAGTCAAGCCCGCCCGTCCGGCCCCTATGGCGCAGGTATCCCAGCGGACGCCCTGACGGGCGACAGCAAAAGGCCCGCCCGCTCCGAGTGGAGCAGACGGGCCGGATTGGCGCGAAGCTGCAAGTGTCAGCGCAGAAAGCCGATGCTGTAGGTCGGGGCCACCTGCTCTTGTGCCAGATAGGTCTCCAGCGCGGCCGGGTCGGGCTGTTGGTCGGTCTTGGTGTCCTTGGCCGCCAGCCCGCCGGTGATGAACAGCGTGTCCACGCCTTCGCCCATGCCGCCGGAGATATCCGTGTGCGGGCCGTCGCCGATTGCCAGGATCTCGCGGTCACTGACATCATGACCGATCTCGCTCAGACGGCGACGCGCCAGGTCGTAGATCGGCGGGTAGGGCTTGCCGAAATAGAGGCTCTCGCCGCCCATCTCGGTATAGAGCTTCGCCAGCGCCCCGGCGCACCATTCCCGCACCTCGCCGCGGTCGACGATGATGTCGGGGTTGGCGCACAGCAGCTTCATCCCCATCTGCTTGGCGTAGAGGAACTCCGCCCGGTTCACTTCCGGATCGGCCATGGTGTCGAAGGGGCCGCAGCAGACGATGCCCTCGGCCTCTTTCAGGGGCACGCGGGTGATCTCGACGGGATCGTGGATCACCTTCATCGGTTCGAAAAAGCCCGCATCGCGCTCCCACTCGCCCATGAAATAGACCTTGCTGCCCACCGCGCCGGTGAACATCGCCGCGCGGGCAGAATCGCCAGAGGTGGAGATGGTGTCATAGGCGTCATCTGGCACCCCGAACTGGCTCAGCTGTTCGGCCACCCCGGCGCGGGGTTTGGGGGAGTTGGTCACCAGCACCACGACGCCGCCCCGCTTGCGATAGGCCTGCAGTGCGGCCACCGCGTCGGGGTAGGCGGTGATGCCGTTGTGCACGCAGCCCCAGAGGTCGACGAACAGGGCCTTGTAGTCGGCGGAGACCTCGGAAAGGGCGGAGATGATCTGGCTCATGGGGCGCCTCATGGGAAAGGAATATGCGTCCTTCCTATGCCAGGGGCAGCCGTTTGGCCAGATGCAGGCGGAGCGCGGCGGGGGCGTCCGGCGAATGGGCGCGCTCGGTGAAACGGATCGCGTGCCCCGAAATGAGTTGCGCCCGCCCCGGTTTCGGGACGGGCGCAAGCCGATGTGTCTATGTTTCACAAGGCCGGGCGGGGCTTAGCCCCTCTTGCTGGGCGGGGTGAAGCGCTTGGAGGTATCCGAAGCACCGCGGGCCTTGTTCTTTTTGCTGGAGGGCTTGCCTGCCGGGGGCGGCGGGCCCTTGGGCTTGTCGCTGCGCGGCTTGTCGGAGCGCGGTTTATCGAATTTCGGCTTGTCGCCGCGGGGTTTGTCCGAGCGCGGCTTGTCAAACTTCGCCTTATCCCCGCGCGGCTTGTCGCCCCGGGGTTTGTCATAGGCGGGTTTGTCACCGGACGGGCGTGGTTTGGCCGCGCGCGGTTTTACCGGGTGGTCCGTGCTGTCCTCGCGGGCGCGATAAGGCTTGCGGTCGCTCTTGTAGTCGCCACCGCTCTTGCGGTCGCCGCCGCCCTTGTAGTCACCACGATCACCGCCCTTGTAGCCGGGCTTGCCGCCGCCAAAGCCACCACGGCCCTTGCCGCCACCGGGTGCGCCACCTTTGCGGAAGGGCGGTTTGGAGCGTTCGGGCAGGTTCGGCGCTTCGTTCAAACGCTCCAGCGCGGAGCCATCATCCAGCGCCATTTCGCCGCCAAGGGTGGCCATGAAGCCATCGACCTTGTCTTGCGAAATCTCGGCATAGCTCTTGTCGCCGACGATGCGGATCGCACCAATGGCGGATTTGTCGATGCCGCCGGCCTTGCACAGCATCGGCAGCAGGCGACGCGGATCGGCACCGGCGTCGCGCCCGCCATCAATGGCAAACCAGACCGAGGGGCCAAAGGGCACGCGGTCTTCTTTCTTCTTGCGGGCATCCACGGAGGCCACATCGGTCAGCTCTTCCGGCGCGGAGCGGGCGGCGGACCACAGGCGCAGATAGCCAGCGGCCAGCTGCTCGGGCGAGAAGCTCTCGACCAGTTTCGCCAGCGTTTCCGCCTGGCTTTCGGGGGCCTCTTCGGTCCAGACAGCGTCGGACAGCATCCGCTCCATGTCGCGGCCACGCACCTCGTCGGCGGAGGGCGCATCGACCCATTCCGCTGACAGTTTGGCATCGCGCAGCAGGCGTTCGGCCTTGCGCACGGAGCGCGGCGTCACCATCAGCGCGCTGGCGCCCTTGCGCCCGGCGCGACCGGTGCGGCCCGAACGGTGCAGCAGGGTCTCATGGCTCGATGGCAGATCGGCATGCACCACCAGATCGAGGTTCGGCAGGTCGATGCCGCGCGCCGCCACATCGGTGGCCACACAGATCCGGGCGCGACCATCGCGCATTGCCTGCAGGGCACCGGCGCGTTCCGCCTGGCTCAGCTCGCCCGACAGTGCCACCACCTGAAAACCGCGGTTCGACAGCCGGGTCAGCAGACGGTTCACCGCAGCGCGGGTATTGGCAAAGACGATGGCGTTCGGGGCCTCGTGAAAGCGCAGCACGTTGATGATGGCGTTTTCAACGTCATGCGGCGCAACCACATGGCTGAGATAGGAAATATCGCTGTGCTGTTCGGATTTGTTGATCGTGGAAATCCGCTGCGCATCGGTCTGGTAGGTCTGCGCCAGCGTGGCGATCGGCTTGGACACCGTGGCCGAGAACAGCAGGGTCTGGCGCTCTTCCGGGGTTTCCTGAAGGATGAACTCCAGATCCTCGCGGAAGCCCAGGTCGAGCATCTCGTCGGCTTCGTCCAGCACCACGGCGGCGACGCCGCTTAGGTCGATGGAACCACGGGTGATGTGATCCCGCAGACGGCCCGGGGTGGCGACGACGATATGGGCGCCGCGTTCCAGGGCGCGGCGTTCGTCGCGCATGTCCATGCCGCCCACACAGGAGGCCAGCACCGCGCCCGCATCACCATAAAGCCAGGTCAGCTCGCGCTTCACCTGCAGCGCCAGCTCGCGGGTCGGGGCGATCACCAGCGCCAGCGGGGTGCCGGCACGGGCAAAGCGGCCGTCCTCTTCGAGGATGGTGGATGCAATGGCGATGCCGAAGCCCACCGTCTTGCCGGATCCGGTCTGTGCCGACACCAACAGGTCCGCTCCCGCCAGCTCTGGGTCGGAGACTGCCTCCTGCACAGGCGTGAGAGAAATGTAACCACGGCGCTCTAGCGCCTGCTGCAAGGTGGGTATCAAGAGGGGATCCGTTCATATCGAAGTGAGGCGCACGGGGCGCAGGGCCACAGAGGCGCCGATGGGTCAAGATCGCGCGTATAGCGTAAGGTTTCGGCTTTGTATAGCATATCTCGCCCGTGTTGGCTGCATGGCTGTATTGCGTTTTTTAAGGGAACGGCGCCGCGCGGGCGCTTCGGAGTTGATTTGCGGCGGGCAGCGCGCCAATTTGGCGGCCTTAGGTCCAGAGTCCAGTCGCAGGCCCGCTGTCGGACCCGCACGCCTTTGCTGCCTGTTCGCGCGGGGGGGCGGGACATGCCGCAAGGCGCGACAGATGTGATGAGGGACACGGGCATGGCAACGTCATGGCAACAAGGAGACGGCACATGAGCAAGCTGCCCCCGGAGGTGATCGCGGAGATTGATGCCGCGATTCGCCTGATCGTCGCGGATCTGGCCCCCGATGCGCGCTATCTGCCGAAATACGGCGGCGTGGTGATCGCGCCCGACCCCGCGAGCGACCAGTTTGTCGGCGGGCTGTTTGCCTATACCGAACATGTCTCGCTCGAGTTCTCGCAGGGGGCGCGTTTCGCGGATCCGCAGGGGGATCTGGAGGGCAAGGGCAAGGCGCGCCGACATCTGAAATTCCGCCATCCGGATGATGTGGCGGCACGGGATGCGCGCGGTTTCCTGCAGCAGGCGCTTGCGCTGCGAAACGCGCCTTGAGGTGAGCGTTCGCCGACGCCTGCAACGCCTCTTGTAGCGGGCGCAGACGCTGCTAATCTGCGTCGCGGTCAGATCCGTTTCCCTGCCAGATAGAGCGATACCTTCATGATGTTTCTGCGGTCCCCCGGTTCCTCCTGTCGCGCGCTGCTTGCGGGCGGGATATGCCTTGTCGTCAGCGCCTGTGGCACCACCTACGAGTTGCCCGACAGCGGCGGCGTTCACTCCGAGGAGGCGGCACGCCTCTTTGCCGAAGCGCGTCGCAGCCCGCCACCGGCCACCCTGTCCAGATCCGCCGCCGAGGCGCGGTTTGCGCGGGTGGAGCCCCGGGTGATGCGAGCAGGGCGAGAGACCTGCCAGCGGCTGAGAACCGGCGTCAATTGCAACGTCGATATCGCCATCGACCGGCAGATGACGGAGCGCAACGCCTATTTCACCTACCAGAACGGCCAGCCGGTGATCCGCATTTCGCTGCCGCTGATTCAGGACACCGGCAGCGATGACGAGGTCGCCTTTGTGCTGGCGCATGAATACGGTCATCTGATCGGACGGCACGTGGAGAAACAGCAGCAGCAAGTGCTGGCGGGGGCGTTGATTGGCGGCGCGCTCGCCGGGCTGGTGGGCGACAGCGGTGATGCGGTGGGGCTGGGGCTTGGCGTTGGCGCGACGGCGGGCGGGATTGTCTATTCGCAATCCTACGAGCTGGAGAGCGACACGCTGGGCACCCGCATCGCCTATGACGCAGGCTATGATCCGGTAGAGGGCGCGAAGTTCTTTGCCCGCTCCGAGGCGGCCACCGGCACCAGTGGCGGCTATTCGATCTGGGGCACCCATCCGCCGGACCGTCGGCGGGTGGCGACAGTGTTGGCCACCAAGGCCCAGATTGATGGTCAGGTCGGGCTGCGCAACGCGCGATAATCAACAGGACCTGTTTCAAAACGGAAAAACGCCCGCTGCAGGCAGCGGGCGTTTTGCATGTTCAGGCGGTCCGGGACCGCCAGGGCGATCAGACCTTGAGGTTCGGGATGATCTGCTTCTTGCGCGACATCACGCCCGGCAGCACCACGAGGTCGCCCTCGACACTGGCGCCAAAGCTCTTTTCGGCCACGGATTTCACCAGATCGTTGGGCACCAGCAGGGTGGCTTCTTCCTTCAGGATGTCGACCACGAACAGCAGCACCTGATCGACGCCGTCCTCGGCCTGAACAGTCTTGAAGGTCTCCATCAGGCTGTCCTTGCGGCCCAGCGGGATGTCCGGCGCGGTGGTTTCCAGCACGGAGACGCGGAACTTGGTGCCGTCGACCTCGTATTCCTTGGAGTCCATGCGGATCAGCTCTGCATCGGAAAACGCGGAGACGTCGGATTTGGCGGCGAACATCTCGGCGGCGTAGTCGGTGACGTCGAGGCCCAGATCCTTGGCCAGCTTCTCCGCCACGGCGCGGTCATGCGGCGTGGTGGTGGGGGAGCGGAATTCCAGCGTGTCGGACAGGATGCAGGTCAGCGCCGCGCCCTTGATGTCGTCGGGCATGCGGTCGGCGTCTGTGCCCATCAGGTCGTGCATGATGGTGGCGGTGCAGGCCAGCGGGCGCACGGTAATGTCGATCGGAGCCTTGGTTTCCAGGCCACCGACCAGCTTGTGGTGGTCGATGATGGCGCGGATGTCGGCGCTGTTGATGGAGGCGGGCAGCTCTGCGGGGTTGTTGGTGTCGACGATCACCACCGGTGCGTCGGCCTCGACATCGGCGATGATTGCGGGCTGCTCAAAGCCCCAGCGCTGCAACATGAAGGCGGCTTCGGTGTTCGGCGCGCCCAGCAGGACGGGAGTGGCGGCTTCGCCCTTCACCTCGTTCAGATACCAGGCCCAGATGATCGCGGAGCCGGTGGAATCGGTGTCGGGAGATTTGTGGCCGAAAACTTGAATGGTCATGAGGTCAATCCTGTCTGACGGGGTCTGTTGCCGCGCCTTACACCAGCGGGGCAGGGTTTGTCACCCCGCTACGGGCGGGCGACGGAGTTCTGCGCAGCGCATGGCTCGGTCACGGCCCCCTTTAAGGTGGCACCGCAACGCAAGGGGCAGTTGCCCGGGGGCAGAGGGCATGTAAACCTGCGAAGGCGGCGGGGGCCGTGATCGGTAAACGTGATTGGTCGTGCTTGGTAAAGAGGAGGGATTTCAGATGATGAGTGTATTTCGCAGGGTGGTCGGCGGGGCCGGGGGGCTGTTGTTGCAGGTGGCGGCTGGCGTCGCGCTGGCCGAAGGCGACAGCGCGCCCAAAGGCGTGGCCACAACGGAACGGGCGGCATTCTACAGCGGCAGCTGGCAGGGTTTGGACGTGGACAAACAATGGATCATCAACGGCCTGGTCAACCGCCACCTGATCCGCGTCACCTGCGAGGGTATCTCCAACGATCAGGAGTTCCCCAGTTTTCTGCTGGTGACAGAGGCCGGAGAGTACCGCTGGCCCCTCAACGAAAGCGGCGCCGCCTTTGTGGATGCGAAAACCCTCGCGCTGCGTGAGGCCGGGGCGGGCAAGGTGGTGGAGTGCACCTGGGCCTCGGTGAGTGATGCCGCCACGCAGCGCGATACCGTGCAGGTCGACGTGCTGCCGGGGCACAATATCCTGCTGGGTGGCTTTGCAACGACGCGGGAGTTCTCGGTCGCCTTTCACAGTACCGCCGGATGCAGTGATCTGTCTGCTCAGCTTTACATTGACGATGCACCATTGGTCACGGCGGATAACCAGCCGCAGCTGCTGACACCCGATGCCAGCTATTTCGGGGCAGCGCAGACTGTGGAGGCCAAAATCAATGGGCTCTGTCCCACGGGGGGCATTCCGATCCTGGAATTCTCACTCGCCCGCTGATCGCGGGTGAGCCCCGCGCCCTGGCGAGTCCGGTGCAGGCCGGATCAGTTGCGGGCCGGGGTCAGTTGATACCCGGCCCGTTGCAGCAGGTTCAGCACACCGGTGTCCCCGGCCAGATGCGCCGCGCCGACGGCGACAATCAGATGGGGGTCCTGGCGGGCGCGCAGGCGTTTAACCCAGGCGCGATTGCGCTGGGTCAGCACGGCCCGGTCAAAGCTGGCGAGCAGCCGGTGCACCTCGCGGCGCGGCACATCGAGGTCGCGGTAGATCATCCAGCTCATGACAATGCGCCCCTCGGTCAGCCGGTCGTCGAAATAGGATTCGGAGAGGGTGACATAGAGGTCTTCGTGCCGGGTCTCGCTGCGCAGATCGAGGCGCAGCATCTTGACCTGATCCGCCAGCGGCATGGAGGCCAGCGCAGCAAGGCCGCTTTCCGGCGCCTCCAGACCCAGCGTCGGGATGCCGGCGTTTCGGGCGCTGCGCTCGATGCGGTCGTCGAGCCCACGCCGGGCGCCAAAGCCGCGCTTGCGGCAATCGGTTCCGGTGAGGAAATCGGAGATATACCACGGCTGCATCCGTTTGGCGGCCTCTGCGGTGATCCCGTAGAGCGCCAGGCGGGCGGTCAGCAACCGCCAGTCGGCAGCGGGCATCATCCGGTCCAGTTGCTGGCCCGGTCGCAGCAGAAAATAGCGCGCAAAGGCACCCTGATTGCCATCCGCCGCCTGCATCTGCGTCTCGGTGACCTCCAGAAACACCGCGTCGGCCTGCCGGATCAGCGGACGCAACTGCCGCATGGTCTTTGCCATGCGCGCATCGCCGCTGTGCTGGGTGCCGACGATATCGATCCGCTGCGTGCCGCGGGTGGCGACCCAGTGGTTGCCGATGGCAAAGGGCACCTTGCCAAGGTCACTGTCGAGCCGGCTGCGGGCGCTGTCAGTCAGGTGATCCCGCAGGTCGATGCCGGAGCAACGCGCCTCGGCGCGGTCAACCGCGGTGAGCAGGGACAGCGCCAGCGTGGCGGCCATCATGCCCCGGGGCACGCGGCGGGCCATTGCCCGTAGCACAGACAGCGTGGCGGTGCCGGTCATAGTGGCGCCTCTTCGATCTCGTAGCCCTCTGCGTCCAAGAGGGCCAGCACCCCTTGCGTGCCGGGAAGATGTGCGGCGCCAACGGCCACCACCAGCCGTGATCCCTGCGTGGCCTCGATCACCGGGATCCAGTTACGGTTGCGTTGGTAGAGCAGCAGCTCCATCAGCTCATCCACCTGTGCCTGCCGCTCTGCCTCGGAGAGGCTGCTTTCTGCGGTCAGATAGTCCTTCAGCTGTAGCAGGGTGAATTCTTGCACCGCGCCGTCAAAGTAGCTTTCCACCATCGTGTAGAAGTCGTCCGGCCCCACCCCCATCATGGCGATATAGCCGCGCAGCTCCGCCACCTGCTGCTCCAGCGGGGCGGCGTCGAGCAGCTGAAACACGCTCAGCGGATCCTCAAGCGACAGGGTCGGGACGGCGGCTTCCTCGGCCACCTCCATCAGCTGCATGTCGAGGCCGCGCGTCACATCCTTGATCGTGCGGGCGCATTGCGGCACCGACAGGGACATGGTCAGGAACCAGGGCCGCATCTTGGCCGCCATGAAGGCAGGCACCCCGGCGGCGCGGGCCTGATCGGCGATCTGCTGCCAGTCCTCTTCGGGCAGGCGATCAATCAGGGTTGGCCCTTCGGTGATGAACATCATCGACGGCGTTTCGGCCAGGGTACGGTTCAGCGCGGCCTTGTCGGCGCGGTTCACCTCCAGCAGCACGGCATCGGCGCCTTCCACCACCGGGGTCATATGCGCCACCAGCGCGGCGTGACGGGGGTCGTTCAGGTGCATGGTGCCGATGATGTGCAGCCGCCGCTCGCCCCGTGTGGCGATCCAGCTGAGCCCCTCCGCATAGGGCGTCTGCGCCAGCTCCGCGTCCACCTCGGCGCGGATCTCCGGGGGGGCGGTGGCGCGCAGGTCGGTGCCGGAACAGGCGGCCTGAAGGGCGGTGCCCGCCAGCATTGGGCCGATCAGTAATGATGCAGCCCAGAGCCGCAGCGAGGCCTGCAAGGACGGGCGCGCGGGTTTGTTGCGCAGCGCGCAGCCATGCCCAAAGGTCTCCACCGTCCATGCCGGGGCAGGGCGGAGGCGAGAGAATAGTCCGGTCATGACTCACCGCTCGGTTTTTTCATTTGTCTCACATTGCCATTGCCGCCGGGGCGGGGCAAGCATGGCCGGGATGGAACGTGAACAAGATCTCTACGCCCCGGTGAAGGCGCTGTTCGAAGGGCAGGGCTATACCGTGAAGGGCGAGGTGGGTGCTGCCGATGTGGTGGCGCTGCGCGGCGCGGAGCCGCCGGTGGTTGTGGAGCTGAAGCTGCGCTTCACCCTGTCGCTGTTCCATCAGGCGGTGACGCGGCTTGCGGTCACCGATCTGGTGTATCTCGCGGTGCCGCGTCCCACCGGCAAGACCGCGCGCCGGGCGCTGAAGGACAACCTGGCGCTCTGCCGGCGGCTTGGCCTCGGGCTGATCACGGTGCGCGCGGATGGCCGCACCGAGGTGCATTGCGATCCCGGCCCCTACGCGCCGCGCAAATCCAAGGTGAAAACCGCGCGGCTGCTGCGTGAATTTGCCCGCATCCAGGGGGACCCCAACACCGGCGGCGCAACGCGGGGCGGGCTGATGACCGGCTACCGGCAGGACGCGCTGGCCTGCGCGCGTCACCTTGCGGCCCATGGCCCATCGCGCGGGGCCGAGATCGCCCGTGCCACCGGCGTCAGCCGTGCCACGCAGGTGATGTACTCCAACCATTACGGCTGGTTCGAGCGGGCGGCAAAGGGCATCTATGCGCTGACCGAGACGGGGCGGGCGGAGCATTTGAACTGGCCGGAACCACAGACGCCCCCCACGGAGACAGACACCGACTCAGGATCGGCTTCAGGATCGGTGGCGCGTTGAGGCGGTCCGCTTGCAGGGGCAGATGACGATAAATATATCGCCAAATGCGCAATCCAGAGCCCCTTGCATTCCGGTATCCGCGCACAGGTCCGGTCGTCACAAAAATTCCACCAAGTTTCATGCAGGGATTGGTTGACAGGCCAATTCTCACTGCCTAACTATCCGGCAGTTAGCACTCGACTAAGGTGAGTGCCAACGTCCTCGCGGCCCATGATGGGCGTGGGGTAAGGAAAACACTTTGAGCCTTTTGAGGAGCTGCAAAGATGGCATTGAAACCGCTTCATGACCGCGTGCTGGTTCGCCGTACCGAAAGCGAAGAAAAAACCGCTGGTGGTCTGATCATTCCCGACAGCGCCAAGGAAAAACCGTCCGAGGGCGTAGTTGTCTCGTGTGGCGATGGCGCGCGCAAGGACAGCGGCGAACTGATCGCGATGGCCGTGAAAGAGGGCGACAAAGTCCTGTTCGGCAAGTGGTCCGGGACCGAAGTCACCGTCGACGGCGAAGAGCTGCTGATGATGAAAGAGAGCGACATCATGGGTGTGATCGTCTGAGCCACCGGCTCCGACACATCCTCCATCGCATAGATACAGTATTCTCAAGGAGACTGAAAAATGGCTGCTAAGGACGTCAAATTCGACACCGATGCCCGCAACCGTATGCTGAAGGGTGTCAACACCCTCGCAGACGCTGTCAAAGTAACCCTGGGCCCCAAAGGCCGTAACGTGGTTCTGGAGAAATCCTTCGGTTCCCCGCGCATCACCAAAGACGGTGTGTCCGTGGCGAAGGAAATCGAACTGGAAGACAAGTTCGAGAACATGGGCGCCCAGATGGTGAAGGAAGTTGCTTCCCGCACCAACGACGAAGCAGGCGACGGCACCACCACCGCAACCGTGCTGGCGCAGGCGATCGTCAAAGAAGGCCTGAAGCAGGTTGCTGCTGGCCTGAACCCGATGGACCTGAAGCGTGGCATCGACATGGCGACCACCAAAGTCGTCGCAGCGATCAAAGAGATGGCCCGTCCGGTCAACGATTCCGCTGAAGTTGCGCAGGTTGGCACCATCTCCGCCAACGGCGAAGCCGAGATCGGCCGTCAGATCGCAGACGCGATGCAGAAAGTCGGCAACGAGGGTGTCATCACCGTCGAAGAGAACAAAGGCATGGAAACCGAGACCGACGTGGTCGAGGGCATGCAGTTCGACCGCGGCTACCTGTCCCCCTACTTCGTGACCAACGCCGACAAGATGACTGCAGAACTCGACGACTGCATGATCCTGCTGCACGAGAAGAAACTCTCCTCCCTGCAGCCGATGGTTCCGCTGCTGGAGCAGGTGATCCAGTCGCAGAAGCCTCTGCTGATCATTGCAGAAGACGTCGAAGGCGAAGCGCTGGCAACTCTGGTTGTCAACAAGCTGCGCGGCGGCCTGAAGATCTCTGCTGTCAAGGCACCGGGCTTTGGCGACCGTCGCAAGGCCATGCTGCAGGACATCGCGATCCTGACCGGCGGCCAGGTGATCTCCGAAGACCTCGGCATGAAGCTCGAGTCCGTGACCATGGACATGCTTGGCACCGCCAAGAAGGTTCAGATCACCAAGGACGAGACCACCATCGTTGACGGTGCAGGCGAGAAGGCCGAGATCGAAGCACGTGTTGCTCAGATCCGTAACCAGATCGAAGAGACCACCTCCGACTACGACAAAGAGAAGCTGCAAGAGCGCGTTGCCAAACTGGCAGGCGGTGTTGCCGTGATCCGCGTCGGTGGCATGACCGAAACCGAAGTGAAAGAGCGCAAGGACCGTGTGGACGATGCTCTGAACGCGACCCGCGCTGCTGTGCAGGAAGGCGTGATCGTCGGTGGCGGTGTTGCTCTGGTTCAGGGCGGCAAGGCTCTCGAAGGTCTGACCGGTGAGAACTCCGATCAGAACGCCGGTATCGCAATCGTGCGTCGCGCTCTCGAAGCGCCGCTGCGCCAGATCGCCGAAAACGCCGGTGTTGACGGTGCCGTGGTTGCCGGCAAGATCCGCGAATCCGACGACAAGACCTTCGGTTACAACGCTCAGACCGGCGAATATGGCGACATGTTCTCCTACGGCGTGATCGACCCGGCCAAAGTGACCCGGACCGCTCTGGAAGATGCGGCCTCGATCGCTGGCCTGCTGATAACCACCGAAGCCATGGTTGCCGACAAGCCCGCCAAAGAAGGCGCAGCTGCCGGTGGCGGCATGCCCGACATGGGTGGCATGGGCGGCATGGGCGGCATGATGTAAATCACGCCATCCAGTCTGGATGTCTGGCCCGCAAGGGTCGGGATGGGGTCGCCTTCGGGCGGCCCTTTTCTGTTTCACCATACCCTGTCGCAATCGCTGGTCTTGCGGTTGCCATATGGGTAGCTTGCCCCGACGCAAGGTAGTTTTGAGGCGCGTGCAGGCATGGCCAAGGCGATCCCGTCCACCGACAATATACTGGGGTCCTTTCCGCAGGTGTTTCCCCGCACGGACTTCTCACACAATCTGTTTCATGACTGGGACCACTGTCTGCGCTTTGAGCTTGGCGGCGATGATGTTTCTGATTCCTTGTGTCTGCGGCGGTTCATTCAGGCCTTCGAGCGGGCCGATGCGGTGGCCTCCTGGCTGTTTCGTGACACGGAGGAGCTGTGGCTGCTGTCATCGGATTACGGGGATGAAAAGCCCCGGAAGAAGCGCCTGAAACCCTATAAGAAAACAACCCTCAGGCCCTCCGACTTCCAGTATCTCGGCAAGGTGTTTCAGGAGGACTCGGACGACTTTACCGGCGATATTTATCGTCACTGGGATGCAACGATCCTGAAGGAGCGATGACAGCTGTGCGAAGTGCTTTGGCTGACCCTCGGCGCCGAGATGGGGGTGCGACCGACCGTGTCCGCAGATATCTATGTCGTGGATTTTGCGCGGGGGCTGGTTCTTCACCCTTATGATGATCGCGGCATGGATGTTGCCGGCACTCAGAAAGGAACGCTGGTGCCGCTCTACCAAGAGTATCACGACTGGTTGCAGACATTTCGGATCGATGAAATGCGCGCTGCCTTTGAGGGCTGAGGGGGCGCTCCCGCCCGTGGGCCATGCCCCTGCGGGACCTGTCCTCCGGTTGGGCCCGGCGCCGCGCGCGCCCAACGGGCGCGCGCGGCGCGAGTCGCTTCGAACGCAGGTCGAAGCGAAACCCTGCTGGCCCGCCCCGAGTTTGTGTACCGCCTGAGTGCAGAGCACCGAGCCTGTCGAGATGCATCTATTGTATCGGCACAGAACTGCGACCTTGAGCTTTCTGGGGTGGGATGCTTGCCTGCAGCACAAAGACACAGCAGGAGCACGAGATGCCTGAGTTTCAGTTCGATTGGGTCGATGCCTTCACCGACCGGCCCTTTGGCGGCAATGGCTGCGCGGTGGTGCATGGCGGGGCCCATCTGCCCGAAGCTGTGGCCTGCGCCTATGTGCGCGAGACTTCATTGGTCGAATGCACCTTTACCGGCCCCTCTGAGGTGGCGGATATCCGGGTGCGCTACTTCCTCGCCAGCCGCGAGATCCCCTTTGCCGGGCATCCCACCATCGCCACCGTGGCGGCAATGCGGGATTGCGGCATGATCGCCGGCAATCGGATCACGCTGGAGACCGGGGCGGGGATCGTGCCCGTGGCGCTGGAGGGAGATCGGATCGTCATGCAACAGGTGGCGCCGGAGTTCGGCCCCGCGCCGGACCTTGCGCTGGTGGCGGCGGCGGTGTCCCTGCCGCAGGACGCCATCATCGGTCAGCCGCAGCTGGTCTCCACCGGCCTGCCCTTTTGCATCACCGTGCTGAAGGATCACGCGGCACTGAAAGCGGCCCGCCTGAACGCCGAAGCAATGGGGCCGCTGGGCGCGGCGCTTGGGGCAGATGGCAGCGATATCATGGAGCCCTTTCTGGTGACGCTTGATGGGTATACCGGCGCGGGGGACACGTTTTCGAGGTTGCTGATGTTGCCCCCAAGCCCGCCGGAAGATCCGTTCACAGGGTCCGCCACCGGCGCCATGGCGGCCTATCTCTGGCACCATGGGCTGATGGAGAAAGAGAGCTTTGTCGCGGAGCAGGGGCACCTGATGGGGCGGCCCGGGCAGGCCCATGTGTCGCGGATCGGACCACCAGACGCCATCGAGGGCGTGCGCGTCGGGGGCACTGGGTTTGTGTTGATGCGGGGCAGTGTTACCTTGCCCGAAGAGCTCCCCCTCTAAGAGCACATATTCGTCACAGGGAGGCTCCCGCCCGAGGGTCATGCCCCTGTGGGACACGTCCCTCGGTTGGCCCCCGCGTCACGCGCGCCCTTTGGGCGCGCGTGACGCGGGTCGCTTCGAACGCAGGTCGAAGCGAAACCCGTTGACCTGCCTGTTACAGCGCTTGTCGAATCCTCAATGTTCACGTATTGTTCTTCTCAAGTTCAATAAATACGGGAAGAGTCAGGATGATCGAGGGAAGCTGTTGTTGCGGCGCGGTGCAGTTCACATTGGATCGGCCGCCGTCGATGATGGGCACCTGCCATTGCTCGCGCTGCCGCAAGGTCGGGGCCAATGTGCTGGTTTTTGTGGCACGCGACAGCGTGAGCTGGGTACAGGGGCGCGAGAATGTGGCGCGTTACCAGCCCGAGGCGCCTTATACATACGGCCGTTGTTTCTGCAGGACCTGCGGCACCTCATTGGGAGAGATCCTGTCGGAGGAGGAGAGCTTTCCAATCTCGGCCCATGCGCTGGACTGCGATCTTGAGATCCGCAACCGGTTTCACGAGTTCGTGGCGGAAAAGCCGTCCTGGTATGAAATTTGCGACGCGGCAGAGCAGTATGATGGGCATCCCGTCACCACGTGATCCGGCTTGGGTCGCGGCGGGGGCGGAGGCTCAGGTCGCATCCTCCGCCCTGCAGTCCCACAGGACCCAGACCATTCGGTCTAGCATCCAGAGTTTGGTCAGCATGGTGATGGCCAGCCCGGTCGCGGTTAACCCGGGATGCAAGACAGCCAGACCGGCGAAATACAAAAGCCCACCACAGAGACCACCCAGCGTCAGGGCATGGACCACCCGGCGATGGTGGGCAAGCGCCGGTGTGTCGCTGCGCTGCAGCCAGAGCTGTTCACCCAAGACGCCCTCTGACATCCAGTTGTCGGTGCGAGCTGGAACCGGGAAAACCCTCGGGTTGAGCCAAGTCCACAGCAGCAGCAGCGCTACAGGCAGCAGCGCGCCCCAGCCGACCCAGACGCGGCTCCAGACCGCCAGGGCGAGAAGCGGCAGCACGGTCAGGCGGCTCCAGCCGCTCCAGGGATTGGCGTGGCGGGCCCAGACCTGCGGTGTCATGCCCATCATGGCCGCAGTATGGTGAAAGGCATTGCGCTTGGCCATTTGCGTGCTTTCCCTCTCGACGTTCGGCGCCATTAAGGCATGGTGGGGGACAAATGAAAACGGCCCGCCACCGGGGCAGGCCGTTGTTGTGATCGAACTGCACGCCTGCAGTGGTGGGCCGAGGTCAGCCGATCATGCGATTGATGGCAATGAACAATACGCCCGAGAGGGTGGCCGCAGCCGGAACGGTGATCACCCATGCGGCGATGATGGTCATGAAATGCGACCGGCGCACCAGCTTGCGACGACGCCGTTCCGCGGCGCCTACACGAGGGGCATCGGGGGTCACGGCCTTTGCTCGGCGCAGGCGGCGTTCGGTGTCCCACTCGCGGAAGAAACCAACGCCGAACACCCCGCCGATGGCGATATGGGTGGAGCTGACCGGCAGGCCCAGCCCGCTCGCCACGATCACCGTGATCGCCGCCGACAGCGCCACGCAGTAGGCGCGCATCGGGTTCAGCTTGGTGATCTGGCTGCCGACCATGCGGATCAGCTTGGGGCCAAAGAGGAACAGGCCAAAGGAGATGCCGAAGGCGCCAATGATCATCACCCAGAAGGGGATCGAGACCGCTTGGGTGAAATCGCCGGAAGTGGAAGCCTGCACGATCGCCGCGAGCGGGCCGACCGCATTGGCCACGTCATTGGCCCCATGAGCAAAGCTGAGCAGCGCGGCAGAGACGATCAGCGGGATCGCAAACAGCACCTTCAGCGATTTGTTGCGGTTCTCCAGCCCGCGTGACTGGCGGCGCACCACCGGGATCATCACCAGCCACAGCAGCAGGGCCACGGCGACGCCGATCATGATCGCATCGGTCAAGTCGATCTTGATCAGTTTCTTCAGACCCTTGACCGAAAGATAAGCGGCAAAGGCGCCGCCCATGATGCCGACAAGAACCGGTACCCAGACACGGGCAGCGGCGATCTTGTCATCACGGTAGATGATGCGCGACTTGATGAACCACAAGAAACCCGCCGCGATCAGCCCGCCCAGCATGGGCGAGATCACCCAGCTGGCGGCAATGGCGCTCATCTGCGCCCAGTTCACGGCGGCAAAGCCGGCTGCGGCGATGCCGGCGCCCATGACGCCGCCCACCACAGCATGGGTGGTGGAGACAGGTGCGCCGATCCAGGTCGCGAGATTGACCCAGAGCGCGGAGGCCAGAAGCGCCGACAGCATCGCGGCGATGAACATCGAGGAGGTCGCCATGGTGGTCGGCGAGATGATGCCCTTGGCGATGGTCGAAACCACATCGCCCCCCGCGATCAGCGCCCCGGCGCTTTCGAAGATGGCGGCCACGACGATGGCAAACCCCATCGACATTGCATTGGCGCCCACGGCGGGGCCCATGTTGTTGGCGACGTCATTGGCGCCGATGTTGAGAGCCATATAGGCCCCGAAGGCAGCGGCGATCACCACGATGACGGTGTTGTTGGCATCGCCCAGCATCAACCCGGTCGCGGCAGCGACAATCAGGATGAAGACAAAGGCAATTCCAAGCCCGACATTGGACCGCCCGACATAGGCTGTCGCCTGTTCCAGCGAGGACAGGCGGTCGAGATCCCGGTCCAGGGTTTCAAGGTGACGCGGGTCTAGATCGTTTTGGGACACCTGGCCTCTCCGTTTTTTCACGCGAGCTGCGTGTAACGGTTTTATGACAATCCGGCAATGCGTGACCTGTGCGGTGGTGAAGATTAGATGCGGCTGTGTTCTTGCAGGGCAGGCAGCCGCGCCCTGCTCTTGGACCCTGATGGGCACATGACCTGCGCGGCACGCCGTCCAGATGGCCGCGGAAAAGGAAAACCGCCCCAACTGTTGTCGGGGCGGTTTCTGATGCCTCGGCCAAAGGCCGGGAGAGTGTTCTGAACGGGTGCTCAGCGGCGGTATCAGTTGCCGTTGATGAGGCCCATGCTTTCCAGCTTCAGCAGAACCTGATGGGCGCAATTGTCGACTTCGACATTCTCGGTCTCGACGCTCAGCTCCGGGTTCTGCGGCACGTCATAGGGGTCGGAGATGCCGGTGAATTCCTTGATCTTGCCCTCGCGCGCCAGCTTGTACAGGCCCTTGCGGTCACGACGTTCGCATTCCTCGATCGTGGTGGCGACATGCACCTCGACAAAGGCGCCGAACTGCTCGATCTCTTCGCGCACGTGGCGGCGGGTGGCCGCATAGGGCGCGATCGGGGCGCAGATGGCGATGCCGCCGTTCTTGGTGATCTCGGATGCGACATAGCCAATGCGCTTGATGTTGAGATCGCGGTGCTCTTTCGAGAAGCCCAGCTCGGAGCTCAGGTTCTTACGCACGATGTCGCCATCCAGCAGCGTCACCGGGCGGCCACCCATCTCCATCAGCTTGACCATCAGCGCGTTGGCGATGGTGGATTTGCCGGAGCCGGAGAAGCCGGTGAAGAACACGGTAAAGCCCTGCTGCGCGCGCGGTGGCTTGGTCTTGCGCAGCTCTTCCACCACTTCGGGGAAGGAGAACCACTCTGGGATTTCCAGACCTTCGGACAGGCGACGACGCAGTTCGGTGCCGGAGATGTTGAGGATGGTCACGTCATCCTTGTCGGCGATCTCGTCGGCGGGCTCGTATTGGGCACGCTCCTGCACATAGACCATGTGCTTGAAGTCGACCATTTCGATGCCGATTTCGTCCTGATGTTCGCGGAACAGGTCCTGCGCGTCATAGGGGCCGTAGAAATCCTCGCCGGCGGAGTTCTTGCCGGGGCCGGCGTGGTCGCGGCCAACGATGAAATGGGTGCAGCCGTGGTTCTTGCGGATCAGCCCGTGCCAGACCGCCTCGCGGGGGCCGGCCATGCGCATCGCCAGGTTCAGGAGGCTCATGGAAGTGGTGGCTGCCGGGTATTTGTCCAGCACTGCCTCGTAGCAACGCACGCGGGTGAAGTGGTCCACATCGCCCGGTTTCGTCATGCCCACGACGGGGTGGATCAGCAGGTTGGCCTGGGCTTCACGCGCGGCGCGGAAGGTCAATTCCTGGTGGGCGCGGTGCAGCGGGTTGCGGGTCTGGAAGGCCACGACCTTGCGCCAGCCCAGCTTGCGGAAGTAGGCGCGCAGCTCGTTCGGGGTGTCGCGGCGAGCGCGGAAGTCGTAGTGGATCGGCTGCTGGATGCCGGTGACCGGGCCGCCGAGGTAGATCTTGCCGGCCTGGTTGTGCAGGTAGTTCACTGCCGGATGCGCGTCGTCATCGGCGCCAAAGACCTTTTCGGCCTCGCGGGACTTGTTCGGCTCCCAACGGTCGGTGACGGTCATGGTGGCGAGGATCACACCTTCCTGGTCGCGCAGGGCGATGTCCTGACCGATCTCGATGGAGGCGGCGAAGTCCTCGGAGACATCAAGGGTGACAGGCATAGGCCACAGCTGGCCGTCGGCCAGGCGCATGTTCTCGACAACGCCGTTGTAGTCCTCTTCGGAGAGGAAACCCTTGAGCGGGTTGAACCCGCCGTTCATCAACAGTTCGAGGTCGCAGATCTGGCGCGGAGTCAGGTCGTGGCTGGTCAACTCGCCTGCTTCGATCTTCAGTTTCTGCGCGGAATCGTAAGATACATAAAGCTCCGGAATCGGAGCCAGATTGCTCAACATGGTCATGGGGCGTCTCTTTCGTCTGGCATCATCGCTGCGTCCGCAGCACTCGTGGCGGGCAATACCTTCTTGACATGTCCAAAGTCCACCTGCGCGTTCGAAAAAGGACAGCGTGGGCATATACTGTCTCGTTTGGATCACCATTCACCCAAAGCAGCCGATGTGTGGAACAGAATTCGCCGGGTTTCGCGCGCAGTCGGTCCAGTGGTTCAGGAGCGGAGCGTGGCCACCATCGTATCGAGGCTTGATGCGCGGGGCAGGGGCAGCGCGTCGACGGGGGCATCGACACCGCGCAGGGCAAATGTCTCATACCCAATGTCGGGGGGCGGTAGCTCCGCCGCCTCGAACACCGCGCGCGAGACCAGAAGCTCGACGCCAAGGTCCTTGGTCTTGGCCTCAAGCCGACTGGCAGCATTGACTGCCGCGCCGATCAGGGTGCGCGGGGCCTGACCGGCCGCGCCGATCTCGCCCAACACAACCGTGCCGACATGCAGCCCCATGCCGATTCGCACCGGCGCCTCTCCTTCGGAGGACAGCAGCTGGTTGAAGCGGGCAAGCGCCGCGCCGATATTGGCCGCCGCCGTCAGCCCGGCTGCGGCAGAGCTGTCAGGCGTGTGTGTCTCGAACAGGGCAAGCATCCCGTCGCCCATGTATTTGTCGACGGTCCCCCCGGCGCGGGTGACCTCGGGCACGATGGCGTCAAAGAACCGGTTCAGCAGAAACACAACATCATAGGGCAGCAATCCAGCGGAGCGTGCGGTGAAGCCGCGAATATCAAGGAACAGCACTGCGATGGTTTTCTCCTCGCCCTGTGCCGCATGTAGCTGGCGGCGGCCCTGTGGCGCATAGACCCGTTTCACACTCAGCGCCGAGGTGGGGCGGATCTGGCAGGCCAGCCGCATATTGTCGGCGGCGTTGATGGCGGCGAGGCTGCGTGCTTCGGCGGGGCTGGGGGGAGGGAGATCCTCGAACCCATCGGTGATGGCAACCCGGCAGGTGGTACAGCGCCCCTTGCCACCACAGAGCGAGGGGTGGGGTATGCCTTTCATCTGTGACATTTCCAGCAATGTCAGGCCACGGTCGGCGGTGATTGCGGGACCGTTTTCGTAGGTGATACGCACCGAGCGGCTGCGCTTTATCAGGCGACGCAGGATGTAGGCACCGCAGGCCAGCCCCAAGAGGGCGAAGAAGAGGCAGACACTGGCGCTGGTGATGGTCGCCAGTTGAGCAAACCCGGCGGCGTCGGGCCAGTTGTAATCCGCCATGATCTGCGTGGCAAAGCCGTCTTCGGCAAAGAACCCCCACATCCGGCGCCCCTCGGTCACCAGACCAGCCAGCGCCAGGGCAGGCACCAGCACCGCAAGACCGATCATATAGGGCACATATGCGGCCCACCAGCGGGTCAGGCGCAGCCACATGTGCAGGCCGATGCAGCCGTGTATCCAGACCGCGAGCAACAGCAGATATTGGTGCAGCGCTTCGGGCGAACTCCAGAGCATCAAGATCACCGAGGACATCTCGTCCTGATAGTCATAGACGCGGGCGGCGTAATTGGTGTGCACGATGTGCTGAAACAGCTGCAGTGGAATGAGGATCCCGAGGCTCAGCTGTAGCCACTGGGTGAAGCTCATCCGCAGGGTGCGCCGGGTGGCCACCTGCCAGAGCGCCAGTCCCGCATGCACAAGGAGCGACCCGTAGAGGACGACCTGGCCAACGGGGTTCTTGGTCACCGCCTCGCGCGCTTCCTGTACCGTTTCCAGCAGCTCGGGCGAAACCAGCCCGGCTGCGACGTTCAGAAAATGGAAAAAGGCGAAGGTGAACAGCACCAGCCCGGAGACCAGTCTGCTGCGTTGAATCCAGTTGCCCCGCCAGAGTGCCTGCGCCACGGGTGTTCCGCCTCTGTTGCTGTCTGGTTGGGTGTAGGCGATCCGGAGCGGCCTGTCACCTCTGCGCTACGCGCTGCAGGCCGCGCATCTCTCAACCATGCGAGGGAGGGGGATCGGTCGGGCCCCGGATGTCGGGGCGTCGCTGCCGCGCCACGGCCCGGCCTGCGATAGGCGGCGGGCTGTGGCGCGGCAGGGGCTTAGGCGGGTGTCGGCGTGAAGGCGTCGGCCAGTGTGACCAACCGGCGACGCTCTTCATCCCAGAGCTTCAGTCGCACGCAGCGCAGGCTTTCGCCGAGGCTGAGCCGCTGGGCACCTTCAAGGCCGGGATGGTCCCGCAGCACGGCGGGAAGGCGATAGAAGGGAATGCGGCTGTTGAGGTGATGCACGTGATGCAGACCGATGTTGGCGGTCAGCCAATGCAGCGGCGCGGGCAGGTCGTAATGCGAGCTGCCGTGCAGGGCGACCTCATGCAGGTTCCAGTCCGGCTCGTGTTCATACAGCGTATCTTCGAACTGGTGCTGAACATAGAACAGCCAGACGCCTATCGTTGCGGCGCAGACGGTGGTGGGAAGGAACAGAAACAGCAGCGGATCAAGCCCGCCGAACATCACGACGGCACCAAGCACGAGGAAGACGGCGATATTGGTGCCCATCGCGCTGACCCAGTAACGCGCACCGGCGCGCATCAGACCAAGGGGCAGGCGGTTCTCGAACAGGAACACCCAGGCAGGGCCGATCCCGAACAGCACCACCGGGTGCCGATAAAGCCGATACCGCAGGCGGCCCAGCCGCGATTCTGCGCGATATTCTGCGGTGGTCATCGTGTAGACTTCGCCGGGGCCGCGGCGGTCCAGGTTGCCAGCGGTGCCATGATGGGCGGCGTGGATGCGCTGCCAGACATCATAGGGAGTGACTGTCAGCACCCCAAGCGCGCGCCCGACCCAATCGCCCAGCGTCTTGTTGCTGAACAGGGCCCCATGACCGCAGTCATGCTGGATCACGAACAGCCGGACCAGAAAGAAACCGTTGAAAATCGCGATGGGCACGGCGAGCCAGGGGCTGATCGACAGAGCCCACCACCCCAAACCCCAAAGCAGCAGGAACGGACCGAGCGTCAGGCCAATCTCCAGCAGGCTGCGGCGATCCGATGGGTCGCGATAGCGCGCGAGAATGGGAACCCAGCGCCGCGCGTCTGCGGCTGCATCACTGGGGTGTGGGGCGGTCATGGCAGGAGTCTCCGGTGGAGGGCCCGAACCGGTCTGGCTCGAAGCGCGATGAGATAGAGTGTCCGGCTGCCGCAGGACGCGGACCGGGTCGTGAGCGCCTCGGCGATCTGGACACCTCACATCAGGATCGACCCAGCGCACTGGGTCGCAACGGGTTGAATGTCAGCGAGACAAAATGACGTTTCGCGCATCGGCCTTGTCGCCGTGGACTAATCGACGCAGTCCGTCAACCCCGCCCGTTGCCTTTTTGACCGGATCTGAGGCCCTGAACGCCTGCTGAAGTACCCCTGAACACGAGGAATAAAGTCGCTATTTCAAGAGCTTGCCTTGCTGGTGGCGCGGATACGCTCCCGCAGGCTGAGGCCATCCGCCGCGCGCGCCATGGCTGTCACTGGCGGCTGGAGGTCAGTCGCGAACAGGCTCCCGAGGCGGGCCGCGGGAGCCTGTTCTGATGCGTTACGGGCCAGAAGCGCGGTTTACTCCTGCTCAGCCAGGAACCGCTCCGCGTCGAGTGCGGCCATGCAGCCCATGCCAGCAGAGGTGACCGCCTGACGGTATTTGTGGTCGGTGAGATCACCGGCGGCAAAAATACCGGGGATCGAGGTCTCGGTGGAGCCAGGTTTCACCGTCACATAGCCGCCATTGTGGGTCTCCAGCACGTCCTTCACCAGTTCGGTCGCGGGGGCGTGACCGATGGCGACAAAGACGCCCTTTGCGGCAATCTCGGTGATCTCGCCGGTCTTGGTGTGTTTCACCCGCACGCCCTCGACGCCAAGCGGCGCATCGGTGCCGACAACCTCTTCCAGCTCGTGGAACCACAGCGGCTCGATCTTGGGGTTCTTCATCAGCCGGTCGATCAGGATCTTTTCGGCGCGCAGCTCGTCGCGACGGTGGATCAGGGTGACCTTGGAGGCAAAGTTGGTGAGGAACAGCGCCTCTTCGACGGCGGTGTTGCCGCCACCGATCACCACGATTTCCTGACCGCGATAGAAAAAGCCGTCGCAGGTGGCGCAGGCGGAAACGCCAAAGCCCTTGAACTTCTCTTCCGACGGCAGGCCCAGCCATTTGGCGCGCGCGCCGGTGGCCAGGATCACCGCATCCGCCGTGTAGGTGGTGCCGCTGTCACCCTTGGCCACGAAGGGGCGGGCAGAGGTGTCGAGCGAGGTGATGATGTCGCCGATGATCTCTGTGCCCATCGCCTTGGCGTGGGATTCCATGTTGACCATCAGGTCGGGGCCCTGGATCTCGGTATGGCCGGGCCAGTTCTCCACCTCGGTTGTGGTGGTCAGCTGGCCGCCGGGCTCGATGCCCTGCACCAGGACCGGTTCCAGCATCGCGCGGCTGGCGTAGACTGCGGCAGTGTAGCCGGCCGGGCCGGAGCCGATGATCAGGACCTTGGTGTGGCGCGTGTCGCTCATGGTTTTTCCCCACGTCTGAGTGTTTGCGGTCTTGCCGCCGTCGGAGACTGCATATAACTGCGGCGCGCGCATGCTTAAAGACCCTCGTTGATGCACCCTGTGCAAACCGGGCGACCCGTTCTCTGGGCCAGTCACGGTGCACGGGGCGATGGGTGTTAGAAGAATGTTGTGAGTTTGTGAAATAATGTTGCGTGAATTTGCGTCCCTGCTATAAGAAACGCAACTCTCAGGAGATAGCACCCCAATGGTCACCACACGTCTGGACCCGATTGACCGGAAGATTCTGTCGGAGCTACAGGCCGATGGCCGAATGACGAATGTCGAACTGGCCAAACGCGTCGGAATTTCTGCGCCGCCCTGTCTGCGCCGCGTGCGCGCCTTGGAAGAGGCCGGATTGATCCGCGGCTACCACGCGGAAGTGAACGACCGCGAGCTGGGATTCGAGGTTCAGGTCTTTGCCATGGTCGGGCTGGAAAGCCAGGCGGAGTCAGAGCTGACGGCCTTTGAGGAAAAATGCCGTGGCTGGCCGCTTGTGCGTGAGTGTCACATGCTGAACGGCGAGGTGGATTTCATCCTGAAATGCGTCGCACCGGATCTGTCCACCTTTCAGGCCTTCCTGACCAGCGATCTGCTGACAACGCCGAATGTGGCCAGCGTGAAGACCTCATTGGTCATTCGGGGCGCCAAGGACGAACCCGGCGTGCCCTTCGATGTGCTTGAGGCACGGCTGGCGCGTCAGGCCTAACCTCGCACCTCCGGTTGAGAACATCCTGCTGCCGCTCCTCATGAAAGGGGCGGCATTTTTGTTGGGTCTGTGCCTCAGGCCTGCAGCGCGCGGGCGCGATCAAAGGCGAGCGGGCCAAAATCCGCGATCTTGTCCACATGCGGGAACATGTTCAGAAAGAGCGTCTTGATCGGGTAGCTGACCAGCCGCAGCGCGTCGAGGCCGGGATGGTAGGTTTCAAACTCCAGCCCACCGACGCGGATCACCGCATGGCGCGCAAGGCAGAGGTGATACATGTCCACCGGCGCTGGCGGTGTGGTTTCGACAATGTTCATTCCGTCGAGGAACTCTGTAACCGGGGTCAGCAGCGGGCCATCGCCTTCGGCGTGGCGCAGGTGGGCCGGGGTGCGTAGCAACCGTGCCGAGGGGCCGCTGATTACACAGGACATCGGCTTCTCCATGCCGAGGCTGTCGGCCATGAAACTGGTGAGGGCGTGGCGCGTGCCGGTGGCAGCCTTGCGACCGGGCACCAGGGTTGTCATGCCTTTCCAGATCAACGGCTGATAGCTGCCGTCTCGGGTCAGGACCTGATCGCCGGGATAGAGATCCTCGATCGCCACAGGGCCGAAGTCCGTCTCCACCAAAGAGCCCCGGGTGAAGGCGCAGAAGGCCTGTTCGAACAGCGGCAGCGCCGGCGCAATGTGACGGGTCTCGGCCAGGTTGCCATTGGGCAGCAGGCTGGCGACCTCGTAGCGGCGCAGCTGCGGTTTCGGTCCGGCCTGCGCGGCCGCCTGATCCCGCAACACCGGTTGGGTTTCGGTAATATTTGCGGCAGCGCGCTGCAACGACTGGGGCAAGGTCATCATGCTTGGCCTTCTTTCCCTAAGGGCGCGACCTCCGGCCCCCACCGAAGGTATCGCGCGTGATCTTCAGCCCAGAGCCTGCCCGGCGCGGAGCAGCCCGTCGTCCGCAACCCCTGCCTGCAGAAAGCATGGGGCGGACACAGAAACGAGCGTCTCGGCCGTAGGGCGGGACGGGCAATGCGCCTGCAGGTGGCCTGCAGGTGGGCCGGTTTCTCCGGCGGGTCCGCTCTGTCGAACGATCGATGGATCGTTCAGGCGGATTTCGCGACAGGCGTCGCGTCAACGAGGTCTTTTTGGCGGCGTGCAATCATGGCCTTGCGGGGCGCACCACGGGTCCAGGGCAGGCGGATGTCCTGTGCCTTGGACGTGGCGACGATGGATTTCACAAAACGTGACTGCGCGGGCATTCTAAATCTCCTGTCCGCCAAATTCGGGCAGCTGAATTCTTTCTACCGTCAGTTTTCGTTGAATATTGCGGTCTGAATATGGCCAGCGCGTGGAAACACCGGTCCGACAGCGGAAAAGTCCGCCATCGCCCGGATGCGCCCTTAAGGCATTGAATTTATTGAGTGTTGTGGATGCGGCTTACGCAGGGGAAGGTGATGGCCGGTCATTACGCATTCAAATTATGGCAGAACTGCAAAGCCGCCGCCACAATGCGCGGGCTGCGGCCACTCAAAGCCGGATGCAGGAAATCAGGCGCCCGTAGTCGGCTTCCTTGGCATGGGTTGTGCGACGATAGGAATAGAACCGATCCGGGTCCGAATAGGTGCAGTGCCGGGTCCATTCGCACTGCTGGATGCCTGCGGCGCGCAGCCGTGCAAGTCCCAGGGCCGGCAGGTCGAAGAGCATGCGATCTTCTTTGCCCTGCGCGAAGAAGCGCGCGTTTTCGGGGGACTGCGCCATGAAATCGTCAAAGAACTCCGGCCCGACCTCATAGGCGCGCTGGGAGATCGTTGGGCCGATCACCGCGCGGATGCCCTCGCGGGTGGCCCCGAGCGACAGCATGGTCTCAATGGTGGCCTCAAGCACCCCATCAAGGGCGCCGCGCCAGCCGGCATGGGTCGCGCCGATGACCCCGGCCTGATGGTCGGCAAAGAGCACTGGCTGACAGTCGGCAGTGAGCACAGAGAGCGCCACGCCGGGGGTGGCTGTCACCAGCGCGTCGGCACGGGGGCGCGGGGCGGTGGGATCTTCGGGCAGCCCGTCGATGACTGTTACATCTGCGGAATGAACCTGATGCATGCCCACCAGCGCGTCTGTTGCGACCCCCATCGCCTCTGCCACGCGGGCCCGGTTCAGCATCACCGCCTCGCGCTGATCGGAGGAGCCGACACCGCAGTTCAGCCCCTGAAACACGCCGGAAGAGGCGCCGCCCCTGCGGGTGAAGAATCCATGGTGAGCCGGGGTCAGAAGATCCGAGGTGACGATTTCGAGGGTCATTTTTCCAGTCCTGCGGGGGGAGGGCATTTGGCGGGATAGAGGCCGAGCACTTTGAACAGGGTTCCCATTTCTTCGGGGTGCGTCAACCGTCGATGTGCGGCGATCAGCTGATCCAGCGGCGCGCCGTCCAGATTGGCGGCGAGGGTTTGCGCGCGTTCGGTGATGCCCAGCCGTTCCAGGAACACTCCCTGCGGGGTGACGCGGGTGTGGGCACAGCCAGAGGCCCGGGCGGCGCGGCAGAGCACCTCGAAATCCACATGCGCGGTGAGGTCGGACTGGCCCGGATCGATGAGCGGGTCGGCGGGCGCATGGGCGCGCATCGCCTGCAGCGTATCGCCAAGTGAGCGCCAGTCGCCATAATCCACCAGCAATGCGGCCCCGCCACACTCCGCAACCCGCTGGGCAATGGCTTCGCAGAGCACACCGGCGATCTCGCAGAGCTCTACCAGCTTGCCGTCGGGCGTGTCCTCAAGCCGGTGGTCCAGCGCGGGTTGCGGGGCAGGGGCGCCAAGCCCGAGGCAGAGTGCGGCGCTCTCGGTGTCATAGCCAACCCGGCGTTCGCGCCAGAGGTCGCCATCACGCTGGAACTGACGGATCGGTAGCGCGTCGAAGAACTCGTTGGCGATCAGAAAGAGCGGCTGTTGCGGCAGATCCTCGACCGAGGGCAGCCACTGCGGGGCATAGTCCCGAAGCGCGCTGGCCTGCTGGTCACGCAGGCGCGGCGAGGCCTCGATCAGCACCAGATCCATCGCGTCGTGAAACCCCGGCACCATGCGGGTGGCGCGCAGCATATCCGCCATCAGGGTGCCCCGTCCGGGGCCCAGCTCGGCCAGGGTGAACGGCGCGGGGCTGCCTTGGTCGAGCCAGGATTGCACCAGCGCCAGCCCCAGCAATTCGCCAAACATCTGGCTGATTTCCGGCGCGGTGATGAAATCGCCCTCTGCCCCGATGGCGGTGGCGGTGGTGTAATAGCCAAAACTCGGGTTCAGCAGGCATTCGGACATATAGTCCGCCAGGCTGATCGGACCATCAAGCAGGATGCGGCGACGGAGCGTGTCGGTCAGGCTCATGCTGCGGCCCCGGTCTTGGCGCTGGTGCGGCGGGCCCGAAGTGCGAACCACAGA
Organism: Tritonibacter sp. SIMBA_163; assembly: GCF_046535935.1. Classification (NCBI taxonomy): domain Bacteria; kingdom Pseudomonadati; phylum Pseudomonadota; class Alphaproteobacteria; order Rhodobacterales; family Paracoccaceae; genus Tritonibacter; species Tritonibacter sp. SIMBA_163. The sequence goes on from NZ_JAWJBP010000001.1 coordinate 519,751, forward strand.
CCCAGTGCGATCATCGGGATCGACAGCGCCTGGCCCTGGGTGAGACCAAAGCCGCCGATCTGCCAGGCCAGCCCCAGCGGATTGCCGTCAGAGATGAATTGCGCGTCCGGCTGGCGGAAGAACTCAACGATGAAACGGGCGATGCCATAGCCAGCGAGAAAAGTGCCAAGGATGCGGCCCGGTGCATGAAAGGCGTGGCGGCGGTAGACCATCCAGAGGATCAGAGCGCCGAGGATCAGCCCCTCCATCGCGGCCTCGTACAGCTGGCTGGGGTGGCGGGCGCAGATTTCGCCCAGTGCCTGACCGCAGTCCTGTGCCGCACGGCCCGGAAAAGCAACGCCCCAGGGCAGATCCGTCGCGCGGCCCCAAAGCTCGGCGTTGACGAAATTCGCCAACCGTCCCAGCAGCAGGCCGGGGGCCACGGTATGGGCCACCAGATCGGCCATGGCCAGTTTGTCGATGCCCTGAGCACGCGCATAGGCCCATGCCGCCACAACCACGCCGAGAAGACCACCGTGAAAGGCCATGCCGCCCTCCCAGATGCGCAGGATCTGGGCCGGATTTTCAAGATAGACGGCAGGTTGATAGAACAACACATAGCCCAGACGGCCCCCCAGGATGACGCCGAGGATGATCCAGGTCATCAGATCTTCGACCTGACGGGGCGCCATGGGGGCGGTGCCATTGGCCCAGAGGGCCGGGGTTTTCACGGCACGCACCGCCAGATGCCAGGCGATCAGGATGCCGGCGATATAGGCCAGCGCGTACCAGCGCAGGGCGAAGTCCATTCCAAAGAGGGAGATGGAGAAAATCTCCGGCGACAGGTTCGGGAATTGGATCATCTCAGCCAGCATGGGGGTCTCTGTGCCTCTTTGGAGCAAGTGCTGTCAACGACTTGCCGTTTGGTGTTCTAGCGCCCATATAGGCAGCAAGCCTCACAGAGGTAAGACATGAAACGGGAGATGGCCATGCAGACCCGCAACAAGATTATGGATGATATTTCGCAGCTGATGACCAACGCCATGGGCGTGGCGCAAGGGGCGAAGGACGAAGCGGAAACCGCGATGTCGGGCATGATCGATCGATGGCTCGCCGATCGCGATTTCGTGACCCGCGAGGAATTCGATGCGGTGCGCGCCATGGCGCAGAAGGCCCGCGAAGAGAACGAAGCGCTTAAGGCGCGTCTGGATGCGCTGGAAGCCAAATCCAACTGAGTGCGCTGATCCTGTCCGAAGGGCGTGCGCCGTGCAATTCGCGGCGGGTCACCGGGATCTGAACGCTCTTTGTCATATGGGAAAAGGGATGCGGCAGTGCATCCCTTTTTCAGTTTGAGCCTCCGCAGGGGCGCAGGGCGCCCCCGGCAGAGGCCGTGGCGTCTGACGCTGCTCGCGATCCCACTGCCCGCATGCGGAGCGGGGGGCCTTGAGCCGGAAGAACGCCGCGGCGCGGGCATGCGGCTGCGGCGTTTGACGTCGGTACAGGGCGGGGAATCGCGGATCGGCGGCTTGGGCGGGCGTTTTACGGTGATGTATTGGTCGTGCCGTTCTGCGGTCACAAAACAGGGGCCGCCTGCCTCCATCCCGGAGCGCCAGTCTAGGCCGCTCGGGTAACGCCTGTGTGTCAGCCTAGCAGAACCCCGATATTTTGCACAAGAATTCCAGTCATCCACAACTTATTGCAGTTGTCCCCAAATAAAGGGTTGCCACGGATGCGGCACGCGCCCACCATATCTGGTAGGGAGCAGGGGAACCCTCCCTGTCCTTAGATAAGACAGCTAGCAATAGGGGCTCACTGCGGGTCCAAAAGCTAGAGACCAGAGAGGTGGCATCATGGCACTTTCCGAGCACGAGCTGCAGGACGACCTTCACCCGATCGACCTTGTCGAGAACCTCGCGTCCCATCATGACTGGGATTTCGACCGTATCGCCGATGACCAGATCGCCATGGCTGTGGAAGGGCAGTGGCGCACCTATTCCCTGACCCTGGCGTGGTCCGATTATGACGAGACATTGCGCATGGTCTGCAGCTTCGAAATGGAGCCGCCGGAGGCCAAGGTGCCGCAGCTCTATGAGCTGATCAACCACATGAACGATCAGTGCTGGGCCGGGGCGTTCAGCTACTGGCCGGAGCATCGGCTGATGCTTTATCGCTACGGGCTGGTGCTGTCGGGCGGGCAGATGGCGACGCCAGAGCAGGTGGATGCGATCGTGCAGGCCGCAGTCAGCAATTGCGAACGCTACTACCCGGCGATCCAGCTGATGGTCTGGGGCGAGCGCCCGGCCAAGGAGGCCATGCAGGTCGCCATTGCAGAGGCTTATGGGCGCGCGTAAGTCTTAGCCCCATCAGCTGACCTCGGGTCGGCATCAACCGGAACGACAGATGGTGGATATCATGGATATGGAACAGATCGCGGCGCGCGGGCTGGTGCTTTTGGGCTGTGGCAAGATGGGGTCGGCTATGCTTGCGGGCTGGCTGGAACGTGGATTGCCACGCGAGGCTGTCTATGTGATGGACCCCAAACCCTCAGATTGGCTGAAGGGCACCGGCGTGCGGATCAATTCGGCCGCGCCCGAGCAGCCTGCAATCGTTCTGGTGGCGTTGAAGCCGCAGGTGATGGCCGCGGCGCTGCCCACAGCGAAATCCTACGGCGGCGGCGACACCCTGTTCATTTCGGTGGCTGCGGGCACCTCCATCGTGACTTTCGAGAAGATGCTCGGCAGTGGCACCCCGATCATCCGCGCCATGCCCAACACGCCGGCGGCGGTCGGGCGTGGGATCACCGCGATCATTGGCAACGCCCATGTGACCGAGGCGCATCTGGCGCAGGCTGAGGGGCTGTTGCAGGCGGTGGGTCAGACCGTGCGATTGGAGAGCGAAGGCCAGATGGATGCGGTCACCGGGGTCAGCGGCTCCGGCCCGGCCTATGTGTTCCACCTGATCGAGACGCTGGCCGCCGCGGGCGTGGCGCAGGGCCTGCCGGAGGATTTGTCCATGCAGCTGGCCAAGGCGACGGTGGCGGGTGCAGGCGCGCTGGCCGAGGCCGCAGAGGAAGATCCGGCGCAGCTGCGGGTCAATGTGACCAGTCCCAATGGCACCACGCAGGCAGCGCTTGAGGTGCTGATGGATGAGACCGCCGGCTTCCCGCCGCTGTTGCAGCGCGCCGTGGAGGCTGCGGCCAAGCGCTCTGAGGAGCTGTCGCGTGGCTGAGATTTCCTTTGATGACTTTCTGAAGGTGGATGTGCGCGTCGGCAAAGTGCTGCGGGCGGAAACCTTTCCCGAGGCGCGTCAGCCCGCCATCAAGATGTGGATCGACTTTGGCGACGAGATCGGGGAGCGCAAGTCCTCGGCCCAGGTGACGGCGCATTACGCGCCCGAGGATTTGGTGGGCAAGCAGGTGATGGCGGTGGTGAATTTCCCGCCGCGCCAGATCGGCAAGTTCATGTCCGAAGTGCTGGTGCTGGGTTTGCCGGACGCCGATGGTGAGATCGTCCTGATCGGCCCTGACGGCGAGGTAACTGCCGAGGTGCCGACCGGCGGGCGGATGCACTGATGTCGGGGGCGATGACAGGCACGGGGACGGGCGCCAGGACGGGCCGGGTGCTGATCACCCGGCCCATGACAGCAGCGGTGGAGGCCCGGGCACGGGCAGAGTTTGATGTGGAGATCCGCAGCCAGACCACGCCGATGACTCCAGATGAAATGATCGCCAGCCTGCGCGATTTCGACGTGGTGGTGCCGACCTTGGGCGATGCCTATGGGGCGGAGATCTTTGCCGCCGCATCGGCGCCGCGCTGCCGGTTGCTGGCCAATTTCGGCGTTGGTTTCAACCATATCGATGCTGAGGCGGCGCGCAGGGCAGGGGTCGAGGTCGCCAACACGCCCGGTGCGGTGACCGATGCGACGGCGGATATCGCGCTGACCCTGATGCTGATGACGGCCCGGCGGGCGGGCGAGGGCGAGCGATTGGTGCGGTCCGGCCAATGGGCGGGCTGGCACCCGACCCAGATGCTGGGGCTACACCTGTCGGGCAAGCGGCTCGGCGTCGTTGGACTGGGGCGGATCGGGGATGCGATCGCGCGGCGGGCGCATTACGGGTTCGGCATGCAGATCGCCTATGTTGCGCGCAGCGACAAGGCCACCGACTATCCTGCCGAACGCGCGGAAAGCCTGATGGCGCTTGCGTCCACGGTGGACATGCTTGTGATCGCCGTGCCCGGCGGGGCGGAGACCCGGCATCTGGTCGACGCGCAGGTGCTGAAGGCGATGCGCCCCCATGCGCATCTGGTCAATATTGCCCGCGGTGAAGTGGTGGAAGAGGCGGCACTGATCGCGGCGCTGCAGTCCGGGCAAATCGCCGGTGCGGGGCTGGATGTCTACGAGTTCGAACCCGAGGTGCCGCAGGCGTTGCGCGACCTCGACAGTGTCACGCTGCTGCCGCATCTGGGCACTGCGACCGAAGAGGTGCGCAGCGATATGGGCCATATGGCGCTGGACAATGTGGCAGCACTTCTGGCGGGGCAGCGCGTGCCGAACCCCGTCTAGTCTGCATCGACCCCGGATAGAGACGGCATAGCGCCCGATGCTTCTGACGCATGCCTTCCGCCAAGACCGATCTTTCACGGCTGTATTGGCGCGGGCAGCCAGCCCGATGGGCTGGCTTTGGCACGCAAGGTGCCAAAGGCACCTTGCGTGCCGGGCCCAACCGAACCGGCGGCGCCTTGGCGCAGCCCGGGTGCGGGCGGGAGGTCCACCGGCCCTGACCGAACCTGAGGTTGGCGATTGCGGTCAGAGCACGCTCAGCTGTTTTCAGGCAGATCGCCCATAGCAGCGCGCCAGTGGCGGCGGCAGAGGGAGACGTAGCTTTCATTCCCACCGATCTGCACCTGATCGCCTTCGGTCAGAACATTGCCCTGATCATCCTGGCGCACAACCATGGTGGCTTTCTTGCCGCAATGGCAGATGGTGCGCACCTCTCGCATTTCATCAGCCAGTGCCAGCAGGGTGGCAGAGCCGGGGAAAAGCTTGCCCTGGAAATCCACCCTCAGCCCATAGGCCAGCACTGGAATACGCAGGTCATCCACCACACGGGCCAGTTGCCAGACCTGATCCGGCGTCAGGAACTGCGCCTCATCCACAAAGATCGCCGCCACCGTCCCCTGCTTTAGCCGGGCGCAGATGCGGGCGTGCAGGTCGTCCTCGGGTCGGAACACATCCGCTTCGGCGCCAATGCCGATGCGCGACGCAATGCGGCCGGCGCCCGCCCGGTCGTCAACGCTCGCGGTCAGCAGATAGGTCTGCATGTTGTTTTCGCGGTAGTTGTGAGACGCCTGCAGCAAGACGGTCGATTTACCGGCGTTCATGGTGGAGTAATTGAAGTAGAGCTTGGCCATGGGCTGGGGTCTATCCGCATCCGCGACTTTAGAAAAGGTGAAAGCTTGCGGCGCCCGAGATGCTGCAAGGAGGCGTATTCTGGCGGAAGCTCGGCGTGTCGCGGGCTGTTTCGGCGGCGTCACGAAGGGTCGGTAACACTCAGCCTAAAAGCTCCAGACCGCACGGAAACCAAAGCGACGCCGAGTGTGATGCCCCCAGAGAGCCGGAGTTGCGATCCAAGGCGTCAAAAGCCCTTCTGAGAACCACGTTCCGTCCCTGGGAGACATCTTTCTCGGCAGACCAATTGCCACTTGAAAAGACAGGCTACTCACTCACAATGCCGATCCTTCCGACCTGTCGTGACTCAAACGCCAACTCACACCACTCTTGAAGCTCAAGTCGTCACGGCAGGTCTGGCAAAGGTATTACAATTCGGTTAAGCAAACTGAATGGGAATTTAATCGTGAGGTTCCCCCAAGCCGTTGGTTCGGGGGGCATACATGTAGGTAAAAGAGTATTATGGCGGATATCGGGACGTATCTGAAAAAACATACCGAAGCACTTGTAAAGGACGTGGGGATCGAGTCCGCTTGCCAGATTACCGGCAAATCCAAGGCGACATTAGGACGGTATTATTCCGAGAATACGGAACACGCGGATCGTTTCATTCCGGTGGATGCAGTGGCAAAGCTCGAGGGGGCGTCTTCGTTCCCGCATGTCACCTCTGCGCTGGCTGATCTGAAGAACATCACCCTGTCCTATTCCGGCACGCCGGGGGCTGTCACCCGGCCCGGTGGGGTCAATACCGACGTGATCGCGTTGAGCCGCCGGTTTGCGCAGCTGATGAGCGAGTATCAGGATGCCATCGCCGATGGAATCATCACCGTGAATGAGGCAAAGCGGCTGTTGAGGGAGACGGTCTTGCTGCAGCAGGTGCTGATCGACATGAAATTGCACCTGGAAGAAGAAAGCGCCTGAAGCCTTTCCGCTGCATTTGAGCGGGGCTGAAATCTTGGTCGTTCACTGAGACAGGTTGCGCAGTTTCGAGCGGATACAATAAAGCACGCGCCCAGATCGGGCGCGTGCTTTTTATGTGCAAGCGCGCGACGCCGGCACTGCGACAGAGAAGACGCACCCGTCAGCCGTGGCGGCGCAGAATCACCGAACCGACCGAGTAGCCCGCACCAAAGGAGCAGATCAGACCGGTGTCGCCATCGCTGAGGTCGTCGGAGAACTGGGAGAAGGCGATGATGGACCCCGCCGAAGAGGTATTGGCGTAGTCCTGCAGGATGTTTGGCTGCTCACCCGCCTCGGGCGTGCGGCCAAGAACCTTCTTGCCGATGAAGTCATTCATGGATTTGTTGGCCTGATGCAGCCAGAGGCGTTTGAGATCGCTGGCGGTCACGTCCTCGGCCTGCATGTGGTCGGCGATGTGCTGGCTGACCATGGGCAGCACTTCCTTGAACACTTTGCGGCCGTTTTGCATGAACTGCATGTCGCGGCGGTCGGCCACGCCGTCGGGGCGGGAGCGGCGCAGATAACCGTTGTTGTTGCGGATGTTGTTGGAAAACTCGGTGGCGCAGCGGGTCGAGAGGATCTCGAAATGCGCGCCGGTGGCGTCCTCTTGGCGCTCGATCAGAGTTGCGGTGGCCACGTCCCCAAAAATGAAGTGGCAGTCGCGGTCACGCCATTCCAGATGGCCGGAGCAAATCTCCGGGTTCACCACCAAGGCGGAGCGAATCGACCCGGAGCGCACCATGTCAGCGGCGGCCTGAATGCCGAACGTGGCCGATGAACAGGCAACGTTCATATCGAAGGCGAACCCCTTGATACCGAGGACCTGCTGGATTTCGATGGCGACAGCGGGGTAGGCGCGTTCCATGTTGGAGGCGGCGCAGATCACCGCATCGACGTCGGCAGCGGTCTTGCCGGCCTGCGCGAGCGCCTTTCGGGCGGCGTCCACACCCATTTCGGCCATGATGCCGGGTTCGTCGTCACTGCGCTGGCGCAGCTGCGGGTGCATCACCTCCGGGTCGAGCACGCCGGATTTGTCCATTACAAAGCGGCTGTGGATGCCGGAGGCTTTCTCGATGAACTCTTCCGAAGAGTACTGCAGCGGCTCGCGCTCACCGGCGGCGATGGCCTCGGCGTGCCGGGCGTTCTGCAGGTCGACATAGGCGTTGAACGCCTGGACCAGCTCCGCGTTGGAGATGCGCTCTGCGGGGGTGAAGACCCCGGTGCCGGTAATGGCGGGTGTGTACATGTTTGCGTCCCAGGTGGCGGGGCCTGAACAGGTCCCCTGTCTCGAGGTGGCGCATATAGGGCCTTTTTCAAGTCGAGAGGTCAAGGGCGGCGGGCTGCATGCCCTCGGGTCAAGAGCAATGTGGTTGGGTCGAATCACACCCGGTGCTCGGCGAAAACCTCAGACGAATAGCTTTGGCGAAAGGTGAGGCGGGATATGCGGTCTGACCGCAGGTCCCGCAGCGGATCTGCGACATTTGCGTGAAATATACGCTTTGACCGGTGAGATGTGACATAATGCTTCGGGATGCGCGCAGAAAGAGGAGGGGCCCCCTTTAAATACTTCAGTTCGTGAACTATTTGGCTCTCAGGAGCGAGACATGACTTCAGATCATTCCGACAATTGGGATCTCCATACACCGGAAGTGCAGGCCATGATGGGGGTCTTTGCACTGCATTGGCAATTGGAGCAGCGCCTGAATGATGCACGTCTCGGGGAACAGCTGGGCCGGATGGAATGCCATCTGTTGCTGCTTCTCGTGCGACCCTGTCGCATGGGGGAGCTGGCGCGGCTGACGATGAAGGCGCCCTCGGCCGTTACGGCCGGAGCAGGGGCGCTGGAACGTCAGGGCCTGATCCGTCGGGTGCGTGATGCCGATGACGGGCGCGCCTGGCTGCTGGAACTGACGCAGAACGGACATGCAAGGCGGCGGCAGCTTGTCGCTGATGCGTCCGAGGTATTTTATGAAACGTCGGGCCTGACGCGAGAGGAAGCACGAATTCTCGCAGGGCTCGCACAGAAAATTCACAACAAGGCCGTTCAGTCGGGCGCTGTAGGACCCTGTGAAGGAGATCAGACATGACAATGACATCAATCCGGGCCGTGCTGCTGGGGGTGGTGCTTGCGGCACCGCTGGCGGCGCAGGCACAGGATGCGGAGCAGGCGGTGGACACATCGCTGAAACCGGTGAAGCTGATGACTGCCGATGGGGGCGCCGCACCGATGGAGCGGCGTTTCTTCGGTCAGGTGGCCGCCAAGGAGACCGTCGATCTGGCGTTTCAGGTTGGCGGCCAGGTGCTGAAACTGCCGGTGACCGAAGGCGATGTGGTGCCACAGGGCGAACTGATTGCGCAGCTCGATCTGGAGACCTTTCAGTTGCAGTTGGAACAGGCGGTGCTGAACAAGCAGCAGGCCGACCGCAACAAGGAACGCAATGCGCGCCTTGCGGGCACGGTGAGCCAGGTGGTGATCGAGGATGCGGAGACCGCGGCGGGCCTGTCCGAGGTATCCCTGCGTACGGCACAGACCAACCTCGACCACGCCACGCTCTATGCGCCCTTTGATGCGCTGGTCGCGCGACGTGAGGTGGCGCTGTTCTCCACGGTGTCTGCCGGAACACCGATCACACGTCTGCACGACATGTCGGAGCTGCATGTGGAAATCGACGTGCCGGAGCTGCTGTTCCAGCGGACCAACGAAAGTGATCGTTTCGAGATCGTTGCGACCTTTCCCGGGTCGGATAAGGAATATCCCCTGGAGATCCTGGAATACACGGCCGAGGCCTCAGCAGTGGGTCAGACCTATCGGGTGACCCTGTCGATGGAGCCGCCGGAGGACCGGCAGGTGCTGCCGGGGGCCTCGACCACCGTCAGCGTGCGGGTGATGATCGGGCGGCATCGGATTTCCCTGCCAGCCACCGCCATCGTGACCACACCTGCGGGGGTGACGGGCGTGATGATCTTTACCCCGACCGGCGCGGATCAGGGGGCTGTGACCTGGACCGAGGTCACGGTCGAGCCGAACCAGTTTGGTGAATTCGAGGTCTTGTCCGGTGTCAATGACGGGGACGAGGTCGTGCTGACTGGCGGTGCGGCGTTGAAAGACGGTCAGGCGGTTCGCCGCTTCACCGGCTTCAGCAACTGAGGCCCGCGACATGGACATTGCACGCGGATCCATTCAACGGCCGCTTTATACGTGGCTGATCATGTTGTTTGCCCTGTTCGGGGGCATCTGGGGCTTTCTCAGCCTCGGGCGGCTGGAAGACCCGGCCTTTACCATCAAACAGGCGGTGATCCAGACCACCTATCCCGGCGCCACCGCCGAACAGGTCGCGATGGAGGTCTCCGAACCGCTGGAATCCGCCATTCAGAAGATGGCGGAAGTGAAAGAAATCAGCTCGATGAACCGGCCCGGCGTGTCGATCATCGAGGTCGAGATGCAGGACACCTATGACGGGTCCGAGCTGCCACAGATCTGGACCAAACTGCGCGCCAAGGTGCGCGATGCGGCGCGGGGATTGCCCGATGGTGTCAGTGAGCCGCTGGTCAATGACAGTTTCGGCGACGTCTTTGGCATTTTCTACGCGGTGACGGCGGAAGGGTTCTCCGACAAGGAGAAATACGAGCTGTCCACCTATCTGCGGCGGGAGCTGCTGACGGTCGAGGGTGTGGCCGACGTCAATATCGCCGGTTTGCGCAACGAATCCATCTATGTCGAACCCGACATGCCGATCGCGACCAATCTGGGCGTTTCGGTGAATGCGATCGCCAATGCCATCGCCACATCGAACTCCGTCACACCGGCGGGGGAGATCAAGGCTGGCACTGTGAACACGCTTCTGCAGACGCCGGAAGGGACCGACTCGGTATCTGAAATCGCCGGTCTCACGGTGGGCGTGGGTGGTGAAACCATCAACATCATCGACATTGCCAATGTCTGGCGCGGGCGCGAAGTCGACCCGAACGAGCTGATCCGGTTCAACGGCATGGAAGCCTTCACGCTGGGCGTGTCGGGCGTTGCCAACGAAAACATCGTCGATGTGGGGCACCGGGTGGATGACAAGCTGGCCGAGTTGGACAGCGAAATTCCCTTTGGTGTCGAGCTGCACCCGATCTACCAGCAGCATATCGTGGTGGAGAAGGCCTCCAACGACTTTCTGGTGAACCTTGCCATGTCGGTGGCCATCGTGATCGTGGTGCTGGCGCTGTTCATGGGCTGGCGTGCGGCGATCGTGGTGGGCACGACGCTGCTGCTGACGGTGGTGGGCACGCTGTTCTTCATGGCGCTGTTCTCGATCGAGATGGAGCGGATTTCACTCGGTGCGCTGATCATTGCCATGGGCATGCTGGTGGACAACGCCATCGTTGTGGCCGAGGGCATGCAGATCACCATGCAGAAGGGCAGATCCTCGCGCGAAGCGGCGCATGAGGCGGCTGCCAAGACACAGATCCCACTGCTGGGGGCGACGGTCATCGGCATCATGGCCTTTGCCGGTATTGGTCTTAGCCCGGATGCCACGGGTGAGTTCATGTTCTCGCTCTTTGCGGTGATCGGGATTTCGCTCCTGTTGAGCTGGCTTCTGGCGCTGACCGTGACGCCGCTGCTGGGGCATTACTTCTTCAAGCGTGGCACCGGCGAGGATCTCGACAGCTATGGCGGTTTGATGTTCCGCGCCTACGGTGGCCTTTTGCGGGCGGCGCTGAAGATGCGCTGGTTCGTCGTAGCTGGTCTGATTGCAGTGACGGTGGTGTGCTTCATGGGCTTTGGCATGCTGAAGCAGCAGTTCTTCCCGAACTCCAACACGCCGCTGTTCTATGTGCACTACAAGCTGCCACAGGGCACCGCGATCGAGACCACCTCGGCGCATCTGGCGGTGGTCGAGGAGTGGCTGGACGCGCGCGATGATGTGGTGTCCACCGCGACATTCGTGGGGCAGGGCGCAACCCGGTTCCTGCTGACCTATGCCGCACAGAAGGCAAACCCGAGCTATGGTCACCTGATCATCCGCACCGAAAACATCGAGCAGATCCCGGCGCTGCAGGCGGAGCTGGAAGCCTTTGGCAAGTCCCGCTTCCCAGAAGGCGAGTTCCGCACCGAACGGCTGGTCTTTGGCCCCGGCGGCGGGGCTCCGGTGGAGGTGCGGTTCTCCGGGCCCGATCCGGCCGTGCTGCGACAGCTGGCACAAGAGGCCAAGGTGGTCCTGGAGACGTCAAGCGACCTGACGCGCGACGTCCGACATGACTGGCGTGAACAGGAACTGGTGCTGAAGCCGGTCTATGCAACGGATCGCGCCCAGACCGCAGGCGTGACGCGGGAGGCGATCTCCAACGCGTTGAAGTTCTCGACCAATGGTTTGACCACCGGGGTGTTCCGCGAGCGGGAGCGTCTGATCCCCATCGTCATGCGCCAGCCGCCGGAAGAGCCATACAACCTGATGAATCAGGTGGTGTTTTCCGAGACTGCGGGCACCTGGATTCCGATCGAGCAGATGCTCGACGGGGTGGGCTACGAGGTGCAGAACACCCTCGTCCATCGTCGGGACCGGGTCTACACCATCACCATCGGTGCAGATATCTCATCCGAGGTGACGGCGGCGACGGTGTTCAGCGAGGTGCAGTCTGCAGTGGAGGCCATCGAGGTGCCGCTGGGCTACAAGATGGAGTGGGGCGGGGAGCATGAGAACTCCGCCGAGGCGAACGAAAGCCTCGGAAAGCAGCTGCCGCTGTCGCTCCTGATCATGGTGCTGATCTCGGTGCTGCTGTTCAATGCCATCCGCCAGCCGATCATCATCTGGTTGTTGGTGCCGATGAGCGTGAACGGCGTGGTGATCGGGCTGATGGGCACCGGGCTGCCCTTCACCTTTACCGCGCTTCTGGGTCTGCTGAGCCTGTCGGGGATGCTGATCAAGAACGGCATCGTCCTGGTGGAGGAGATCGACATCGTGCGCCGCGAGGAGGCGCTGCCCTTGCGCGAAAGCATCGTCAAGGCTTCGGTGTCGCGTCTGCGTCCAGTGATGCTGGCGGCGGTGACCACCATCCTTGGCATGGCGCCGCTGATGAGCGATGCCTTCTTCGTCTCCATGGCGGTGACCATCATGGGGGGCCTGGCCTTTGCCACCGTGCTGACCCTGGTGGCCGCACCGGTGTTCTACCTGATCTTCTTCAAAGGAGTAGAACGCCGCGAGAAGGCCGAGGCGGCTGCGGCGGCCTGATGACCCGACAGACATCCGGTTGCGCCTTTCTTGGCGCGGCCGGAACAAACAAGACTGAGAAAAGCCCCGGGGATCCTGTCCCACGGGGCTTTTCCGTTAAAGGGGAGATCAAGGGTTGGCCATCTGTGAGGGGGTGAGAGAGAAGGTGATGGCCGGAGGGAACATGATCTTCCGCTGCTCTTCTGAGCTGCTCTATGCAGGACTAACTCTGCCTGCGCGATTGAGTCGTCGCAACGCAGACGTCGTGAACGCTCCGTAAACATCTGATTCAATTGTACGAAAAATCACCGAACGCGGCGAGGGATCAGATCAGCGGCACCAAGGGCACATCACATGCAGCCAGCGATAAAAACAGTGAGAGGCAGAGAAAGCGGCGGATCATCATCAGGGCACCTATCAGCAAGAGCACGCGCGTGTCTGATGCGTTCCTAGCATATATGGCGCGTCGCGTATGCAGGTGTGCCTGCCGTGCGGCTATGGCAGTCCCTGGCCCGCCGTAGACCGGACAAAGCCGTTGTAGGGCAAAAGAAAACGCCCCCGGATCGGGGGCGTCTGTCTGTCTTTATGCGATGGAGGCTCAGCCTTGCAGGCTTTTGACCTCTACCTCGCCCTCGGCCTGCGCTTGGATGGCGCGGGCGGCGGCATGGGCACCAGCTGCGGTGGTGAAGTAGGGGATCTTGTCATAGAGCGCCACTTCGCGCATCGGCTTTGAATCCTCCACTGCCTGTGCGCCCTCGGTGGTGTTCAGCACCAGCTGGATGCCGCCATCCTTGAGCATGTCGACCACATGCGGGCGGCCCTCGTAGACCTTGTTGACCACCGAACACGCCACCCCGTGACCGGCCAACCAGCCCTGGGTGCCGCGGGTGGCGACCAGTTCAAAGCCCTGACCCAGCAGGATGCGGGCGGTGTCGAGCATCACTTCGGTCTTGTCGGTGTCGCGGATCGAGATGAAGGCGCGCCCCGACGCGGGCAGCACCATGCCGGCGCCCATCTGCGCCTTGAGGAAGGCGCGGGCAAAGCTGCGGTCCCAGCCCATGACCTCGCCGGTGGAGCGCATCTCCGGGCCGAGGATGGTATCGACACCTGGGAAGCGGGCGAAGGGCAGCACCGCCTCCTTCACCGAGAACCACGGCATGTTCGGGTCGGCCAGCGTCATCGGGTCGGCCATCGGTGTGTTGACGTCATAGCCCGCGTCCGGTTCATACGGCGCGCGTTTGGGGAAATTCGACAGCGGCTCGCCCGCCATCACCCGCGCGGCGATCGAGGCAATGGCGCTGTCGGTGGCCTTGGCCACAAACGGCACGGTGCGCGAGGCACGCGGGTTGACCTCGATCAGGTAGATGTCGCCATCCTTGACCGCGAACTGGATGTTCATCAGACCAACCACATTGAGCGCCTTGGCCAGCGCAAAGGTCTGCACCTTGATCTCTTCGATGATGTCCTTGTCGAGCGAGTAGGGCGGCAGGGAGCAGGCGCTGTCACCGGAGTGCACGCCGGCCTCCTCAATGTGCTGCATGATGCCGGCCACATGTACATCGGTGCCGTCGCAGATCGCGTCCACGTCCAGCTCCACCGCGCCGGAGAGATAGCTGTCCAAGAGCACCGGGCTGTCGCCGGAGACCACCACGGCCTCGTTGATGTAGCGCTTGAGGTGATCCATGTCGCGCACGATCTCCATCGCGCGGCCGCCCAGAACATAGGAGGGGCGGATCACCAGCGGGAAGCCGATCTCGCCTGCAATTTCAAGAGCTTGCGCATCGGTGGAGGCGATGCCGTTCTTCGGCTGCTTCAGGCCCAGCTCGTTGACCAGCGTCTGGAACCGCTCGCGGTCCTCGGCCAGGTCGATGGCGTCGGGGGTGGTGCCGAGGATCGGGATGCCCTCGGCCTCCAGCGCATTGGCCAGCTTCAGCGGGGTCTGGCCGCCGAACTGCACAATCACGCCATGCAGAGTGCCGTTGTCCTGCTCGACGCGCAGGATTTCCATCACATGCTCCATGGTGAGCGGCTCGAAATACAGACGATCCGAGGTGTCATAGTCGGTCGACACCGTCTCCGGGTTGCAGTTGACCATGATGGTCTCGTAGCCCGCGTCCGTCAGCGCGTAGCAGGCGTGACAGCAGCAATAATCGAACTCGATCCCCTGGCCGATCCGGTTTGGACCACCGCCGAGAATGACCACCTTCTTGCGGTCGGAGGGGCGGGCCTCGCACTCGACTTCGCCCATCATCGGGCTCTCGTAGGTGGAGTACATATAGGGGGTCTGGGCCTCGAACTCGGCGGCACAGGTGTCGATGCGTTTGAACACCGCCTTGACGCCGAGGTTGTGGCGGGCGCGGCGCACGTTGTCCTCGTCACGACCGGTCAGCAGGCCAAGGCGGGCATCGGTGAAGCCGAGCATCTTGAGGGCGCGCAGGCCATCTTCGCGCATCGGCAGGCCGTTCTTGCGAACGTCGCGCTCGGCGTCGATGATCTCGCGGATGCGGGCCAGGAACCAGGGGTCGAATTTGGTGACGCCAAAGATCTCGTCATTCGACAGCCCGTGACGCATTGCCTGGGCGATGGTGCGCAGCCGGTCCGGGGTTTGCTGGCTGATCGCCTTGATGACCGCGGCCTTGTCGTCCGAACCGACGCTTTCCCAGTGACCGGCGGTGACGCCGGGGATGGTGACCTCGTCAAAGCCGGTGAGGCCCGATTCCATCGAGGCCAGCGCCTTTTGCATCGATTCGTGAATGGTGCGGCCGATCGCCATCGTCTCGCCGACGGATTTCATCGCCGTGGTCAGGAAGGGCTCGGAGCCGGGGAATTTCTCGAAGGCGAATTTCGGGATCTTGGTGACCACATAGTCGATGCTCGGCTCGAACGAGGCGGGCGTCACCTTGGTGATGTCGTTGTCCAGCTCGTCCAGCGTGTAGCCCACCGCCAGTTTCGCGGCGATCTTGGCGATCGGGAAGCCGGTGGCCTTGGACGCCAGCGCCGAGGAGCGCGACACACGGGGGTTCATCTCGATGACGACCATGCGGCCATCGTCGGGGTTCACCGCCCATTGCACGTTGGAGCCGCCGGTCTCGACGCCGATTTCCCGCAGCACCGCGATCGAGGCGGAGCGCATCATCTGGTATTCTTTGTCGGTGAGCGTCAGCGCCGGGGCCACGGTGATGCTGTCGCCGGTGTGCACGCCCATCGGGTCGATGTTCTCGATCGAGCAGACGATGATCGCGTTGTCCGCCTTGTCGCGGACCACTTCCATCTCGTATTCCTTCCAGCCCAGAAGGCTCTCGTCGACGAGGATCTGGTTCACCGGTGAGGCATCCATGCCGGAGCGGCAGTAGTGGATGTAATCCTCGCGGTTGTAGGCCACGCCGCCGCCTGTGCCGCCGAGGGTGAAGGCCGGGCGAATGATCGCTGGGAGACCTACATAGTCAAGCGTTTCCAGTGCCTTGGCGACGCCCGCGTCGAGGTCCGCCTTGCCGTCGTCCTTGGTCGGAGCGGTGACGATGGTGGCTTTGGGATTTTCCAGGCCCAGCCGGTCCATCGCTTCGCGGAACAGTTTGCGGTCCTCGGCCATCTCGATGGCCTCGCGCTTGGCACCGATCATCTCGACGCCGAACTTCTCCAGCACGCCCATTTCTTCGAGTGCCAGAGAGGTGTTGAGGCCGGTCTGCCCGCCCATGGTCGGCAAGAGCGCGTCGGGGCGTTCCTTTTCGATGATCTTGGCGACCACCTCGGGGGTGATCGGCTCGATATAGGTGGCATCGGCCAGACCGGGATCTGTCATGATCGTCGCCGGGTTGGAGTTCACCAGAATGACCCGGTAGCCTTCTTCGCGCAGCGCCTTGCAAGCCTGAGCGCCGGAATAGTCGAATTCGCAGGCCTGCCCGATGACGATCGGCCCCGCGCCAATGATCATGATCGACTGGATATCGGTTCTTTTGGGCATGGCGTGGCGTCCTCTTGGAAAACTATGCGGGTGGCAGTCTGAATCAGGCGCGGGCAGCGCCCAAATTGTCCTGCGTTATAGGGAGCGAGACAAAAGGTGCAAGGGGGATCGGCCCCGCAACGCAATTTGCCGCTTTCGGGCCTTTCCCGAGGCGATCAAACCGCTATATGCGGGGCTCCAACAGTCTGTGAGGAGACTTTGACGGTGCGACTCCGGTTTGACAATGGCCCTGTGTGTGGTGAGGGCGGCGGTGCGGCGCAATTTGCCGAGCCGCTGCGGATGATCCGTGCCGCCTGCGCACAGGAGGTGCCGGATGCGCTGGCGGCCCTGGATGAGGCGCGCGCCGAGGGCTATTGGGTTGCGGGCTATGCCTCCTATGAGCTGGGCTATGCGCTGGAGCCACGGCTTTCGACGCGGATGCCGGAGCGCCGGCGTCTGCCGTTGATGCAGTTCGGGGTGTACCGCGCGCCGGCGATGGCAGAGGTTCCGCGCTGGGCGGGCGATGCAGGCTTTGGCGAGGCGGTGCCACGCTGGGACGCGGCGCGCTATGCGCAGGCGTTTGATCAGGTGAAGGCGCTGATTGGCGCAGGCGACATCTATCAGGCCAACCTGACCTTTCCCATTGATGTCGCGGCCCGGGGCAGTCCGGAGGCGCTATACGCAGCCTTGGCACAGCGTCAGCCGGTGGGCCACGGGGTCCTGATCGAGCAGGAGGGCTTGCCCGCGATCCTGTCGCGCAGCCCGGAGCTGTTCTTTCGCACCACGGGTGAGGGCGTGATCGAGACCCGCCCGATGAAGGGCACCCAGCCGCGCAGCGCCGATCCGGCAGAGGACGCGCGGCGGCGCGATTTCCTGCAGGCGGACGAGAAGAACCGCGCGGAAAACCTGATGATCGTGGATCTGTTGCGCAATGACATCAGCCGCGTGGCCGAGACCGGATCGGTGCATGTGCCGGAGCTGTTCGCGATCGAAAGCTACACCACCGTGCATCAGATGGTGTCGCTGGTGCGGGCACGTCTGGCGGCGGGCTGTGGTCTGGCGGAGATCTTTGCCGCGCTGTACCCTTGCGGGTCGATCACCGGCGCGCCGAAGATCCGCGCCATGGAGGTGCTGCGCGATCTGGAACCTTGGGCCCGTGACATCTATTGCGGCTCCATCGGCTGGGCGGCGCCGGATGGCCGGTCGGAATTCAACGTGGCAATCCGCACCGTGCTTCTGGACGGCGACCGCGCCACTTTCAACGTCGGCGGCGGGCTGGTCTGGGACAGCACCGCGGCCTCGGAATATGAGGAAGCGCTGTGGAAAGCCCGTTTTGCGCAGGTGACGACCCCGATTTCCGCCTGATCGAGACCTTCGGCTATGTGCCGGGGCAGGGGGCGCGCGTGGCGCGGCTGGATCTGCATTTGGCGCGGATGGCACGGTCTGCGACGGCGTTTGGCATCCCCTTCGATGCGAAAGGAGCCAGCCGTTTGGTGGCGGGCTTATGTGGCTCGGTGCCGCTGCGCTGTCGTATGACCCTTGCGGCAGATGGCGCGCTGGATCTGGCGACCTCTCCGATGCCGCCCGCCGTACCTTTGTGGCGGTTTGCCATCGCCGAGGCGCGGCTGGAGGCAGATGACCCGATGTTGCAGCACAAGACCACTCGGCGGGCGCTCTATGACCAGGTGCGGCGCGACCTTCCGGCTGGGGTGCAGGAGATGGTGTTCCTCAACACGCGCGGGGAGCTTTGCGAAGGAACGATCACCAATATCGCCCTCACCACCGCGCAAGGCGACAGGCTCACACCACCGTTGGCCTCCGGTTGTCTGCCGGGGATCTACCGTCAGAGCCTGCTGGAGGCCGGCGCGCTGCGCGAGGCGGTTCTGACGATGGATGATTTGCGGCAGGCGCGGCAGATCCATCTGATGAACGCCCTGCGCGGGCAGATCCCGGCTCGGCTTGGCGCGTAAACACGCGCCTCTTTCCCGACGGATGTGTAAGACAGGGTGCCCGAGCGGAGGGGGGCAGCCGGTCCCCGCCGGGGACCGGCTGCGGCGCCGCGCAACGCGCGGCGCGCGGCCCAACCGCAAGGTGTTGCCCTGCCTGTGCAGGGCGGCCCGCGTGGGCGGGAGCCCCCCGCGCTGCTGCAGTGGTGCAAAACAGGGCGGTGAGGTCGGTCAATTGGCCCGGTTTGCTTGACAAGACCGGTTGAACCCTGTGTACGGGTGCGGATGAATTTTGCCCGGCGATGATGCCCCGCATCTCGCCAGCCGCAGCCGAGAGAGACCAGATCCATGCACGCATATCGCAGCCATACCTGCGCCGAGTTGAACAAATCCCACGTCGGCGAAACCGTTCGCCTGTCCGGCTGGGTCCATCGGGTCCGCGACCACGGTGGCCTCTTGTTCATCGACCTGCGCGACCATTACGGCGTCACCCAGGTCATGGCGGATCCGGATAGCCCGGTGTTTGCCGAGATCGAAAAGGTGCGCGCCGAATGGTGTATCCGCATCGACGGCGAGGTGAAGGCCCGCGACGAAAGCCTGATCAACGCGAAGATCCCGACCGGCGAGGTCGAAGTCTTCATCCGCGACATCGAGGTGCTCGGCAAATCCGAAGAGCTGCCGCTGATGGTCTTTGGCGAGCAGGAATACCCGGAAGAAACCCGCCTGCGCTATCGCTACCTCGACCTGCGGCGCGAGAAGATGCAGAACAACATGGTGCTGCGCTCGCAGATGATCCAGTCGATCCGCAAGCGCATGTGGGATCGTGGCTTCAACGAATACCAGACCCCGATCATCACCGCCTCTTCCCCCGAGGGCGCACGTGACTTCCTGGTGCCCTCGCGTCTGCACCCGGGCAAATTCTACGCTTTGCCGCAGGCGCCGCAGCAGTTCAAGCAGCTGATGATGGTGTCGGGCTTTGACAAGTATTTCCAGATCGCGCCTTGTTTCCGCGACGAGGACCCGCGCGCCGACCGTTCGCCCACCGATTTCTACCAGCTCGACCTCGAGATGTCCTTTGTCACTCAGCAGGATGTGTTCGACACCATCGCGCCGGTGATGGCGGGCGTGTTCGAGGAGTTCGGCAAGGGCCGCAAGGTTGATGCCGCCGAAGACTGGCCGCAGATCTCCTACAAGGACGCGGCCCTGTGGTATGGTTCCGACAAGCCGGACTTGCGGAACCCAATCAAGATGCAGGTGGTGTCTGAGCATTTCGCGGGCTCCGGCTTCGCAATCTTTGCCAAACTGCTGGAGCAGGACGGCACTGAAATTCGCGCCATCCCCGCGCCGACGGGCGGCAGCCGCAAGTTCTGCGACCGCATGAACGCCTTTGCCCAGAAGGAAGGTCTGCCCGGCATGGGCTATATCTTCTGGCGCGATCAGGGCAACGGCATGGAAGCCGCAGGTCCGTTGGCCAAGAACATCGGTCCCGAGCGCACCGAGGCAATCCGCCAGCAGCTCGGTCTGGGTGTCGGCGATGCGGCCTTCTTTCTGGGCGGCAAGCCAAAGACCTTCGAGAGCGTTGCCGGCCGCGCCCGCAATGTGATCGGCGAGGAGCTGGGCCTGACCGACAAGGACCGCTTTGCCTTTGCCTGGATCGTGGATTTCCCGATCTACGAGAAGGACGAAGAAACCGGCAAGGTCGATTTCGAACACAACCCTTTCTCCATGCCGCAGGGCGGGATGGAGGCGCTGCAGGGCGACCCATTGGCCGTGCGCGGTTTCCAGTATGACCTGGCCTGTAACGGTTATGAGCTGGTCTCTGGCGCGATCCGGAACCACAAGCCGGAGATCATGTTCAAGGCCTTTGAAATTGCCGGCTATGGCAAGGATGAGGTCGAGAAACGCTTTGGCGGTATGGTCAACGCGTTCCAATACGGCGCCCCGCCGCATGGTGGTTGCGCGGCCGGCATCGACCGGATGGTGATGCTGCTGGCAGATGAGGCCAACATCCGCGAGGTCATCATGTTCCCGATGAACCAGCGCGCCGAAGACCTGATGATGGCGGCACCGTCCGAGCCGCTGGCAGAGCAGCTGATGGAGCTGGGCCTGCGGGTGATCCCGCAAGACGATTGATGCTTAGACGTCGACAGATTGTGACGGGAGCTGCCAGTTTGGCGGCCCCTTTTCTTTGGCCGGAGACAGTTTCTGCGGATGCCAGTGCTGCGTCTTTCAACACAGAGGGTATTGCGTGGCACAGCTACGGTGAGGGGCTGGATCGGGCGCAGGCCGAACGCAAGCCGATCTACATGCTGGTGCACGCGACCTGGTGCCCGACGTGTCGCGCATTTCGTTCCGTTTTCTTTGAGCGCCGCGTAGAGGCGCTCTCTCGAAACCTCATATTCGTGTTGGTTGATCGGGACCAGGAACCGGAGATCAGTCAAGCCTACGCTCCGGATGGTGACTATATTCCGCGCTCAATGATCCTGTCACCCGAAGGCGTATTGCAGGAGGCGCTCGATTCCGGGCGCAGTGACTACCGTTATTTTTTGCCAGTGGAAGAGCCGGGCCCGCTGATTGGTCTGTTGGGACAGGCAATGCGCAGCACAGGCTAACGCGTTTTTGGGCGTCGAGGCTGCATCGAATGACGAGAGGCCTCTGCATCAGAGGAGCTTAGACGAGCCTGCACGACCAAGACGATGACCAGCGTCAGCGAAGCGATTAGAAGAGACTGCAGCATGGCTCAGATCGCAATCTTGCGTTGGAGCCGCTCTTGCACGAGATCCGCAATATGGGCGGTCTCAATGGCCAACGGACCTCCGGATTCGCGGGTTTCAGCCAGACGGGTCGCGGCTGTGGCCAGCGAGGAGTCCCCGACGCTGCGGGCGACGCTGCCGAGGAACTGGGCCAGATAGTCCAGCGTCTTTTCGTCCCGGGCTTCGTCGAGAACTTCGGCCGCATGTGCCATATCATCGCGAAACGCGAGAATATCGGGTTCGACCGCCTCGTCAGTGATCGGGCGCGGGCCGATCGGCTGACGCTCCGGTGGCATGTTGTTGAGGATGGCGTTCTGAAACGCGGCGACGGAGACGATGGGCTTGGGCAGAAAACCATCCGCACCGGCGGCCAAAGCGGCGCTTTCAGTGTTTTCGTCCCCCGAGATGCCGAGGATGACGGCAACCTGACGCGAGGCGCCCGACAGAGCTTCGATCAGTTCGGCGCCGGAGCCATCAGGCAGGCCCATGTCGATGATCACCACGGAGGGGCGGTAGACCTGCAAATGTCGGCGGGCGGATTTCAGACTGTCGGCCCGGCGGATGCGGGCCCCGCTGCGCAAACACAGCAGGCGCATCGCCTCGCAGGCGTAGCGGCTGTCTTCTACCACAAGGATCGTCAAACCCAGAAGCGGGCGGCGTCCACTTCCCAGCCGGGTCGCAGAGGCAAAAAGATCCGAATCGTCCATGTTCTGACCTCACTGATTACATACTCCGACGCTATGGAATCTGGGCTAACAAGTTCTTAATAGGGGCCGACGTGACGTCTCGACGCGGTCATATACATCTCTGGCGTGTGCCAGCGGGCTTGCAAGAAACGTAGGGTTTTGATCTTTACGGGGACATATTGTTTCGGATGCTGAGGGAACCTGCCATGATCGGACGACTGAACCACGTAGCTATTGCCGTGCCGGACCTGGAGGCCGCGATGGCACAGTATCGCGATGCGCTTGGCGCAAGCGTGGGGGCGCCACAGGATGAGCCGGACCATGGGGTGACCGTGGTCTTCATCGAGCTGCCGAACACCAAGATCGAGCTGCTCTATCCGCTGGGGGAGGGCTCGCCGATCCAGGGATTTCTGGACAAGAACCCGGCGGGCGGTATCCACCACATCTGCTATGAAGTCGACGACATTCTGGCGGCGCGGGACCATCTGAAATCGGAAGGCGCGCGGGTGCTGGGCACGGGGGAGCCGAAGATCGGGGCGCATGGCAAGCCGGTGCTGTTCCTGCATCCCAAAGATTTCAACGGCTGCCTGGTGGAACTCGAAGAGGTTTGAGACTAGATGGCCCCTGTCGGGCCACGTGTCCGAACTGATTGTCCCGCAGGCTGTCCTGCATTCTGGCCCCGTGAAAGGAACATCCCATGGGTATCACATCCGGTCTCGTGCTTTATGCGGTCATCTGGTTCATGACCTTTCTGGTGGTGATCCCGATCCGACTGGAGACCCAGGGCGATGCCGGAGCGGTGGTGCCCGGCACCCATGCTGGCGCGCCCGAGCGGCATTTCCTGAAGCAGAAGGCCTGGATCACGACCGGGGCGGCGGCTGTGCTCTGGGCGATCATCGCCGGGGTGATCTGGTCCGGTGTCATCAGCGTCAACGATTTCGACTGGCTCAACCGTCTGCCGGACCGTCCCTGATCGGATTATTCGAGAAATCAGCGGCGAGAGGGGCGTTCTCCCGCCCGTTGCGATGGCATGAAACATGCCATCGCGCCCGTTGGGCCGAGCGCCGGACCTGACGGCCCGGCGCGGATCACCTGGCCGGACCCGGATCGGGTCAGTGACGATGCGGTGGCAAGTGACGATGCGGTGGGCGGCGCTGGCGTGCAGGTCGTAGCTACCGGATCAAATTTGATCGCCGCGCCCGCAGGTTGGCTGGCATCTCAGGCGGTCACTCCGCACGCCATAGGGCGTGGAAGATATGGGTGAAGGTCGCCGCTCCGAGGATGGGGATCAGCAGGTTCACCAGCGGAACCGACAGCGGCATTGCCATCAGCACACCGGCCGCCCAGATGGTTGCGCCATGGCGTCGGCGCAGGCGTTTGGCCTCCACCAGTCCCACCCGGCGTGCAGCGGCGAGGGTGAAATACTCACGTCCCAGCAAAAAGCCGTTGAGCCCCCAGAAGATGAACAATGCCGCCGGGGCAAAGAGTGCGTAAAGCACCAGCGCCAGCACGTTGGCGGTGATCAGCACACCGAGGAAATTCACCGTGTCTTTGACGCCTTCCCAGACCGAAAGGCCCGGCACGGGCGCAAGATGCGGATAGTGGCGCGCCTCGACCGCGGCGGCCACCTCGTCGAGGAACATCGAGGTGATCGCCGAGGCGACCGGCACCATCAGGAACACCGACAGCAGCATCATGAAGAAGAACGATCCCACCGACAGCAGGTCGTTCATCCACGTGACCTCACCGATCAGGGGCAGGGAGGTCTCTTGCCCGACCAGCGATTGGATCAGCATCAAAAGCGCGGCATAGGCGGCCACCAGAAGCGCAAAGGTCAGCCCGATGCCAAGCAGGAGCACCCGACGAAAGCGCGGGTCCCCGACCTGGCCCAGGGCCTTGCCAAAAGCGGTAAAGATCATGCGTCGACCCAGGTGGTGATCGTCTCCAGATCCGGGCGCGGGCGCTCGGGCGGCACGGAGCCTTCGGTGGCGATGTGGATCAGCCCGGCGATCCGCTCGTTCGGCGCAAGGTCAAAGGCGGCCTCGCAGAAACCGCGATCATGGCTCATCCAGCCGGACAGCCAGTTGGCGCCCCATCCCGCAGCCAGCGCCGCGTTCAACAAGGCCAGACAGACGGCACCTGCGGAATAAGTGATCTCCAGCGGCGGGATCTTGGGATTGCTCTTCTGGATCTCGATGACCACAACGGCAAGCTGCCCAAGGTCGAACTGGCTGCGGGCCTTGGCGATATCCTCGGCGGATTTTCCGAGCCGCGCGCCTGCCGCTTCGGTCAGATCGCCGAGGCGTCCCATCGCGCCCTGTTCCACCACGATGAAGCGCCAGGGCTCCAGTTTGCCATGATCCGGCGTGCGCGCGGCGGCGGTGAGCAGGGGCATCAGCTCTTCGCGGCTGGGAGCCGGGGCGATCAGGGTCTTGGCCGGGCGAGACCGGCGGGTTTGCAGAAAATCGAGGGCGGCATCATTGCGTTGCGGCATATGTAAAACCTTATTACATCTATCCTGCCCTATGTCGGGCAGCGTGGCGTGGGTTTCAAGAGGCAAGACGCCTTGCATCTGGCCACCTCTGCGATGCAGGGGCCGGGCTGGGAACTGTCCTGTCCGGCGTGTAGTGAAGCAGGTGCGATCTGTCCACGGGCAGGCCCGCACAGGGTGCCCCGCGCCCTTGCACATGGGGTGCACGGCGCACATGGACTGGCGAGCAGGTAGGAGCAGCAGGCGATGGCAAAGCCGAAGGCGCGGCAAATGGCGGACCTCAGCGACCTCGCCGTGGCTGGGGCTGAAATTACGGTGCGGGTGACGCCCAAGGCGGCGTTCAATGCCGTGCAGCGGCAGGGTGATATCATCAAAGTTCTGGTGACAGCCGTGCCAGAGGGCGGCAAGGCGACCGCAGATGTGCAGGCGCTTCTGGCCCGCGCGCTGGGTCTGGCGCCGTCACGGCTGGAGCTGAGACGGGGTGCGACCAGCCGCGACAAGACATTTGTGGTGCGCGCAGCCTGACGCCAATGGCGACAGCTGGATCCCCACCGCAGGCGGTCCCTTGACCGGAGCCACACGGGGACGGCGTCAGCTGTTCTTTTCCAGCACCAGCCGATAGACGCCTTCTGGCAGGTCGAGCGCGGCCGCAAGATCCTGCAGCTGCTCGGGAGAGAGGGTGATGCGCTGAACCGAGTTTGTGCGCGGGTCGAATTGCTCAACCGTGACACATTCGGAAAAGGCGTTGATGATCACATCCTCGTTCAGATGCGCCTTGCCCTCGTCGACGAGGGTGATCACCGTGGAATCGAATTCATGCTCGATGGTAAACATGTCTTCAGCTTGCCACTGGCCGGGCGGCACTGGCAAGCGATGATCTTGGGCCGCGTCAGGTGGCAGGACCGGAATGTGGACGCCCAACGGCGCCAGTTGATTGCACCCTCGCCCGGAACCGGGCTAGCCTGAGTGTGTTCAACCGTGGAATGTCATGCGTCGTTTCTTGATTCTCATTGTCCTGTGGGTTGCCGGCTGTGCCGGTATCACCGCCGACGACCCGACCTATCGCGCCTTTGTCGCGGTGGCGCAGGATGTGGAGCCGGTGGCCGAGGCCGAATGCCGCAAGCGCAATCCCAACCGCAACTGTGACTTCGAGTTGCAACTGGATATGGACCCCAAGGCGCCTGCCAATGCCTTTCAGTCGGTGGACCGCAGCGGGCGTCCGCTGGTGATCTTCACGGCGTCCATGCTGGAGAGCTTCAGGAATCCAGACGAGATGGCCTTTGTGATGAGCCATGAGGTGGCGCATCATATCCTCGGCCATCTGGACCAGCAGCGGCGCAATGCCGTGCAGGGGGCCGTGTTTCTGGGAGAGCTGGTCTCGCTTGAAGGGGGCACGCCGGAGGAAATCGCCAATGCGCAGTATGTGGGCGCTGTGGTGGGCGCGCGCAGCTATTCAAAGGCGTTTGAGTTGGAAGCGGATGCGCTGGGCACGGTGATTACCCATCTGGCGGGCTATCGTCCCAGCATCGGGGTCCAGTTCTTCGATGCCATCCCGGATCCGGGGGACGCCTTTCTGGGCACGCATCCGGCCAACCCCGACCGCATCTTGGTGGTCAAGAAAACCATCCGTAAATACGGTCTGAACTGAGGGCTGATGATGACGAAGAACCCGGACGCTGCGCCCGTGGCGTTGACGAAACTTGGCGTGGTGCTGACGGATCGGGGCTCGAAATATGCGGTCACCGGTGCCCCGGTGGGCAGTCGCGCGGATGTGGATGCGGTGCTGGCGGCGCTAAAGGCAGAGCGCGCTTATGCCAAGGCCACCCACAACACCTGGGCGGCAATGCTGCCCACCGGCGGCCTCAAGGCCGACGATGGCGAGAGCGGCGCCGGCATGGTGATCCTGCGGATGATGGAGCGCGAGGGGCTGTCGGATCACGTCATCATCGTCACCCGCTGGTATGGCGGCAAGAAGCTGGGCGGTGATCGGTTCCGCCGGGTGCAGGACGCGGTGCGCGCCTATCTGGAAGCCCGCTGAGCGGGGGCGGTGGCCATAGGTCTATTTGACCTGCATCAAGGCGTCCGCCTTTGCGCGCTGGCAGAGTGATCCGCGTGAACAGGATCAGGAGCGCGTATCATGACCGACCCGGAACAGCTGAAGACACACGCGGCCCTCTTTGACCGTATGGGCAAGGCCATGGGGCTGGACCTTGAGGAAGAGGCGGTCAGCGGTACCCTGCAGTTCGAGGAAATCGCCGAGGCGGTGCTGCGCTGCACCCGCTGCGCCTGCCCGCAGGTCTGTGATCGCAAGCTGGCGAGCCTTGAGGGCGAGATCGAGCGCACGCCGGATTATTGCCGCAACGCCGATCTGCTCGCCTATCTGAAGGAAGAGCACGCGGTGGCAGCGGAGTAGGGTCCGGGCCGGGGCGAAGCAGCAAGCAGGACCGAAGTCTTCACTCAGAATACAACACAAACTGAACAACGAAAAGCGCCGCTCTTCCGGATCGGAAGGGCGGCGTTTTCTCTTGGTATTATCAGCTAGAAAAGTTAGAGTATTCTTTGGATTGTGTGCTAATTAAAGTAGGCGAATGATAGAGTTTTTTAAGCAAGTGTATTCGGGCGCGCTTGAACGAGTTCGTTCTCCGTTAGCTTTCAGTATTCTCTTGAGTCTGTTGATTTGGAATTGGAGGTCTGTTCTTGTAATTTTTTTCTCTGACTATTCTGTGTTTGTTAGGATCTTGCTGGTTGAGAAGTATAGCGATTTGCACCACTCTTTGATATATCCAGTGTCAGTAGGTTTTAGCATCGGAATTGCTTGGCAATTCCTGTCGTTGATAGGTGCATGGTTTGCAAAATTTCCAAAGTTTCTAATCTACAAGATTGACCAAAGCGAAGTAACGCGGAGAGAAGGACATAGCCTTCATGTCGCAGCAGAGAGGCTGAAAAACAAAGCAGATTTTGAAAGGGCGCGTGCCGAACTAGAAGAGAGGCAAGAGGTGGAAATCATTAAACGTGGGGAGCGGTTGCAACGCGCTTCCGAAACTAACGAGGCCACGGAAAAAGAAATTCTCGACAGTAGAAGAGTTAATTCAACAGATGCATCTGCATGGGTGCTTGAAAGTGATGCGGTGCACGTGTCTGGACGTTATGTTTTGCACATTCTTGCGGAGGCGACGGAGAGTTTGTCGAGGTCGGAAATTGCAGATATGGTTTTAAAGAGTCTTTCAAGCGAAGATAGAAAAATCTTTGAAACATTAATGCGGCTGGAGGTGGAGATTGGCGAGGCTCTTCGTAGGTTTCTTGGTGAGCAAATCGTAAATGAAATTTTGCGAGCTGGAGAGAAAAATTACATCCTCACCTCAAAAGGGTACAAGCTTAGGGATCAAGTTTTGGAGTTTGGAGAAATACTCTGAAGTAATTATTTTTGCTTTATCTCGGGGGTTGTCCGGCATTTCGGCCGGACGTGAGGCCTTGTGAGGTTAGCGCAGCGCGCCCCAAAGATCATACTCCCCGGCCTCGTCCACCTCGACCGTCACCAGATCGCCAACGTTCAGCGCATCGGTGCCCTCGTCGATGAACAGGTTGCCGTCGATCTCTGGCGCGTCGGCCTTGGTGCGGCAGGTGGCGATGCCGTCCGCGTCAATCTCATCCACGATGACCTGCATGGTCTGACCCACCTTGGCGGCCAGTTTCGCCTCGGAAATCGCCTGCGCCTTCTGCATGAACCGCTCCCAGCGCTCCTGCTTCAGCTCCTCGGGCACGTGATCCGGCAGCGCGTTTGAACGCGCACCATCGACGTTTTCGTATTTGAAGCAGCCCACCCGATCCAGCTGCGCCTCGTCCATCCAGTCCAGAAGATGCTGGAATTCCGCTTCCGTCTCGCCAGGGTAGCCGATGATGAAGGTCGAGCGCAGGGTGATCTCGGGGCAGATATCGCGCCAGGCGCGGATCTCGTCCAGCGTCTTGGCACCAGCGGCCGGGCGGGCCATGCGGCGCAGCACATCCGGGTGGGCGTGCTGGAAGGGGATGTCGAGATAGGGCAGCACCGCATTGGCGGGATCGGCCATCAGCGGGATCAGCTCGCGCACATGCGGGTAGGGGTAGACGTAATGCAGCCGCACCCACAGCTCATCTGCGGGGGCGAGTTCGCCCAAGGCGCGGGTGAGGTCGGTGATATGGCTGCGGATCTCGCCCTCTTTCCACGGGTTCACGTCATATTTGCGATCCAGACCATAGGCGGAGGTGTCCTGAGAGATCACCAAGAGTTCGCGCACGCCGGCGCCCACCAGCTTTTCCGCCTCGCGCAGCACCGCATGACCGGGACGCGAGGCCAGCTTGCCGCGCATGTCCGGAATGATGCAGAACTTGCACTTGTGATTGCAGCCCTCTGAGATCTTCAGATAGCTGAAATGCCGCGGCGTGAGGCTGACGCCAGTGGCGGGCAGCAGGTCCACAAACGGATCCGGGCTGGGCGGCACGGCGGCATGCACCGCATCCAGCACCTGTTCGTATTGATGCGGGCCGGTGACGGCGAGGATGCGCGGGTGGTGTTCGCGGATGTAATCGGGTTCGGCCCCCAGACAGCCGGTGACGATGACCTTGCCGTTTTCCTTCAGCGCCTCGCCAATGGCCTCCAGGCTCTCGGCCTTGGCGCTGTCGAGAAAGCCGCAGGTGTTGACGATCACCGCATCGGCGCCGGCGTAATCGGCGGAGATGCCATAGCCCTCGGCGCGCAGCCGCGTCAGGATGCGTTCGCTGTCCACCAGCGCCTTGGGGCAGCCGAGGGAGACCATGCCGAGGCTCGGCTGGTCCTTGCGGGGGGCAGCGCCAAAGGAGGGTTTCGGCGCGAGGTCGGGGCGGAGATCTGGCGGATTGCTGGTCATGGCCGTCCTATAGACCGCGCGCGCGGTCAAGGGAATAGGGGGTTTGCGCGCAATGTGCCCCTGATTGACGGGGCGGGGCGGCCATCTGCCTTTCACGGAACACAAAAGCTGCGCTAGGCTCCGGGCAGTTGATTTGCAATGACGTGAGGCTTTGATGCCCGATTCCGCCGACACGCGCCCACCAGAGACCCCAGAGGGCCTGCGCCCGGCCAATGAAAACCCCTGGTACATCCTGATGACGCTTCATGATGAGCAGAAAGGGGAGTTGATTGATCGGGTATTGCACGAAAAGAACCGCCGGGCGTGGAATGCCTGGTCGGGACACGCGCTGAGTGCTGAGGAGCGCGAAGCGGCGGCGAAGAGTTCTGAAATCGATATGTCAGAGCTAGAGGCCTGGGACGGACTGGCAGAGGAGATCAAGGCACGGTTCGTAGCGGAGTATCAGCGCCGCAATCCAAAGGTCGACGACGTACCAGATCTCCCCGCTCCCGAAGGCCCTATAGAGCTGTCAAAAACAGCCTTCTCCAATACAGTTGTTTTGGAGAAGGCTGTTTTTGCATCACATGCTCAGTTCTCGTCCGCGAGCTTCGCGCGGAACGCTTGGTTCGCCTCGGTCCGCTTCACTCAGGGCGCTTGGTTCGACGCCGCCACCTTCACGAAGAGCGTTTGGTTCTCCGTCGCCACCTTCACGCAGGGCGCTTGGTTTACTTCCGCCACCTTCACGCAACAGGCTTGGTTCATCTCTGCCACATTTAAGCAGGCCGCTCGGTTCGACGCTGCCACCTTTACGCAGGCCGCTCGGTTCGACGCCGCCAGTTTCAGCGGCTTTGCCTATTTCACAGGAACCCGTTTTGGGAGTTCTACTGAAGAACCCTGCATCCCGGATTTCAGTGACTGTCTGTTTGAAAAACCAACCTCCTTCCGTCAGGCGCTGTTCTGTGATGGCTATCCGGATTTCTCGGGCGCGGTGCTGCATGACAAGACCAGTTTTACCGCGCGGATGCTGCCGACTTCGGATGAAATTTCCGAAGATGAAGACCTTGAGGGGCAGACCTACTGGCCTCAGAAAACCAAACAGGACCCGGTCAGTGCGCGTGAAAGCTGCGCCACCATCCGGCATGTGCTGACCCAGCAAGGGCTGCCGGAGGAGGCGCATTTCTTCTTTCGCTGGGAAATGTATTTTGCCGGGCTGCCCAGTGAAGGGTGGAGCCTCGGCGCTCGGCTGCCTTATCTGTTGTTTGGCTGGCTGTCCGACTTTGGGTATTCGATCCAGCGGCCCCTGTGGTGGCTGGTGGGCGTCTGGTTCGTTGGGGTCGCGGTGCTTTGGGCGGTGTTCTCCTTTCCTGGCGCGGCATCCGTACTCACTCAGAGCGATCTTGGCACGGCGGCGGCGCTCAGCTTTTCCAACCTCTTTCCGCTGTTTGGCTTTGGCCGGGTATTTCTGGGGGATGTGCTTGCAGCCCTTCCGCGCGGCGCGCAGGTGCTATGCGGCCTGCAAACCGTGTCTTCACTGCCGCTGCTGTTTTTCCTCGGTCTGGGGCTGCGCCAGCGGTTCCGGCTGCGCTGAGCCATGGTTTTGAGGACACGGCCGGATTGATCCCGCGGGTGAGGGTTGTAATCTGGTGCAAAGCCCTGAACTTGGGCCAGACATCTGCTGAATTCCCAAAAAGGGGCCACGAGCCATGCGCCTGATCCTTCGTCTTCTTACCGCCCTTGTTCTGACCGTCGCTGCGGCCTTTGCCATTCTGGCGTTTATTCCGGGGCAGAAGCTGGCGGAGCTGGTGGGCCAGCAGATCGAAAAGCAGACCGGTCGGCAGGTGGTGTTTGGCGGTGACGTGCGATTCTCGCTCTGGCCGACGCTGGGCATTCAGGCCGACACCGTGGCGCTTGCCAATGCGGATTGGGCGGGGCCGGAGCCGATGCTGACCGCCGGGCGGCTGGTGATCGGCGTGGATGCGGCGGATCTGATCCGGGGCGATGTGCGCATCACCGAGCTGACGGCGATCGTGCCGCATCTCAACCTGGAAACCCGCGAGGACGGGACGGGCAACTGGGTGTTTGAGAGCGCACAGGCCGAAGCGGGCGCAGCGGGTGAGAGCGCCTCCTTTGCGATCGAGGCGGTGACGCTGAACGGGGCTTCGCTGCGCTATGCGCCGCATGGTCAGGACGTGATCGAGATGAGCCAGGTGGACCTGAACCTGCTGTGGCCTGATCCCAACGGCACCGCGACGATAGATCTGACAGTGCGCCCATCGGGAAAACCGGTGCGGGTTCAGGGGGAAGTGGGAAGCTTCAAGCAATTCCTGCTGGGGCAGGTGGCCTCGGTCGGGGCGACGGTGACGACACAGGCCAGCAAGGCGCGGCTGGATGGGCGGGCGGATCTGACCGGCGCATTTGATGGACGTGTGACGGGCGCCAGCGAGGACACCGGCGCGTTGATGGCGGCGTTGGGACTTGCACCGGCAGAGATCCCGCAGGGGCTGGGCCGGACGGTCGAATTTGCTGCCGACACCACCTACACACCGGACGGCCGCATCGCGCTGCGTGACCTGAGCCTGTCGCTGGATCAGAACACGGTGACGGGGGAGGCTGATGTGAACACAAGCGCCTCGCCGCTGCAGCTGACGGCGGCGTTGAAGGGCGATGTCCTCGACCTAAGTGCACTGGATGCTGCACCTGCGCCCTCCGCCGGGGGTGCAGGGACGGGCGGCGCTGCGGCGCGGGGCTGGTCGACAGAGCCGATTGATGCCTCGGCCCTCGCGCTGTTGGACGGACAGATCTCGCTGGATGTGCAGGGGCTGAAAACCTCCTCGCTGACGCTTGGACCAAGCCGGCTGACGGTGGCGGTTGAGCGCGCGCGTGCGGTGCTGTCGTTGCTGCCGGTGCAGGCCTTTGGCGGTGCGGTGCAGGGGGAGTTGATTGCCAACAACCGCAACGGCCTGTCGGTCGCCGGGCGGCTGAGCTTTGCCGAGGTGCAGATGCAGGAGGCGCTGGGCCAGCTGGCGGGATATGACAAGCTGCACGGCGAGGCATCCGGGGCGCTGGATTTCCTCGGTGTTGGCAATTCGATGGACCAGATCATGAGCTCGCTGGATGGCAAGGGCAACGTGGAGCTTGGCAAAGGGTTTTTCACCGGCTTTGACCTGCAGGCGATCATGGACCCGGACGGGGGCAATGGCGGTTCCACCATCTTTGAGGGGCTGACGGCCAGTTTCGCGATGGAAGATGGCACCCTGCGCAATGATGATCTGCGGGCTGCGCTCAAGGTGCTGAAGGCCGAAGGTGAGGGCCGTGTGGGGCTTGGCGCGCAGGATCTGGATTACACCTTCACCCCTACGGCATTCGCCAGCGACACGTCGTCGGGCATATCCGTGCCGGTGCGGATTCGTGGCTCCTGGTTCGATCCGGAGATCAAGCCGGATCTGAGCAAGCTGGTGCAGCCGAAGCTGGATGAGGCTGAGGAAAAGGCCAAACAGGCGGTGCGTGACAAGTTGAGCGAAGAGCTGGGCGTGCCGGTCGAAACTGAACAAGACGTCAATGACGCGCTGAAACGCCGCGTTGAGGAAGAAGCACGCAAGCAGTTGCTGAAGTTCCTCGGCGGCGACTGAGGCGAGGACGGACTGGGGCGCTGCCCCGGACCCCGAGGTATTTGAGAAAAGCTGAAGGGTGCCGTCGCGCTGGTTGGCGACCTGACATGAGAAAGGCCGCGTCTTCGGAAAGGAAGGCGCGGCCTCTTTGGTCTTTGTCGCTGAGGGCGTGCTCAGATGGTTTGGTCGTAATCGCCAACGCCCGGTTCGGTGCGGATGACATCGTCGATATCGGCAAAGATTGCGCGCATCTCGGCTTCGCTCTCAGAGCTTTCGCAGACCACCACCAGATTAGGCGTGTTCGATGAGGCGCGCACCAGACCCCAGGAGCCATTGTCGAGGATCACCCGCGCGCCATTCACCGTGACCACATCCTGAATGGCGCGGCCGGCAACTTTCTCTCCGGCGGCGTGTTTGGCGACCAGCTTGTCGACCAGACGTGCGAGTATGTCGTATTTTTCGGTGTCAGAGGCGTAGGGGGACATGGTGGGCGTCGCCCAGGTCTTTGGCAGCGCCTTGCGCAGGTCGGACATCTTCATGTCGGGGTTGCGGTCCAGCATCTTGCAGACCTCGACCGCGACGCGCATGCCGCAGTCATAGCCGCGACCGATCGGTTCCGCGAGAAAGTAATGGCCGGATTTCTCAAAGCCAGCCAGCGCGCCGATTTCCTTCACCCGGCGCTTCATGTGGCTGTGGCCGGTCTTCCAATAATCGGCCTTCACGCCGTTTTTCAGCAGCTCGGGATCAGACGCATAGAGGCCTGTGGATTTCACATCTGCAACAAAAGTGGCATTTGGATAGATCTTGGACAGATCGCGCGCCATGATCACGCCAACCTTGTCGGCAAAGATCTCTTCACCCTCGTCATCGACCACGCCACAGCGGTCGCCGTCGCCGTCAAACCCAAGCGCCAGATCAGCCCCCGACGCTTTGACGCTGTCGGACATATCATGCAGCATTTCAAGGGCTTCTGGGTTGGGGTTGTAGTGGGGGAAGGTGTAATTCAGGGTGTTGTGACTGGGCACAACCTCAACGCCGATGCGCTCGAAAATCTCTGGTGCAAAGGCCGATGCTGTGCCGTTGCCAGTGGCGCAGACGACCTTGAGAGGACGGGACATTTTGAAGTCGCCGACCAGATCGTCGATATAGGCCTCTTTCACTCCCTCAATAAATTCGTAAGAGCCGCCCTCGCGCCGCTCTCCTTCACCGCGCAGCACGATATCGCGCAGCTCGCCCATCTCGTCCGGACCATGAGTGAGCGGACGGTCAAAGCCCATCTTCACCCCGGTCCAGCCGTTGGGGTTGTGCGAGGCGGTGACCATGGCGACCGCGGGCACATCGAGATGGAACTGCGCGAAATACGCCATCGGAGACACGGCGGGACCGATGTCCTTGACCTTAATGCCAGCCTGCATGAGGCCCAGCATCAGTGCGTTTTTGATGGCAAGGGAGTAGTCGCGGTAATCATTGCCGACGGCAATCACCGGTGCGATGCCCCGGCGGATCATCTGGGTGCCGAGGCCAAGCCCCAGTGCGGTCATGCCGGGCAGGTTGATCTCTTCCGGGTACTTCCAGCGCGCGTCATATTCGCGAAAGCCCGTGGGCTTGATCATCGCGTCGCGCAGGAACTCCCAGGTGTTGGGCGTCACTTCGGGCTGAGGCTTGGTCATATGTGTACTCTTTATCTCGGAGCTCAGAGACGGATCGGATCCGCTTTCGCAAGCGCATCAAACCCCATCAATGTATCAATCAATTGCGGCATATCTTTCAGGTAAATCATATTCGGCCCATCGGAGGGCGCGTTGTCCGGATCTTCATGTGTTTCGATGAAAACCGCGGCAATGCCCAGAGAAACGGCAGCACGCGCCATCACCGGCGCAAATTCGCGCTGTCCACCGGTCGATCCGCCCTGACCGCCGGGCTGCTGCACCGAGTGGGTGGCGTCCATGACGACGGGATATCCGGTTTGCGCCATCCGGGGCAGGCCGCGCATATCGGCGACCAGCGCATTGTAGCCAAAGGAGGTGCCGCGCTCTGTCAGCAGGATCTTGTTGTTGCCGGTGCTCTCGACCTTGGACACCACATTGTCCATGTCCCAAGGCGCCAGGAACTGACCCTTTTTGATGTTCACGGCCTTGCCGGTGTTACCAGCGGCAAGAAGCATGTCGGTTTGACGGCACAGGAACGCCGGGATTTGCAGGATGTCGACGACGTCACCGGCGACGATGCACTGGGCTTCGGTGTGGACATCTGTCAGCACCGGCACGCCAAACATGTCGCGCACCTCGGCGAGCACCTGTAGCCCGGCGTCGATGCCGAGGCCACGCTTGCCGGAGAGCGATGTGCGGTTGGCCTTGTCATACGAGGCCTTGAAGACGAATTGTGCGCCGGCGGCGTCGCAGGCTTCTTTCATCTTGCCGGCAATCATCTGCGCGTGATCGGCGCTTTCCAGCTGGCAGGGGCCGGCAATGACGGTCAGAGGACAGTCATTGCCAATGGTGATACCATTGATGTCAATTTTTTTCATGAGTTTACGAAGATACCTGTTCCCGAAGAATGGATGCCGTCAGGGCACACATCAGGTAGATACCGGAAAAGATCAGGAAAGCCAAAATCGTATTTTCGAACTTGCGCGGGCTGGACGGGCTGTCGGAGGGAACCGGCTCAACCGCGGTGGTGAGGTAGCGCACCTGACGATTGGCCTCCATGCGGGTCTGTTCCACCTGCTGTAGTGCCGATTGCAGCATCATGTCGCGGGTCGCGAGATCAGCCTGCGCCATCTGAATCTTGACACTCAGAGAGGCAAGCGAGTTTTCGCCCTGCGACGCATCCGTCATCCGCTTGTTCAGGTTGTCGATCAGGGTTTCCAGCCGTTTGACATCGGCTGCAGTGCCTTCGACTTTTGCCGCGTTCGGGCGCAGGTTGTCCTGCAAGGCGGCCAGTTCCAGCTTCTTTTGCTGTAGCTGCAGTTCGAACGTGTTGATCTGGCTGCGCAAAGACGCGATCACGCCTTCCGGGTCAAGGACGGCGCCCTGCTGTTGCAGACGCACCAGTTCGGCCTGCGCGTCCCGGCGCTGCTGTTCTGCCAGTTCCAGCGCACGCTCGGCATCGCCGACCTGGTCGTCTCGTTTCTGCTCGGACAGGTGGTTCACCTTCTCCTGCGCGTAGGAAATCAGTCGGCTTGAGAATTCCGCCGCAACCTCAGGCTCGGCAGCGGATACTTCCATCCGCACCACGCCTTCGGTCGGATCATAGCCGATCTTCACATTGCGTTCGTATATCGTGTAGGCGTCGTCGTTGGTGGCGCCAGGTTCCAACCGCTGGATCGGATCAATCCAGTCCTGGGTGAAATGCGCGCGAAAGCCCGCTTCTTCGTCGAGACGGCGCATCGCCTCCTTGGATTGCAGATAGGCCTGCACGGCGATCGAGTCCTGGCTGGTGGCAAACTGAGTGCCGCTGAGCAGGCCGCCAAACCCGGAAGCGCCCGTGCTGTCGGCCTTCAGCACCAGAAATTCCGAATGGGAAGAGTACATCGGCGTGGCGACGTTGTAATAGTAAAACCCCACGACAAATGTGGGGATCATCACGAAGGCCCCAACCCGTGCGCCGAGCAATGCCATCTTGCGCCGACGGCGGCGGGCAATGTCACGTTGGATGGATTGGATTTCACGGTTGCGACGCTCAGCGGGGCTGAGGTGTCCGGGCGTGGGAGGCGCGGCTTTCTCCCGGCTGACTGTCTGCGGCAAGGTCTGTGCATCGGCCCCTGACGGTGATGTCGGGGCGGGCACTGACGCCTGTTTTGACTGCGGAACCACCAGTTCCAGCATGTTCGAGCGTTTGAACGGATCAATACCGATCTGACGCAGCTGGCGCACGGCGTCATAATCCGAGGTCGCCGGCAAATCGTGTTTCTGCGCCACGCGACGGGCCAGGCGGAGTTGGCGCCCCGTGAGGCCTTCGCGTTTGATCTCTTCGATGTCAGTGGATCCCGCGCCCGCAGCTGCGGACGCTGCCTGATCGCCACTGGTTTGCGCGGCGTTTGCGGCTGGTTGCGACGGTGCCGCGGGCGATGGACCTGACGGCTGTGCCTGCTGGTGCTCTGCCCCGGTGGGCTCGGTTGCGGCCGCAAAGGAGGCAGGGCTTTGCCGTGGCGGGTCTACCGGGCGGGCGGTCGCAGAGCTGCGTGCCTCGGCCTCCCCGAAGGAGGACGGTGAACGCCGGATGCGAAATCTCTTAGCCTTGGGTTTCGTAGTCATAGAGCTGTTTCGCTTCTTCCAAGGTTTCAAACATGTGGAGCTGCCCGTTCGACAGCACGGCGGCGCTGTTTGCGAATTTCTCCAGCGTGCTGGGCTGATGGGAGACGATGACAATCGTCGTGGTTGCCAATCGTTCCTGCAAAATGGTGCCAGCCTTGCGATTGAACTCCACATCGGTGGAGCTGGGCATGCCCTCGTCAATCAAATATATATCGAAATCAAGGGCAAGCATCAGC
Organism: Tritonibacter sp. SIMBA_163; assembly: GCF_046535935.1. NCBI lineage: Bacteria > Pseudomonadati > Pseudomonadota > Alphaproteobacteria > Rhodobacterales > Paracoccaceae > Tritonibacter > Tritonibacter sp. SIMBA_163. The sequence continues at coordinate 557,110 of NZ_JAWJBP010000001.1, forward strand.
GCAAAGGTGAACCGGGACTTCATACCGGCGGAAAACGTCCCAAGGGGCTGGTCGAAATACTCATTAAGACCACACAGCCAGCGGCAATAGGATTCAACGTAATCCGGGTCCAGACCATACAGGCGGGCGATGTAGCGGCTGTTTTCCATTGCCGAGAGACGTCCGACAACGCCGCCCATGAACCCCAGTGGAAAGGAAATCTTGCAGCCGCGGTAAATTTCGCCATCGTCCGGCTTTTCGAGACCCGCCATCATGTTGATCAGCGTGGTCTTGCCGGTCCCGTTCGGAGCCAGAATGCCAAGCGAGGTGCCAAGCTCTACCTGAAAGGAGACCTTGTCCAGGATCACCTTGCGCTGGGTCCCGGTCCAGAAGGATTTACTGACGTTCACAAATTCCAACATGACCTGCTCGGCTTGCCGTCTCTTACCTCAATCAACAGAGTGTCCATACACCCTGCTATGTTCCCTCAGCGCATTCGCGCCATTCTTGTTGTTCGTCCGCTCGGGCGGTGTTTTCATTCGCGTGATGCGAACCATATGCCCTGCCGGGCGTTCGAAACGACCCGACACATGCCTGTGCAGCGAGTGCTAACACAGGAACGTTAACGGTTTACGCGTTGATTCAGGCGCAAATATGTCGAATTTGAGCGATGTCATGCCATAGAGCAGGAACGATTGCGTTATCGCGCGTGGCACGGTCAGGTCAGTATCGCAGCATTTCAGCGAAAGGAAAACGGGTGAAGCGGGTCTCGGAACTGCAGCAAATGATTGCCGAATGTCGCATCTGTGCCGAGCGGTTCGCGGCGACGCAAACGGCCCATCGGCCGCGTCCTGTGGTCTGGTTCGCGGGCGGTGCACGGATCTTGATCGCCGGTCAGGCTCCGGGGCTGCGAGTGCATGAAAGTGGTAAACCATTTACCGATCCCTCCGGCGACCGGTTGCGCGCATGGCTGGGGCTGAGCGAGGCGCAATTCTATGACCGGGAACGGGTCGCCATCGTGCCCATGGCGTTCTGTTTTCCCGGCTATGACGCCAAGAAGGCCGACCTGCCGCCACCGCGCATCTGTGGTGAAACCTGGCACGACAGCGTGATGGACGCATTGGACGGGGTGCGCCTGCGTATTCTGGTTGGCGGGCATGCGCATCGCTATCACCTCGGCACCCGCAAAGGCGTGACGGAGGTCGTGCGGGACTGGAGATCTCTGCCGGAGGATGTCTTCGCCTTGCCTCATCCGTCCTGGCGCAATACGGCTTGGTTGAAACGCAACCCCTGGTTCGAGGCAGAGCTGCTGCCGGTCCTGCGTGCGAGGGTGAAGGAGCTGATGGATAATGACTGAACTGACCCCGCTGGATCTGGCTCACGCAGCCATGGAGGCGGCTCCGGAAGATGACGCGGCCCGTCTGCGGTTTTTTGAGCGGCTTGCGGATAGCGAGTTGTTCATCCTGCTGGACAAGGAGCCGGAGGGCGAGCGGATCAGCCCGCAGGTGTTTGATACTGGCGAGGGGCAGTTTGTTCTGGTGTTTGACCGCCAGGAACGTCTGGCGCAGTTTGCCGACCGGATCGTGCCCTATGCCGCGCTTTCAGGTCGGGTGATCGCGCAGATGCTGGCCGGGCAGGGCATTGGTCTGGGGGTCAATCTGGAGGTTGCGCCGTCGTCGATCCTGATCCCGGAGGCGGCGATGGGTTGGCTGGCAGAGACGCTCTCGCATGCGCCGGGCGAGGTGGAGGCATCCATATCCGAGGTGCGCCCGCCCAAGGGGCTGCCCGAGGTTTTGCTGACAGCGCTGGATGCCAAGCTGGCGACTGCCGCCGGTCTGGCGCAGACCGCCTATCTTGCGGCAGTGACCTATGAGAGCGGCGGCAGCGGTCACCTCTTGGCCTTTATCGGTACAACCGAAGGGGCCGAGGCCGCGCTGGCGAAGGCCGCCGGCGAGGCATTGACCTTTTCGGGGATCGAGGCCGGAGCGCTGGATGTGGGGTTCTTTGCGGCCAGCGAGGAGATCTCGGCGCGGCTGTCGCGCGTGGGGTTGCGGTTCGACCTGCCGAAGGTGGAAGCCGCCCAAAGCTATCAGCCGCAGATGCCGGGATCAGATCCGGCCAAGCCTCCGCGTTTGAAATAACGATCCGATTGCGCAGAACAGGGACGGGAGCTCTCCCGCCCGTCGCTGGATCACTTGGGTGATCCGCTCCCGTTGGGCGTGGCGCCGGGCCCTTCGGCCCGGCGCTGCCTCCAGCCCCCGATGGGGGCTGGAGGCCCGGCCCAACCCTGCCAGGGTGCTCTGCCAAGGGCAGGGCGCCTGCAGCGGGGGCGGGAGGGCTCCCCGATCTGGGATATGTCACGGACCAAGGCTCATTGGAGAAAAAGAAAACCGCGCCGGGATGCGGCGCGGCTTTGCAGATGTTCTGGGCGGTCGGAGTTATTCCGCCGCTTCGGACTCCAGCTTATCCTGGGTCCGCGTTGCGAAATCCTCCGCCGAATGACGTTCGCGCAATTGCGAGGACAATTCGCCAAAGGATCGGTTGACCATGCGGCCGCGTTGCACGGCAGGGCGGGCGTCGATCGCCTTGGCCCACCGCATCACATGCTCGTAGCTTTCCACGTCTAGGAACTCTGCCGCATCATAGAGACGCCCCAGAACCAGCTGACCATACCAGGGCCAGATCGCGATATCGGCGATCGAATACTCTTCACCGCCGAGATAGGTCTTGCCCGCCAATTCGCGGTTCAGCACGTCCAGTTGGCGTTTGGCTTCCATGGTGAAGCGGTTGATCGGGTATTCGAACTTCTCTGGTGCGTAGGCGTAGAAATGGCCGAAGCCGCCGCCGAGATAGGGCGCAGAGCCCATCTGCCAGAACACCCAGTTCATCACCTCGGTGCGGGCGGGGCCGTCCTTGGGCAGGAAATGACCGAACTTCTCGGCCAGATGCATCAGGATCGATGCGCTTTCGAACACGCGCACCGGTGCCTCGCCAGAGCGGTCGTGCAGCGCCGGGATCTTGGAATTCGGGTTGATTTCGACAAACCCGGAGCCGAACTGATCGCCATCACCGATGTTGATCAGCCAGGCATCATACTCGGCGTCCTTCACGCCCAGTTCCAGCAGCTCTTCCAGCATCACGGTCGCTTTGACGCCATTGGGGGTGGCCAGCGAATAGAGCTGGAACGGGTGATCCCCAACGGGCAGCTCCTTGTCGTGGGTGGCACCCGCGATGGGACGGTTGATGGAGGCAAACTTGCCACCGCTTGCTTGATCCCAGGTCCAGACCTTCGGAGGGGTGTAGGTCGTATCGCTCATGGAGGGCCTCATCATGTTACGTGTCAGACTATGGTAGCGTAGCCACCCATGCTGGGGTGTCGTGAAGCAGACGTCCCGGGGCAGCGTCCCAACTCAGATGGGGACAATAATGAAAATTCCAATGACTGGAAGGTCTGGTGCGGTAAATTTTCCGACACCAAGGACGTCTCCCGGCCTGAAACGGCGAAGAATTCCACGGATCGCGCCATGCCCGGTTTCCATTTCCTGTCATGCGGGTATGTATGGACAAAGCCCTTTCACAGACAGGATCTCCGATGTCCAATAGCGAAAAACCACCCCTTCTGGCGGTCCTGATCGACGCGGATAATATCTCTGCCAAACATGCCGAGGCCATGTTCGAGGAGATCGCCTCGCTTGGCGAAGCCAGCATCCGCCGCATCTATGGCGACTTTTCCGGCGGTGGCCCACAGGGCTGGAGCAAGGAGAAGCTTGCGGCCTATGCCATTGTGCCGCATCAGCAATTCGCCAATACCACCGGCAAGAATGCCAGCGACATCGCGCTGGTGATCGATGCGATGGACATCCTGCATTCGGGCCGCTTCGACGGGTTTGTGCTGATTTCATCGGATAGCGATTTCACCCGCCTGGCCAGCCGCATCCGCGAACAGGGTCTGGATGTCTATGGCATGGGCATGCGCAAGACGCCGGCGGCTTTCGTACGGGCCTGCAAACGGTTCATCTATGTGGAGAACCTGCTGAACGAGGTGCCTAAACCCTCTCGACCGCGGCAGAAACCGGCAGCCCATGCCAGCAGCGCCACGCCGGAACAGGCCAGCGAACTTGCCAGCGACCAGATCACGGAACAGACCGCCGCGGCGCAGGACGACGAGGCCCCGGCAGAGCTGGAGGATCCGCAAAAGCTGGTGCTGCGGGCGATGGATGCGATCAGCCAGGAGGACGAGTGGTTCTCTCTGGGCCAGATCGGCCAGTATATCACCGCGGCCAGCCCGGATTTCGACACCCGCAGCTACGGCAAGCGCAAGCTGTCGGATCTGATCGCCACCATGAAGATCCTGGAAACCCGGCGCGGCGAGGGCAACCAGATCGTGGTGCGTAGGCTGGACTGATGGACGTGCCGGAGCAGTCCGTCATCCGCTGGCAAAAGGCCGAAGGCGCGGTGATCTGCGCCGTTGGTATCTGGCTTTATGCCGGTGCGGAGACGGTGCTGCCGGTCTGGGCGGCGGTGCTGGTGTTCTTTGCGCTGGATCTGAGCTTTCTCGGGTATCTGTTTGGTCGGCGCTTTGGCGCGGTTTGTTACAATCTGGTGCATGTCTATGCCTTCGGCGCTGTCACATTGGCGCTGGGGCACCTGTGGCATGCGCCGCTGGGATGGGAGCTGGGCGCGCTATGGTTAGCGCATTGCGGCTTTGACCGGATGCTGGGCTATGGGCTGAAAACGATGCAAGGGTTTGAATTCACTCATCTTGGCCGCATTGGGCGAGCCCGAAACAGCTGAGGCCGACGCGCCGTTTCCGCATCATCACAGCGATCTCACGCAGGCTCGTCTGCCAACACAGGCGCGTGAGAGCGGCTTCGCAAGGACGATGCTTCGCGTATCTTCTCCTCAGATCCTGCGCTTACTGCAGGTGTCTCAGTTTATGGTGCGCCGCGGCGCCCGAGGAGAGGAATTCGCATGAAACGTTTCGCTTTGGCTGCAGTAGCAGCCCTGACCCTTGGCCTGCCAGCGTTTGCAGGCGAACAATTCGTCGATGAGACAGGCTATGCGGCCTCCGGCTATGATGTGGTTGCCTATCGCAGCCTGACGCAGGCTCCGGTCGGCGAAGCGCAGCCCGCCGCGGTTCCGGGCAAGGCGGAGATCACTGCCGATTACAACGGTGCGACCTTTGCTTTTGCCAGCGAAGAGAACCGCGACATGTTTCTGGAAAACCCTGCGCATTACGCCCCCCAATACGATGGTCACTGCGCCTATGGCGTCTCCAAGGGGGGCAAGGTGCCCGGCAACCCGAACCTGTGGCGTATCATCGACGACAAGCTTTATCTGAACATCACCAAGAATGTGGTTGGCTTCTGGGAAGAGGACATTCCGGGCAACATTACCCTGGCTGAGGGCAACTGGCCGGAGATCGACCCGGCGCCCGCCTCGACCAGCACGATCCCGAACTTCTCCTCGCCCGCACCGGCCCAGAACTGATTCGCTGATCCTGGCCGGGGTTCTGGCCTGATGGCCTGCCAAAGCCCCGCATGTTGTGCGGGGCTTTTTTGATGGGCGGCGCTTAGTCTGGACGACACAGGCGCCGCCAGCGGCCCGGTGACATGCCAACGGCGGCAGTGAACTGGCGGGTCATATGGGACTGATCGCTGAAACCAGCCAAAACGGCGGCTTCAGCTAGGGGGATGTCGGCCAGAATCGCCTGCTGTGCGCGCTCCACCCGGCGCAGGGTCAGGTAGCGGTAGGGGCTGGTGCCAAGCGCGGCGCGAAACTGTCTGGACAGGCTGTAGCGATCCAGCTGAGTGACCTGTTCCAGCTCTTCGGAGGGCACCACCCGCGTCGCATGGGCGTCGAGATAGTCGCGGGCGCGATCCACCGCGCGCATGTCGATACGGGCGCGGCGGGCACGCCCGGCGCTCTTGTCCTGAGACAGCACCCCCTGTGCCAGAAGCGCGATCACCTGATCCTGTTGCAGCGGTTCCAGCGGGCGGTCCATGTCGGCGCAGGCCATGTGCAGCGCCTGCAAAAGGGCGGGGTTGGTCAGCACCGGATCCTTGGCAAAGGGCAGGCTGCGGGCGGCAGGGCCAAGTGCTTCGCGGATGCGGGCGGGCTCCAGATAGAGCATCCGGTAAGAAAACCCACCTTCCTGACCGGCCTCGCCGTCATGTAGCTCGTCCGGGTGGATCACGATCACATTGCCCGCCAGACTGTCGGCGCGGGCGCCGCGATAGCGGAAGCTCTGCACCCCGTCGAGTGTGTAGCCGATGGCGTAGCTGTCGTGGCGGTGCAGCCCATAGGCATGGCCGTCGAAATGCGCCTCGATCCGCTCCAGCCCGGTGACCTTTGGTGCGACGCGCAGCCAGTCGCCCGCACCGGGGAGGGCGCAGGATCGTTCAAGACCGCATGGGCGCGGCATGGCAGTTTCGGGGCCTGAGCACGTGTCGGTCATCGGAGAGCAGTCCCGGGGCGGCGCGGACCACGTCCGGCTGGCCCTGCGCGGGCCGGTTGGTGAATTCAAGAAGGAGTATCCCCGTGCCACCCGAAAAACTCAATATACTCGACCGCGTGGAGGCGCAGATTTCACAGGTCTTCGATCCGCATATCGTGGCGGATGTGAACGACGCCCAGATCAAGGTCGCCAAATTCGGCCCTCGCTTCGATTGGCACAGCCACGGATCGGAAGACGAGGCGTTTCTGGTGCTGCGGGGGCGCATCGCCCTCGATTTCCGCGATGGCGTGGTGGAGCTGGGAGAGGGCGATTTTCTCTGCGTGCCGCGCGGCGTGGAACATCGCCCCCGCGCCCTGACCCCGGAGCCGGTGGTGGTGATGGTGGAGCCAGCGGGGACGCTCAACACCGGCGATGCCGACAGCGCCCTGACCGTCTCCGCGCCCAAGCGCCTGCGGGCAGGGGGCTGAGCGATGCAGTTTGACACCAAGATCGCCATTGTCCTGCGTGCGGACCTCGCCCCCTGGCAGAAGCTGAATGTCACCGCGTTTGTGATGTCGGGGATCGTGGGCGCAACTCCTGGGCTGATCGGTGAGCGGTACCGGGACGGCGACGGCATTGGCTACAACGCGCTGGCGGTGCAGCCGGTGATCGTGCTGGGCACCGATGCGCCGGGGATTCGCAAGATCTTCGACCGCGCCGGAACACGCGGTGCGGCGCTGTCGATCTACACCGAAGAGATGTTTTCCACCGGAGATGATGCGGCCAACCGGGCTGTGGTGGCGGAATACGCCACGGCGGATCTGAACCTGGTCGGCCTGGCGCTGCGCGAGGAGCGCAAGCTGGTCGACAAGATCACCAAGGGCGCGCAGATGCATCCCTGAGCGTGCCACCAGTCTCCCGGCAAAAGAAAAACCCCGGTGCCGAAGGGCGCCGGGGTCTTGCATGTTGATCGTTCCGAAGTCTCAGCGCTTGCGGTCGCGGCGCGAGCTCATCGGCTGGAACGCGACGCCGACATGGGCCTCGCAATAGGGTTTGCCCTGCTGCACCGGCAGGCCGCAGAACCAGAAATCCTCGGTCGCGGGATCGCCCACGGGCCATTTGCAGGTGCGCTCGGTCAGCTCCATCAGGGTCAGCCGCTTGGCCTTCTTCTCGATCTCGTTGACCTTGGCCAGCGCCTCGGCGGGGATCTCGTTGGCCGAGGGCTGCGGCGGCAGCGGCTGGCCAGCCGGGATGATCTGCTTGCGCGTATGGGTCGAGGGCTTCGGCTCCACCGCGGGGGCCTCCGCCGCAACGGGCTCCGGCGTCACCGGGCGGGCCGGTTCGGTCTTTGGCTGGACCTTCGGCTTAGGGGGAGCCTTCGGCGCGGGCTTTTCCTTTGCTTCAGCTGCAGGCTTGCTGCTGCTGGTCGTGGTGCGGTTGGACAGACCGAGACGGTGAACCTTGCCGATGACCGCGTTGCGGGTCACGCCACCGAGTTCCTTTGCGATCTGACTGGCCGACTGGCCTTCGCCCCACATTTTCTTGAGCAGTTCGACGCGCTCGTCTGTCCAGGACATTAGGTGCCTTTCAAAGCGGATAGCGGCCTCAGGGGTCCTGTGGCCGCCATCGAATTCCAAGTTACCTCGCTATATTAATTACTGACGGGCGAGATACAAGTCATGAACAGGTCCGACTGCGGTCAGATCCGCAGCTTGCATCCCTGAAAACAGCCATTATGCAGGCAGGATACAGAAAATGAGGGTGGCATGTCCGACAACAGCACGCAGATGAGCTTTCGTATCGAAGTGGGCGAGCGCCGGTTCGGCCGGATCAACTGGCTGGGGCTGCAGACCCTTGCCGGTCGCGAGATCAAGCGCTTTCTGGTGGTCTACACCCAGACGTTGGTGGCGCCGATGGTGACGGCGGCGCTGTTCCTCTTGATCTTCAATATTGCCATCGGCCCGCGCCGGGGCGACGTGATGGGGGTGCCCTTCATGTCGTTCATCGCGCCGGGCATCATGATGATGACGGTGATCCAGAACGCCTTTGCCAATACCTCCTCGTCGCTGGTGATCTCCAAGGTGCAGGGCAATATCGTCGACACGCTGATGCCGCCGCTGTCGGGGCTGGAGATCCTGTTGGGCTATCTTTGCGGTGCGATTGCACGCGGCGCGCTGGTGGCGCTGGGAATCGGGCTTGGGATGGTGCTGTTCCTCGGGCTGGTGCCGGCACATCCGCTGGTGGCGCTGGGCTTTGTGGTGCTGGGCGCGGCCTTCCTTGGCGGGTTGGGTATCGTCGCCGGGGTGTTCGCCGAGAAGTTCGACCAGATGGCCGCAATCACCAATTTCGTGGTGACTCCGCTGGCCTTCCTGTCAGGCACTTTCTATTCGGTCGAGGCGCTGCCGCCGGTGCTCTATGCGATTTCCCACGTCAATCCGGTTTTCTACCTGATCGACGGGGTGCGCTATGGGATGATCGGTGTCTCCGACAGCGATCCGCTGTTTGGCGCGCTGGTGTGCCTTGGTGCGACCGCCGCCATCACGGCGCTGGCCTGGCAGATGCTGCGTACAGGCTACCGCCTGAAGGCCTGATCCTGAATGTGCTGACGGGTCAGGGCGCGGGGCGGCGCAGGGTTACGGAAGGGCGCTTGCCATTGACGCTCTCGCGCCAGGCCAAGAGCGCCGCACCGGACAGGATGATACAGGCCCCAAGCACGGTGATCGCATCCGGCAACACGCCAAAGATCGCCGCGTCATAGATCGCGGCAAACACCAGCGTGCCATAGGCAAAGGGCGCCACAAAGGACGCATCCGCCCGCGCCATTCCGTTGATGAAACAGGCCTGCGCGCAGGCCATCAGCCCGCCAAGCGCGGCCAGCGCGCCCCATTGAGCCAGCGTCGGCATCTGCCAGACGGCGACTGCTGCGGTGCTGGCGATCACCATGCCAATCAGATTGTTGACCCAAAGGACCTGTAGCGGTGGCTCGCGCCCTGCCAGTTTCTTGATGAAGATCAGCTCCGCCCCCATGGCCAGCGCCGCTCCAAGCGCCAGCAGCGCGGCGGGTTGAAAGCTCTCTGGTGTTGGACGCAGCAGCACCATGGCGCCGCCCAGGGCAATCGCCGCGGCCAGCCAGCGCCAGGGGCCGACTTTCTCGCCCAGAAACGGGATCGCCAGCAGCATGCCGATCACTGGGTTCAGAAAGGAAATCGCCGTGGCATCCGCCAGCGGGATGAAGGCGACGGAGGCAAACATCAAGGTGACCCCGCCCCAGCCGAAGGTCGACCGCCCGATGTGCAGCCCCCAATGCGGCGCCCGGATCTTCTGGCGCATCACCACCACGGCGGCGGAAATCCCGATGAAGGCAAAGACAAACCGCCCCTGGCTGATCTGCAGCGGGTGCAGCGGCGGCCCCAGCGTGTCGGTGCCGAGCGACTTTGCCAGCAACGTGGTGCCAGCGATGAAGACGGTCGCAAGCAGGATCAGCGCGGCGGCCAGCGGGGGATTCTGTGGGGTCACATGCGTCATGGTACAAGCGGTGCGCGAGCTGGGCCGCAAAGGCAAGCGCAAAGGCTGCGGTCTGCGACGCACGGTCTGACGGAATGACGGGCGACCGGACGCCATTTTGTGCGCCATTGGGTGCCAAAGGGGGTTTTCAGGTGGCAAAGCTTCCGTTATGGAGCCTTCCTATGATCAAACACGCATGCCTCCTGTCGACTCGACGTCGACGCCAATGTGCCTGACACGCTGCCACCCGCAGCGCTTTTGATCCCGCGCGCCTCGCTTGTTCATCAAGAGGGCGCGACCTTCTCAAACCCAGACCGGACCAGTTATTGACCGTCGCCCCGTGGTGGGGCACTGATTTGGTCCTGATCCCTGTTAGACCGCACTGCAAAGGATGATCCAGATGATCGCTTCCGTTCTTCCGACCTATAATCGGGCGCCCCTGACCTTCGTCAAAGGCGAAGGCTCCTGGCTGATCGAGGCGGATGGTCGACGCTTCCTGGACCTCGGCTCCGGCATTGCGGTGAACGCGCTGGGCCATGCGCATCCTTCGCTGGTGGAGGCGCTGACAAGCCAGGCACAAAACCTGTGGCATGTCTCCAACCTTTACGAGATCCCGCAGCAGCAGGCGCTGGCGGACAAGCTGGTGTCGGAGACATTTGCCGATACGGTGTTCTTCACCAATTCCGGCACCGAGGCCTGCGAGCTGGCGGTGAAGATGGCGCGCAAGTATCATTTCGAGCAGGGCCACCCGGAAAAGGTGGAAATCATCACCTTCGAGGGGTCTTTCCACGGTCGCTCGTCCGCCGGCATCGCGGCGGCGGGATCCGAAAAGATGACCAAGGGCTTTGGCCCGCTGCTGCCGGGATTTGTGCATCTGCCCTGGGGCGACGCCGAAGCCGTCGAGGCCGCCATTGATGAGACCACCGCGGCAGTTCTGGTGGAGCCGGTGCAGGGCGAGGGCGGCATCCGCCCGATGCCCGATCAGGAGCTGAAGGACCTGCGCGCGCTCTGTGATGAACACGGCATCCTACTGATCCTCGACGAGGTGCAATGTGGGGTGGGCCGCACTGGCAAGCTGTTTGCCCATGAATGGGCGGGCATTACCCCGGACATCATGATGGTGGCCAAGGGCATCGGCGGCGGCTTCCCGCTGGGCGCGGTGCTGGCAACCGAAACGGCCGCCTCCGGCATGACGGCGGGCACCCATGGCTCCACCTATGGCGGCAACCCGCTGGGCTGCGCAGTGGGCTGCGCGGTGATGGATCACGTGGCGGCGCCGGAGTTCCTCGCCGAGGTGAACCGCAAGGCGGGCCTCATGCGCCAGAAGCTCGAAGGGTTGGTTGCCTCGCACCCCGAGGTGTTCGAGGAGGTGCGCGGCTCCGGCCTGATGCTGGGGCTGAAATGCAGGGCGGTGAACGCCGATGTGGTCAAGGCGGGCTATGCCGCCGAGGTCATCACGGTGCCCGCCGCCGACAATGTGATCCGCCTGCTGCCCGCACTGACCATCACCGATGCGGATATCGAGGAGGCCGTCCTGCGCCTCGATGCGGCTGCCACGGCGGTCGAGGCTGCCTGACCTTCATCTTTTCCCAAATATCTCAGGGGTGCGGGGACTGGTCCCCGCATCACCTCCGGCACAACAAAGCGATACATCTCATGAACCATTTCCTCGACATCCATAAGACCTCTCCCGACGACCTGCGTCAGATCATCGATCAGGCCGCGCAGATGAAATCCGCCCGCGCGGGGCGTCCCAAGGGAACTCCCGACGACGATCAGCCGCTTGCGGGGCGCATGGTGGCGCTGATCTTCGAGAAACCCTCGACCCGGACCCGGGTGTCGTTCGACGTCGGCGTGCGCCAGATGGGCGGTGAGACCATGGTGCTGTCCGGCAAGGATATGCAGTTGGGGCACGGCGAAACCATCGCCGACACCGCGCGGGTGCTGTCGCGCTACGTCGATCTGATCATGATCCGCACCTTTGACGAGACGGTGCTGACCGAGATGGCGGAATATTCCGATGTGCCCGTGATCAACGGGCTGACGGATCGGACCCACCCCTGCCAGATCATGGCCGATATCCAGACCTATGAGGAACATCGCGGCCCCATCAAGGGCAAGAAGGTGGTCTGGACCGGGGATGGCAACAATGTCTGCGCCTCCTTCCTGCATGCGGCGGGGCAGTTTGGCTTCGACCTGACGTTCACCGGCCCGTCGCAACTGGACCCGGAGGAGGAATTCATCGGTCTGGCGCGCAAGGCGGGCTCCACCATCACCATCGAACGCGACGCGGCCAAGGCCGTGGCGGGTGCCGATCTGGTGGTGGCGGACACCTGGGTGTCGATGCATGACAGCCAGTCCTCCAAGGAGCGGCGCCACAACATGCTGCGGCCGTATCAGGTCAATGATGCGCTGATGGCGCACGCCAAGCCGGACGCATTGTTCATGCATTGCTTGCCGGCGCACCGCGAGGAAGAGGTGACCTCTGCGGTGATGGACGGGCCGCAATCGGTGATCTTCGACGAGGCCGAAAACCGCCTGCACGCACAGAAGGCCGTGATGCGCTGGTGTCTCGGCGTCTGATCCGCCGGCATCGATGAGGTCGCGGCGGGGAGGCTCCCGCCCGTCGCACCTGCATTGAAATGCAGATCCGCCCGTTGGGCGTAGCGCCGGGCCTTTGGCCCGGCGCGGTGCATTTGCGCAGGCGGTTCACATCTGGTCTCGCCGGGGTGGCTCAGTTAGGGTCCACTGGTGATCGTAAATGACGCTGAGACATTGATGCGTGATCTTGATGTGCCGTGCCTGGAGGTGAGGGCACGGCGCGACGTCACAGGATTACTATGGGGGCGATGCCTGCCGGAACCGGCACAGCTCTGCCCGGTCGCCGCGAAGCTGTCATCGTCGGCGCTGTCGGAGGAGAAGGCGCCAGCAGACAACAGGGCACAGGGTCGGAGGGACCACCTAAGGTCGCGGCAAGGGACATGCGATAGATGACCGCGCGGCTCAGCCTGCAAAGAAACGCAGCACCGTAAACACAAGCGCCGAGACCATGGCAGAGAGCGGCACCGTGATCAGCCAGGCCGCCAGAATGGTCAACACATGGCTGCGCCGCACCAGGCGTCGGCGGCTGCGATCTTCGCGCGGAAGACCGGGGCGGTTTGATTTCCCGCCCGCCCGCCGGGTCTGGGCGGCCGCATATTCGCGATAAAAACCGACACCAAAGACCGCGCCGACCGCCACATGTGTGGAGGAGACCGGCAGGCCAAGCCAGCTTGCGACGATGACCGTCAGGGCGGCGGAGGTGGAGACGCAATAGGCGCGGATGGGATTGAGCTTGGTGATCTGCGTGCCGACCATGTTGATCAGGCGCGGCCCAAACAGCAGCACCCCCATGGCCATGCCGAGTGCGCCGATGATCAGCACCCAGAACGGAACGCTGATCGGGGCAAAGGCGTCGATTTCGGCAGGGTGGGTGCCAATGCTCTCTTGGCCCATGACCTGAACAATGGTGGCCAGCGGGCTGATTGCATTGGCGACGTCATTGGCACCATGGGCAAAGGACATCAGCACTGCTGCGATGACCAATGGCAGGCGGAACAAGGCCTTGATGGCGCCCTTCTGGTGTTCAAGCTGCGCGGCGCGGTAGCGGATGACTGGACGGGCGATCATGAAAGAAAGCCCGCCTGCAAGTGCCCCAACGCCGAGAGCCTGTTCAGGTGTGACGGTGGCGATGGTGTCCGGTAGTTTCAGCGCGAAAAAGGTGCCAAAGGCCCCGCCCATGCCCGCCAGAAGAACTGGCACCCAGCGCCGGGCGGCGGCCATCTTGTCGTCCCGGCTGCTGATCAGGCGCTGGATCAAGGCCAGCAGCGCCATTGCCAGCGCAGCGCCGATCAGCGGGGAGAGCATCCAGCTGGTGGCGATGCTGCTGAAGGTCAGCCAGTCGACTGCTGCGACGCCCGCGGCGGCGCAGGTGGCGCCCAGAATGGCACCGATGATGCTCTGGGTGGTGGAAACAGGGGCAGACAGCCAGGTTGCGAGATTGACCCAGAGCGCCGATGCGATCATCGCCGACATCATCGCAAGCACCACCACTTGGGGGCTGTTCATTGCGGTGGGGTCGATCAGGCGGCGTGATACGGTGTTGACCACCTCGCTGCCGCCAAGCAACGCGCCGGAGACCTCTGCCAGCGCGGCGGCGATCAGCGCGGCGGTCATTGGAAGCGCCTTGGCGCCCACCGCCGGGCCCATGTTGTTGGCCACATCGTTGGCGCCGATGTTGAGCGCCAGATAAGCGCCAAACACCGCCGCCACCATGGCCATGATGGTGGTGGGCGAGGTGCCCATGACCAGCGCGGCTTCAAGCCCGGCAAAGGCCATGAAAGCAAGCGCCAGCCCCAGCCCCAGCAGCGGACGCACCACATAGCCTGTCGCGCGCTCCGTCTGATTGAGACGGGCAAGGTCCTTGTCCAGGGATCTCCAGTCGGGGCCGGTTGTCATGTCGCCTCCTCAGGATGCGCCGCGCAAGCCGGGCCAGTCGGTGGAGTGCCGACGTTCAGGCCCAGTGCGATGGCAGTCGTTTTGGCGGGGAGATGTGACACGCGGATCAAGAGGATCAAAAAACGCTCAATAAATCGCGCAACTGCGGCTCATTCACGAGTTCCGCGGCCTCGGACGGTGTCATCCAGCGGCGGCTGCGTTCATGTGCCTCGGGAAAGTCATCGCACAGCTCTTCTACCTCCAGTGCATAGACCAGGGTTTCCAGCGGTTCGACCGCGCCGCTGTCGAGACGCTTGTCATATTCATAGCGCCCAAGCGGGGTGTCATCAAAGCGCCCCTTGCGCACGCCGGCCTCTTCCCAGGCTTCCTCCGCTGCGCTTTCGGCGCTGGATTTGCCTGCCATTGGCCAACCCTTGGGCAGCACCCAACGTCCGGTGTCGCGGCTGGTGATCATCAGCACCTCGCGCCCGTCGCCCGTCTGGCGATAACACAGCGCGGCCACTTGCAGTCGGCGCGGGCGCGACAGCATGGGGCGCAGTGTCTGAAACCAGAGCTTGTGCAGGGAGCGTTGCATCGGGGTGATAAACAGTCCGGCGTGACCGGGTGTCCTTGAAGGTGAACGGATGTGATTGACCGATGGTGAGTATGCAAATTCGGCTGATAGTGCAACGGTTTTATGACACCGCAGGCCGGGGGGGCGGCGCCTGCATGATACGAATTGGTGCAAATTTTGCGATCTCAGCGCCGGGGGCGGGCGCGCAGGGTGGCCTCGGCCTGGGTCGGATCTTCGGGCCAGGGGTGTTTGGGGTACTGCGCGCGCATGTCCTTGCGCACATCGGCATAAGAGCCGGACCAGAACCCCGGCAGGTCGCGGGTGATCTGGATCGGGCGGCGGGCGGGTGACAGCAGCGTGACCTTGAGCGGCACGCCCGCCACGGTGGGGTGTCGTGTGACGCCGAACATTTCCTGCAGCCGCACCTCGATGCCCGGCACCTCACCGGCGTAGTCGATGGGGATCTTGCGCCCCAGCGGGGTGATGAAGCTGCCCGGCACCTCGCGGTCCAGAAGCTGGGTCTGATCCCAGGTCAGTGTCGCGCGCAGGGCGGGCAGCGCGTCAAAGCCTTTCCAGTCGCTGTCGTTGCGGACAGCGCCGAGCATGGGCAGCAGCCAATCGTCGAGGCTCGCCATCAGCCCGGCGTCGGAGAAATCCGGCAGGTCATGTCCTTCGGCGCGCAGCAGTTCCACGCGGGTGGCCAGCCGCGTGGCCGCCGGGGAGAGGCGCAACCCGAGATCGCGCACCCCGTCGAGCATGGCAGTGGCGACGGCCTCGGGCGGCACATCTTTCCAGATGCGGTCCTCCAGCACCAGCGCGCCAAAGCGTTCCTGCCTGCGCGCCACCACGCGACGATCCCGTTTGGACCAGCTGCAGACATCCTGCCATGTGATCTGGTCGGCAAACAATCCGCGGATCTCGGGCAGGGTGATCTGGGCCGCCAGCCGCACCTTTGCCTCGCGCGGGTTGCCGTCGCTGTCGGTCACCACCAGATAGGGGGCGGAGGCCAGCGGGTCGGAATTTTCCAGCACCGCGCCCTTGCCCCCGGCCAGCACGTAGCGCGCGTCATCGCCCTTGCGCCGCTGTGCCACCCGGTCCGGATAAGCCAGCGCGGCCATGGCGGCGGGGGAAAGGGGCTCGGATGTGAGGGATGCGGCGGGTCCGTCCTTGGCGCTGGCGGCCCTGTCGTTCTGCCCGCCGCGCCGCGTGCGCAGGCGCTTGGCCTCGGCGGTGATCGCCTGGAGGGCGGGGGGCTTGACCTGATAGGGGCGGCGGTCGCGAAAGCGGCGCAGGTCGCGCAGGGCCTCCAGGCGCAGGGCCAGATCCACCGGTGCGCCGCGCAGCGGATCGCGGTCGGCCATCAACGCCGCGAGCAGGGCGCTGTCGGGGCCGGCCACAGCCAGCATATGCGCCAGGCGTGGATGCAGCGGCAGACGGGCCAGTGCGCGGCCATGGTCGGTGATGCGCATCTGCCCATCCAGCGCGCCCAGCATCTGCAGCAACGCGCGGGCCTCCGACAGGCTGCCCGCGGGGGGCTGGGTCAGCAAGGGCAGATCATCGGGTTCTGCGCCCCAAAGCGCCAGTTCCAGCGCCAGTCCGGTGAGGTCGGCCGCCTCGATCTCTGCCGGGGGATAGGCCATCAACGCGCCTTCTTCGCCCTTGGCCCAGAGCCGATAGCAGGTGCCCTCGGCGACCCGTCCTGCGCGGCCCTGTCTCTGCGTGGCCTCGGCGCGGGTCACACGTTCGGTCACCAGTCGCGACATGCCAGCGCCGGGGTCGAACCGCGCGCGCCGGGCCTGTCCCATGTCCACCACCACGCGGATGTCCTCGATGGTGAGTGAGGTCTCGGCAATGGAGGTCGCAAGCACCACCTTGCGGCCTTCGGATGCGGGGGCGATGGCGGCGCGTTGCTCGGCAAAGGGCAGGGCGCCGAACAGCGGGCGGATGTGGCAATCGCCGGGCAGGCGGCGCTCCAGCGCGCTGGCGGCGCGGCGGATTTCTCCCTCGCCGGGCAGGAACACTAGAAGGCCGCCGCCACCACCGCCGCTGTTGCGGGTCTCGGACTCGGCGCGGGTCACGAGGTCCACCAGCGCGTCCAGTTTGCGCGCCCGGGCGGGCAGCGGACTGTCGAGCCAGCGTGTCTCCACCGGGTAGCTGCGCCCTTGGGACGTCACCACCGGCGCTTCCATCAGCGCGGCCACCGGACCGGCATCGAGTGTGGCGGACATCGCCAGCAGCATCAGATCGTCGCGCAGGGCGCCGGCGACCTCGAGGCAGAAGGCCAGGCCCAGGTCACCGTTGAGCGAGCGTTCGTGAAACTCGTCGAAGATCACCGCACCGATGCCCGGCAGGTCCGGGTCCGATTGCAGCATCCGGGTCAGGATGCCTTCGGTCACCACCTCGATGTGGGTCGCCTTGGAGGTCTTGGCCTCGCCGCGCACCCGGTAACCGACGGTCTGGCCGGTGCTTTCGCCCAAGGTTGCGGCCATGCGCTCGGCGGCGGTGCGGGCGGCGAGGCGGCGCGGCTCCAGCATCAGGATGCGACCCTCGGTCAGCTTCGCCTCCAGCATCGCCAGCGGCACCTTGGTGGTCTTGCCCGCACCGGGTGGCGCCTGCAGCACGGCGCGGCCGCTCCGGCGCAGGGCAGAGATCAGGTCGGGCAGCGCGTCATCGATGGGGAGCCGTGTCATGGCGGCGCTTATCGCCAATCGCAGGCGCGAGGTCCAGACAGTGTAACGCCGCCCCTCAACGCGATCGCATCATGAACGGAGCCGATCAGCGCCTTGTCCAGTCCAAAGCCGCGTGTTCGGTGGTCGCGGAGCACCCAGGCAGAGCAACGAGGCGGAGCCACGGGCCGCGTGGGACGGCGATGGTGCCGGTACAGCGGCGTCATTTCTGGCAGACTGTCGGCTGGGTTTTCTATGGGTTTTGCGGCGGGCGCCACTGGACAAGCGCGTCTTGCCTGCGTCATCAATGCGCGGTGAGGACAAGAGGCGCGCCATGGACATCGCACAGCTGAGTGACAGGATCTTGAACGCGGACCGGCGGGCGCTGGCCCGGGCGATCACGCTGGTCGAAAGCGCGCGGGCGGACCATCGCGCTCAAGCCGACGAACTGCTGTCATCGCTCACCAAAAGCGGCCGTCAGGCCTTGCGCATAGGGATGTCGGGAACGCCGGGGGTGGGCAAATCCACCTTCATCGAAACCTTCGGCATGATGTTGGTTGGGAAGGGGCTGCGAGTGGCGGTGCTGGCGGTGGACCCAAGCTCTGCGCGCTCTGGTGGCTCCATCCTTGGCGACAAGACCCGGATGGAGCGGTTGAGCCGCGAACCCGCAGCCTTCATCCGCCCCAGCCCGAGCCAGACTCATCTGGGCGGCGTTGCCCGCCGCACCCGCGACGCGGTCGCCCTGTGCGAGGCGGCTGGCTATGACGTGGTGCTGATCGAGACCGTGGGTGTGGGACAATCTGAAACCGTGGTCTCCGAGCTGTCGGATCTGTTCATGCTGTTGCTTGCGCCTGCTGGCGGGGACGAACTGCAGGGGGTGAAGCGCGGCATCATGGAGATTGCGGACATGATTCTCGTGAACAAGGCCGATGGCGATCTGAAATCCACCGCCACCCGCACCTGTGCCGACTATGCCGGGGCATTGCGGTTGCTGCGCAAGCGTCCTCAGGACCCGGATGGGTTTCCCAAGGCGCTGACGGTCTCTGCGGTGGAGGCGACAGGGCTTGATACCGCTTGGGCAGAGATCCAGGCCCTGGCTGAGTGGCGGCGGCAAAGCGGTCACTGGGATCGCAACCGGGCGGCGCAGGCGCAATACTGGTTCGCCGAGGAGGTGCGTCAGGCGCTGTTGGCGCGGCTCGACACGCCCTGGGCCAAATCCCGCATGACCGAACTCTCCGCCGAGGTGGCCGAAGGGGCGCAAACACCTCAGGCCGCAGCACGGGATTTGCTGACCGGGCTTGGTGTGACCAATCGCTGACGACTCGGGCGTGGGTAGGTCGGGTATAACCGGGGGGCTGCCTGCCGCGATCGGGTGCATCGCCTGACCTCGGGGCTTGTCTGATCCGGTGAAAATTGTACAAGGCCGCCAGCGCTGATGGGAAGGGTGCAGGAATGTCGGTCGGACTGCCACAAAAGCGTCGCATATGGCTTGACCATCCCGGTGATTCCTCCTAAACGCATGCAACCAGTTTTCGGGCGCAGCCAATGGCAGCGCCCTTGTAATTTGGCGACTGACTTCACACGGCCGGGCAGGCCACACAGAGGTCGGGACGCCGCAGATACGAAGGATAACACCATGTCGCGCCGTTGCGAACTGACCGGAAAAGGCCCGATGACTGGCAACAATGTCAGCCACGCCAACAACAAAACCAAGCGTCGCTTTCTGCCGAACCTGAACGACGTCACCCTGCAGTCCGAGATCCTCGGTCGTGGTGTGAAACTGCGCATCTCCGCAGCGGCTCTGCGTTCGGTTGATCACCGCGGTGGTCTGGACGCCTTCCTTGCAAAGGCGAAGGACGTTGAATTGTCCGACACCGCGCTGAAGGTCAAGAAAGAGATTGCAAAGGCACAAGCTGCTCAGGCCTGATTGGTCTGACGCGTCCTTGTGATCCTGCCCAGAATTATAAAGACCGTCGTGCGTTCGCACGGCGGTCTTTGCGTGTGTGATTGCCTCAGACCCGCGCTGGGCGCTGGGCGCGACTCTTTGCCCGCCACATACGCTTGAGGCTTGAGGCAGGGCGGGCTTCCTGAGATATCTAACGCAATGAAACGGCTCAGACAGTATATTGCCCTGCTGCTTGCTGCAGCCCTGCTGATGACCGGCCATAGTGCCGCCGCCAGCCGGTTTGCGCGTGATGCAACGGGACAGGTGATCCTGTGCACCGGCAGCGGGCCGGTGAGCGTCTATGTCGATGAAAATGGCGAACCGACGGGCGCGCCGCATATTTGCCCGGATTGCATCACCCATCTCCTTGATCTGGTTCAGGATCCTTTTGCGCTGACGGCGCCGCATGCGACCGCGCGGCGGGCCGCTCCGGTTGCACCGCGCGCGCAATGCGACGTCGGATCTGCTCCCGTTGCCCGGGCGCGCGCGCCGCCGCTGGTCTGATCTGTAGCACCTCTCACACTCAGATCGGCCGCGCCGCAGGCATCCGGCCAACACCCAGTTTTCAAAGGAGACACGAGATGTCTTTCAAATCCCTCACCCTGTCCGCTGCCCTTTCGACCGTCGCGACCCTTGCCCTCGCGGGCGCCGCCTCTGCACATATGATTATCGAGGACGCCTATGCGCGCGCCTCGAACAAGATGGCGGGCGCCGCATTTATGGAGATCATCAATCACAGTGATGTCGATGACCGGCTGGTTGATGTGCGGTCCGACGTGGCCAAGCGCGTGCAGCTGCACACTCATAGTGAAGACGAAAATGGCGTCATGAAGATGATGCATGTGGAGGAAGGCTTTGCCATTTCGGCTGGCGAGACCCATCAGCTGAAACGTGGTGGCGACCATGTGATGTTCATGGGGCTGACCCGCGAGCTGAAGGACGGTGATACCGTCAACGTCACGCTTGTGTTCGAGAACGCCGGTGAAGTCACCGTCGAGATCCCGGTCGATATGGCGCGTCAGCCCAAGGCTGGCCACGGCAGCCATGAGGGTCACGCAGACCACGCCGATCATGACGGCCATTCTGATCATGGCGACGGCGAGTCCAACTAAGAGACAGGCCATCGCTGCGGGTTTGATCTCGTTGCCATCTTGCAAAGCCCCGGCCCCTGCGCCGGGGCTTTCTGCATCCGGCGGGCTGTTTCAGGCAGGCTGGGCTGAGTCAGGCGGGGTCAGGCAGAAGGCGCGCGACCCACTGCGGCACGACCTCCGACGCGGGGCCATAGTGATGCTGTGTGAAGGCGTCGCTGATCTCTGAGGGTTCCAGGTTCAGCTCTATCGTCTCTGCGCCCTGCATCCTGGCCTCCTGCACGAAGGAGGCCGCCGGGTAGACCTGTCCCGACGTGCCGATGGAGACAAATATATCGGCCTCTTCCAGGTGGGTCAGGATCTCGTCCATATGATAGGGCAGCTCGCCGAACCAGACCACATCGGGGCGGGCCGTGCGCGCGCCACAGGCGGGGCAGGTGGTGTCAGGCGTCATCTCCGGCGGTGCCGTCCATCGGTGCTTACAATTGGCGCAGAGCGCGCCTGAGAGTGTCCCGTGCATGTGCAGAACCCGATGAGCGCCGGCAGCCTCATGCAGGCTGTCCACATTCTGGGTCACGATCACCACGTCACCGGGCCAGTCGCGCTCCAATCGCGCCAATGCGGCGTGGGCGGAATTGGGGACCGCTTGCGCAGCCTGCTGGCGACGCGCGGAGTAGAAGCGATGGACCAGGTCGGGGTCGCGTGAAAACCCGTCCGGGGTGGCGACATCCTCGATCTTGTGCTGCGACCAAAGCCCGCCTTCATCACGAAAGGTGCCGAGCCCACTTTCGGCGGAAATACCTGCACCGGTCAGGATCACGATTTTTGTCATCAGTACTGTGTCCTTCTGCTGGTCCGTGCTTGGCCTGTCGGAGTATGATTTGACACGGAGATTACGCCGGGTAAATCCTCGCATTCCATCATTTCTGATCGAAAGGGGCTATCTGATGAAACGCATCCTGTTTGTCTGCCTCGGCAATATTTGCCGTTCTCCGGCAGCAGAGGCTTTGGTTCGGGATAAATGCCCGGAAATCGAAACCGACAGTGCCGGAACATCGGATTTTCACACAGGGGCTCCGCCATATGGCCCAATGCAGGCCGCAGCGAAAAAACGTTCTATTAATATGTCGGACTTGCGGGCGCGGAAATTCACATCCGAGGATTTTTTGAAATTCGATTTCATCATCGTTATGGATGGCGAAAACCTGCGCAATGTCGAAGACCTGCGACCGAGTGGAAACACCACGCCTGTGGAGTTATTCGCCCCGATGGCACCGGGGCTCGCCGCGCAGAATGTGCCGGATCCGTATTACACCCGCGATTTTGACGGCTGTCTGGATTTGCTGGAGGCCGCGGCGACGGGCCTCCAGCGCAGGATCTTGGGGGCCGGTTAAAGGCTCAGGCGTCGATCACGCGCATCTGGCCAGCGAGCCAGGGAAGCCGGTTGACCGCCGGGGTGATCATCTGGCTCTGAACCAGGCGGCGCACGGTATCTGCAACCTCGAGCGGCACCGTATCGGGCCAGTCCGACTGCGAGAAGAGCGAGATCCGACGCGAAAATCCTGTGAAGGGCAGGGCGAAGGCGTCGATGTCATCGTGAAAGCGCACCGCTCGCATGTATCCAAGCGGCGTAGTGATCGCCCAGCCAATGCGGCGGGCCACCATCGCCATCAGCGCCAGGTGAGAGCCGATCTCAAAGCGGTCCTCGAACTCCAGCTTGCTGCGGGTCAGATGCGACTCGATCTGCTGAGAGATCAGCTGATCGCGCGCGTAGCGCAGCAGGGGGAGGTGGTTCAATTGGCTGCCAATGTCTTCTGGCGCGGTAACTGCGCCGCGCGGTGCCACAAGGATGAAAGGGTCCTCGACCAGGGGGTATTCGGTCACGCCACTGCGCAGCTCCCCGGTCGATGCGGCGATGCCGATGTGCAGGTCCTTGGCTTCCATCGCTCGATAAATATCATGGCTGGAGGACGTCACCATCTTGAACCGGCATTGGGTCAGGCTGTCGGCCAGAATGGTGGCCAGACGCGGCGTGAGGTCATTGTCGAAATCATCGATCAACCCCAGCGACAGGGCCGGCAGATGCGAAAGATCCATGACGGTCAATTCACTCTGTGCCAGTCGCAGTTCGCTGAGGACGGCCTGGGTTCGGGACAGGAAACTGCGGCCTGCTGATGTTAAAACCATAGGTCTGCGCCCATGGTCCACCAAATCGGAACTCAGCGCTTTTTCAAGATTGCGAAGCTGCTGGCTCACAGCTGGCTGGCTCAGCCCGGTAATTTCAGCCGCCTGCGCGACTGAACCCGACTTTGCCAGTGCTTCAAAAACCTCTAGCCCCCGAAGTGTGACGCCTTTCATCAGCATGTAAAAGCTCCAAAAAGTTCAATCTCTCTCAAACTCCATCACGCGATACTTCTGCCGGGGGGAGCGTCCGAACACTGCACAGCACAGGATTTTCCCGCACATGAAACAATATGCAATGGTTCTATTTTTATTTTATTAGTTTGGGAAGAGAAAAAGTTATCAAAAGTGATGATTTGCAAAGGGATTCAGTTTTTTCAAAACTATTTCGTTAACACCCGAGAGGGAATTAACCATTTCCATGTTACGGGCCGGATGATTTAGCCGCAAATCCGTTCCGCATCACTGCCAAAGGTCTTGTATCGCTTCCAGAGCCGCTCATCGCTTCGGCTGGAGGATTGACGAACCTCCTGAGCGCGGTGCGGGTCGGCAAACCATTTTGCGACGGTGCGCTGCTCGGAGCGGGTCAGGCGCAATTCCGCGACCTTCTGGATGCAGCCGCACAGCGACGCTTGTGCGGCACCTCGGTCGGAGCTGCGGCAGGCGCGTTCGATGGTCCCGGCGTCGGCAGTTGGGGCCGTGGCCAGAGTGGAGGATATGCAGAGGCAAGCGGCTAGGGCGAGGCGAAACACGATGTTTGATCTCCGGTTTTGCGCAGTTTGGAAAGGGATGAGAACTGACTGTTTATTTCAC
Source organism: Tritonibacter sp. SIMBA_163 (assembly GCF_046535935.1). Classification (NCBI taxonomy): domain Bacteria; kingdom Pseudomonadati; phylum Pseudomonadota; class Alphaproteobacteria; order Rhodobacterales; family Paracoccaceae; genus Tritonibacter; species Tritonibacter sp. SIMBA_163. The sequence goes on from NZ_JAWJBP010000001.1 coordinate 580,772, forward strand.
ATTTCATCCAGACGGATCAATGGGGCAAGGAGGCCCGGACGTCGGGAAGTCGCAGAAGCGGCAACACGTCGCACAGGGACTGCCGGTTGCGCGCATTGCGACGCATGATCCATCTTGACCAAAGGCAAAATCCCAATCATATGCGCTTGTCATGACAGAGCTCTCCAAAATCCGCAACTTCTCCATCGTCGCCCATATCGACCACGGCAAGTCCACGCTTGCTGACCGCCTCATCCAATCGACGGGGACGGTGCAGGATCGTGACATGAAAGAGCAGCTGCTCGACGCCATGGACATCGAACGCGAACGGGGCATCACGATCAAGGCCAACACCGTCCGCATTGACTATGTGGCCGATGACGGCGAGCACTACGTGTTGAACCTGATCGACACCCCGGGTCACGTCGACTTTGCCTATGAGGTCTCCCGCTCCATGCGCGCGGTTGAAGGCTCGCTCCTGGTGGTCGACAGCACGCAGGGGGTCGAAGCGCAGACGCTGGCCAATGTTTATCAGGCGATCGACGCAGATCACGAAATCGTCCCGGTGTTGAACAAGATCGACCTGCCGGCCGCCGATTGTGCGCGGGTGGCGGAGCAGATCGAGGATGTGATCGGCATTGACGCCACGGACGCCATTCAGGTCTCCGCCAAGACCGGCATCGGCATCAAGGAAACGCTGGAAGCCATCGTGACGCGTCTGCCTGCGCCCACAGGCACCCGCGACGCGCCGCTGAAGGCCATGCTGGTCGACAGCTGGTATGATGCTTATCTGGGTGTGATCGTGCTGGTGCGGATCATGGATGGTGTCCTGAAGAAGGGCGACCAGATCAAGATGATGCAGACTGGTGCGCGCTATGGCGTCGAACGGATCGGCGTATTCCGTCCGCCCATGCAGGTCGTGGACGAATTGGGCCCCGGCGAGATCGGCTTTATCACGGCCTCGATCAAACAGGTGCGCGACACCAAGGTCGGCGACACCATCACCCACGAGAAAAAGGGCTCCGAGACGGCATTGCCGGGCTTTAAGCCTTCTGTGCCGGTGGTGTTCTGTGGTCTGTTCCCGGTCGATAGCTCGGAATTTGAGGATCTGCGCAACGCGATCGAAAAGCTGGCGCTGAACGACGCCTCTTTCTCTTATGAAATGGAAACCTCTGCCGCACTTGGGTTCGGGTTCCGCTGCGGCTTCCTGGGGCTGTTGCACCTTGAGGTGATCCGCGACCGGATCGAACGCGAATACAACATCGAGCTGATCACCACAGCACCGTCCGTTGTGTATCACGTCTATGCCAAGGACGGGGAGATGCAGGAGCTGCACAATCCCGCCGACATGCCCGACCTGTCCACCATCGACCACCTGGAAGAGCCGCGCATCAAGGCGACCATTCTGGTGCCCGACGACTTTCTCGGCGATGTGCTGAAGCTCTGCCAGGACCGTCGCGGTATTCAGCTGGATCTGTCCTATGCGGGCTCTCGCGCCATGGTGGTGTATGACCTGCCGCTGAACGAGGTGGTGTTTGACTTCTATGACCGTCTGAAATCGGTGACCAAGGGCTATGCGTCCTTCGACTACCAGATGATCGGCTATCGCACCGACAACCTGGTCAAGATGTCGGTGCTGGTGAATGACGAACCGGTGGATGCGCTTTCGACCATGGTGCACCGCGACCGGGCCGAGCAGCGAGGCCGGGCCATGTGCGAGAAGCTCAAGGATCTGATCCCGCGTCACATGTTCAAGATCCCGATCCAGGCGGCCATCGGCGGCAAGGTGATCGCGCGCGAAACCCTGTCGGCTCTGCGCAAGGACGTCACCGCGAAATGCTACGGCGGCGATGCCAGCCGGAAGCGCAAGCTGCTGGACAAGCAGAAAGCGGGTAAGAAGAAGATGCGTCAGTTCGGTCGCGTGGAAATCCCGCAAGAGGCCTTCATCTCGGCCCTCAAGATGGACGACTGAGCGCGTCTGACACCATGGATGAACAAAAAGCGGGGCGTTTGCTCCGCTTTTTTTATGACAAGACGTCTGGTTCGCGAGGGGCGTATTGAGCGCGCGTCCACGGCGCCGCGTCAAATGGGGGCGAGCCGGATTGAAGCGCAGGTCGTGACCTGACTTAGATCAATGCAAAGAGGTTCAAGGCCGCGTTAGACAGGGCCAAAGTTCAATACATGAGGTTCGACATGCTTCGCTTGGCCCTGATCTTGCACATTTTCATTGGCTCGACACTGGCAGGGAGCGCCGTGATTGCCGCGCTGGTGACCGGATACTCGACGCTTTGGTCGATATTGATCGCCGCGCTGGCGGGGTTCATTGCCGCAGTGCCGGTCAGTGCCATCATTGCCCGCAAGCTCTACTGCGGTTGAGCTGCGATCAGATCGAGTTTTGGACGTTCCGAGCCGTATTGGAAATCGTCTGCCCGGCTTTCTGCAGATCACGGCCTGCGCCTTTGGTCGTTTCACAGGCAGCAAGGCCGAGGACCATGAGGCCGAATAGGAACATGCGAATCATGGGCAAAATCTCTCCATGCATGCGCGGTTCACGAGAGAGAACCGCTTCTGAAGGTTCAAAAATCTCCGATCCCGGCGCAAATGGCAAGGAGATTGAAGTTGCGGCCCGATCCTGCGCTGGTGCCCGGCGTGTGCGCAGACGATTTGGTGATGTTTTTTCGCCCTATGGTTGTGCGATTGTTGTACAGTATTGTGGTGTGTGGACGTGCGATGCTGCCGACGCGTGGTGGCAAGATTTGGCCTGCTCGGGGCCTGATGTGCACAACGACACTTGTTTGTCGTGATGCGCGTTCCAAATCGAGGCGTAGCTGTTGCAGGAGGTGGCGCAATGGATTTCAAGGTTCAGAAGGAAAGTCTGGAAACTCGGTTGAGCGCTTTGTCGATGGGCATGCATGCAGGGGTGGGCTTGTCTGCGCTGGCGAAGATTGAGCGGCCAAGCGGCCGTTCCGTCAATAAAGGCAGCGGCGAAGTGGGGGCTATTCTCACCGCGCTCGACAGGTTGAACGCGGGTGAATACGGCTACTGCAGGATCTGTGGTGCCGACATCGCACCAGATCACCTGCGCGCGCATCCGGAGACCCCGTTTTGCGAATCCTGCTCGGCCTGACCGCTGCTTCGTCGAAATGCGGCCCGAGCGCAGCCTGACGCTGGTCTGAAGTGTTGACCCTTGGGCGCGCGGCTTGTGTGGTGACGCTCCTCTGGATGCGGCGGCTTCGCCTCAGAGAGTTTGGCGTGGAGCCGTCACGGCCGGTAGATACCTCCGCTGAGCGCGGGGGTATTCTTGCTCCGACTATAAAATCAGGCCGTGGAGGGCAGCTTGAGGGCAACAGGCGCGACCGTTCCCGTCGCATTGCACAAAAGGGGCCGTTGCCGCGCTCGCCGCGATGTGTCAGTACTCATGCAAATGCCTGAACATACGAGTTTAGCAGATGACTGATTTCGCCGACCGCCGCCGCATGATGGTAGACACTCAGATCCGCCCGGCGGATGTGACCAAATACCCGATCATTGAGGCCTTGCTTGCCATCCCGCGCGAGAATTTTGCCCCCGACGCCCAGGCCGAGGTCGCCTATGCCGACCAGAGCATTCCGCTGGGCGAGGGCCGCGTCATTCCCGAGCCTCGGACATTGGCCAAGATGCTCGATGCGCTTGATGTGCGCGAAGATGAGCTGGTGCTCGATGTGGGCTGCGGGCTCGGGTATTCGACCGCCGTCGTGGCGCGGCTGGCGCAAATGGTGATCGGTGTCGAAGAAGATGAGGCACTTGCGTCGGAAGCGCAGGACCTGTTGAGCGACAGCAACGCCGACAATGCCATCGTTCACCAGGGCGCGTTGGTCGACGGGGCTGGCGAACATGGCCCTTATGACGTGATGATCATCGAGGGCGGCGTCGAGGATATTCCTGCCGCATTGTTGGCGCAGGTCAAGGATGGCGGGCGCATTGCGGCTCTGTTCATGTCGGGGGCGCTTGGCGAGGTGAAGATCGGATACAAGAGCGGCGATCAGATCTCGTGGCGGTTCGAATTCAATGCCGGTGCGCCGGTGTTGCCTGGCTTTGGCAAGACGGCAGAATTTGCGCTCTGACAAGTTTTGTCTGTTGTGCTATGATCTTTTTGTGCGGATCGAGGGTGCAGGCCCTTTTCAATTTAATGTGACATTCACATATGTTGAGCGCAATCAGACCGTAAACGGGTTTGAACGAACCCCAACAAAACCGAGGCGACAGCATGCAACGATTTGTAAACACAAAGAGGATCAGGGCTTTTGCTGCTATAGGCGTCCTGGCGACCGCTGCGGTCAGCGCACCGCAGGTCCGGGCCGACAATGTGACCGATGCGATGATCGGCGCCTATACCAGCAGTGGCCTGCTCGAACAGAACCGCGCCTTGCTGCGCGTCGCTGACGAAGGGGTCGCGGCCACCGTCGCGCGACTGCGGCCAGTGATCAGCACAGCACTGTCGATTTCCCGTGACTATAACCGCACCGGACTTGGGTCGCTGGGCGCAAGCTCCGACCATCGGACCGGCGCTGCGCTGAGCCTGAGCATGAACTGGCTGCTGTTCGACAACGGCGCCTCACGTCTTGATACTGCCGCCGCGCAAGAGACGGTTCTGGCAACACGCCAGACGCTGTTGGATGTCGAGCAGCAAGTGCTTTTCTCGGCGGTGCAGGCCTATGTGAACGTCTTGACCCAGCAGGACATCGTGTCCCTGCGCAGCAACAACCTGCGTCTCCTGCAGGAAGAACTGCGGGCGGCCAATGACCGGTTCGAAGTGGGTGAGGTGACGCGGACGGACGTGGCTCTGGCGGAGAGCCAGGTGGCCGAGGCCCGCGCCAATCTGACCGATGCCAGGGGTGATCTGCTGACGGCCCGTGCCACCTACGAGGAGGTCGTGGGCCGCGCTCCCGGAACGGTCACATCCTACCCGCCACTGCCGCGCCGCGCGTCCAGCCTTCAGACCGCGCAAGCGCTTGCGCTGCGCAGCCACCCAAGCCTGCGTGCCCAGCAGCATGCGGTCAAGGCGGCGCAGCTGACCGCTGACAGTTCCCTGCGGGACATGGGTCCGACCGTGAACCTGTCCGCATCCGCCTCCCATGGCGAAGTGCGCGGCAACGACACGCGGACCGACAACTTTGATATCGGCGTGTCGCTGAACCAGACAATTTATGCGGGCGGGTCCCTCGCGGCCGCGCGTCGTGCAGATCTGGCACGTCTGGATGCGGAGCGGGGGGCGTTGATCTCCACCCAGCGCAGCATTTCCAGCAACACCGCCAGCGCCTACACGGCGTTTGAGACGGCTGCTGCAAGTCTTGTGTCCTCGAACGAACGGGTGCGGGCCGCGCAGGTGGCCTTCAACGGTGTTCGCGAAGAGGCAACGCTGGGATCGCGCACCACGCTTGATGTGCTGCAGGCCGAGCAAGAGCTGCTGGATGCGCAGACCGCGCGTTTGTCGGCCCGTGCAACGCAGGCGCTTGCCGCGTATGACCTGCTGCAGTCTCAGGGCCTGTTGACGGCGGAGAACCTTAACCTTGCGGTGGAACGCTATGACCCTGAGATCTACTACAATCAGGTACGCTCCGCGCCGGCATTCGTGACCAAGCGCGGTCAGGATCTGGACCGGGTGCTCAAGGCTCTTGGAAAGAACTGATCGTCTGACGTTGCTGTTGTGTGATGGGCGCAAGCTGGCTAGACTTGCCCCTAAGAGGTGATCTTGGCTCATAAAAATGTCTGAACCCGTTACGCACTCCGAAATCGAGGATGTATTGTCCTCCATCCGCCGTCTGGTCAGTGAGACCAATGGTCATGGGGACAATGCATCGCCGACACGCAACGAAGGCAGGCCTGCAACCCGCCTGGTGCTGACGCCTGCACTGCGGGTTCCGGCCTCTGACCTGTCGGAGGATACACCGCAGGAAAGCCAGAGCGCGCCGACCTCTGAAAATGGGCGCGAGGAGCAACCCCAGCAAGATCACGATGCACGCGAGAAGGCGTCGGTTGTGGCGTCGTTCAAGCCCGATGCGACTGCGGCGGCGGAGGATGCATCTGCCCGCGCAGAGTCGGTGCGCCAGATTGCGAAGGTCAACCTGTCCACGCGGCGCGATCCCGTCACCGAGCAATCCCGTAATGAGGCCACGCGCATATTGGCTTCAGCGTCAAAATCATTGCCGCAGGGTGATGCGGAGCTGTCGCCCTGCGAAGGGTCATCCGGGGCGGACAGGGATGAAGAAATTGCCGAAGCGCCTTTCGTCGCGGTGGAGGACACCGAGGAGATCGGAGCGGCGGATCCGATCCAGCTGAGACGGTCGACGAGCTCGCTTGAGGCAGCACTGCCTGCGGGAGGGCCCTCTGTGGAGGCTGGGGGTGACGCACCCTGGCGCGACCCGGAGGCGAAACTGTTTGATAGCCTGGCGGATGCAGAAACAAGCACAGAGACCAGCGCAGAAACAAATTCCGAGGCGCAGGTGACGGATGCGGTTCAGGACCCAGTTCAGGATCCAGCACCCAAGGCGCAGGACACGCCGCGCGAGCAGAGCGCCCGTGTCGCGGCCGTCGTGCGTCGTATCGCGGAACTGGAAACCGCCGGTCGGAACACAGATGAGGCGGCTGCCGACCGTAATGGCACTGCGGTGCCCGACCTGAACGAAGACGATATCGAGGCGGTGCCGCACAGTGGCCCCTCGGTCGAGACCATTCAATGGGAAGATCACCAGCAGGACGACGTTGCAGCCGACAGTTTTGTCTCCGCGCGGGAGCCTGCAGAGGATGAGATCGGTGCAGTGGCACGCGGCGCCACGGAAGAGGTCGCCATGGAGGCCTTGTCTTCTGCCGAGGATTTCCTTGACGAGGACGCGCTGCGCGCGTTGGTGTCCGACATCGTACGAGAGGAGCTTCAGGGCCCCCTTGGCGAGCGCATCACCCGCAATGTGCGCAAGCTGGTGCGCCGCGAAATCCAGCGTGCACTCGCATCTCAAGAGCTGCTCTGACCTGTGAATGAACGCACTTGGACGTCGTGCAACGCACGGCGCCGGTCGCGGCAGGCCTGACGTTTCAGAGCGTCAGCGCGTCAGGCCGGGAATGGGGTCTGCCAATTCCAGCAGGAGATCCACATTCATATATTCTTCGAGGTGCGCGGCCAGCGCATCCAGGGTATCTTCCACCCCGGCATCGTATCCGATGGATGAGCAATGATCGAGAGCGCTCAGGAAGTGGGCTCGAAACGCATCCGATGTGAACAGGCCATGCAGATAGGACCCGCGCACGCGGCCATCTGTTGAGGCCGCACCTTCGTCGCGACCCTGCACTGTCAGCCAGGCGCGCGCGCAGTCGGGGCCCGTTGTTCGGCCCATGTGGATCTCATAGCCGGAGACGGGCAGGGCGCCGTCGCGTGTCTGCGCGTCGCTCAGGGTGACGCGCTTGTCCCCGGCCATCACGGTATGCACATCCAGAAGCCCCAGCCCCTCCACCGTGCCCGGGGAGCCATCGACGCCATCCGGGTCATCTATGGTCTTGCCGAGCATCTGGTAGCCACCGCAAAGGCCGAGCACATGTCCGCCGCGCCGGTGGTGGGCGAGGATGTCGATATCCCAGCCCTGCGCGCGCAGATAGGCGAGATCGCCGATGGTGGATTTGGAGCCGGGGATCAACACCAGATCGGCGTCCCCCGGAAGCGCCCGTCCGGGCGGGACGATTTCGATGGTGACATCCGGCTCGGCGGCCAAGGGGTCCAGATCGTCGAAATTGGCCATCCGCTCCAGCTGAGGCACCACGATCTTGCAGCCTCCGCCCGCGTGGGAGGCGATATCCATCATGTCCTCGGCGGGTAGCTTCCAAGCGTCCCAGAACCACGGCACCACGCCGAGCGAGGGCCAGTCGGTCCAGCGGGAAATATCGTCGCGACCGCCGTCAAACAGGCTAAGGTCACCGCGAAAGCGGTTGACCGCAAAGCCTTTTATGCGGGCACGGTCGCCTGCATCGAGCACCGTATGAGTGCCGACAATCTGCGCAATCACGCCACCACGATGGATGTCGCCCACCAGTACCACCGGCACCCCTGCGGCCTCTGCAAAGCCCATGTTGGCGATATCGCCCTTGCGCAGATTGGTTTCTGCCGGGGAGCCGGCGCCCTCGATGAGAACAATGTCATGCTGGGCGGCAAGGCGATGAAAGCTCTCCAGTGCGGCCTCCAGCAAGCCTGTCTTGTCGCGCATGAAAGAGCCCGCCGCCCGGGTGCCGCGCCGCTTGCCCTGCACGATCACCTGCGCGCCGGTGTCGGTTTCCGGCTTCAACAGCACCGGGTTCATATCGGTATGCGGGGGCAGCCCCGCGGCACGGGCTTGCAAGGCCTGCGCCCGGCCAATCTCGCCTCCGTCAGAGGTAACGGCGGCATTGTTGGACATGTTCTGTGACTTGAATGGTGCAACCGACAGGCCCCGCCGACACAACGCCCGTGCCAGACCTGCGACAAGCATCGACTTGCCCACATTGCTGCCGGTGCCCTGTATCATGATTGCCTTGGTGCCCATCGGGAGTCTCGCTTGCCAGATCTACTGGGGACAGTTGCACCGTCGCGGGCCGCTAGGTCAATCACGCAAGCGACGGATCAGGGATCGCGAGGGGCGTCAAACGGCCGGAGCACGCTTTTCGCGTGGTGCGCCACGTGTGTTTCGGCGAGGTTGCCGCGTGGCGCCCTTGGGCCACGTGATTGCGGTCCAAAATCGCCTGAGAGCCTACGGCCTGTACGGCTCAGCGATGCGCTAAACGTATCGCCCAAAAGAAAAACGCGCCCCCCAGGACGCGCTTTTCTCAAATCAGCTTGGCAGCTTATTTATGTGCGATCAGGCCGCTTCGGCCTGCGCAGCATTCCGGCGTTCACTTTCTTCGCGCGACAGCGCGACAGAGGTCCGAACACCGCGACCAACGAAGTCCATCAGGCCTTCGACCACACGCTCGTTGGGGTCGATACCTGCGCAGGTCAACACTTCACGCCCATCGCGCGAACGTGCCCAGCGGGCGATCTGCTCGGGTCCGTTGCCGTATTTCTTGTCGTCGGCAATGGCATCATCCAAGGCAGCCAGCACAACAGCGGCAAAAAGCTTGCGCGCCCGGTTGCCCTGTTCGTTATTGAATGCGGTGCCGTCAACGAAATCTCGCATCTCGTTTCCTTTGTTGTTCTTGCTATTGCATTTTCGGCGTGTCGCTTCTTATGGCGGAATTGTGACGATTCGGGTACCCCAAAGATGCATATCATTTATGCACCTTGTGCATGCCTATTTCGCGGTCGTTAGACCATGACACACGATATATCGTCATCTTGTCAGCCTTTCCTCACCCGGATATAGGAGGGGCAAAGCTGTCATCAACCACCTGAAAGAGTTTTCCATGCCCAAGATCAACGGCAACGAGATCCGCCCCGGCAACGTTCTGGAGCACAACGACGGTCTGTGGGCCGCGGTCAAGGTCGACCATGTGAAGCCCGGCAAGGGGGGGGCCTTTGCCCAGGTCGAGATGCGCAACCTGCGTAACGGCTCCAAGTTGAACGAGCGGTTCCGGTCTGCGGACAAGGTCGAACGCGTACGTCTGGAGCAGAAGGATCAGCAGTTCCTTTACGAGACCGACGGCATGCTGGTGTTCATGGATACCGAAACATACGAGCAGATCGAATTGCCGGCCGAGCTGCTGGGCGAACGTCGCCCGTTCCTGCAGGATGGCATGACCATCGTGGTGGAGTTTTATGATGCCGAGGCGCTGAATGCGACCGTACCGCAAAAAGTGACCTGCCAGATCGTCGAGACAGAGCCGGTCGTCAAAGGTCAGACCGCGGCGAATTCCTTCAAGCCGGCGATCCTGGACAATGGTGTGAAGGTCATGGTGCCACCCTTCGTCGGCCAGGACGAGATGATCATCGTCAACACCGAGACCATGGAATATTCCGAACGGGCCTGATCCGCGCCACAAGATGACCAAAGCCCCGGGCCAGCGCATGGTTCCGGGGCTTCTTTGTGTCAGGCGTCTGGGTTGATCGCGCCGCGCAGCGGCGCCCGGCCCAACGGGAGATGTCGCATGTCCCATGCGATAGCGCCGGGCGGGAGCGCCCCCGTCGCCACCTGACATGCTCTAGCGTGGGATCTCGATCGAGTGACCGCAGCTGTCCATCATTTTGCCATAGGCTGCGGTGAAGCCGTTCATCGACGCAACATAGACCTGATTGCTCGCTTGGTAGGCATCCAGGGCGCGCACCTCCATCTGCGAGGCGGCCTTCATCCACAGCAGCATATTCTTCACATCCTGCCAGCGCGGGCTGGCAGCGGCCCAGGCGATCCCCTCTTCGTCGATGCCGCCCTCGGCAACGCCAAAGAATGTGCCCTGTTGGTCAAAGACAAATGCCACGCCCTGTGCGTTGCCCACCTGCGTGCGATAGCCGCGCGGTGCGCTGGTGGAATATGTCGGGGTTGGATAGCCATGTGGCGGGCCTGCATCGCCATCGCTGAATTCCAACCATAGCGTCGGCATGCCATCGCCACCGGTGCTTGCGCGGCAATATCGACGCACGTTCTGGCCTGCGGTTTCGTCAGTAATGTTGACCCGCCAGTCGCCATATTCCCAATAATGGTCTGCCGCTGCTGGCAATGCCAGAACCGTTAGCCCGACCGCACCCATCAGATGTCGAAAATTCATAAATTTGTTCCCTTTGCGCCTCCCAAACGGAGGCGGTCGGCGACACCTTAGAGCGCAAATTTTAAATATTCCACAACTGAGATAGGCTGGGCTGTGCTCCGGGGGAGGGCGGTTTAGGAGGTCGCGCCCGATGGCCAGCGCAGCTCGGCCTCTTCGGCTTGCAGCGCACCCTTTGCACGGTCATAGCGCAGATAGGCGATCGCCTTGCCCTCAGCCTGCGTGAAGACCTGCCCAACCGGTTTGCCGTCGGCGGTGATCTTTGCGCCGACCGGGGCGCTGCCCTCGATCTCGACCTGTTGCAGACCTTTGCGCAGTTCTGTCTTGTGCTTCATGCGGGCAGTGACCTCCTGACCGACATAGCAGCCTTTGCGGAAATCGACGCCATTCAGCCGCTCGAACCCGACTTCGAGAATGAAACTGTCCGGGGACAACTCAATCCCGGTTTCGGGGATCACATGCGCCACGCGGATCGCGTCCCAGTTGCTGCCGTCATCTCCTGCCTCTTCTCCATAGAGCCGCCAGCCGAGATCGGGATGACGGGGATCGGCAAAGGCGCCATCGGGCGCCTCTCCGGTGCCCCGGCGCAGCTTCAGCGTGCTGTCCTCAAGGGTGACATCAGCGCGCAGCTTGTACATCTTCAGGCGTTTGCTTAGCCCATCCGCGAGCTCTTCTGCCACGTCCAGCAGCACGGCATCGCCATCGGGGACCATAAAGAAATCCGCCAGGTACTTTCCCTGCGGGGTGAGCATCGCGGCATAGACCATCCCCTGATCCAGCTTGCCGACGTCATTGGTGACCAGCCCCTGCAGGAAATCGCGGGTTTCTGAGCCGGATAGGCGGAGGATGCGGCGGTCTGCCATGCTGGGTCTCCCTCTCTTGGGTTTGGGCGTTGGCCAAGATGTGACGCGGCCAGAGCCAAAGTTCAAGCGGTCGTCCAAACTGGGGAAGGGCCAGCGTATTGGTCAGCCGAACAGACGGCGGGCAAACCGACGCAACAGACCGGCTTGTTCACCATCGTTGCGGTTCTCGTTGCGTGTGAGTTGCGCATTGACCCCATCGGTATCGATCACCGTTTTGCCATCCTGAAACTGCAGCCGGTAAAGGTCGGCGTAGATCCCGCCGCGCTCCAACAGCTCCTCGTGACGGCCTTCGTCCATCACCCGGCCGCGTTCCATCACCACGATCTTGTCAGCGGCACGGATGGTCGAGAGCCGGTGTGCGATCACGATCGTCGTGCGTCCGCCAGAGAGTTTCTCCAACGCCTGCTGCACCACCTTTTCCGATTGTGCATCAAGCGCCGAGGTCGCCTCGTCCAGCAGCAGCAACGGTGTGTCGCGCAACAGGGCACGGGCAATCACCACCCGTTGGCGTTGACCGCCGGACAGGGCAGAGCCGCGCGGCCCCACCCGTGTCTCAAGCCCGTCTGGCATCTTGTGCAGAAAGTCCGACACATGGGCCGCGTCCAGAACTTCGGTCAGGCGCTCGTCGCTGACATCGGTCCGCCCCAGCAGAATGTTCTCCTTGAGGGTCTCGTCGAACAGCAATGCATCCTGCGTCACCACGGAGAACAGGTTGCGCAGGTCGCCGAGATCGAGATCCCGGACCTCCGTGCCATTCAGCGTCACGGAGCCTTCCTGCGGGTCCACAAGACGTGTCAGGATGTTGAAAATGGTGGATTTACCCGCCCCGGAGGCGCCCACCAATGCGGTGGTCTTGCCAGCTTCGGCGACCAGTGACAGATCGCGAAGAATATGTGCCTCGCCGTAGAACAGGTTCACGTTGTCCAAGCGGATTTCGGGCAGGCCGGTCGGGGCTGGCTTCGGATCTGTCGGCGAGACCAGTGTAATCGGCGCATCTATCAGCTCCTTGATGCGCTCCATGGCGGCGGCGGCGGCCTGCCAGACCCCCATGATCGAGGCGAGACGGCGCATCGGGTCGAAGGCGAGACCGATCGCGGTGAAGAAGCTCATGAATTCGCCAACGGTTTTGTCCCCGTTGATGATCTCGCGTCCACCAAACAGAATCACGCACATCACTCCCAGTCCGGCCATCAGGTCCACCAGACCAGAGGTCGACGAAGCACCAAGTGCCGCCTTGATCTGAGCGCGCACAAACGCTGTTGTCGCGGTGCGGTAGCGCCCGGTTTGATAGCTCTCAAGCCGGTTCAGCTTGATCGGGACGATGCCGTGAAACACTTCGTCGAGACGCGTGGCCTGCACCGCGCCAAGATCGCGCGCCTGGCTGGCCTTCTTGCGCACGTAGCGCTGTACGATGGAAAGCGGCAGCACCAGAAGGGGCACGCCGATCAGCATGATGGCGGTCCAGCGCCAGTCAACGCTGATCGCCACGCCAAGCACCGCGACGAGCTGCGCCACGTCGCGTCCGGACCCTGTGATGATCGCCTGCCAGACCTGGTTGATGGCAGAGACATCGGATTGAACGCGCTGGATCAGAAAGCCGGGCGGGTGATGCTGGTGAAAGCTGGCGTCCTGATGGATCAGCCGATCCAGCATATCGGTTCGCATATGCGCTTCGGAGCGCTGGTTGATGGTGGCCAGAATGACCTTCTGCGTCACCGAGCTGATCCCGCGGAGCAGAAAAATGCCAAAAAAGGCAATGCTGACCCACATCAGCGCATCCGAACTGCCGTCGACGAACACCAGGTCAAACATCGGCTGCATCATATAGCTGAGCCCACCGACGGAGGCCCCTTCGAGCAGCATGAAGAAGATGGCGATCGACAGCAATCCCACATGATGCCGTAGGTAGCCGCGCCAGAGCCAGCGCAACAACTCGCGCGAGGACATGTATTGCGTGCTCATTGTGCTCTTCCCATGCGTAGAAACGTGTCGATGCGCCGCGTTTCTTGCGACAAGTCCCGACATTTAAGCAGCTTAGCTGCAGCGTGCAAGCCATCTGCAACGGCTGGGTTGGCGCCTGCTTGGCAATTGACCTCAGCCGGGGCTGCGCTAGGCTGCCTGAGATTTTCAAATACGCTCCGGGTCGATTTTGCGATCAGACCCTGACTTGGAGCACCCAGCAGGACATTCGAACATGCGCGATTCTGTGAAACTCTCGTCCGGGCGATCATATCTGGCGATCCCGGGGCCGTCGATCATGCCCGATGAGGTGCTGCAAGCCATGCACCGGGCCTCGCCGAATATCTACGCGGGCGAGCTGGTGGATATGACCAACACATTGCCCCCCGACCTGCGCAAGGTCGCGCGCACCGAGCACCATGTCGCCATTTATATCGCCAATGGTCATGGGGCCTGGGAGGCGGCCTTGTCGAATACTCTGAAGGAGGGTGACAAGGTGTTGGTGCCGGCGTCGGGGCGATTTGCCTATGGTTGGAGCGAGATGGCCGAGGCGCTTGGGCTCAACATCGAGGTGATGGATTTCGGTCTGCAGGCCCCGTTTGATCTGGCGCGGGTCGCGGATCGTCTGGCCTCCGACCGGGGGCATGAAATCAAGGCTGTGCTGGGCGTCCATACGGATACTTCCACATCAATTCGAAATGATATCAGCGGGTTGCGTGATGCAATGGATCACTCAGATCACCCGGCGTTGTTGATGGCCGACTGCATTGCTTCGCTGGGGTGTGATCGGTTTGAAATGGATGCCTGGGGCGTTGATGTGATGGTCACGGGCAGCCAGAAGGGGCTGATGGTGCCTGCGGGGATGTCGTTTGTGTTCTTCAACGACAAGGCCGCCGAGGCCCGTGCTGCGCTGCCGCGCGTCAGCCGGTACTGGGATTGGACCCCGCGCGCCAACCCGGAGTATTTCTATCAGTTCTTTGGCGGCACCGCACCAACACATCACCTTTATGGGCTGCGCGCGGCGCTGGACATTCTCCACGCCGAGGGGATTGAGCAGGTCTGGACCCGTCACGAAATGCTGGCCCGGGCCATTTGGGCGGCGTGTGAATGCTGGAGCGAGGGTGGTGCGCTGGCGATGAATGTTGCGGACCCCGCGCTGCGCTCTCACGCGGTGACGGCGTTGCGGTTGCCATCGCCACGGGCGACGGAGCTGCGGATGTGGCTGGAAGAGAACCTTGGCCTGACCCTTGGCATCGGGTTGGGCATGGCGCCGCCTGACAGTTCGGAATGGCACGGGTTTTTCCGCCTTGGCCATATGGGGCATGTGAATGGTCACATGATTATGGGGCTACTGGGAGGGATCGAAACAGGGCTGAAGGCGCTGAATATCCCTCACGGCACGGGCGCGCTCGACGCCGCAACACAGGTCCTGTCCGGCAACCATTCGGGCTGACGGCGCGATCCCTCTCATTGTCAGAGAACCTGCCAGCGAAAGGCGGGGGCGGGCGTTCCACCCGTGACCGCCTTTTCAACCACGAGTGATATCTCCTCTGTCAGGCTGATCGCCTTCGCGGGTTCCGGTTTCAAAACGGCGTGCACATTTGCGGGGCAAGAAGAAGAGTCTGAGCGCAGCGGCGCAAAGCCGGATTCTGGTCCGCCTTTGCCATAGAGCGCACTTAGAATGTAGACACATGGATCGCGGCCCGCATCTCGCGGGCAGATCAATTCCGCTCCGCAGGCGCCTGCCAGAGACGACGCGCAGACGGCTGCCATCCCCACAGGCGGATCTTGCGAGCTGCCTTAGGCGCGTCGCTCCGACTTCTGGTGAGCCCACAGCATGCGAACCTCCAGTCGGTTGATCATGTGGTTCATCACGACGGCCAGCAGAAGCACCGGCGCAAGCCCGTAGAGCAACCACAGCACGATGAAGATCCACAGCAGGTTCACGGTCAGGAAGCTGAGCGTGGCGGACAGCAAGTCCGTCGAGGCAGGCGGTACATCATGGCGTCTCATATTACCCCTCCAGACAGGCAATGTCCGTTCAGACTAAAGCCAAAGAGGTAAATCCCGAGTAAAGCCGCTGGCGCGCGTGCTCCGGTTTATCGGTCTGCTTGTGATCGGGCCTCCGCCAAGGCCCCTGGCAGGGCCGATGCGAAGGCCGCGCGCTCGGCCTCCGGGCCGCAACTGACACGGATGCATCGGTTCTGTGGCGCCGCAAAGGGCATCCGCACGAACATGCCACGGCTGACCAAAGCGTCCAGCACCGCCTTGGCGAACGCACCGTCCTGGCCACAGTCGATGGCGACAAAATTGGTGGCCGAGGGCAGCGGCGTCAGACCGTTCTCGATGGCGATCCGGGAAATCTCGTCCCGTGCGGTGGCAACCTCTGCCTGCACGTGAGCCAGCCAGTCCTGATCCTTGATTGCCTCCGTCGCGCCGATCTGCGCGCAGCGGTTCATGCCAAAGTGGTTGCGCACCTTGTGAAAGGCGGAAATCATCTCAACCGCGCCCAAGGCATAGCCCACGCGGGCGCCAGCCATACCATAGGCCTTGGACAGCGTGCGCATGCGGATGACGCGGGGATCATTTACATCAACTGGCGCTGCCGTGCCGTCGGGCGCGCATTCCACATAGGCCTCGTCCAGCAGCAACAGACTGCCTTCGGGCAGGTCGTCCAGCGCTGCCACGATATCTGCGCCGCGATGCCAGCTGCCCATCGGGTTGTCGGGGTTGGCGAGGTAGACGATCTTTGCGCCCACCTCATGCGCCTTTGCCATCAAGGCTGCGATATCCTCGTGATCATCGCGATAGGGAACCGTGTGCAGCACGCCGCCAAAGCCCGCCACATGGTAGTTGAAGGTCGGATAGGCCCCAAGCGAGGTCACAACCGCATCACCGGCGCCCACATATAGCCGCACCAGATTGCCCAGCAGCCCGTCGATGCCCTCGCCAACCATGATGTGATCGGGCGAAATCCCGTGCAGTGCGGACAGCGCCTGCCGCAGCTCGTAGCTTTCCGCGTCGCCGTATTTCCAGATCTCACCCGCTGCGGCCTGCATTGCCGAAACCGCTTTGGGGGAGGGGCCAAAGAGGTTCTCATTCGCGCCGAGCCGCGCAACAAATGGCGCGCCGCGCTGGCGTTCATGGGTTTCCGGTCCCACAAACGGGACGGAGGCGGGCAGGGACTGGGCGAGCGGGGTTTGGCGCAAATCTGTCATGGGCCAAGACCTAGCCGGGCGGGCGCAGCTGGGCAAGTGTGCATGATGCGCCAACCATGCCCCGGCGTCAGGCTGGAAAGCGCGCCCGATGCGCTGCAAGCTGACGACAAGAGAGATTGCCAGAGGGAGGAGCCATCATGGCAGAGGACAACGCCCGCGTTTCAGTCGAGATCCGCGACCATGTCGCCCATGTCACGCTGACCCGCGCCGACAAGATGAACGCCGTCGACAAGGACATGCTCGCCGCCGTGATCGCCGCCGCCCATGAGGTCGCTGCGTCAGACGCGCGCGCGGTGGTGCTGTCGGGGGCGGGCAAGAGCTTTTGCGCCGGGCTGGACGTGATGAGCTTTGCCGCCATGGGACAGATGAAAGACAGCGCTTGGATCATGGACCGCACCGAGGGGGAGGCGAATGATTTTCAGGCGGTGGCAATGCTGTGGCGCGCACTGGAGATCCCGGTGATTGCCGCCCTGCACGGGGCCACCTTCGGGGCCGGTCTGCAGATTGCACTGGGGGCGGATATCCGGATCGCGGCACCGGAGGCCAAACTGGCGGTTATGGAGATGAAATGGGGCCTGATCCCCGACATGGGCGGCATGGCGCTGCTGCCGCAGCTGGTGCGCTCGGATGTGTTGCGGCTGCTGACCTATACCGCCACGCCGGTGGAGGCGACGCAGGCCGAACGTTGGGGCTTGGTGACCGAGATCGCGGAGGATCCGCTGGCCCGTGCGCAGGCGCTGGCCACTGAGATCGCGGGCAAGGGTCCTAATGCCATCTGTGCTGCAAAACGTCTGGTTGCCTATGCCGAGAGCGGTGCCAGCAGTGCCGAGGTGCTTTTGCGCGAAAGCGAAGAGCAGGCGGCGCTGATCGGCAAGCCGGAACAGATGGAAGTGGTCATGGCCAATATGCAGAAACGCGCGCCGGTCTTTAAGTAGACCATTCAAAACGGGAGCCCGATGGGCGGCCCAACAGACAGGTCCAATCGGGGAGGAGCGGACATGATGCGGTTGAAACTCTTGCTGTCGCACCCATCGGTGCCGGTGATGCTGGGCGCGGTGGGGCTGGGTCTGGCGATCCTTTTGTTGCAGGGGGCGACCTGGCAGTGGGGCTTTGTCGTGCTGGGAGTAGGCCTGCAGATGCTCAATGAATACGGGCTGCATCGCTATATCTTTCACCTGAAGCCGCCGCGTCGCCAATGGGCCTTTGATCTGCTCTATCAGGCGCATTACGGCCACCATGACTTCCCCACCAATCACCAGCTGTTCTTCGCGCCGATCTGGGTGGCGCTGCCGATGCTGGCGGTAAATTTTGCGGTGATTTACGGGCTGTTGTGGCTGGTGGTGCCGCCGCATGCACTGTCTCTGGCGGCGGCGATCGTGCTGGTCGGGGGCGTGGCAACCTTTCTTGGTTACGAGTGGTTCCACATGACCGCGCATTTGAACGTGAGCAAAACGCGGGTGGAGCGCCATGTGACCCAGCTGCACAACCAGCATCACTTTCGCGACTTCTCCAAATGGTTCCATGTGTCACCCGGCGGCGAGGTGATCGACCGCGCCATGGGCACTGCCATCGACCGCGAGGCGCTGAAGCGTCAACAGCGCATCGAGTTCATCCGCACGCTGGGCATGAGCCCCGATGACCCGCGTCTGGTAGCGGCACGCCTGCGGTTTGCGCAGCGCTACGACCTCAGCACAGAGGACATCGCCCGCGCCGCCCGCGGCTGATGTCCTCTGGTCGTCTTTTGACCCGATCCAAAACAGACGGGCCGCAACTGTTGTTGCGGCCCGTTTCAATTCATATGGAATGTGCCCCCGTAGGAGCCAAGATCAGATCGAGGCCTTATAGATCTTGTCGATATTCGCCCCCAGCGCGGCATTGTAGTCGGCATCCGACATGCCAGCGTTCAGCCCCTCGGTCAGCGCGCGGCTGAAGGAGGCTATCATCTTGCCGTTCTTGGACAGCCGTTCGCAGGCGTCATCGGTGAAATAGCCGCCCGACAGGGCCACCACGCGCACCACGGCGGCATGATCGGCCAGGCTATCATACAGACCGGCCTCATTGGGGATGGTCAGCTTCAGCGCCACCTTGGTGCCGGAGGGCAGGGCGTCCAGCTGTGCGGCGATCTCCGCCTTCAACAGCGACTCGGCCTCGGATTTGCTGGCGGAGTGGATGTCGACTTCTGGTTCGATGATCGGCACCAGACCCGCCTTGGCAATCTGCAGGCCAACCTCGAACTGCTGCGCAACCACGGATTTGATGCCAGCCGCATTGGCGTCTTTGACCACCGAGCGCATCTTGGTGCCGAAGATTCCGGCAGCCTTGGCACGCGTGAGCAGCGCATCGAGATCGGGCATCGGCTTCATCAGCTGTACGCCGTCGGCCTCATCCGCAAGACCCTTGTCCACTTTCAGGAAGGGCACCACGCCACATTTTTCCCACAGGTAGGTCGGCACTGGCGTACCATCGATGGCATTGTCCATAGTCTTTTCAAACAGGATCGCGCCGAGGATCTTTTTGCTGTTGAAATCCGGGGCGGTGATGATGCGGGCGCGCATCTTCTGGATTTCGGCGAACATTTCCTCATCGTTCGAATAGGCATCTTCCATCACTCCATAGAGCGCCAGCGCCTTGGGGGTGGAGCCACCGGACTGATCCAGCGCGGCGATGAAGCCCTCGCCGGTTGCGATGCGGTCAAACTGTTGCTCATGGGTTGCGGTGTCTGTCGCCATGACGCGCGGCCTCCTTGGGAAATGCACGGGTGTTGTGTCGCTCCTTCTATACCGCCGCCGATGAGAGAAACAACAAGCGCTTTCTGGTGGTTGCGCTAACCTAGGCCGTGATCCAGCGAAAAAACGCCCCCATTGGGAGCATGTGCGGCCATGTCGTGCATCTCCAGAATGATGAGGGCGATTATGACTGGCGCGGCCTGACGGCTGCACCGCTGGCCGGAGGTGTTGACGTTTTCAATGCCAGTGAGCCTGCACAAACTGCGCAGACACCTCAGTCCGATGCACGAACCCGACCGCATTGCCGACAGAGCCGGTGAGACCGGCGCCGCATCGTAGCAGTCCTGCAGCGGGGCGCTCCGGCGATTCCAGTTGGGCAGGAAGCTGGCATGGCTGCCTAGGCGGCGGCTGCCGAGCCGATGAAATGGCGCAATGCCAGTTGGGGCGCGCGCTTTTCGCGGGTGCGTCCAGCCAGGCGTACGGTGTCGAACAGCACCGTCAGGGTCATGTCGCTGAACGACAGGCTCCAGTAGCGGGCATCCATTGCGGCCCAGCGTGCGGCCTTCTCGCTGCCGCAGATCTCGGTGATATTCCAGGCGGATACCGGGTAGGGGGAATCGGACAGCTCATCGACATTCATCGGGTCGACACGAAAATCCAGCACGTCATCGAATTCCAGAATGGCCAGCCCGCCGCCGGCGATCGGCGCGACCTCGTAACACAAGAGCAGCTTGTCCCCGTCGAAAAAGACGGCCGGGACCTCTTCGGTTCCGATCACCGGGAACTCTTCCCGGGGCTCCTTGCCTGTTTCTGGCATTTGCTTGTCTCCAGCGGCCATTCTCGGCCTCGCTTTGATCGCATCGTCGACTCGGGACGATAGGCGATTCAGGCTTCCAAATTGCTAACAAAGATCAATTGTTTGCAGAGCTTCCGGCGCGACTGGACACGGAGACCGAGTTGCCGCTGGGGTCCTTGCAATTGGAAAACTGGTAGCCATCAGCATCGTGTATAGTCCCAAAGGCAAACCCGGCATCAGCAGCGTCGGCGCAGAATGCGGAGACATCTGCGACGTCAAAGACCAGTTTCACGCAGGCCTGCCCCTGTTTCTGGCTGCGGGCGGCCGGGTGCAGAAGGATTGGTATGCCCGCGGTGGACGGGCGCAGCTCGACGATGCGGTCCCCCGGAACATCCTGTCGGGTGTAGCCGAACAGCACGGTGTAGAACGCGACCATCTCGTCGATGTGCCTCGTGTAGAGAATGATGCGGCCCAGTCCAGCTTGCATAGCTCGCTCCTTCTAGCTTGGACGAGAGTGTTGCACCCCTCAACTCTCGTGCCAAGATAACAAAAAAGGGCACCCCGCGTTGGGATGCCCTCCTAAAATCATGCTGCTATGGCAGACGTTCCTGGCCTCAGACCAGACGCGACGTTTCCTTGGCCGCGCGGACGAAGTCCTTGAACAGCGGATGTGGATTGAACGGCTTGGACTTCAGCTCCGGATGGAACTGCACGCCAATGAACCACGGGTGGTCGGTCCATTCCACGATCTCCGGCAGGCGGCCATCGGGGCTCATGCCGGTGAATTTCAACCCGCAGGCCTCAAGCTTGTCACGGTACTTGATGTCGACCTCATAGCGGTGACGGTGGCGTTCCTCGATGGTGGTGCTTTCGTAGACCTCTGCCACCCGAGAGCCCTCGGCCAGAGATGCATCATAAGAGCCCAGGCGCATGGTGCCGCCCTTGTCGTCATCGGCGCTGCGGCTGACCCGGTGGTTGCCCTGCACCCATTCCTTTAGGTGGTAAACCACGGGTTCAAAACGCTTTTTACCCGCCTCATGGTCAAACTCTTCCGAACCTGCTTCCTCGATGCCCGCCACATTGCGGGCGGCTTCGATCACCGCCATTTGCATGCCGAGGCAGATGCCAAGGTAAGGCACCTTATGCTCGCGGGCATATTGCGCCGCCTTGATCTTACCTTCG
Organism: Tritonibacter sp. SIMBA_163; assembly: GCF_046535935.1. NCBI lineage: Bacteria > Pseudomonadati > Pseudomonadota > Alphaproteobacteria > Rhodobacterales > Paracoccaceae > Tritonibacter > Tritonibacter sp. SIMBA_163. The sequence goes on from NZ_JAWJBP010000001.1 coordinate 602,187, forward strand.
GTGCCGCGCTCGCCAAAGCCGCCGGGGACGAGGATCGCGTGGAAACCTTGCAGGTAGGGTGTCGCGTCTTCCGTGTCGAACAGCTCCGCGTCGACCCATTCGATACGCACCTTCACCCGGTTCGCCATACCGCCATGGGTCAGCGCCTCGGCGATGGATTTATAGGCGTCCTCAAGCTGGGTGTATTTGCCGACGATGGCGACTTTGACCTCACCCTCGGGGTTGTAGATGCGGTCGGCCACGTCTTCCCAGGTATCCAGCGTCGGGCGCGGGGCAGGGGCGATGCCAAAGGCGTCCAGAACCGCCTGATCGAGACCTTCGCGGTGATAGGCCAGCGGCGCCTCGTAGATGGATTTCAGATCCTGCGCCGCGATCACGCTATCGGCGCGCACGTTGCAGAACAACGCGAGCTTTTCGCGTTCCTTCACGGGGATCGGACCCTCGGAACGGCAGACCAGAATATCGGGGGCCAGACCGATGGAGCGCAGCTCCTTCACGGAGTGCTGGGTCGGTTTGGTCTTCAGCTCGCCAGAGGCCTTGATGTAGGGCAGGAGCGTCAGGTGCATGAAGATACACTGACCGCGCGGCTTATCCTGGCTGAACTGGCGAATGGCCTCAAAGAAGGGCAGCCCTTCGATGTCGCCCACGGTGCCGCCAATCTCGCAGAGCATGAAATCGACCTCATCCTCACCAATGGAGATGAAGTCCTTGATCTCGTTGGTGACGTGCGGAATCACCTGAATGGTCTTGCCGAGGTAGTCGCCGCGGCGCTCCTTCTCCAGCACGTTGGTGTAGATCCGGCCGGAGGAGATCGAGTCGGTATTGCGCGCAGGCACACCTGTGAAACGCTCGTAGTGGCCTAGGTCGAGGTCGGTTTCCGCACCGTCATCCGTCACGAAGACTTCGCCGTGCTCAAACGGGCTCATGGTGCCCGGATCGACGTTCAGATACGGATCGAGTTTACGCAGGCGTACCGAGTAGCCCCGCGCCTGCAGCAGCGCGCCAAGAGCGGCGGATGCCAGCCCTTTGCCCAGTGATGAAACAACACCGCCAGTAATAAAGATGAAACGCGCCATGTTTTCGGCTGCCCCCGTGAGATCGTGTCAGGTCCAAATCGGTTCAGTCGCGACCCGGGAACCCCCGGATCTCTAGCTGCCCGGCGGTTGTTCAAAACGTGAATTTTCACGCCGGAAAAACCGCAGCATCACGGGACTTAACAACTATCAGATTCGCACAGCATGCGCAAGGGAACCGCAAGATGCTGTTACGGTTCCCGAAAGTTTGTCTAGGTTTTGTAGGTTAGTCGGCGCTGGGTACCAGCGGCGCGTTTTCGTCCTGGCTCGGCGGCAGCAGGTCGCTGCCCAAGGGAGAAGCGGGCGCGGAGGGTGCGCCATTTTCCGCCGGTGTGCCGAGACCGTCGGTGATCGAGGAACGGCTGGATTTCTGTGCTGCCAACACCGTGAGGGTGATGGAGGTCGCGATGAACGCGATGGCCAGAACCCATGTGATCTTGCTCAATGCGGTTGCTGCGGCACGTCCGCTCATGGCGCCGCCGCCACCGCCGCCACCCATGCCAAGTCCTCCGCCTTCGGAGCGTTGCAGAAGAACAACGGCAATGAGGCCGAGCGCCAGAAGAAGATGGATGATGAGAACGACGTTTTCCATAGGTTCCTGCGGCTGTTGGCTGAGTATCGAGCGGTTCATAGGGAAGATTGCCGGTCGGGGCAAGGGCCGAGTTACGGCGTGCCCGCCCCTGTGGCCTGTCATTCCGTCTCGAACATCTGGACAGGGCGCATTTGCAAGGGCAAGGTCCAGATCATGCCGCATGACATAGATGACCCGCACAGCCAGCCGCATTCCCATTTGCCCTCTGACCCGGTGCTCCGGGTGCGGGCGCTGGAGACGATTCTAACCCGAAAGGGGCTGATCGATCCGGCTGCCTTGGATGAAATCATCGACACTTACGAAAACCATATCGGCCCGCAAAATGGCGCCCGCGTGGTCGCCCGGGCTTGGGCAGAGCCAAAGTTTCGCGAGGCGCTGCTGGCAGATGCAGATACGGTTCTGGCAAAGCTCGACCTCAATGGGCGGCAGGGCGAACATGTAGTGGTGGTGGAAAATACGCCCGCGCGCCACAACATGGTCGTCTGCACCCTGTGCAGCTGTTATCCGTGGCCGCTGCTGGGCATTCCGCCGGGGTGGTACAAGTCTGACGCTTATCGCGCCCGCGCCGTGAGGGAGCCGCGCAAGGTGCTGGCGGAATTTGGCGTGACCCTGCCTGCCGAGGTGGCCGTGCGTGTCTGGGACTCCACCGCCGAGGTCCGCTATCTGGTGCTGCCGATGCGTCCGGCAGGAACCGAGGGCTGGAGCGTCGAGGCGTTGGAGCGGCTGGTCAGCCGTGATTCGATGATTGGCACCGGCCTTGCCCTCCAGCCAGACGACGCCTCAGCCCGGGGGGCGCAGCGGTGAGCCGTCTTCATGACATGGGGGGGCGTTACGGTGACGGCCAGATTGAACCCGAAGCGGAGGACGCGCCGGTCTTCTCCGAGGATTGGCACGCCCGCGCGCTTGCAGTGACGCTGGCATGTGGCTCGCTCGGCCAGTGGAACATCGATATGTCGCGCCATGCGCGCGAGCGGCTCAGCCCTGTGGATTACGCCCGGTTCAGCTATTACGAGAAATGGATGGCAGCCTTGGCCAATCTGCTGGTGGAGCAGGGGGTGTTGAGCCGTGAGGATCTGCGTGACGCGCCGGGCATCGTATCGGAGGGCGCGTCGGAGGGCGAACACCCTGCCAAGGTGCATCCACTCAGCCCGCGCCGACTGGCAGCTCAAAAGGTCGCGGGTGTGTTGGCAGCGGGTGGTCCCGCGGATCGCGCCAGCGCGGTGGAGGTGCGATTCCAGCCCGGAGATCGCGTGCGCACCCGGCGCAGCGCCAATACGCTGGTGGATGGCGGTCACACCCGGCTGCCGACCTATGCCAGTGCCGCGCAGGGGGTGATCCTGCGCCAACATGGCAGTCACGTGCTGCCGGACTCCAATGCCCACGGTCTGGGCGAGGCGCCGGAGCCACTTTATGCGGTGGTGTTCAAGGCTGGCGCGCTGTGGCCACATGCCGAGCATCCCGGCGACGAGGTGGTGCTGGATCTGTGGCAAAGCTATCTGGAGCCCGTGTGACCATGCCGCAATGTGACACTCTCCCCACGCCGGTGTTTGAGGCGCCTTGGCATGCGCAGGCCTTTGCTCTGGCCGTGCATTTGAATGAAAGTGGCCTGTTCACCTGGCCCGAATGGGTCACGCAGTTCTCTGCTGCGCTTCAGGAGGCCGGGCTGGCGCGGGAGCTGAACGGTGGGGACGATTACTTTGAGATCTGGCTGGCGACCATCGAAGCCATGATGACCGCCGAAGGACATGTGACGGCCACCGAGGTCGAGCATGTGAAGCAGGGCTGGGAACGTGCCTACCTCGCAACCCCGCATGGCCAGCCGGTGCATTTGCCAGAGGGCGTCTGACAGCAGCATTGAGTGCCGTGATTGCGGTGAAGTCGCGTCTGATAGAAGTTTCCGGTTTCATCGCCCGCACCGGCTCGCTATACGGGGCGTCGGTTTCAACCCAGCATGCAAAGGACCTGAGATGGCCAATGTCGTGGTAGTCGGCGCCCAATGGGGCGATGAAGGTAAAGGCAAGATCGTTGACTGGCTCAGCGAACGCGCCGATGTGATCGCGCGCTTTCAGGGCGGCCACAATGCCGGCCACACGCTGGTCATCGACAGCAAGGTGTACAAGCTGCACGCGCTGCCCTCGGGTGTGGTGCGCGGCGGCAAGCTCTCGGTCATCGGTAATGGGGTTGTGCTTGACCCCTGGCACCTGATGAAGGAGATCGCCACGGTGCGCGCGCAAGGCGTGGAGATCACGCCAGAGACGCTGATGATCGCGGAAAACACGCCGCTGATCATGCCGTTCCACGGTGAGCTGGACCGCGCCCGTGAAGAGGCCGCCTCCAAGGGCACCAAGATCGGCACCACCGGGCGTGGCATCGGCCCCGCCTATGAGGACAAGGTCGGCCGCCGTGCCATCCGCGTCGCTGATCTCGCCGATCACGCAACACTGGAGGCCCGCGTGGATCGCGCGCTGCAGCACCATGACCCGCTGCGCAAGGGTCTGGGTGTGGAAGCGATCGACCGCGATGCTCTGGTGGCATTGCTGAAAGAGATCGCCGGCGAGATCCTGCCTTTTGCGGCCCCGGTCTGGAAGGTGATGAACGAGAAGCGCAAGGCCGGCAAACGCATCCTGTTCGAAGGCGCTCAGGGCGCGCTGCTGGACATTGATTTCGGCACCTATCCGTTTGTTACTTCGTCGAATGTGATCGCAGGCCAGGCCGCCACCGGCGTCGGAATTGGCCCCAATTCGATCGATTATGTGCTGGGCATCGTGAAGGCCTATACCACCCGCGTCGGCGAAGGGCCGTTCCCGACCGAGCTACTGGACGCCGAGGGCAAGCCCGACGCAGATGGCGACCGGCTCGGCACCCGTGGCCATGAGTTCGGCACCACCACCGGCCGTCAGCGCCGCTGCGGCTGGTTCGATGCCTGCCTCGTGCGCCAGACCTGTGCCACGTCCGGCATCAACGGTATTTCCTTGACCAAGCTCGATGTTCTGGACGGGTTTGAGACGCTAAAAATCTGCACCGGCTACGACCTGGACGGCGAACGGCTGGACTACCTGCCCACTGCCGCCGACCAGCAGGCGCGCTGCAAGCCGATCTACGAGGAGCTGGAAGGCTGGAGCGAATCCACCGAGGGCGCGCGCTCCTGGGCGGACCTGCCGGCGAATGCGATCAAATACGTGCGCCGCGTCGAGGAGCTGATCCAATGCCCCGTCGCGCTTCTGTCCACCAGCCCGGAGCGGGACGACACCATTCTGGTGACCGATCCCTTCGCCGACTGATGGCGCGCGAGGGTCTGAGCTATCGCGCCCGCCGGATCTGGGCGCTGGTGATCCTCTTGGTGGGGATGCCGGTTTATATCGTATTGGCGGTGACGGTCCTGAACCTTCTAGATCGTCCGCCGCTCTGGCTCGAACTTCTGGTTTATGTCGCGCTGGGCGTGGCCTGGGTGCTGCCCTTCAAATTCGTGTTCAAGGGCGTGGGCAAGGAAGACCCGGACGCGCTGCACGACGAACACCCGAAGTAGCTGACATAACGGTCGGGGACCAAAGGGCGGGGGAGGCTCCCGCCTGGTCTCAGTGTCCCTGGCGGAACACATCGTCCAGTTGGGCCCGGCGCCGCACCCCCCAAGGGGGTGCGGCGCCGGGCGCTTCGGGCAAAGCCCGAAGCGAAAAACCTCTCTTTCAATGCGCATTTTGACGGGCGCACAGGGCGTGTTTGATCACTTGATATGCAAAACGCCGCTCCGGAATGGGGCGGCGTTTTGCATGTGATCTCTCTGGTGCAGACCGGGGCGTGTTCAGCCCGCAGCGCGATTGTCGGGGCGAAAGCCAATCTGGGAAGATACTGAGAAGCGGCCGTTTGACGCTTTCTTCAGCTTGCCTTCGCGCAGCAGCAGCCCAAACGAGCGCAGGCCATCTTCGCGGTTGAAGCCATCCTTGGCCGTGTCCAGCGTCCGAACCTTGTTGATCAGCTGCGGCCGGGAGAAACTTTCGCGTCCTTCGACAAAACTCATGTAAGAGGCCGCGGCCTCCAGCAGTTCACTTAGCTCGACAGCTCCTTTGTCCGACGCATAGTCAGCAAACGCGCCGTCCTGCTGGGTCGCGCTCGTGGCCTCATCTGGCTCTGGTGTCAGAAGCGCGCTGGAGACGCGACGCGGGCGCACAGGCGCGGTGGCCGCCTGGCGTGCGCCTTCGGCCACGGCCGAGGCAACCTCGGAGGGAGTGTGTTTCTCCGACGGGTCGATGCGCTGTTCCGCAACCAATTTCAGCGGTGCGGACGGCGCCTTTGCGCGCATCGGTTCTGCCGCGGTATCGCCCGTTGCGTCGGAGGCGGGGCGACCGGGGCGCACAACGCTGGCCAGATCATCGCGGAAGGCGCGGGTGCGCGCCTCGCGGCGGGCCTCGTCGGACCCGTCACTGTCGGCCTGAGCGGCGGCCACGGCTGCGCGCAGCTGATTGTAGGTCTCGCGTGACGTCGTGGCGTCTTCGTCGTTTAGCCGGTGATCTGCTGCGGCCATCAGGCGCGACACATCCCCATCCGAGGCGCTGTCGCGTGACGTAAGAATGTCGCGTGCCGGGCGGGCGGAGGCCGCTTCGTCTGCTGCGCTGCCACTGTCAGCGAAATGCTGGCTGGCTTGCGGCGTGACATAAGGCGCGTCCTCTTCCTCCGAAGTGTCATCCTTCGCAGCGTCATCGTCAGCCCTGTCTGTCGAAGATGCCAGAAGCTCGGCCTCAACGGCTGCCAGTTCCGCAGCCAAATCGGCCTCGTCATCCTCGGACAGGCTGCTGGCAGCGGCGAGGGCGGGCGTCTTGGACGGTTCGGAGGGCTGCGGTTCGGCCACAGGCTCGGCGGTTGCGTCGATCAGATTGGGGTCGACCTGAGCCCGCTTCACGCGGATCACTCGGCCTTGCTTGGGGCGGCGTGGCGTTACCTTTTCGCGTGGCGGGTCCCCTGCCGGTCCTGAACTGGCGGCTCCTGCATCGGCAGCTTCTGCATCGACAGGTGATGCTGCGGTCGGGGGCGTTGCGGCCACGGGCGCGTGTTCCGGCTGGATTTCAGCCTCGTCCTCGATCTCCTGAGCGACGGCCTGTTCTTCGATCTCATCGGCGGGATCTTCGGCCGCGTCACGGGATGCGGCGCGCGACCCGGTGAGGTCCAGCCGGTCCAGTATGTCGCTGACCGATTCCTCTTCGGAGGCAGATACCGCTTCGCTGTCCGCGTCATCGCCGGTGGTCAGGACATCCTCCAGTTCGGAGGTCTCCTCTGTGACGACGGTCTCTGCGTGCTCATCTTCGGTGAAATCATCGTTGTCTGCGGGCGTTTTTGCCACAACCGCGCGGATGCGCTGCAGCTTGGCGGCAATGCTGTCCTGCGCAGGTACGGTATCTTCACGCGGCTGTGCTGGGGCTGGCGACGCCGGGGTGATGTCTTCGGCGTCCGGGTCTGCCGCGGCCACGGGCTCAGCCGGGGTGAGCGTGGTGTTGACGCTCCAGAGGATGGCGTCGGAGGCGTCGTTGTCCGTGTCGTCCTCGTCGCGCGCCGTCGCGGTTTCTGCATCGGTGGATTCTGCATCCTCAGCAGCCGCGAAGGACTGCGTGGGCGTCGGGTTCTCGGGCTGCGAATCAGTCTGCGGCGCTTCGGACACGGAGGGCGCGACCTCGGCTGCGGTTGAAGGTGCTGAAGTCAGGGCGGGTTGGGCCGGCGCAGGTGGCTGCTCGGCGGCCGCCGCCGCGCGCAGATGGATGCCACCTTCGCCGCTGCGGGCCTCGACCTGACGGGCGATCTCTTTCTGGGCGATACGGGCCAGCATGTCGGCGTCGGGCTGTGGAGGCTCTGCGCCAAAGTAGCGATCATCAGATGCGAGGTCGCGAAAATACTCAGCGATCACCTTCATGGTGCCAAAGGAGTCCTCAAACCCCTCGAGCGTGCATGAAAACGTCCCATAAGAAACCGTTAGAACTTTGTTATTATGTACCATTTGTCGGTTCGTCCTCACCAAAGTCGCACCGTTCACCCTATTCATCCTCAGGTCAAATTCGGCCCGAATCCTAGCAATTGTTCGTATAATTTTGTGTTTAGATTGTGGCTTGTTTCCATTTCTGCGAGGTATCCTCTCATGACAGAGGTGATTGTTCATGAAACCGCCCCGGTAACGCTGATTGGCGGCGGAGAGGTGGCAAAGTCCGACCTTGCGGACGCCCTGAGCTATGCGCCGTTTCTGGTTGCGGCCGATGGCGGTGCCGATCAGGCGCTGCGTCTGGGCTATGAGCCGCGCGCGGTGATCGGCGATTTCGACTCGCTCTCTGCAGCTACACGATCATCCCTGTCAGACAGTATACTGCATCATGTACCTGAACAGGAAACCACTGATTTCGATAAGGCCGTGAGGGCGGTCACCGCGCCGCTGATACTGGCTGTGGGGTTCCTCGGGGCGAGGGTGGATCACCAACTGGCGGCCCTGCACGTCTTGGCGCAACCGCATGACACGCCCTGTATTCTGATCGGGGCGCATGAGGTCGTGGTGCATGTGACGGCGCCACTTGAGCTGGAGCTGACACCGGGCGATGTGGTCTCGCTGTTTCCACTGGCACCGGTGACGGGGCGGTCCAGCGGGCTGGAATGGCCCATCGAGGGGCTTGATCTGTCGCCCATGTCGCGGATTGGAACCTCGAATCGTGCCACTGGGGCGATCCGGATCGAGGCAGATGGGCCGGGGTTGCTGGCGCTGCTGCCGCGAGACTGCCTGCCGGCGCTTATTCCGGCGATGCGGGCAGGCCGCTCTCCGTCGTTGCAGCGGGATTGACCTCGCGCGCGGCGCGGTTGACCTGCCGTTCGCGCAAGACAGCATAGAGCCCGGCCGCCACGGTCAGCGCGATGCCACAGGCCGCGATACTGTTGGGCAGTTCAGAAAACACCAGCCAGCCGACAAAGACCGCCACCGGAATTTCAAGATATTGCATCGAGGCCAGCGTGCTGGTCGGCGCGTAGCGCAGCGACCAGGTCATCAGCAGATGCGCCATCGTCCCAAGCACGCCTGCAAGGGCCAGAAGCTCCAGTTCCGGTGTCGCGGGCAGGGTGGTGTTCAGCTCCTCAATGGAAAAGCCGTAACCCAGCGCGAAAAAACCGGCCATCAACAGGCAGGCAATGCCGCCGGAGACCGCCTGGATGGCGATCGGGTCGGTGTCGCGGGCGAGGGTGCGGGTGACCATCATGAAGACTGAGAAGATCACCGCCACAGCAAGTGGCCAGAGCGCGTTGAGGCCGACCTCGGCAAAGCTCGGCTGGATCACCAGCATGGTACCGGCAAAGCCCACCACGCAGGCCAGCAAGCGGCGCAGGCCGACTTCTTCCTTCAGGACGTATTTGCCCAAGAGCAACATGATGAAGGGCATCACGAAGGCAATCGCCACCGCATCGGCCAGCGGCAGGTAGCGCAGGGCCATGAACATTGCGGTGATCCCGGCCATCTGCAGCAGCGTGCGCAGGATGACCTTCGGCATCACGCGGGAAGGTAAGCGCAGTGAGATCCCCAGCATCAGGGCAACCGGGGCGAGGATGAGGCCCTGTGCGGCAAAACGGGCCAGGACGATCTGCCCGACGGGGATGCGGGTGGAGAGGATCTTTGCCACCGCATCGCCAAGCGGGATCAAGGCGCAGAAGCCCAGCATCAGGGCAATGCCGAGCAAGGGGCGATCTGTCTCGGAGCGGCTTTGGGCTGCGGAGGAGGTACTCATGAGGGGACGCTAGGGGCGGGGTGGGACCTTGGCAAGTGCTGAAGATGTTCAGGAGTTTGCAATAGCAGTCAGAGCCGCCGTCGTTCGGGCATTCGCTTCGGGCTATGCCCGAAGCGACTCGCACCGCGCGCCCCTGCGGGGGGCGCGGCGCGCTCGGCCCAACCGGAGGGGCCGCATTTTCAATGCGGGTCGCACGGGCGGGAGCAGCCCCCGTGTTTGGCACGCGCGTCGATTGGGGGGCCTTGTGTCAGCAGTTCGGTACGTTCACTGCAAGGCCACCAAGCGAGGTTTCCTTGTACTTCTCATGCATATCCTGACCGGTCTGGCGCATGGTCTCGATCACCGCATCCAAGGGCACAAAATGCTCGCCGTCGCCGCGCAGGGCCAGCGAGGCGGCAGAGACCGCCTTGATCGCGCCGAGACCGTTGCGTTCGATGCAGGGCACCTGCACCAGCCCCTTGACCGGATCGCAGGTCATCCCGAGGTGATGTTCCAGCGCGATCTCGGCGGCATTCTCGACCTGCTCCACGCTGCCGCCCATGACGGCACAGAGACCGGCAGCAGCCATGGCGGCGGCGGACCCCACCTCGGCCTGGCAGCCCGCCTCGGCGCCCGAGATCGAGGCATTGTATTTGACCAGCCCCCCGATCGCAGCGGCGGTTAGCAGGAAATCCTCCATGTGTTTCTCCGACGCCCCCGGCACATGGTCGAGGTAATAGCGCAGCACCGCAGGCAACACGCCTGCCGCGCCATTGGTGGGGGCGGTCACCACCTGTCCCCCGGCGGCGTTTTCCTCGTTCACCGCCATGGCGTAGACGCTCATCCAGTCGTTGATCGTATGCGGCGCGGTCAGGTTCATGCCACGCTCGGCCATCAGCGCATCATAAATGCCCTTGGCGCGGCGGCGCACCTTGAGGCCGCCGGGCAGGATGCCATCGCGCTCCAACCCGCGGTTGATGCAGTCGTTCATCACCTGCCAGAGCCGCGCGGTGCCGCGGTTGAGGCTTTCTTCGCAGCCGCGCGACACCTCATTGGCGCGTTTCATCTGGGCGATGGTCAGGCCGGAGGATTTTGCCATCTCCAGCATCTCGACGGCGGATTTAAAAGGGTAGGGGATCGGGTCGCCCTCATCGGTCGCCTTGCCCTGCGCCAGTTCTTCTTCGGTCAGCACAAAGCCGCCGCCGACGGAGTAGAACACCTGCCGCAGGGTGACATCGCCCTGCGCATCGGTGGCCATCAGCACCATGCCGTTGGCGTGGCCGGTGAGCGCATGATCGTAGTCGAAGATCATGTCTGCCTTGGGATCAAAGCGCAGAGTGCCAAGACCGTCCAGTTCGATGGTGCCGGTCTCGTTGATGGCGGCCAGGGTCGCCTCGGCCTTGTCGTCGTCGTAGGTGTCGGGCCGGAACCCGGCGAGGCCGAGGATTGTGGCGCGATCAGTGGCATGGCCGACGCCGGTGAAGGCCAGCGAGCCATGCAGCGAGGCCCGCAGCCCGTGAAAGGCAAAGGGCGACGCGCGCATCATGTCGAGAAAGCGCGCAGCCGCGACCATCGGGCCCATGGTGTGCGAGGAGGACGGGCCGATGCCGACCTTGAACATGTCGAAGACGGAGAGGAACATTTAGGTGGCTGATCCTTCTGGAGGGGTGGCGAGTATGGGGGCGGTGAAGGGCGTGGCGCCCAGCCCTTCGGCACGTTGCGCCGCATGGGTGCTGGCGCGGGTCTCGGCCCGTTGGCAGACATGCAGCAGGGCTGGGTAGGTGGCGAGGTCGAACCAGGGCGCCTCGGGCGGGTCGGCGTAGAGCTTGGTCCATCGCAACAGACAGGGCAGGTAGAGGTCAAGCACCGTCGGCTGATCGCCGCCGGCCAATGCGGGCGCCTGCCGCAGGGCGGCGTCGATCATGCGCAGATCATTCTGCAGGCGCCCGCGCAGCATGGCGCGCAGCTGCGCCTGATGGGCGCGGTCATCGCCGATGTATTTCTCTGGATAGAAGCTCTGGCGCAGGTCGATATGCAGCGTGTTGGAGCACCAGAACAGCCAGGTGAGACATCTGCCGCGCGCGGGCGCCTCCGGTGCCGGCAGCAGGCGGCGCTCCCGGTCGGCGAGCCAGAGCAGGATAGCAGCGGTCTCGAACATCGCACCATCGGGCGTTTCCAGCACCGGGATGGTGCCATTCGGGTTCATTCGCAAGTAGTGCGGTGCAGTTTGGCCGCGGGTCTTGCGATCCACCAGCACCGCCTCATAGTCCAGCCCAAGCTCTTCCAGCGCCAATCGCAGGATGAGCGAGGCGTTGTCGGGCGCATAGTGAAGGCGAAGCGGTGCAGTCATGCGGCGATCCTAGTCTCGCTCCGCCGCCGCGAAGCGTTCGTTTCCGACGTTTCCGATAGGAAACGCGCAGCTGCAATCTATGTTATATGTGCCTGAGTGCAACCGTTGCGGCGATCTGTTCATGATCTGCCTGTGGCATTAGGGTTTTCGCTTCGGGCAAGGCCCGAACCGACCCGCGCCGCGCGCCTATGGCGCGCGGCGCTTGGGGAACCTCGCAGCGGTGCTTTCTGACGCGTTGGCAGGCGTGGATCGCAGCGCTTGCCTTAGAGGCGATGCGCATTTCGGGTGCCACTTCGTCCCTCGCACAGGGCGGACAATCGGCCTATACCTCTTGCAAAATCGGTGAGTGCAGTCATCGTCCAATTCAAACACACGGAGGTCACGAGATCATGAGCGGAGAGCTTTCCCCTATCGACAAGGCCAAGTTCGTGGCCGCCAAACGGGCCGCTGAAATGGTCGAGGACGGCATGCGCGTGGGGCTTGGGACCGGGTCCACGGCCGCTTGGCTGGTGCGCTGTCTTGGCGAGATGGTGCGCGAGGATGGTCTGAAGATCACCGGCGTGCCTACCTCTGCCCGCACAGCCGCGCTGGCGCGTGAAGTTGGCATCGAGGTGATCACTCTGGATGAGGCCAAATGGCTCGATTTGACCATTGATGGGGCGGATGAATTTGACAGCGATCTGAACCTGATCAAGGGAGGTGGTGGCGCGTTGCTGCACGAGAAGATCGTGGCCACCGCCTCGGACCAGATGGTTGTGATCGCCGACAAGGCCAAGGAGGTGGCAACACTGGGGGCCTTTCCGTTGCCGATCGAGGTTATCCCCTTCGGCTGGCAGACCACACAGGCCCTGGTCGAGGAAACGCTGATCTCGATGGATGTGATGGGCCGGACCTCCACCCTGCGGATGAATGGTGCCAGCCCCTATGTCACGGATGAGGGCAATCACATTCTCGATCTGCATCTGACCCGTATCGGCAATCCGCGTCAGTTGGCGCTGGTCATGAACCAGATCCCCGGCGTGGTGGAGAACGGGCTGTTCATCGACATCTGCGATACGGTGGTGATCGGCTATGGTGACGGCAAGGTGGAGGTGCGCGACATCAACGAGGGCACGGTGGAGACTGATCGCATCGACTTTGTCGATGATGAGAACCTGTTCACCGACCTGAGCGAGTAGGCGCGCCGGTCCCAGGCCCGCCCAGGCCCGCCGTGCCGGGCGCGCACGAAGGGCGCGCGCCCCTGCTCCTTAGCTGCCCTGCCGGACGTTCTGCCACTCCGGCAGGGGAAACAGCCGGTCGTAGGCCCAGTTGAAGCAAAAGGCATAGGCCATGTAGAACAGGGCGAAGGACACATCCATCACGAAGGCCTGCCAGAGACTTACGCCGAGATACCAGGCGATAAATGGCATCAGGACCAGCAGCAGGCCGACCTCAAACAGCACCGCGTGAAAGACCCGTATCGGTGTGGTTTTCAGCGTCGTGCCCGTCCGGCGTTTCAGAATGCTATCAAAGGCGTAGTTGTAGACGAAGTTCCACAATGTCGCGAGCGTGGCGCTGACCACGCCGACCGCCCCGATGTCATGAATGGGGAGGTGGAACAGATAGGCCCCCAGCGGGATAACCATCAACAACGCGATGATCTCAAAACTCAGGGCATGACGGATACGGTCAAGGGGGGAGCGCATGGGCGACCTCATCTTCATGGTCGGGTCGTCCCGAGGCAAAACCAACGGCCGCGCCATCGTGGCAGAGCCATTGTCGGGGTCGTCCCCAACGGATCGCAATCTGGGAGAGTGGCGGGCATTTTTCAAGCCCCGGTGTGGCGTTGCATGTTGGGTATGCGTCTTGACAGGACGATCCAAAAACTCGCAGGTGCGCGCTTATTGTATTTTTGCTTTTTGCAATTTGGATTTGGCGCCGATGTATTCTGAGAAGCCTGATCAGCACGACGGATCACCCACCGCAGATTTCCCGATGAGGGACAAGCCTCCCTTGTGGCTCATTCTTCTGCTGTTGGTCGCAAGTCCGCCGGTTCTGACATCCCTTCTGCCCGAGAGTATCCTCGCGTGGTTCTCTGGACCTAAACTCCTGCGTGATATCTGGAGCCTCGGGACTGGCGGGACGATTATGGTGCTGTGTTTACGAGGCTCGCGGAACGATCTCTTGTTGCGCATGAACGCTTGGGGCATTCATTATGGAACGAAGAAAGGGGCAACCTGCGCACTGCGCTGGGCGGATGTTGTGTCTGTCGCTTATACGCCGAAGAGTGTGCTCACCGGCTATGCGCGGCTGCGTGTCCGGGCACAGGTCCCGCTCGGGACGCGCAATGATCTGACGTTCAAAATTGTGCCCCTTGATCCGAAGTGTTCAAACCCTGTCGACCCTGAGGTCGCACGGGCTCAGGCGGCGCTGGATCGCTACTGGCCAGAGTGGCGCAGTCAGAAATAGCACGCGTTGTTCTTCACGCGGACTTCACGCTTTTGCGACAAAAGCCCTGACAGGCATATGAAAAGTCACGCCGCGCCCCCACTTGCGACACTGGCAATTCACATCGCGCTGTGGGATACCTCGCGCAAGACCAAAGAAGGGCGAAGACTATGAGCTTTGATTATGATCTTTTTGTCATTGGGGGCGGCTCCGGTGGGGTGCGCGCAGCGCGCGTTGCAGCCGCAGGCGGTGCATCGGTGGCCCTGGCGGAAGAGGACCGCTATGGCGGCACCTGCGTCATTCGCGGCTGCGTGCCGAAAAAGCTGATGGTTTTTGCCTCTGAGTATGCCGGCATGGTCGAAGATGGCCGGGCCTACGGCTGGGATCTTGAGAACAAAGGCTTCGACTGGGATCACTTCAAGACCAAGCTCAACACCGAACTGGACCGGTTGGAAGGCATTTATCGCAACCTGCTGAAAAACTCCGGCGTGGAGAGCTTTGACGCCCGCGCGAAGCTGGCGGATGCCCACACAGTGGAGCTGTCTGACGGCACCCGCAAGACCGCGAAACACATCCTGATTGCCACCGGCGGTCGCCCTTGGGTGCCGGAGTTTCCGGGCTCCGATCTGGCGATCACCTCGAACGAGATGTTCCACCTGGAGACGCTGCCAAAGCGTATCCTGATTGTGGGTGGCGGCTATATCGCGTCCGAGTTTGCCGGCATCATGAACGGCCTCGGGGTGGACACCACGCAGTATTATCGCGGCGCCCAGATCCTGCGCGGCTTTGACGAGGAAGCGCGCGGTCTGGTGGCCGAGGAAATGATCCAGTCCGGCATCGACCTGAAACTCGGCACCAACGTGCTGGAGATGCGCAAGGAAGGCGACCAGATCTGGGTCAAGGCCACCAATGGTGACGAAAGCCTGTTCGATCAGGTGATGTTTGCCACCGGCCGCAACCCAAATGCGGATGACCTCGGGCTGGAGGAATTGGGCATCGCGCGCGGCAAGGGCGGCGAAATCAAGGTAGATCAATACAGTCAGACGGCAGTGCCGTCGGTCTATGCGATCGGCGACGTGACTGATCGCGTCAACCTGACCCCGGTGGCGATCCGCGAGGGCATGGCCTTCGTCGAGACCGTGTTCAACGGCAATCCCACCAGCCCCGACCACGAGCTGATCCCCACTGCGATCTTCACGCAGCCGGAAATGGGCACCATCGGCCTGAGCGAGGAAGAGGCGGCAGAACAGGAAACGATCGAGGTCTATTCGACGTCCTTCAAGCCGATGCAGCAGAGCTTTGCCGGGCGGGCGCAGCGCGTGCTGATGAAACTGATTGTAAGTCAGGCCAGCCGCAAGGTGCTGGGCTGTCATATTGTCGCACCCGGTGCGGGCGAGATGATCCAGCTGGCGGGAATTGCCGTCAAGATGGGGGCGACAAAGGAAGATTTCGACCAAACTGTTGCAGTTCATCCGACCATGTCGGAAGAATTGGTAACACTAAAAACCCCTGTCCGGACGCTTTGACGCGTTCGGTCACTTTGGGAGCTGCTCCGCCTTGAATATCGGC
Source organism: Tritonibacter sp. SIMBA_163 (assembly GCF_046535935.1). Taxonomy (NCBI): domain Bacteria; kingdom Pseudomonadati; phylum Pseudomonadota; class Alphaproteobacteria; order Rhodobacterales; family Paracoccaceae; genus Tritonibacter; species Tritonibacter sp. SIMBA_163. Next base: position 617,913 of record NZ_JAWJBP010000001.1, read on the forward strand.
GCGGTGACCACAGGTTAGAGGGCAATATCCGCTGATACGGCGGGGAGAGATGGATAGGAGACACATGGCTGGGAACAGTGGTGGCCCCTGGGGGGGCGGCGGTTCCTCCGGCGGCGGAGGCAACCGGGGCAATAATGGTGGTGGTGACGGTAGCGGTGGCCGCCGTCCGGAAGACAACCAGATCCCCGAGATCGACGAGCTGGTGAAGAAAGGGCAGGAGCAGCTGCGCGTCCTCATGGGCGGTCGTGGCGGCGGTGGCAACGGCAAGGGCCCGCAAGGTGGCGGCTCTGGCGGTGGCAGCCCGCTCTTTTCCAAAGGTGGCGTCGCACTGGCGGCCTTGGTGGCGGCGGGCCTCTGGGTTTACGGCAGCTTCTATACCGTGAAAACGGAAGAGAAGTCCGTGGAGCTGTTCCTGGGCGAATTCTCCAGCGTTGGCGAACCCGGCCTGAACTTCGCTCCGTGGCCGCTTGTCACCTATGAGGTGGTCCCTGTCAGCGTTGAGCAGACCGAAAGCATCGGCGCGGGCGCCCGTGGCTCCGACGCTGGTCTGATGCTGACGGGAGATGAGAACATCATCGACGTGGATTTCCAGGTGGTCTGGAACATCTCCGCGCCGGATCAGTATCTCTTCAACCTGCGCGACCCCAAAGCGACCATTCAGGCGGTGTCTGAATCCGCCATGCGCGAGATTATCGCGCAGTCGCAGCTGGCACCGATCCTCAACCGCGACCGGGGTTTGATCTCTCAGCGCCTTGAGGAGCTGATCCAGTTCACGCTCGACAGCTATGATTCCGGCGTCAACATCGTCCGGGTCAACTTTGACGGGGCCGATCCGCCTGAGCCGGTCAAGGACGCCTTCCGAGAGGTGCAATCCGCTGGTCAGGAACGTGACCGGCTTGAAAAGCAAGCGGATGCCTACGCCAACCGCAAGCTGGCATCGGCCCGTGGTCAATCCGCCCAGACGCTCGAGGAGGCCGAGGCCTACCGCGCGCAGGTGGTGAACGAAGCCCAGGGTGAGGCGTCGCGCTTCTCCGCCGTTCTGGCGGAATACGAGAAGGCCCCCGAGGTGACCCGCAAGCGTCTCTATCTGGAAACGATGGAAGATGTGTTCAGCCGCGTCGACAAGATCATCCTCGACGAAACCACCAGTGGCGCTGGCGGACAGGGGATCGTTCCGTATCTGCCGCTGAATGAAATCCGTCGATCGGGAGGAGACAACTGATGAACCGCTCTGTCATTTCTTTGGTTGTTCTTGCCGCTCTGGTCTTTGCAGGCCTGTCGGCGGTCTTCATCGTGGACGAACGGGAAAAGGCGCTGGTGATGCGCTTTGGCCGGGTCGTGAACGTGCAGGAGGCCCCGGGCCTCGCCTTCAAGATGCCCTTCGTCGACGAAGTGGTGAAATACGACGACCGTATTCTCAGCCTCGAAGTTGGCCCGCTTGAGGTCACACCTCTGGACGACCGCCGCCTGGTGGTCGACGCCTTCGCGCGCTATCGCATCACCGATGTGCGTCGTTTCCGCGAAGCGGTGGGTGTCGGCAATATCGGCGCTGCCGAAAGCCGTCTCGACAACATCATGCGCGACCAGACCCGTGAAGTTCTGGGTACCGTCAGCTCCAACGACATCCTGTCGTCGGATCGTGCGGCGCTGATGCTGCGCATCCGCAACGGTGCCATTGCACAGGCCGAAGGTCTCGGGCTCGAGGTGATCGACGTGCGTCTGAAGCGCACCGACCTGCCGCAAGCCAACCTCGAGGCGACCTTTGCCCGGATGCGCGCTGAGCGTGAACGCGAAGCCGCCGACGAGATCGCCCGTGGTGAAGAGGCCGCGCAGCGTGTGCGGGCCCAGGCCGACCGGACCGAGGTCGAGCTGGTCTCCGAAGCCGAGCGCGAGGCGGAAGTCATTCGTGGTGAGGCTGATGCACAACGGAACAGCATCTTTGCCGAAGCCTATGGCGCGGATCCGGAGTTCTTTGAATTCTACCGCAGCCTGACCGCCTATTCTCGGTCGCTGCAGGCGGGCAACTCCTCGTTGGTGCTGTCTCCGGACAGCGAGTTCTTCAACTACCTGAAGTCCTCGCAAGGGACCGCTGGCGCGGCGCGCGAGTGATCGCATCTGCGAAAGCATGAGAAAACAGGAAAAGGCCGCTCTTCGGAGTGGCCTTTTTCACAGGTGGCTTCGAGAGGCGGCTTCGACAGGCCGCTTTAATGCGTGACAGCGGCTGACAGGGCGGATGTCCCGATATGGCAGCCATCATTGGGCGAAGATCCGCCTGTTGCCGCCGCGACGCCGTCGCGGAACCTTCACCAGCCTTCACGTCGAATTGAGATGAACCCAACCCCCATTGCGACCTCTCGCGGAGTGGCTACATTGTAGCCAGAGATTTCACCCCGGCGTGTGTCGACCCGAGCGTCGGCGCGCTGCAAGTGCCTGAGGCAGGGTGGCGCCCTTTCCCCTTGTCCGCAGGGGCGGGCAAAGACAGAGTTGACAGGCCAATTCAAGGAGTATGTCCGTGCATCCCATCACAAGTACCAAGACACTGAGCCAGGACCGTGCCCTCCCGCGCACGCAGACCGGTTGGCGTCTGTTCTGGATCGCGGTCCTCGGGACCGCAATGCTGGTCCTGCAGACATTGTCGGCAGCGGCACGGCCCGAAAGCCTCGCGCCGCTGGCCGAAAAGGTCAGCCCCGCCGTGGTGAATATCACCACATCGACCGTGGTCGAAGGGCGGACCGGTCCCCAGGGCATCGTGCCCGAAGGCTCCCCTTTCGAGGACTTCTTCCGTGAGTTCCAGGATCGCAATGGCGGTGGCAACCGCCCGCGTCGTTCTTCGGCGCTGGGATCGGGTTTCGTGATTTCCGAGGACGGCTATATCGTTACCAACAACCACGTAATTGATGGCGCTGACGAGATCGAGATCGAGTTCTTTCCCGGTGATGGCCAGCCTGCCGATTTTCTGCCCGCAACCGTTGTGGGCACCGATCCCAACACCGATATTGCGCTGTTGAAAGTGGACGCTCCGATGCCACTGAAATTCGTCAAGTTTGGGGACAGCGATGTCGCCCGCGTTGGCGACTGGGTTGTCGCCATGGGCAATCCGCTTGGGCAGGGGTTCTCTCTGTCTGCCGGGATCGTGTCTGCCCGCAACCGGGCGCTGTCGGGATCCTATGACGACTACATCCAGACCGACGCGGCCATCAACCGCGGCAACTCGGGTGGTCCGCTGTTCAACATGGACGGCGAAGTGGTTGGCGTGAACACCGCCATCCTGTCGCCCAATGGTGGCTCCATCGGCATCGGCTTTTCCATGGCCTCCAATGTGGTGACCAAGGTGGTCAGCCAGTTGAAGGAATTTGGCGAAACCCGTCGTGGCTGGCTTGGTGTGCGTATTCAGGACGTGACCGATGATCTGGCCGAGGCGATCGGCCTGACAAACGACGAAGGTGTGCTGATCACCGATGTGCCGGAAGGCCCGGCCAAGGAAGCCGGCTTGCTGGCCCGTGACGTGATCACCAGCTTTGACGGTTTCGAGGTCAAGGATACCCGTGATCTGGTACGCCGCGTTGGCGATACCGAAGTGGGCAAGACCGTGCGCGTGGTGGTGTTCCGCGATGGCAAGACCGAGACCGTCCGCGTGACACTCGGGCGCCGTGAGGATGCGGTTGGCAACGATGCTGGCACCGGCACCGGCGATGATGTTGTGCCGGATGAGAGCGAGAAAGAGATCCTCGGCCTCACTGTCGGCGCGGTTCGCGATGATATGCGCGAGGAGTTGAACCTCGATGCAGACACGCCCGGTCTGGTGATCCTGTCGGTGGACGAAACCTCTGCTGCTTGGGAAAAAGGCCTGCGGGCGGGTGACGTGATCACCGAGGCGGGGCAGAACAAAGTGGCCTCCATCGCCGATCTCGAAGCCCAGATCGAGGCCGCCGAGGAAGGCGGGCGCAAGTCCATCTTCCTGATGGTCCGTCGGGCGGGCGAGCCGCGCTTCGTGGCGCTGAACCTCGACGACTAAACTGCCCCGACCCTTGTGAGGGGCAGGGCGTGACATCAAAAGATCGGCCGGGCCATTGGTCCGGCCGATTGTCGTTCGGGGTGCAGCAGCAGGCGGCACGTGGCGGGTTCAAGGAGTGCAGAATCCAAAGAGCCATGTGTCGGGCGGACACATGGCTCACGATGGGACGGACGATCATTGGGATGGATAGGAGAATGACCGCCTTGCAAATCTTATGGCAGGCGCGCGCCCGATGTACTGTGAAACAGATCACATTGGGGTCGGGTATTTTGCTTTCTGGCGGGAATATTGCATACCGCCCCGTGGGGAGGTTCGCCAGAGGGGCGCCGCTCAGATGCCCTCGGGGTCGGCCAGAACCGCCAACCCGCCGCGATCCTTCAGTTGCAGCCCACCACGGCTGATCTCGATCAGTCCGGCCTTGCGCCAGTTCGACAAGGTCTTGGACACCGCTTCACGGGTCGCGCCGACAAATTCCGCGAGTTCGGATTGCGACAGGCTGAGATGGCCGTTGCCCTCTGCCGGCGTGAGATACAACAGCTTGCGCGCCAGCCGCACTGGCATCGGCAGGAACACCTGTTCGTTCAGCTGGGTGTTCATCCAGCGCATGCGCTGTCCGGCAAGCTTCAGCATGTCGCCAGCCAGTTCCGGGTGCCTGGTCAATTGTCCCAGCACATCGCGGTGACGCAGACGGCGCAGATGGCTCGGCTCTGCTGCGGTGGCGGTGGCGGTGCGTTCGCCGGGGTCGAACATGGCGATTTCGCCAAAAATTGCACCGGGGCGCATCATATCAAGTGACAGCTTCCGCCCCGCTGCCGAAAGCGTGGAAATTTCCAGCGCACCGGAGATGATCGCATAGAGCGCATCGCCTTCGTCGCCCCGTTCGAACAACACGTCGCCGGTGGCCAGATGCACATCCGTGGCCTGACTGTCGAGCATCGCCCTGAGGCGCTCCGAGGCTCCGAACAGGAAGCTGGAGGCAGGAAGCGGGGCGACGGGCATAGGAGATCTCCGGCAAGGGCGAACGATATCGGGGCGATGTTCGGCTTTTAGGCGGCAAGGCGGCGTCGCGCAAGCTCAGCCATCAAGACTGGAATGTTTGCGGTGCCATTGTGCAGCAAATCGCGGCTCAGCGGTCCACCACCACGGCACTGAGCCCCAGGCTGCGTGCGCCGCGCAATGACAGGCTGGCGCTGTCGATGCCGATGTCTTTTTGATAGCTGCGGATGGCGGCGCGGGTCTCGGCGTTCAGGGTCCCGGTGATCTCGCCTTGATAGAGGTCACGGGCCGCCAGCGCACGTTGCAGCGAGGAGACATATTCGCGGGTCATGGCATCGGGGCAGGGGGTCTGAAAATAGGTTTCCTTGCGCGGGCGGGTGATCTCCTGCCGGGTTTCTGTGGCAAAGACCGCAGGTTTTGTCACCGAACCGTCGGCGGCTGTGTCCGGCGGCGAGACCATGACCTGCTCGGTAATGGTCTCCACCCGTGCAGGTTCAATCAGCGTATCCCAGCAGGTTCCGGGTAAAGCGCCCGGCGGAGCTGGACGGCCGACACCTTCAAAGGGGGGCGGGGCCAGACAGCCGCTCAGGAGGGTGAGATTGACCGTCATCAACGCGGCCAGCCGACGCCGTGAGGACGCAGATCTGGGCACCACAACCCCGTCCGGGACCGATGCACGCACATGCAGCTGTCGCATAAGGAACAGGTTCAGGACATCGTGTCGCAGAAAAGCGAGGCCGGAACGCGGAGGCAGCGGGGCGGTCATATGCTCTGACAGGGTCCTCGGGTAAAGCGGGCTTCGGGATCCTGTAGTGACCCGATCATGGCGGATGCTATCTTAAATCCGAAGCGCGCGCAAAGCCCGCATTCGCGCTACGGTCCTGTTTTGCCGACAGAAGATGCTGCCTTTTGCTGGCACCGTATGCGGTGAGGGTTTCAGGCGGTATGGCGCGAGGGTCGGTTGCGGGCGTCTGACGCGGCTGCATCTGATGGCGCGTCATCGGCGCGCAGGGCTGTCGGCCGGGGCGCGCGCGTGGCGGGGTGAGAACAAACATGGAAAATGCAGCCGGAAATGACACGCGACACCGGGGATGACGTAAATGGGGCTGGAACGGCTGGGATACGCTCGCTACACACGGGGGCGAGTACCGAAAAAGGGAAGACGGATCATGGCAAAAATCACCTACATCGAGCACAACGGGACCGAACATGTGGTCGACGTCGCCAACGGGCTGACCGTGATGGAAGGTGCGCGTGACAACAATATTCCGGGCATCGAGGCTGATTGCGGTGGCGCCTGTGCCTGCTCCACCTGCCATGTCTACATTGCACCGGATTGGGTTGAGAAACTGCCCAAGAAGGACGACATGGAAGAGGACATGCTGGATTTCGCCTTTGAGCCGGATCCGGCCCGCTCGCGCCTGACCTGCCAGCTCAAGGTCTCGGACGCGCTGGACGGTCTGGTTGTGCATATGCCCGAAAAGCAGATCTGATGCGGACGGCGGGCCGGGCGCGGCGTCTTCTGACACGCACCAGGCCCCCGGTCACCCGCCGCGCGGCGCAGGTGTTGTGCCTGTCGCTGGCGGGGGCGGCGAGCGCGCTGAACGCGCAAGAATCCTGGCAGGTCACGGGCGCAGACTTTGATGCGCCCACGACCCGCTACGGCCATGCGGTTCTGGGGGATGACGTCGAATACGGCCAGCTTCGCATTCATGTGCAACAGGATGCGGGTGGCAGCTCATTGCGAACCTCGGCTGTGTTGCGGCGAGATGTCTTTGAGGTCGATCTGCCGCTGGATCATGTCTTCGAGGATCTTGCGCCGCGCCTCTGGGATATCACTGGCGACGGGTTGCCCGAGGTTGTGGTGATCGAGACGGATGTGGCGCGGGGCGCCCAGTTGGCGGTCTACAACAGCACGGGCGACAAGATCGCCGCCACGCCCCATATCGGCCAGACAAACCGCTGGCTCGCGCCTGTCGGCGCTGCGGATCTGGATGGCGACGGCCATATCGAGGTGGCCTATATCGACCGGCCCCATCTGACCAAGACCCTGCGCATCTGGCGGTTTCACTATGGCAAGCTGGTGGACGTCGCCGCCGCGCCCGGCCTGACGAACCATCTGATCGGTGAGGATGTCATCACCTCCGGGCTGCGCGACTGCGGGGAGGGGCCGGAGATCGTGACTGTCGATGCCGATTGGTCCCGCATCATCGTCTCACGTCTCGACCCGGACGGCAGCATCAGCCGCCGCGATCTTGGCCCGTTTGACATTCAGACCCGGCTTGGTCCCGCGCTGGACTGCCAGCAGCCCTAGCTCAGGTAGTAGCCGACCGGTTTCAGCGGCGCCGGAGCCTCCTCGCCCAGCTGCGACAGCAGAGAGATCTCGATGGTGCGGCACATGGCATCCAGCGGCAGGCCGTTCACGGTCTCGCCAAAGGGGTTGGACAGCTCCTCGGTCACCTCGGCCAGGCCGAAGAAGACATAGGCGATGATGGCCACGAAGAGCGGTGTCATCCAGCCCGCGCCCTCCAGCAGGGCGAAAGGGAACAGCAGGCAGTAGAGGTAGGTCGTGCGGAACACCAGCAGCGTGTAGACAAACGGCAGGGGCGTCGCCGCGATACGCTCGCAGCCCGCCTGCGCCAGCGCGATGGAGCCGATGCGCTCGCTCAGCGCCTTCTTGGCAAACCCGTCCGGTGCATGATGCGCCACGTCCCGCGCCATCAGGTCGAGCGCGGCGCAGGGCGGATGCGGCGCATCCCGCAGATCCTCGCCGTCTTCCAGCCATGTGTGCCCGTCGTCATAGTGGCTCAACCGGCGCAGGTTGGCGCGGTGCAGGTGGATGAAGGCCAGCGCCAGCCGCAGGGGGCGGCGCTGGTGACCCTCGGGCTGGAACATCACCACCTCGCGCCCCAGTGCCCGCATGTCGGCCACCAATTGCCCCCAAAGCCGGCGCCCCTCCCACCAGCGGTCATAGGCGGCATTGTTGCGAAAGCCGAGGAACAGCGACAGCGCCACGCCAAAGACCGCAAAGGGCGCAGCATTGGTGTGGGGCAGGGCCAGCAGGCTGCCGTCAAGCCAGACCAGCAGCGCGGCCAGGGCCGTCAGTGCGAGAATGCGCGGCAGGATTCGCGGCAGTACGGAGCCATGGGTGGCGATCAGCAGTTCCAGGAAGCCGGGTTTGTGGCGGACGATCATCGGGAGCACTCCGTTGCGGTTGTGCCCTCAAGAGCAAATTTCGCGTCTGTCATCCTGTCGTCAAACGCCGGATCAGGGCCGCGCTGCGACGGGTATGGCGATCGGAGCGATCAGAGCGAGCGGCGCAGGACGACGGAGGTCGGCCGGGTGTATCCCGGATGTGCGCAGGTCGCCGTCTGCACGAAGTCCAGTCGCGCAAAGGTGGCATGGTTTTCCAACAGCTCCACCCGGGTCTGCAGCTCCAGTGCCTCCAGCCCATGGGCGCGGGCCCGCTCGGCGGCCAACTCAACCAGCTGCCGTGCCAGACCGGTGCCGCGCTGGTCCGCCGCAACAGCCAGCTTGCCAAGATAAAGCACATCTGTTCGCGGGGTCAGAACCACGCAGGCCACTACCGGCGTGCCGATGACCCAGACTTCACCCGCCTCGGCCTGCGCGGCGAGATCCGCAACGGTGAGATGATGCATGGAGGAGGGCGGATCGATCCGCCCGTCCATATCGGCAAAGCTGCGCCGGATCAGCTCCAGAACCTCGATCAGCGCGGGGCTGTCGGAGGGGAGCTGAACCGGCGCGGGCATTACAAGGCGCGCCAGCCGATGTCGCGGCGCACAAAGCCTTCGGGCCAGTCGATCTGATCCACCATCGCATAGGCACGATCCCGGGCTTCCTCCAGGCTGTCACCGCGCGCGGTGACATTCAGCACCCGACCGCCATTGGCCAGGATCCGGTCGCCGTCTGCCTTGGTGCCGGCGTGAAAGACCATGTTCATGCTGTCCTCGGGAAGCGCCTTCAACCCCTTGATGTCAGAGCCTTTCTGATAGGTGCCCGGGTATCCCTCAGCGGCCATTACCACGGTGATCGCATGATCCTCGGCCCAGTTCACCCGGGCCTCCGACAGGCGGCCCTCGGCGGCGGCCTGCATCAGGTCCAGCGCCTGCGCGCCCAGGCGCATCATCAGAACCTGGCATTCCGGGTCGCCAAAGCGGACGTTGTATTCCACCAGGCGCGGCTCTCCGTCCTTGATCATCAGACCGGCGTAGAGCACGCCCTGATAGGGCATGCCGCGTTCGGCCATCACGCGCATGGTGGGCTTGACGATCTCTTCCATCGCGCGCGCCTCGATCTCCGGACTCAGCACCGGTGCCGGGGAATAGGCGCCCATGCCGCCGGTGTTGGGGCCGGTGTCGCCTTCGCCGACCCGCTTGTGGTCCTGCGCTGTGCCGATCGACAGGATCTCCTCGCCATCACAGAGCACAAACAGCGACGCTTCCTCGCCCTCCATGAACTCCTCGATGACCACCTCGGCCCCGGCGCCGCCAAAGGCCCCGCCGAACATGTCATCAATTGCATCCAGCGCGGTCTGCTCGTCCATCGCCACGATCACGCCCTTGCCGGCGGCCAGACCATCGGCCTTGACCACGATCGGCGCGCCATTCTCGCGCACATACGCCTTGGCGGCCTCGGCTTCAGTGAAATGGCCGTAGCCTGCGGTCGGCGCGTTTGCAGCGTCACAGATCTCCTTGGTGAAGCTCTTGGAGACCTCAAGCTTGGCCGCCGCCTCGGAGGGGCCAAAGACCAGGATGCCCGCCGCTCGCAGCCGATCCGCCACGCCCGCCGCCAGCGGCGCCTCTGGGCCGATGATGACGAACTCGATGGCGTTTTCCTCGGCAAATGTGACCACCGCACCGCCGTCCTCGGCGTCGAGGCTGGCGCAATCGGCGATCTGCGCGATGCCCGCATTGCCCGGCGCCACGATCAGCTTGTCACATTTCGGGTTCTGCATCACCGCCCAGGCAAGTGCATGTTCCCGCCCACCGCTGCCGAGGATGAGGATATTCATGAGCCGTTCTCCGATCTGCTTGGCCTCCGTTGTCGCGCGTTCTATGCTGTGCGCGACGCATAAACAAGAACGCCCTGTGCCACGCGGGCGTCAAACCCATCCACCCGAGCAGCCAAGAGCAAGAGTTTCCCATGTCCGACCTCCTCGACGACCCGACACCCGGTCAGAACGCGCCCGAGTTCTCCGTCTCCGAGATCTCCGGCGAGGTGAAACGCACGCTGGAAGGCACCTTTGGCCGCATCCGCGTCAAGGGCGAGGTGGGCCGGGTGTTCAAGGCGCGGTCGGGGCATCTCTACTACGACATCAAGGATGACCGATCGGTACTGGCCTGCACCACCTGGAAGGGCCAGGTGAGCAAGCTGGCGGTGGTGCCCGAAGAGGGGCTGGAGGTGGTGGTGACCGGCCGCCTGACGGCTTTTGGCGCCCAGTCGAAATACAACATGAATGTCGAGGAGGTGGCGGTCGCCGGGCAGGGCGCGCTGATGGCGCTGCTGGAAAAGCGCAAGACCCAGCTGCAGTCCGAGGGGCTGTTTGCCCCCGAACGCAAGAAGCCGCTGCCCTATCTGCCGCAGATCATCGGCGTGGTGACATCGCCCTCCGGCGCGGTGATCCGCGACATCCTGCACCGGTTGCGGGATCGTTTTCCACGTAAGGTGCTGGTCTGGCCGGTGGCAGTCCAGGGCAGCAATTGCGCCCCCGAAGTGGCCCGCGCCATTGACGGCTTCAACAGCCTCAGCCCCGGCGGCGCCTTGCCCCGGCCTGATCTGATCATCGTGGCGCGCGGCGGCGGCTCGATCGAGGATCTCTGGGGTTTCAACGAAGAAGCCGTGGCGCGCGCGGTGGCGGCCAGTGACATCCCGTTGATTTCCGCCGTGGGGCATGAGACCGACACCACGCTGATCGACTATGTCTCTGACCTGCGCGCGCCCACTCCCACGGCGGCGGCGGAACATGCGGTGCCGGTGCGGCTGGAGCTTCTGGGATGGGTAGAGAACCAAAGCGCGCGCATGGCCCATGCCATGACCCGCGCAGTGCAGCTGCGCCGGCAGCGGCTGGGCGATCTGGCGCGGGCGCTGCCCAAGCCCGACACGCTGCTCGAATCGCCGCGCCAGCGACTGGACCGGGTCTCCGACCGGCTGCCCAACGCGCTGATCGCGGGCGTGCAGAAACGCAAGCTGACCCTCAGCGATCGTGCCGCCTCGCTGCGCCCGGCCACCCTGCGCGGACTGGTGGAGCGGCGCCGGGATCGGCTGAACAATCTCGCCTCGCGGCTGAGCCTGCGTCCAATTGAACAGGACGCGCGCCGCAAGCGCGACGCGCTGGATCAGATTGCCAACCGGCTCGATGCCGCGCAGACCGCGCGCATCCAGCGCCCGCGGGATCGCCTGATGGCCACTGGACGCCAGCTGGAGATCCTCAGCTACAAGGCCACCCTCAGCCGTGGCTACGCGGTGGTGCGCGACGGCAAGACCTTGGTGACCGACACCGCAGGCGCGAAGGCGGCACAGGCGCTCAGCATCGAATTTGCCGATGGTATCACCGAAATCGGCGGCGCAAGCAGTGCCGAGACAAAAGCCCCGGCCCCTTCCAATCCGGCCACCGCCAAGCCGGCAAATCCCAAACGGCCAAAGACACCCGGCGAACAGGGCTCGCTGTTCTAGCAGGCAGCCAGCCCCTTCATCTTTTCATAAATACCTCGGAGCGCGAGGCAGAGCCTCGCTCCCTGGGCTCGCCTCAGACACCCACTTCGGGGCCGAGACAAACCATGTCCTTGGGCGGATCAGGCTGTTCGGTCAATGTGAGCGCCGGCCCGTCGCCCGTGATCGTGACGCTGAGACCCTCGCTGCCGATCTCATAGCTCCAGCACTGCGCCTCCGGTCTGTCCTCATAGACAAAACAGATCTCATCGCCCTGCGCATACCACTCCCCCTCGACGCAGCGCCCGTCGAGAAAGGACCATTGCACCCGCTGGCCGGGCAAATAGCGTTCCGCGCCGTAGTGCTGCCCCAGAAAATCGAAGTGAATGGTCCGTCCGCGGGTGTAGCTGTCGAATTGCTCCGCGTCGGCTGCACTCAGAGGCGCGGCGACACAGGAGAGGCCAAGGATCATGGCGCAGAAGCGCAGGGGGACGGAGTTAAACATGCCCTCACCATGGCGCATGTCCGAAGCCGCGCCAAGGGTACAATTGCCGGTGCTGGCTGGCGCAAGGTCAGCTTTGACCTGTCGGCCATCCCTGGCGCAGGCTGAGGCAAATCGGCAGGGAGGCCGCGATGACGGTGCAGATGATCGGACTGGGTGCGGCTGCTGTTTTGGCGCTGGGATATCTGGCGCAGGTGCGGGCGGCAGAGAGCTGGCCGCGATCGGCGCTGAAAACCGGCGCGGTGGCGCTGCTGGCCGTCCTTGCCCTTGGGCAACTGCCTCTGCTTGGACTGGCGCTGGGGCTCTGTGCGCTGGGGGATCTGGCCCTGTCGCGCCCAGGCGAGCGCGCTTTTCTGGCGGGGGTGGCCAGCTTTGCCGCCGGGCATCTGGCCTATGTGGCGCTGTTCTTGTCGCGTCCTCCATCTGATCTTGCGGCGCTTCTGACCGCTCCGATGATCTGGGGGCTGGCGACACTTGTGTTGGTGGCGGCTTTGATGGCGCGGGTGCTGACGCGCCATGCGGGCGAGATGCGCGGAGCGGTCCTGGCCTATGTGCCGGTGATCCTCGCCATGGCGCTGGCTGCACTGACGCTGCCACTGCCGCTGCTGTGGGTGGCGGCGGTGATGTTCATGATCTCGGACATGGTGTTGGCGCTGGAAACATTTGTGCTGCCGCCAGCCCATGCCTTGCGTCGCATCACCAGGCCAGTGGTCTGGGTGCTCTACTGGGGGGCGCAGGCGCTGTTTTTCGCGGTGTTTGCGATGTGACACAGCCGCATTGCGCTTTGCATCCCGCCTCAAAGGGCATTAGGTGAATATCAAACGACCTGCGGAGACCCAGATGGCGCTTTTCTCGAAGCTCAAGGAACGGTTGCTGAAATCCTCATCCCGCCTCGGCAAGGAGGTGGATGCGATCGTGGAAGAGGGGGCCACGACCCCGGAGCCCACACCAGCAAGCCCACCGCTCGCCCCCACAGGGCGCGCGGCGGCAGAGCCTGCCGGGACGTCGCAAGCAGGGGCTTCGACTGAGGCGCCCGCCGCAGATGTGCCCACCGCCCCTGCACCGCAGGCAGAGGTGTCCAGACCGGGCCTTCTGGGGCGGCTCATGGGCCGCAGTGCCGCGACCGAGCCGCGCCGGGTGCTCGATGACGACATGCTGGAAAGCCTTGAAGAGATGCTGATCGCCTCCGACATGGGGGTGGACACGGCGCTGCGGGTGACCGGCAATATCGCCGAGGGCCGCATGGGCCGCCGCGTTTCGGGTCGCGAAATCCGCGAATTGCTGGCACAGGAGATTGCACGGGTGATGGAGCCGGTGGCGCGTCCGATGCCGCTTTATCCTTCCAAACCGCAGGTGGTGCTGGTGGTGGGGGTCAATGGCTCCGGCAAGACCACCACCATCGGCAAGCTCGCCAGCCAGTTCCGCGCTGCCGGGAAATCCGTGGTGATCGCCGCGGGCGACACATTCCGCGCCGCCGCGGTGGAACAGCTGCAGGTCTGGGGCGACCGCGCCGGTGTGCCTGTGCTGACCGCGCCCGAGGGCTCCGACCCCGCCAGCCTCGCTTTTGATGCGATGACCAAGGCCGAGGCCGATGGCGCCGATCTCTTGATGATCGACACGGCCGGGCGGTTGCAGAACCGCGCCGACCTGATGGAAGAGCTGGCCAAGATCGTCCGCGTCATTCGCAAGAAGGACCCCGAGGCACCGCACAACACGCTGTTGGTGCTGGATGCCACCACCGGGCAGAACGCGCTGTCGCAGGTGGAGACCTTCCGTCAGCTGGCGGATGTGTCGGGGCTGGTGATGACCAAGCTTGACGGCACCGCCAAGGGCGGTGTGCTGGTGGCGCTGGCGGACAAGTTCGGCCTGCCGATCCATGCCATCGGCGTGGGCGAGCAGATCGACGACCTGTCGCCCTTCGACCCGGAGGAATTCGCCGCCGCGCTCACTGGGCTTGAAGACGGGGCTTGAAGACGGGGCGTGAGGATCGCGGATCAATGCCGGCTCATCCATTTCTCCACATGGCGGAGCAGGAACAGCACCGTGAGGACAATGGCCGTGGCCATCGCCGCCAGCGGCATCTGACCGGCACCGCACCCAAGGCCAATGGCCCCCACCAGCCAGAGCGACGCGCCGGTGGTCACGTTGCGCACCCGGTCGCCGGAGGTGAAGATCAGCCCCGCCGCCAGGAAGGCCACGCCCGCCGTTACCGCCTCGATCATGCGCAGGGGATCGTTGCGCTGCGCCTCGGCGCCAAAATCCAGCGCCGCGATCTCCCGCCCCAGCACCACAAACAGGCAGGCGGCCACGGAGACAAGGATATGGGTGCGCAGGCCCGCGGGTTTGTCCTGCAACTCACGCTCCAGACCGACCAGGGCGGCCAGCACACTGGCAGCCAGAAGCCGCGCGAAGGCAATCGGTGCCGGTATCACGGAAAAGGTGCTGGTGAGCTCTTCGATGATCTGTTGCAGGGCGGTATCGAACATGGGACCTCGGGCGCTGGTGGACGTGTCTTAACGTCTGCCCCGCGCGGATGTTCCGAAAACCACCACGTTCACAACAAGGATGACAGCATATGCTGAGCGACTGGCTGATTTCGCTTGAGGGCACCGAACAGGGCCATCAGGTCGCGCTGATCCTCGCGGTCTCGGCAGCGTTTCTGCATGCGGTTTTTGGCGCGCTGCAAAAAGGGCGGCATGATCCCTGGCTGTCACGGGGGGCGATCGATGCCTCCTACGGGCTGATGGCGGCACCCTTCGCGCTGTTTGTGGTGCCCTGGCCGGAGCCGCATATGTGGCTGATTTTTGTGGGTGTCTGGGTGATCCATGTGCTCTACAAGGTGCTGCAGGCGATGGCCTATACCAAGGGCGCCTATACGGTGGTCTACCCGGTGGTGCGCGGGACCGGGCCGCTGTTTGCGGTGATCGGGGCCTATTGGCTGTTTGGCGAGACCTTCACGCTGGTGCAATGGCTGGGCGTCGGGGTGCTGCTGGCCGGGATCTTCGGGCTGGCGGTCTATAACTTCATCTTTCTCGTCACCGCGCGCGACACGTTGGTGATCGCGCTGGTGCTGGCGGTGGCGACGGGGCTGTTTGTCGCGCTCTACACCACCTATGACGCCTATGGCATCCGGGCGACGGCGGATCCGTTCACCTTCCTGGCGTGGTTCTTCATGATCGACGGGCTGACCATGCCGCCCTATGCCTATTGGCGCTGGCGTCGGATGGGGGCAGAGCGGCCCACGGTGGGCCCGCTGATGCTGCGCGGGTTTTTCGGCGGCTTGGTGGCCTTTGCCTCCTTTGGGTCGGTGATGCTGGCGACGCGGCTCGACAAGGTGGGCGAGGCGGCGGTGCTGCGCGAGACATCAACGGTGTTTGCCGCCCTTATCGGCTGGCTGGTGCTGAAGGAAACCGTCGGCCCGCGCCGCATCGCGCTGATGGCGCTGATCGCGGCGGGCGCGGTGATTGTTGAAATGGGTGGCTGAGAGCGCCATCTGTCAAAGATCAATTGGGACATATGAGGCAGCGCATGAGCGAACAGACAAGTGAGCAACCGGTGGACAAGGGGCGTCCGATCAACCCGCTGCTGAAGTCGGTGTTGGAGTACGGCCCCGTTGTGCTGTTCTTCATCGCCTATCTGCGGCTGAAGGATCAGGCGTTCGAAATCGGCGGCACCTCCTATGAGGGTTTCATCGTGGTCACTGCCGGATTTGTGCCGCTGATGGTGCTGTCGACGCTGGCGCTGTGGAAGCTCACCGGCAAGCTGTCGAAGATGCAGGTGATGACGCTGGTGCTGATCGTGGTGTTCGGCGGGCTGTCGGTCTGGTTCAACGACGAGCGGTTCTTCAAGATGAAGCCGACGATGATCTATCTGCTGTTCGGCGGGTTGCTGGGCTTTGGCCTGTTGCGGGGGCAGAGCTACCTGCGGGTGGTGATGGAAGAGATGATGCCGCTACAGGACGAGGGCTGGATGATCCTGACCCGGCGGCTGTGCGCGATGTTCTTTGCGCTGGCGGTGGCGAATGAGGTTATCTGGCGGATGATGAGCACCGAGTCTTGGGTCTATTTCAAGACCTTCGGGCTGACCGCAGCGATGTTCCTGTTCTTCATGACGCAGGCGAGACTCTTCCAGACCTACGGGCTGGAAGAGGACAAGGACGCAAGCTGATAGAGCACCAGACCTCAGCAGTCCTCATCTGAGGGTTTGCGCTGCGCGTCGCGCATCGCGGTGGGGCGGGAGCCGCGCCTTTCAGGCGCGGCCCCCGCCCGGCCCAACGCATTGGGTGCAGCCTCGGGCTGTGCGGCAAAGGGGCGGGAGCGCCACCGGCTTTTCCTGACCGGCCGAGTTTGTGCGGGGCAAGGTGTTCCGGCGGATAGGTCATCAGGGGTGATACTTTTTGTGCCCGTTGCGTCCTCAGCGCGCGCATAGATCTGGGTTGCGTCCCCGGCGGGCGCTGACGTCACCAAAGAATGAGCGCTTGAACAGGCGCGCGGCTGCGGGCGGCGTGGCTCAGATACGTTGCCAGATCGGCATCGGGCCGGGCAGGGGTCGCAGGGTCAGCAGACGGGACCACCGCCGCGCAGGGGTTTCCGGCAGCACCTGCTGCATCAGCGGCAGTGGCGTGCGTTCCGGCTGCCGGATCAGGCGCTTGTAAAACCGCAGCGCACCGGGGCGCATGTAGGCGGACCAATGGCACACACGCCGCTCCGGCAGGCCGATGGGATGGCCCATTTGCGACAACTGCTTCAACGTATCCAGGCAATCGAGCTGCAGCGTCACCGCGTTCACCGCCTCGAACCCGTGGCCGATTGCACGGTCGCCGCGCGTGGGCGAGCGGGTGAGGCTTTCGAACATGAAGTCAAACGCATCGTTTTCGCGGCTGGTCACGTTGAAGAACTCGGTGCTGCGACCCGCAGGTGTCGACAGGGCCTTGTCCACCCGGCTCTGATAGCTCGCACCTGCAAGCGAGATGACCCGGCGCACCGCGCCCGAAGGGAGCCAGTGCAGCGCTTCCAAGGCAACTTCGGTGCCCAGAGAGTGGGCGATAATATGGATGCCGCGCTCTGGTGCATCGGCGTGCAAACTGCGGATCACACGGGCGAGCGCGCGCCCTGCAGCAACGGCGCGGACCTGGGCCGAGGCCAATGTCCCGCGGGCATCCCAGCCAAACGCGACCGCCAGCCCTTCGTCCTTGCGCCCGAGACCAAAGCCCAGCTGACGCGGCCAGGAAGGCGCGCGCCAGGGCAAATGTTGGGGGTCGAGAGACAGGATATGTCGATGCGGGCAGTGGTTCGGATTGCCGGGCTGATATTTATAGCCATGCACCATGATCACCACTGGTCCCGGCATGCGGGCCACTTTGGCGATGCCCTCGTTGATCGACCTTGGCCGGGCATGAAATACCGGCGTCTCACCTAGTGCGTTGATACGGATCAGTGCCATCACACGGCCCCTCAGCAGCCCTGACTTTTCCTGTACGATAGCCCGCTCGGGTGACGGCAAGGTGACGTCTGCGTAACGGCTGGGTGACGTGGGGCGCGGTGTGGGGCACGCCCCGGTCGCGCGCGCGGCGGGGTCCTCAGTAGGGGCTGGCACATGCGGTGTCGTTGGGGCCAGCAGCAGGCGCGGCGCAGCACGGCCCGCCGCGCCCCTCTTGACTGAGGCGCGCTGCAGGCGTATCCGAGGCGCGACATGAGAACCGTGGCGATTTGTTTACCGGATTGCGGGCCACGTTAAAGAAGTCGCTAAAGAGGTCAGGACGACGGGACTCCCTTTCGCTTGGCCGGACGGGAGTTTTTTTATGCCCGGACCGCAGGTCAGTGCGGATCCGGCGGAGGCGAGATGATGACTGAGACCTGGAACAAACGCACCAAACTGGTTCATGGCGGCACCCGGCGCAGCCAATACAACGAGGTCAGCGAAGCGATCTTCATGACCCAGGGCTTTGTCTACGACAGCGCCGCCCAGGCCGAGGCGCGGTTCATCGAGAGCGGCCCGGATGAGTTCATCTATGCCCGCTACGGCAACCCCACCGTCGCCATGTTCGAAGAGCGTATCGCGCTGCTCGAAGGCGCCGAGGATGCCTTTGCCGCCGCCTCCGGCATGGCCGCGGTGAATGGTGCGCTGACGTCGCTTCTGAAGGCGGGGGATCATGTGGTGTCGGCCAAGGCGCTGTTCGGCTCCTGTCTCTACATCCTGGAAAACATCCTGGCCCGCTACGGTGTCGAGGTGACATTTGTCGACGGCACCGATCTGGAGCAGTGGCGCGCCGCCGTACGCCCCGAGACTAAGGTGGTGTTCTTCGAGAGCATGTCGAACCCGACGCTGGAGGTGATCGACATCGAAGGTGTGGCGCAGATCGCCCATGCCGTCGGCGCCACCGTGGTGGTGGACAATGTGTTCTCGACGCCAGTGTTCTCCAACGCCATCGCGCAGGGGGCCGATGTGGTGGTCTATTCCGCGACCAAGCATATCGACGGTCAAGGCCGGGCGCTGGGCGGCGTGGTTCTGGGCAGCAAGGACTATATCCGTGGCACGCTGGAACCCTATATGAAACACACTGGTGGGTCGCTCAGCCCGTTCCATGCCTGGATGTTCCTGAAGGGGCTGGAGACCATCGATCTGCGGGTGAACGCGCAGGCCGACAGCGCGCTGAAGATCGCCGAGGCGCTCGATGGCCATCCGGCGCTGGCGCGCACGATCTACCCGGGCCTGAGCACCCATGCGCAGAATGATCTCGTGCAGCGTCAGCTTGGCGGCAAGGGCGGCACGGTGCTGTCGCTGGACCTCAAGGGCGGCAAAGCGGCGGCCTTCGCCTTCCTCGACGCGCTGTCCATCCCGGTGATTTCCAACAATCTGGGCGACGCCAAATCCATCGCCACCCATCCGGCCACGACGACGCATCAACGCCTGTCGGTGGACCAGCGCAAGGAGCTGGGCATCACGGACGGGCTGGTGCGGTTCTCGGTGGGGCTGGAAGACACCGACGATCTGATCCGCGATCTGAAAAACGCGCTTGCCCGTATCGGTTGAGCCGTCAGCCACCTCCGCGCCCCTCCGCCAGCACCACATCGCGTCTCAGTGTCCTGGACGCAGGCGGAGGGGGCAAAAGGTCAGAAGTGGGACATGTGCTGGCGTTTTTTGGTGATCTATTTTGTGTTTGGTGCCGTACTACCCTACATAATGAGATGCAGCGCCGTCGCTGTAGGGACAGGAGTACACGACAATGAACGTCCACTCTGGTGACTTGAGAGACACCCCGGATCAGTCAGACGCCGCAGAGGCGCTGGCGGTGTTGCGGCGCTGGGCCAGCAAGGCGAGCGCGACGGAAGTGGCGCAGCTCGATCCGGCGATCGCTCGGCTGTTGCCGGAACGTCAGGTGCAGAACTACCCGGATCTGAAGCGCCAGTATCCAGAGGAGTTCGAGGCAGACGCGGGCTATCGTGCAACGCTTCCGGATTTGCAAAACGGCCCGGCCAGCCTGATCCGCGGCGCGCAGGAACAGATCCAGCATGTCGGCATTTCCAATTTCCGGTTGCCGATCCGGTTTCACACCCGGGCGGGCGGCGATCTGACGTTGGAGACCAGTGTGACAGGCACCGTCAGCTTGGATGCGGAGAAGAAGGGCATCAACATGTCCCGCATCATGCGCAGCTTCTACCGACATGCGGAAAAGACCTTTTCCTTTGAGGTGATGGAAGCGGCGCTGGAAGATTATCTGAGCGATCTGGAAAGCGGTGATGCGCGCTTGCAGATGCGGTTTTCCTTCCCGGTGAAGGTGGAAAGCCTGCGCTCAGGCCTGTCGGGCTATCAATACTATGACGTGGCCCTGGAGCTGGTGCAGACGGGCGGTCAACGTCACAGCATCGTGCATCTGGACTATGTCTATTCCTCCACCTGTCCCTGTTCGCTGGAGCTGTCGGAACACGCCCGCCAGTCCCGTGGCCAGCTGGCAACACCGCATTCGCAGCGCTCGGTGGCGCGGATTTCCGTGCAGATGGAGCCGGGCACCGGGTGCCTGTGGTTCGAGGATCTGATCGACCATTGCCGCCGCGCGGTGCCGACCGAGACCCAAGTGATGGTGAAGCGCGAGGATGAGCAGGCCTTTGCCGAGTTGAATGCGGCCAATCCGATCTTTGTCGAGGATGCGGCGCGCCTGTTCTGTGAAGCGCTGCAGGGCGATGCGCGGGTGGGCGATTTCCGGGTGGTGGCAAGCCATCAGGAGAGCTTGCACAGCCATGATGCGGTGTCGGTGCTGACGCAGGGCAAGACCTTTGCCAGCCAGAGCCTTGATCCAAAGCTGTTTTCGACGTTGATCCACCAGGGTTGATCTTGCCGATGCGAGGGGCGCTGCCCCTCGCGCTCCCCGAGATATTTTTGAAAAGATGAAGAGGGGTGGCGCTGGGCACGGGCGCGCCGCTCAAATTTGCCGCAATGCGGCATTTTTCTGCTACTGCGAAGAAAAACCATGTTACCGTGATCTTCAAGGGGGCGCTTGCGTCATTCGTCCAGGCGCCCGCCCTGTTCGAGTGTTGTTTAAGGTCGACCCTGAGGAGATCACATGATCCGGTTTGAAGGTTTGAAGGACATCCCCACCACCCCGCAGGCCTGGGCTGGCTATGCGCTGGGGCGGCAGATGAAAATGTTTCGGTCCGTTGCGGCCCTGACGGCAGAGGCGCCACAGCGGCAATTGCACCTGACACAGGCGTTGCTGAAAATGCAGCAGGAGTGGATCAGCGGGCTGCCTGGTTCGCTTTCGACGGTCACCAAGGCTGTCTCGGCGCCGGCTGCAACACAGTCCTCCAGACAGGCTTCAGCGACAGAGGCCGCGCCGTCCCAGACTGCGCCTGCCGATGTCACCGCACCCGCAACCACAAAACCGAGGCCGAAAAAGCCCGCTGCGCCGCGCAAGGCCCCCGCCCGCAAGAGCGCAAGCGCGACGAAATCTGGCGTGCGAAAGGCTGCTCCGGCGGCAAAAACATCCTCCGCCAAAGGCGCTGCATCAGCCACGGCCGCTGCCGCAAAGCCCGCGCCCGTCAAATCCGCGCCTGCGCCATCAGCAAAGCCCACCGCCCGAAAGCCCGTTGCGGCCAAACCTGCGCCAAAGGCGGAAGCCTCCGTTGCGCCGAACACGAAGTCGGTGTCTTCGTCAAAGCCGAAAGCGCCGGAAGGCGCGCTGGCTGAGCGACCCGCTTCGGGCAATGGTGCTGCGACCAATGCTGTGCAACATGACGCGCGCGCCCCAGAACATGGCGCCAAACCGCCGCGCCGACGTCCGCGCGCGCCCGCCACTCCGCCGGTGATGCCGGAGGCCAGTGCGGGGAAGGGCGGAACAAACGACGAGTCGTGATCGCTTTGGCTTGACAGTCTGACCGGGGCTTGCCAACGCTTCGCGTCATGTTGGATCTGCGCCCGGTTGGATATGTCATTGGCCTTCTTGTCACCATTCTGGGCGGCATGATGGTCTTTCCGTTTCTCCTTGACCTCTATGATGGTCAGGGGGAGTGGCCGGTGTTTCTGGAAAGTGCCATTTTCTGCCTGCTCTCGGGCGGTCTTTTGGCGTTATCCTGCGCCAATGGGGTGGGGCGCGGGTTGTCGATCCGCCAGACCTTCTTGCTCACCACATTGGTCTGGGTCGCGCTGCCCTTCTTCGGGGCGCTCCCGCTGATGCTGGGGGCCACGGAGCTGAGCTTTACGGATGCGTTCTTCGAGGCGATGTCGGGGCTGACCACCACAGGCTCCACCGTGATTTCCGGCCTGGATGAGCTGCCGCGCGGGCTGTTGCTGTGGCGCGGCATCCTGCAATGGCTGGGGGGCATCGGTATCATTGTGGTCGCGATGGTGTTCCTGCCCGAGCTGCGGGTTGGTGGTATGCAGATCTTCAAATCCGAAGCCTTTGACACCATGGGGAAAATCCTGCCGCGCGCGCAGGAAATCGCCAAGCAGATCTCGGTCATCTATCTGGTGCTGACGATGGTCTGCGCGTTGGTTTACACGGTGTTGGGCATGGGCCCCTTCGATGCGGTGGTGCATGCGATGACCACCGTGTCCACCGGCGGGTTTTCCAACTATGATGCCTCTTTTGGCACCTTCTCCGGCCCGGCGGAATATGCCGCGTCTTTCTTCATGGTGGCGGCGGCGTTGCCCTTCGTGCGTTATGTGCAGATGGTGAACGGCCACATGGTGCCGCTGTTCAAGGACAGCCAGATCCAGACCTTTCTCGCCACGATCACGGTGCTGGTTCTGGTCACCGCAGGGGTGCTGGTCACGATCTTTCCGCATCACCCCGAACAGGCGGTGCGCGAGGCGCTGTTCAATATCATCTCCATCATGTCAGGGACCGGCTATGCCAGCGTGGACTACATGCAATGGGGGTCTTTCCTGATCATGCTGTTCTTCTTCATCGGGCTGATCGGGGGCTGTGCGGGGTCGACCGCCTGTTCGGTGAAGATCTTCCGCTATCAGCTGCTGTTTGCCTCGATCCGGGTGCAGGTGCAGCGAATCCGTTCGCCCAATGGCATCTTCGTGCCGCGCTATCAGGGACGGGCGGTGACGCCGGATGTTCTGAGTTCGGTGATCTCGTTCTTCATGTTCTTTGTCATCACCATGGGCATCGTGGCCTGGGCCCTGGCGCTGACGGGGCTGGATTTCATCACTGCGATCTCCGGTGCGGCAACGGCGGTGGCCAACATCGGCCCCGGTCTGGGGCAGACCATCGGCCCGGCAGGCAACTTCGCACCGCTGAATGACACGGCCAAATGGATCCTCGCGATCGCCATGCTGATCGGACGGCTGGAACTGATGGCGGTCTACGCCATCCTGACGGTTCGTTTCTGGCGCAGCTGAGGTCGCATGCAGACAATGCTTGCGCAAATCGCCGGGGTGCGGGCAAGAAACGGCGCCGCCCATCTTGCCCTTGCTGGGACGCTCGCCTAGAAACGCGCGAACCTTAACCCCGCAAGCGGAGGGAGTCTCAGGCCCCATGCCCCTACTTGTGATGAAATTCGGTGGCACATCTGTCGCCAATCTCGACCGCATCCGCCGTGCTGCCAAACGTGTCGGCGTTGAAGTGGCAAAGGGCTATGACGTGATCGTCATCGTCTCTGCCATGTCCGGAAAAACCAACGAGCTGGTGGGCTGGGTTGGCGAAACCTCGCCGCTCTACGATGCGCGCGAATATGACGCCGTGGTCTCCTCTGGCGAGATCGTGACCGCCGGTTTGATGGCGTTGACCCTGCAGGAGATGGACGTGCCGGCGCGCAGCTGGCAGGGCTGGCAGGTGCCGCTCAAGACCAACTCCGCCCACAGTCAGGCCCGGATCGAGGAAATCGGCACCGAGCATATCAACGCCAAATTCGGCGAGGGCATGAAGGTCGCAGTGGTTGCGGGCTTTCAGGGCATCAGCCCCGAGGGCCGGATCACCACGCTGGGCCGGGGTGGATCCGACACCACCGCGGTGGCCTTTGCGGCGGCCTTTGGCGCCGAGCGCTGCGACATCTACACCGATGTGGACGGGGTCTACACCACCGATCCGCGGATCTGCGACAAGGCGCGCAAGCTCGACAAGATCGCGTTTGAGGAAATGCTGGAGCTGGCGTCCTTGGGCGCGAAGGTGCTGCAGACCCGCTCTGTTGAACTGGCGATGCGCTACAAGGTGAAGCTGCGCGTGCTGTCGAGTTTCGAAGAACAATCCGACGAGGCCGGAACCCTGGTCTGCGACGAGGAGGAAATCATGGAATCCAATGTTGTCAACGGCGTTGCCTACTCTCGTGATGAGGCCAAGCTGACATGCCTGTCGGTGGCCGACCGTCCCGGCATCGCGGCGACCATCTTCGGCTGCCTGTCGGATGCGGGGGTCAATGTGGACATGATCGTGCAGAACATCTCGGAAGATGGCCGCACCGACATGACCTTCTCCTGCCCGACCGATCAGGTGCAGCGCGCCGAACTGGCCCTGAACGCGTTCAAGGACAAGGGTGAGCTGAACTACGCGGAACTGGTGGCCGACACCGGCGTGGCGAAGATCTCTGTGGTTGGGATCGGCATGCGCTCGCAATCCGGCGTTGCCGCCAAGATGTTCAAGGTGCTGTCGGATGAGGGCATCAACATCAAGGTCATCACCACGTCTGAGATCAAGATTTCGGTGTTGGTCGACCGCAAGTACATGGAGCTGGCCGTGCAGGCGCTGCATGATGCGTTCGAACTGGACAAGGCCAGCTGATCCGATCACCAGCACGAGACTTGAAACGCGCCGGAGCTGAGCATTCGGCGCGTTTTTCGTGATGGGGGGCAATGGCTGCGTTGGCCCGCGTGCAATGCGGTGGTGCAGCCCGATTTTTCAGCCTTTCATGGGGGCGCCGCTCCGGTGAGCAGGAGGTGTAACCCTGCGTGTCGCAGACGTAAAACCACTTGCCAGCGCCCGGAGCAGCCGACACATTGCCAAAGACCACCAATGGTCTGCGTGAAGATTGTTGATGCGTATGAGCGTCATCTGTTATTCCGAGCGCCGGGCCCAGCCAAACATCTGTCAGGCACCGCGGTGGTCTAAGGAAAACCCGAGAAAGGGCGAACATGGTTGAGAACACGGAATCCGAGAGCAGGAAGCTTCTGGTTCGTCTGCGCGAGGCCATGGCGGGAGATGACGCCGGGCAGGCGCGCCTCGACAAGATCACCCAGCTGATTGCCGACAGCATGGGCACCGAAGTGTGCTCCATCTATCTGTTTCGCGACGAAGAAACGCTGGAGCTCTGTGCCACCGAAGGGTTGAACCGCGAATCCGTGCACCAGACTCGCATGCGCGTCGGCGAGGGGTTAGTGGGTCGTGTTGCCCGCACCGGCAAGGTTATCAACACACCCGATGCGCCCAGTGCGCGGGGCTTTCGCTACATGCCGGAAACCGGCGAAGAGCGGTTCTCCTCCTTCCTTGGCATCCCGATCCAGCGGTTGGGCGAGATGATGGGCGTGCTGGTGGTGCAGTCCAAAGAGACCCGCGACTACTCTGCCGATGCGGTCTATGCGCTGGAAGTGGTCGCCATGGTGATCGCAGAGATGACCGAGCTGGGGGCCTTCGTCGGCGAAGGCTCCGCCATGTCGCCGCTGCACCAGCACTCGGTGCTGCTGAAGGGGATTACCGGCCAGGAGGGCGCGGCGGAGGGCCATATCTGGCTGCATGAGCCGCGCGTGGTGGTGACCAATCCCTTTGCCGATGATCCACACCGCGAGTTTGAGCGCCTGCAAGAGGCGGTGGACGAGCTTCGCGTTGGCGTCGACAAGATGCTGCAGGTCTCGGGGGGGAATAAGGAACAGGCCCAGGTGCTTGAAACCTATCGCATGTTCGCCAATTCCAAGGGCTGGATGCGGCGCATGGAAGAGGACATCGCACGCGGTCTGAGTGCCGAAGCGGCGGTTGAGAAAGAGCAATCGCTGGCGCGCGGTCGCATGGCGCAGGTGCAAGACGCCTATCTGCGCGAACGGCTGAGCGACCTTGATGACCTGTCAAACCGGCTGCTGCGTATCCTGACCGGGCAGGGCAAGGACACCGGGGCCGAGCTGCCGGAGAACCCCATTCTGGTGGCCCGCAACATCGGCCCGGCGGAATTGCTGGAGTACGGCCGCAAGCTGAAGGGGGTCATCCTGGAGGAGGGCTCCGTCGGTTCGCATGCGGCGATCGTGGCGCGGGCGCTGGCGATTCCGCTGGTGGTGCGGGTGGGCCGGATCACCACCGAAGGGCTGAACGGCGATCATGTTCTGGTCGATGGCGATCACGGCGCGGTGCATTTGCGCCCCGATGATCCGGTGGTCAGCGCATTCCGTGACAAGATCGCGATGCAGGCGCAGGCGCAGGAGCGCTACACGTCCATACGTGAGAAACCTGCCGTAACCAGAGATGGACAAACGGTTAATCTTCTGATGAATGCGGGTCTCATGGCCGACCTGCCATCATTGGAAAACTCTGGTGCGGAAGGCGTGGGGCTGTTCCGGACCGAGTTGCAGTTTTTGGTGCGCAACCAGATGCCGAAACGGTCAGAGCTGGTGGTGCTCTACCAGCGCGTGATGGAGGCGGCGCGTGGCAAGCGGGTGGTGTTCCGTACGCTGGACATCGGGTCAGACAAGGTCTTGCCCTACATGAAGCCGCAGGACGAACCCAATCCGGCGCTTGGTTGGCGCGCAATCCGCGTCGGGTTGGACAAACCCGGCGTCATGCGCATGCAGTTGCAGGCCCTGATCCGGGCAGCCAACGGCGGTCCGCTCACCGTGATGTTCCCCTTTGTGGCGCAGTTCGAAGAATACCGCCAGGCACGTCAGGAGGTCGACAAGACCATTGAGCGCGAGAAGCGGCTTGGGCATGTGCTGCCATCAAGTCTGGAAGTCGGGGCGATGTTGGAAACACCGTCTTTGGGATTCGCACCGCTTCGTTTCTTCGAGGAAGTGGATTTTCTGTCGATCGGCGGCAATGACCTGAAGCAGTTCTTCTTTGCTGCCGACCGCGAGAACGAGCGGGTGCGCAAGCGCTATGACTCGCTCAATGTGAGTTTCCTGAGCTTCATTGAACGCATCGTGGAGCGTTGCGATATCTCCGGTACGCCGCTGAGCTTCTGCGGTGAGGATGCGGGCCGCCCGATCGAGGCGGTCTGTCTGGCGGCCATGGGCATCCGCACCCTGTCGATGCGCCCGGCCTCGATCGGCCCGGTAAAGTCGCTGTTGTTGCGGGTCGATTTGGCTGAGCTGCGCAATATCATCTCTGACGCGCGCCATCGCGGGGATCAGACCGTGCGACCGGCGGTCATGGAGTATCTGCGCGGCCTCTGACGCCGCCTCTTTGTGTTTGTCGGCTTGCCCGCTTATCACGGCGGGGTCGCATTTGCGCTCGACACGCATCACGGTGTTGAGCGCCAGTGCAAATTGCAGAGGGCGCACGTCAGGTTGAGTGTATTTCAGATGGGGTGCCTGCGACGGTGAGGCGCTCTAAGTACATCAGAACAATACCAACATTGCCTGGCCGCTTCCTTGCACGGCATCCCTGAAAGCCACGCTGGATAGGGCAAATGACAGCTTGCCCACGATGCCACATCCCTCATGTCATATTCGTGCGCGCGCCGAAGGATCTGCGATGGACTGCCACACAATGGCGCTGGTGACGCGCGGCAAATCATGAAAGCGAGACAGGCCGCAGACAAACGCAGTTGGACGAAGCCGTACCACAACAAGAACCTGATACCGTCAGTGGTACCGAGGAATCGAACGAATACACAAGTTATTGAAAGTGTTGGAGGCGAGTACCGGAATCGAACCGGTGTTCACGGATTTGCAATCCTTCGGATACCTCTGAAAACGCAAGACAAAGCTGTAAACACCCCCCCTTTAAGGGTGTCCAAAAATCAAACGGTTACGCGCCGCCTGTAAACAGAAAAGGCGGATCCAACCTCGGCCGCTTCATGAAACCTGCGCACAAGCGCATGTCACGGATGATCGGCTATTGCCTCACCCTTGGCACTGCCGATGCCTGGTCCGGTTTTAGCTTGGTGGCAGCGAGGAGGCTAACTGAGACCGAGCGCGCGGCGCTGGCGTTCTCGGCGCTCAATTCCCTTGAATTGGATCACGCTGAAATGACGGCGGCGGCGTCTATCGGTTCGGCCGGTACGCCTTTGCCCCCGTTTCTCGGAGGCATGGAGGATGCTCGGTTCTGGGCATCATACGCCAGCCGCTCAGAACTAAAGGCATATGCCCTCGCGTGTTTCAACGCCATGTCCGCCAGCGACCAGGCGGCGTTCTTTCAGCACATCAGCGCAAAGGAGGTGGCAGCATGAAGATGCTTGTGCGCCAAACCCCGGTTGGCAGTGAACTGCCTTTCGTACTCGACCTGTTGAAAGGCCACATCCGGGCCGATCCCAGCGATACCAGCGAGGATGTCGAGATCACGAACCTCGGACTGGCGGCGGCGGCGGAAATTGAGCAGGCAAGCCAAATCGCGCTGCTGGAAAAGACAGTCCGCGTGACGGTGTTTGAAGCATCCATGGGCGAGCTTTGGCGGCTTCCCATTGGACCGGCTAAAGATACCGCTACACCGACCGTGACGATCAACGGCCAGCCCTTCTCAGACTATACTTTCTTTGGAGGCAACCGCCCTCTCCTGAAGTGGGGCAACAGCTTCGCAAACCTGAGCTTGAGTTGGGTTCAGATCGAGTACCAGGCAGGCTTTGGCGACACGGCATCCAGCATCCCGGCTGATTTGTCCTATGCACTGATGGATCAGGCCGCGCTCCTATATGATGCGCGTTCTCCACTCAACACCAAGTCCCTCACTCACTCCCCGCATATGGCGCGCATTGGCGCCAAGTATCGAGGAGTGAGCCTGTGACCGAAGAAGAGCTGGATCTCATCATGACATTCCGGTGGCCGCGTGTAGTGCGTCAGGTCATGGGCTTAGCCAACGATGACCGGTTGATGGGCTTTGTCTGCTCAATCGCCAGGAATGGCAAGCGTCGCAACTGGCACCCCTCCAAGAAGCAAGAGGCATGGATGCGCAACATCCTGGCTGACTTCGACGCAGCGCATGAGCCGGAAATTCAGCTGATCGAGAGGTGATAAGCGGCGACCCTGCGCGCCAACCAACGCAGGGCCGAAGTCTGTTGGATCGGTGATGCAATAACGGTGGCGACCGACTTTGGAAGGATACCACGGGACGGGGACATATCCAAGCGCGGCCCTCAGGTCTGGGCGCGTCCCCCTGCGCAGCGTTCACGCGCAGAAAGCAGAGACCGCCTGACCAATCGGAACGCAGATTGGAAGGGGCCCAAGGTGACGGTGCGGCTCCGGTCGGAACGATTACTGCGGTGCAGGGGGCAGCCTGAGCAAACGCTCGGGACTGCCTCCCTGTGCCCTGGCTCAAGTGCTCTCCCATCGGAATGAAGGGCAAGAGCGCAACGATTGAACGAAGCGCAACGCGCGAAACGAGGAAACAATGTCAGACGCGGCAAAGAAAAAAAAGGACAGGCAGTGGCGCAAAGCAGACGGCTCAAAGCTGCCGACGCCAGCCCCCGTACCGACGCTTGCGGAACAACGGGAACAAGACCTCTTCGGAAATGGTCCCAATGCCGAGACTTTGAAGAATGCAGGTAACCGAGGGTATGAGTTTTCTCTTTTCGCGCAGGATGAAAAGTTCGCCGCAGCGCCGCCAGCCGAAAGAGCTATGCAATTCATGCATAGCCTGGCCATTCCCGAAGGTCCGAACGCGGGCACTCCGGTCATCCTCGCGCCGTTTCAACGCCAGTTCATCGAAGGCGCACTAGCTGCCGACACTGCCAACGCCATTCTCAGCATTGGACGCGGCAACGGCAAATCCGCAATCACGGCGGGCTTGGCGCTCGGTGGCCTGATCGGCATCTGGGACCGCCAACCACGCCGTGAAATCATCGCTGCCGCCCGGACCCGCGACCAGGGCCGGATTATTTGGGACTTTGTGGCAGGCTTTGCGGCCTCTCTGCCCCTCGAGATCCAGAACCAGTTGATCTACCGCCGTGCCCCGCGCTTGGAAATCGAATTCACTGGCGACGGTGGCGGGCATGTTCTGCGGGTGATCGCGGCTGACGGTAAATCCGCCCTGGGCGGTGCTCCTACCATGGCAATTCTGGACGAACGCGGACACTGGGCGCTTGATCGCGGTGATGAGCTGGAACACGCTTTGCTGTCTGGCCTGGGGAAGCGCAGCGGGCGCGCGTTCTTGATCAGTACCAGCGCCAGCGACGACACCCATCCGTTTTCCCGGTGGATCGATCAACCGCCGCCCGGATCCTATGTCCAGGAGCACCGTCCAGCTCCTGGACTTCCTGCCGACGACAGTGACAGCCTGCTGGTCGCAAACCCCGGCGCTCTGCACGGGATTGGCGGTTCCCTGGAATGGCTCGAGGCGCAAGCCGCCCGCGCAATCGCGCGCGGTGGCTCTGCGCTGACGACTTTCCGACTGTACAACCGCAATGAGCGCATTTCAGGGGATTCCCTGAACATGCTGCTGACCCCGGATGAATGGCTGAGTTGCGAAGTTGCGCAGTTGCCACCGCGATCCGGAGGTGTGGTGATCGGCATCGACCTCGGCGGCTCGGCTTCGATGACGGCGGCGGCGTTCTATTGGCCGGAAACCGGGCGGCTAGAATGCCTCGGCACCTTCCCCAGCATGCCCAGCCTTCTTGATCGGGGCCAGGCGGACGGCGTGGCTGGCCGATACGTCGAGATGCACGAGCGCGGTGAGCTGACCGTCCTAGGCGATAAAACCGTGCCGGTTGCCCCATGGCTGGCCGAAGTCATGCGAAATGTTGAAGGCGAGAACGTGATGGCAATCACGATGGATCGCTACAAACAGGCGGAACTATCAGAGGCCCTCGACCGCGCTGGCATCCGGGCACCGGTTGTGTGGCGTGGGCAGGGATATCGTGATGGTGGTGAGGATTGCGAGCGGTTCCGCCGAGCTGCTTTTGACGGCCAAGTAAAAGCCCAGCCTTCACTTTTGCTACGCTCGGCCTTCGCGGATGCGGTCTGCAAGACCGACGATGCCAATAATCTGAAACTGACAAAGGCCCGTTCAACCGGCCGCATAGATGCGGTGGCGGCTTCCGTTCTGGCGGTCGCTCAAGGGGCGCGGATAGCAGCACAATCGAACAAGAAAGCGAGAATGGCATGGTTCTGAACGCCGGAAGTCTCAACCGCCGCATTCAAATCCAGCGAAAGATTCGGACCCCGGATGGCTCCGGAGGCTTCATTAACGAATGGAATAACCACGGTCCGACGATCTTCGCTAGGCGGCGCGACGTGTCCGACATCGAGCGTCTGAGTGCCGGTGCTTGGAATAACAAGCTTGTCACTCGCTTTGTCATCCGCGCCACTGCATTCGGCAAAGGGATCCGCCGCACAGATCGCTTGGTGCACGATGGCGTTACCTTCGAAATCAGCGGCATCAAAGAGGTTCCGGACACCCGCGCATTTCTCGAGATCACAGCCGAAACGGAAGAAACACTGTGAGCGCGCGCAAGGAACATCACCGGCATTCCCGGAAGGTCACCCGCACCAAGCGCTGGAAGGCGCTGCGCGCGGAGATCCTCGAACGTGACCGCTACCGCTGCAAGTCTTGCGGCTGCGGTGGGCGGCTCGAAGTGGATCACATCAAGCCGGTCAGGACGCACCCCGAACTGTCTTATGCCCCCCACAACCTACAGGCGCTCTGCCCGAGCTGCCACACACGAAAAACTCGGATCGAGTGCGGGCACCCCCCGCCCCGAAAGGACCGCCAGGACTGGCGGAACATGGTCGAGTCGCTTGAGCGGCCCGGCACCCCTGATGAGCAGAAAGGATAACCAATGCTCGAATCTGTGAAGATCGCCCGGCGGCAAAGCGAAATCCGCCAGAGTCTCGCCGAGTTGGCGGGCAAGGAAGCCCCGTCCGAGGAGGAAATCCGTTCAATGGACGAACTGGATCGGGAGTACCGCTCCAACGAAACCAGATATCGCGCCGCCCTGATCGCGGAAGACACCGAGCGACGTGATGCTGGCACCGAGCTGGAAACCCGCTCCGCCCAGGAATGGGCCGAACTGATGGGTGGTTTCGAGCTGCGCCAGGTCGCACTTGCGCTCGATGAAGGGCGTCAGCTCGACGGGCAAACGGCCGAGATCGTGACGGAGCTGCGCAGCGCGGGTGGCTTCCGTGGTATTCCCGTGCCCTGGCAGGCGCTGGAAGTTCGGGCAGGTGAGACCGTCGCCACCGGCACCCCGAACCCGATCCAGACACGCCCCATCATCGACCGGCTTTTCCCGGACAGCGTGGCGGCGCGCATGGGAGCGCAGATGATCAGCATCGACGCGGGCGCGGTGGAATGGCCCGTAACCACCTCGGCCGTCACGGCGGGATGGGCCGACGGCGAGACGGCGAACGTGGCCGGGCCGACCACCTACGCCACCGCCGACCGCGCAATGTCGCCGGACCACAACCTCGGCATTCAGATGCGCATCACACGCAAGACGCTTAAGCAGTCTGGCGCGGCGCTGGAGCAGGCGGTGCGCCGGGACATGAGCGGGGCAATGGGCGCGGCGATGGATCAGGCGGCTTTCCTCGGCACGGGGGCCAATGGTCAGCCGCTCGGCGTCATCACCGGCGCGGCGACCTATGGCATCACATCTACGGGCGTGAATGCACTGGCGAGCTGGGGAGCGTTTCGCTCGGCCGTCACCCGCTTCATGACGACAAATGCCGCCGGTTCACCGGACGCGGTGCGGGCACTGATCCGGCCCGAGCTGTGGGACTTTCTGGACGGCGCACTGATCGACGGCACGGCGGTGTCCGAATGGGACCGCTTGGTGAAGAACCTGCCCTCGGCCAACATCGCCATGACGAACAATGCGCTTACTGCACCGTCCGGATCCCCCGCGGCCACATCTTCGCTGCTTACCACTGCGGCGGGCGGGGTTGCTCCGATCTTCATCGGTGCATGGGGCGCGGTGGACATGATCCGCGACCCTTACAGCGATGCACAGTCCGGTGGGCTGCGGATCACTGCACTCGCGACCATGGACGTGACCGTAGCTCGCCCGGCCCAGCTTGAACTGCTGACCGGCCTCCAATTGGCGGCGGCGTAATGCTCTGGGGCGCTCATACCGGCAGCATTGAGCTGCGCAACGAGGGCGGGGAAACCCGCCTTCGGGCAACCTTCCCCTATGGCCGGGAAACCGTGCTAGCCGAGCGCGTGGGCATGGGCCGTGAGCGTCGTGAGATGATCGCAGCCCGTGCCTTCGCGGATCGGATCGAGCGCGGCGAGGACGTGCACTTTCTGTCCGGCCATGACTTCAACAAGCCGCTGGCCTCACGTTCGGCCGGCACCCTGACCCTGACGGAATCGGATAACGCGCTGACGGTAGAGGCGACGATTAGCGCAGACATGGGTCAGGTCAGCTATGTCCGGGACTTCCTCTCGGCCCACGCGGCCGGTCTGGTGCGAGGTCTGTCCCCAGGTTTCCGCGTCCGGCCGGGCGGCGAGGCAGTCGAGGAACGCGGCAACGCGATCCTGCGGACCATCAAGGCGGCTGACTTGATCGAGATCAGCGCCGTCACGAAACCCGCCTATCCCCAAGCCCAGATCGAGGCCCGAAACTGGCAACCCGTCGGCGAGGTGGTCAAACGCCTGACGCACCGCCCCGCCGCAATCCGATGGAGGTGACCATGTTTGGATGGCTCATGAACAAGCTGCGCCCGATCGAGGCCAGGTCCAGCGGATCTGGCTATACCGCCCAGGTCATGGCGGCGCGGGACAGCTTTATCAGCGGCCGGCGCGGCGTGGCCGAGCTGACTGCAACGGTGCAGAGCTGCGTCAGCCTTTGGGAAGGCGGGTTCGCAATGGCGGACGTGTCCGGCACCGAGTTGCTGACCCGCCAGACGATGGCGATGATTGCCCGTGCGGCCGCGCTGAATGGCGAGGCTGTCTATCTGATCACCGAACTGGGGCTTGTGCCGGCGACAGATTGGGACGTCACAACCCGTGATGGCAAGCCGCGCGCTTATCGCCTGTCCATTCCCGAGGCAGGCGGTGGGCGCACGGTAACCGCTCTTGCTGCCGAGGTGCTGCACCTTCGGATCGGCTCGGACAACCTGACGCCCTGGATCGGCACCGCCCCGTTGCGCCGGTCCAGCCTCACCGGGGCCATGCTCCACGCCGTGGAATCGGCCCTGGGCGAAACCTTCGAGAATGCCCCGCTCGGCTCTCAGATCGTGCCGCTGCCGGACACCGGGGCCGAGGATATGGCATCAATGCGTGATGAATTTCGTGGGCGGCGCGGCTCCACGTTGGTGATCGAGGGTGTAGCGCAGGCGACGGCGGCGGGCATGAACCCCCAAATCGGGCAGAAGCCGGATCAGCTCTCGCCGGACCTGTCCAAGAGCATGACGGCTGAGACGCTCGCCGCAGCCCGAGAGGGCATCCTCATGGCCTATGGCGTCCTGCCGTCGCTGGTGAACCGTGCTGCCACTGGCCCCGTCGTCAGGGAAGCGCAGCGCCAGCTCGCAATCTGGACGTTGCAACCTATCGCCGCCCTGCTGGCCGATGAGGCATCCGCCAAGCTCGGCGGGCTGGTGGAGATCGACACGATCCGGCCGCTGCAAGCCTTTGATGCAGGCGGGCGCGCCCGCGCCCTGTCCGCGATCATCAAGACGATGGCCGAGGCGAAAGAGGCGGGCATTCCGCCCGGTGACGTGTCCGGGGCCATGCGCATGGTGGATTGGAAGGAATAGGCAGGGCGCGCCTCGGGTAGCTTTATCCAGCTTGTTCAACCCGGAAGCGCCTCGGATCAGTCGGTGAGTGCCGTATCAACCCCGACAGCGCGCGGCCCAATGCTCCAATTCCAGCGGGCGCGGCGCGCATTATTTTTAATGTTCCCATACAGCGTAGGCATAAGAACCTTCCAGCATCCTGATCCAATCCATGACTAACTTTTCCGCGACTTCAGCGTCAGTTGCTGTCGTGTAGCTATCAGAATAGTACGACCCCGCCCCTTCAGTCGGCGTCAGCACATGCGAATGCCGAATATCATAGCGACCTTCACTCGGGCCTTCGTAAACTATCGCTGAGTAGTCAATTAAATCGCCAGTTCGTTTATGATGAATGTCGGCGCGATAACGCGCTACCTCTTTGTAAATTTCAGCCATCAGATTCTCCGTGCTCTCCGTTCCCACTATGACGTAGCCGCACACCAGCGCCGCCACCATTTTCGTAAATAAACTCAATGCCCGCTTTCTCCAAAGCAGCCTTGATCATGTAAATTGTTCTCTCCAGCATTTCTTCGCCACGCTCAAAACGAGCAACTGTGTTTGGGGAGACATACGCCAACCTCGCGAGGTCCCTCACGCCCAAGCCAAGAGCAGCACGCGCCATGCGACTTTGGACCGGGAGGATAAAACGGAGATCCGAATTAGTAACCTCGTTACTATCTGTTGACTGCATGATTGTTCCTCAGTTAAAGTAACAGTGTTACTATACCAGCCATGGAGCTTATGACAATGTCCAATACCCGCGTTCGCGCGCATGGCGGAGCTGTGTCTCGCCGCGCCCTCCTGGCATCGATCCCCGCCAGCCCGCTAGCTCTTTCACTAGTTGAGCCAGTCGCAGCCCGTTTCACAGACCCCCTAGTCGCGATGCATGATGAGTGGATGTCTCTTCGTCGAGAGTGGGACAAACTAGCAAAGCTCCCTGGCAACGAGAGCTTGGCCACGCCTCCAATGGTCGAATTAGAGGATAGGTGGATCGAGCTAGAAGAGCGTATGGCGGATTGCACGCCAACCTCACTGGAAGGCATCGCTGCGCTTGCTTCCTTGTCCTGGTACTACCTAACTATGGAAGGAGGCAGGGATCACGCTGAAAACCGTGCAGTTTGTTCCATATGGCAGGCATGCACAGGAAAGGCAGGCAACCCGCTCATTTAGCACTTAGTGCGTAATCATCATTTAGGATTGACGGCCACCCTTAATAACGCTTAGTCATTTAGGCATGCGTAAGGGACCGTTCATATCAACTTTAGCCGCCTTCACCCGGATCGAGGAGAAGACTGTGCAGATGTACGCTCGTGAGCTCATAAACAATGGCCTGTTTTCAACCGGTGCCAGAGGCGTCAACGCTCCGCATATGACAAAGAGTGACCTGTCCAATACGCTTAGCGCGCTATTGGTCACAAACCGCCCCGCCCACGCTCCTGAACTGGTCCGGTACTTTGGTGCGATGCAATTGAGCATTCCAGAGGCTTGGCGTTCCAGTGGGACGCTTCCCAGTGACCCAGATCACACATTTTCTGAACTCTTGGAGTGTTTTTGCGATCCGCTTAACAGAATACCTAGCGGGATCCTAATCAACATCATCGGAACGTCTTCAGTGGAAGTCTGCAACCAAGATGTTCTCGATGATAACGGCGAGCCGCTTTCCTTCACGTATTACTCCCGTGAACTGATGGCTCGCCTAATGGATGGAGAATATTCTCCACTTCTAGATCAGCGCGGCATTACGCGTTCCAGCTCGATTGATGCGATTACGATTGAGCACATCAAAGCGAAAGTGTTCGAAGGTGTTGATCCGGCTCAAGACCCTCACCTTTCGAACTCTGCGACGAGTGAGGAGGTCTGAAATGGAGCGCCGCCCTGCCGCGATCCGCAAGTCTGATCTCACGCCCGCTTTCGAAGCCGCGAAAGCTGCGGGCTATGATCAGGTGTCCATCGTCGTCGAAACCACTGATGGCAAACGTTTCCTGATCACGGCGGGGACCGCCGGCGATGCTACCAAGCCGGACATGACCCCGCTCGAAAAGTGGAGGGCAGGCCGTGCCACAAGCTGATCTGCCCAAAGGTGTGCACCGCGTCCGGCGGAAGCTGGCGAACGGCAAGAGCCGCTTTCACTTCTATGCATGGCGTGGCGGTCCCAAATTCTGGGAAGATGACCACCGCAAGCCGAACGACCCTGCGTTCTATCAGGCATTCGCGGAAGCCGCTGCGCGCCCGAAACCGGCCGACTACACGACGCCCGAAATGGTGGATGACTTCCTGTCCAGCACCGCCATGCCCAAGGGTGAACGGTCCCGTGCCGACATTCGGAAATGGGGACTGCGGTTCGCGGACCATTTCAAGGATGCGCCTGCCGTTATCTTCGAAGAACGCGGCGCACGCGGCGAGGTGAACGCATGGCGGGCGCTCTGGAAGCACTCGCCCAAGCAGCACGATATGGCGGGCACCCACGCGGTTCGCATTCTCAATTGGGCGGTGGATGAGGGCAAGCTGTCCGAACATCACTGCCACAAGCTCCACCGGCTCTATGAGGTGGATCGCTCGGAAATCGTCTGGACCCCCGCCGACCGGGAAGCCTTCAACGCGGCCGCGCCGGAATGGGTGCGCCGCATTCTCTGTGCCGCCTGCGAAACCGGCTTGCGCCCCGCCGACTTGATCAAGTTGACCCCGGCCCATGTCGAGCAGACGCCGCGCGGCCGTCGCCTTCGCGTCAGGACGAACAAGCGCAAGCGGCTGGCCCATATCCCGATCACGCCCGCGCTGGCTGAGGTGATCGACACGACCCCGCCGGGCCGGTTGCTGATCCTCACCAATGCCAACGGCAATGCCCTGACCCCGCACCGCGCGTCCGAGGGTGTCCGCCAGTGGCGCGACAAAGCCAAGCTGTCCGATGAACTGCGCCTGTACGATGCGCGGGGAACGGCTGCAACGCGCCTGCTGAATGCGGGCCTGTCCCTTGCCGAGATCGCCAATCACATGGGCTGGTCTGTCCGCTATGCGGCGAACGTGATCGAGCATTACGCCCGTGTATCGCCTGACGAAACCGACGCTGTTCTGGTCAAGCTGGCGCAATCGAAAGGGGGCGCAGCGTGAACAAAACTGTAAACGGGTGTGTAAACGGAGCAGGCCGCGCAAGCGGTGGTGAAACGCAAGTACTTGAAAATAAATGGAGGCGAGTACCGGAATCGAACCGGTGTACACGGATTTGCAATCCGCTGCGTCACCACTCCGCCAACTCGCCTAAGCCGCTGTGGTTGCGACTAGTTAGGTGATTCCGAGAGGAAGCGCAAGAGGCCTAGCGCACTGTTTGCCATACATTCCCTCGCAGCAAAGAGGGGTCGTTAAGCGCCCAGCGACGTGGGGCCTGTAGCCATCCAGTGACGGGCGGGCCATGTGTCCGCTTCAGTTCGTCGACGCCGCGACAGACCATACGCTCACAGCGCGCCGCCGTGCTCAAGAACACGGTGAAGCGACCTTACACGCCTCTCTGCAGGCACGGCGATCATTGCGACGGAGTGCAGACCGGCGCGCTGTCGAGCGTGGCGCGCAGCTTGGGTGGTTTGATCTGTCGGTGAGCGCAGCGAACCTAGGCTGCGCCTTTCCATGTGACGGGGTTCAGATAGACGAGGCTTTCACCGCAGCTGACCATGACCTCACCATCCTGAATATTGACCTGCAGCTTCATCGACCGGCTGGCCAGCTCTGCCAGTGCAGCGGTGTCGGCCTCCGAAAGATTGATGACGTGCAGGTTATCGAAACGGGTGGTGGCGTTCTTGACCTTGTCCCACCACACTTCGGCTGTCCGGCCGCCGTAGGGGTAGACAATCACACTCGACGCCTTGCTGCAGGATTGCCGCATGACCTTCTCGCTGGGCAGCCCAAGCGCCACCCACAGATCGATTTCACCGCTCAGGCTTTTTTGCCAGATGTCGGGCTCGTCATCTGTGGACAACCCTTTGGTCAGTTCCAAATGCTCATGTGCATTCAGAGCAAAGGCGACAAGGCGGATCATCAATCGCTCATCGGTCTCCGAGGGATGCTTGGCCACCGTCAGTTTATGGGTCTCGTAATAGTGGCGATCCATGTCAGAGACCGACAACTCGACTTTGTAGATGGTGGCATTTTGCGCCATGATTTTTCCCAATACGTTCTGAAATCGGGCTGCGTACCCCGGAGTGCGCTGCGTATCCCGTCCGGCCCTCTATGGGAAGTCGATATAGCGGTGGTACTCGACAAAGCATGCGGAACTGTGGCGAGAGGGTGCGGCTGCGTTTCGCGATGCGGATATAGCGGGTGGAGCTGTTTGGGGAGACTCAATTTATCCTGCCGAAGGAAATTCTGGTCCTGCCTGGTGTCGATCTCGTGCCGAGGCTGGTCGTGTCGCTGCTCAGCCTAGGGGGCGAATACGGCGCACATGACGCGGCACGCGGTGCCACGTCATGCGAGTGTTCCAAGTCAAGCAGAGCATTCAGCCGGATGCTTACTCCGCTGATTTTGCTTCACCTTCTGCACGCACCGCAGACAGAGACTGGTTCGGCGTCAGGGCCTCGGGGTCGACGACGATCTCGATCAGATAGCCGCCCTTTGAACTCTGCGCCCGCTCCAACGCGGCTGGGAAGCCGTCGGTGGACAAGACCCGCTCTCCGGCAATGCCAAACGCGGCGGCATAGGCGACAAAATCCGGGTTCACCAACTGCGTTGCCATCACCTTGCCCGGGTGGTGGCGCTCCTGATGCATGCGGATTGTGCCATACATGCCGTTGTTGACCACCACATAGATCACGTCGGCGCCGTGCTGGGCGGCGGTCGCCATCTCCTGCGAGGTCATCATGAAACAGCCGTCCCCGGCCATAGCCACCACGGTGCGCTCCGGATGCTGCAGTTTGGCCGCCACCGCCGCCGGCACCCCGTAGCCCATGGAGCCACTGGTGGGGGCAAGCTGGGTGCGATAGGCGCGGTGCTGATGGAAGCGATGCAGCCAGACCGTGTAGTTGCCCGCGCCATTGGTGTAGATCGTATCCTGCGGCAAGGCCTCGCTCATGTGGCGCACCACTTGCCCCATGTTCACATCGCCCGGCACATCGGTCGGGGTCTGGAAGGCCAGGTAGTCGGCCCGCTGCGCCTGCAGCCAATCGGACCAGACATCTGCTCCATCCGGACCGGTGATGGTGTCCGCGGCATCAAAGAACAGCTCGGGATCGGATTGGATCGAAAGGTCCGGCTGGTAGACTTGGCCGAGCTCTTCCGCGCCGGGATGCACGTGCACGAACGTCATCTGCGGATGCGGAATATCGATCAGCTCGTAGCCCTGTGTGGTCATCTCGCCCAGCCGCGGACCCACCGCGATCAGCAGATCAACCTCTTCGCGCAACCGCTTGCGAAGGTTGGGAACCGGGGCAATGCCAACCGCTCCGACGAAATTGTCGTGCCCGTTGTCGACGTAGTCCTGACTGCGAAAGGACGTGGTGACGGGAAGGCCCAGTCGCTCCGCAAAGGCCAGCGCCTTGTCAGCACAGCTTTTGCTCCAGGACGGGCCGCCCACCATCAACATCGGTCGTTTTGCCTTGGCGATCATGGCTTGCAGGGACGCGATGTCCTGTGCGTGTGGCGCGGGCCGAGGCCGGGGTGTCGGGCGCAGATCCTGTGCATGGACCTCATCGGTCAGCATGTCCTCGGGCAGGGCCAGCACCACGGGGCCGGGTCGCCCCGATTGCGCGATTTTCCACGCGCGGGCCATGTATTCCGGAATGCGCGCCGCGTCATCAATCTGGGCCACCCATTTGGCCATTTCGCCAAACATGCGACGATAGTCGATCTCCTGAAACGCCTCGCGGTCCATCATGTCGCGGCCGACCTGACCGATCAGCAGGATCATAGGCGTCGAATCCTGAAACGCGGTGTGCACCCCGTTGGAGGCATTGGTGGCCCCCGGACCGCGCGTCACCGCACAGATGCCGGGGCGCCCGGTCAGCTTGCCATAGGCATCTGCCATGTTGGAAGCACCGGATTCGTGGCGGCAGGTCACGACATTGATCGCGTCCTGATGGGCATGGAGCCCGTCGAGCAACTCCAGGTAGCTTTCTCCGGGGACGCAATAGATCGTGTCCGCTCCCAGGATCTGCAACTGGTCCGCAAGAAGTCTGCCACCGCTGCGAAGGGGGGTGGCGTTGGGCTGTGCTCTGTCGCTGGACATCTGTTGGTCTTCCTCTCCTGATCGCGGCGATCATATCCAAAGCGCGCTCGAGGCAAAGGCCTAGTCCTTGAGAAAACGACAAATTCACGGCTGGTCAGTCAAATTGACGCAAACCCTTGGTCGCGCCCGTCAAAGCCCGCGGGCGGTTCGGCAGCACAGGCACGATGTCCGAGGATTTTCATCACGGCACAGACCGCGCGCCACGCGTCGGCCGGTTCAGGGCAGTTCGGTGTCCGCTTTTGCGGGGGACGCCGACAGCTCCGCCGTCTCAGCCCGGCAAATGGCTTGTGCAATCAATGCAGGCACGCCGGGCAATGCGCCGAGAACCGGCAAAAGATCGCCTTTGAACTCCGCCTGTGCCAGCGCCTCCGGGATGTCATGCCGGACATGCGCGCCGGATTGCGCAAAAAACGGCAGGCAGAGGGATCGCGTCCCAAGCGGGCGCGCTGCGGCGTCGACAAAGGGCGCCTGTTCCACAAATCCTGTCGTCAGTCTCAATCCGGGCAGGGCAGGGCGCAGGGTTGCTGCAAATTTTTCCGCCGCTTCGGCCGCCTTTGGGCCACGGGCAGAGCCATGGGCCGCAAGCAGTACATCGGTGTCGGTGACGTCCCAGCCGCGGGTTGCGATCGCGTCTTGCAGCGCAGTCACCGTGAGCGCGGGCAGTGCGGGGTCAAGTCCGAAGGGCGTGGCCATACGATAGCGCCAGCCCGCCAGACGTTTGGGCAGCACCTTGCCGGTGAACCAGCCGCGCGCCATGAAGAACGGATAGATCACCGCACCGTCCTCTGGCATTGCGGCCTCCAGAAACCCTTTGGACGACAGCGTGGCAGAGCGCACCTCCCAGCCCGGCAGGTGATCCTGCACCGCGGCGGCAACTGCGGCGAGATGGATCTCCGGCGGGGGCGGGGCGGAGGGCTGACCATGCGAGGTCAGAATGGCGATGCGCGGATGTGCTGTCATGGGGTCCGTGGGAAAGGCGTTGGCGTCAGAGGTCTGAACCTAGGGCGGGCGGCAGCCGCAGGGAAGGGGCAAGTGCGGGTCTCTTGTCCTGGCGAAACGTGTGTCACGCCATCTGTCGCAGAAAAACTCCGCATAAGTGGTTGACGGCAAAAAGTCCTTCACATAGACCACACGATACGAAGCGGGTATGGTGAAATGGTATCATAAGAGCCTTCCAAGCTTAAGGTGCGGGTTCGATTCCCGCTACCCGCTCCAAATTCTCTCCCCACTTGCTAAATCATCGTGGTTTCAAATGGTTGTCGCGCGCTCCTGCAGCGATTGTTCCCACTGTGCGACCCAATGCAGCCTTGACCTGCCTGTGAGGCAAGGCCATGACACGAGGCGGCAATGGCGCAATGCGCGTCAGACTTCAGGCGGCGAGCAAAGGAGCGCTCATGGCACGACGTGCGGTGAAAACCCAAGGCGGCAACGAAGAGCGTGAAGGCTCCCGCAAGATCGGGGTGCTGAAGGCACTCTGGCCGTTCATGCGCCCCTACAAGACCATGATCTTCGCGGCACTGGCGGCCCTGACACTGACTGCGGGCGTCTCTCTGTCGCTGCCGCTGGCGGTGCGCCGGGTGGTGGACAATTTCCGCATCACCGATGCCGCGCTGCTGAACCAGTATTTCACCGCCGCGATGGTGATGGCGGCATTGCTCGCGGTTGGCACCGGTCTGCGCTACGCGTTGGTCACCAAGCTGGGCGAGCGGGTGGTGGCCGATATCCGCAAGGCGGTGTTTGATCGCATCATCGGCATGAGCCCGGCCTTCTTTGAGCGGATCATGACCGGCGAGGTGCTGAGCCGGATCACCACAGACACCACTCTGATCCAGTCGGTGCTGGGCTCTTCTGCCTCGGTCGCGCTGCGCAACCTGCTGATCTTTCTCGGTGGTCTCGTTCTGATGCTGCTGACCTCGGCGAAACTGACGGCGCTTGTTTTGCTGATCGTGCCCGCGGTGATCGTACCCATTCTGGTGCTTGGACGACGTCTTCGGGTGATCTCGAAGGAGAATCAGGACTGGATTGCGGCCTCCTCCGGCAACGCGGGCGAGGCGCTGAGTGCAGTGCAGACCGTGCAGGCCTTCACCCACGAAGACATGAGCCGCGCGCATTTCTCGGATATGACCGAGACCGCATATGACGTGTCGCGCCGGCGTATCCAGACCCGCGCCTGGCTGACGGTGATCGTGATCTTCCTGGTGTTCTCCGGCGTGGTAGGCGTGCTGTGGATCGGCGCCAACGATGTGCGCTTTGGCGACATGACCGAAGGCGCGCTGGT
This sequence comes from Tritonibacter sp. SIMBA_163, assembly GCF_046535935.1. Taxonomy (NCBI): domain Bacteria; kingdom Pseudomonadati; phylum Pseudomonadota; class Alphaproteobacteria; order Rhodobacterales; family Paracoccaceae; genus Tritonibacter; species Tritonibacter sp. SIMBA_163. The sequence goes on from NZ_JAWJBP010000001.1 coordinate 660,862, forward strand.
GCAATTCGTGATCTATGCGGTGATGGTGGCAGGCTCTGTCGCGGCGCTGTCGGAAATCTGGAGCGAGCTGCAACGCGCCGCAGGGGCGACGGAGCGTCTGGTAGAGCTGTTGCAGGCCGAGGACAGCGTGACGGACCCCGCAGCCGCACAGGTGCTGGCCGAGCCGGTGCGCGGCGAGCTGACCTTTGACAACGTGTCCTTCACCTATCCGTCGCGTCCCGACACCTCTGCACTGGATCAGGTGCAGCTGACCATCCAGCCCGGCGAAACCGTGGCCTTTGTTGGTCCTTCGGGGGCGGGCAAGACCACGATCATCCAGATGATCCAGCGGTTCTATGATCCGCAGTCCGGCGAGGTGCGTCTGGACGGCGTGCCGCTGACGGCGCTTTCGCGCGGTGAGTTCCGGCGTCATATTGCCATGGTGCCTCAGGATCCGATCATCTTTGCCGCCACCGCGCGCGAGAATATCCGTTTTGGCCGTCCGGACGCCAGCGATGCCGAAGTTGAGGCCGCCGCAGAGGCTGCGGCCGCGCATGATTTCATCATGAAACTGCCCGAGGGCTACGACGCCTATGTGGGTGAGCGTGGCGTGATGTTGTCGGGCGGGCAGAAACAGCGGATTGCGATCGCACGTGCCATCCTGCGCGACGCACCGGTCTTGTTGCTTGACGAGGCGACCTCGGCACTCGACGCCGAGAGCGAAGGTCTGGTGCAAGCCGCCTTTGAGGATCTGAGCCGCGATCGCACCACCATCGTGGTGGCGCATCGCTTGGCGACCGTGAAGAAGGCGGATCGCATTGTGGTGATGGATCAGGGACAGATCGTGGCGGTGGGCACCCACGACAGCCTTGTGGCCGAAGGGGGGCTCTATGCCCGTCTCGCGCGGTTGCAGTTCACCGATGGTCAGGCCGTGGCCTGAGCCCGGATTTGCCTGCGCGCCGTCTCCCTGACAGTGCGCGCAGGCATGAAATTGCGCAGCGTCATATCTGAACTTCCTTTACGTGAACCTCGTGTCTTGCTTGCACGGCCAAGGTATTCCAATCATCGTGGCCCTGAGGAACAATCAAGATCCGTGGGACGGGCTAGGGGAGGAAGAACATGGCTTTTGCAACGACCGCGGATGTCGCGGCGATCGAACAGGAATGTGCCTGGGCGGATCGCGACGTCCCCAAGACGCTCTATGGTCTGCTGTCGCGCACTGCGGGCAACTTTCCAAACAACCGTGCCGTCAGCTACCAGATCTTTTCCGGTCCGACCGACAAGGCAGAAACGCTGACGTGGTCCGAGTTGAAAGACAAGACCACGCAGGCGGCCAATCTGTTCCGGTCCCTGGGCGTGGGCGAAAAGGACGTTGTTGCCTACGTGCTGCCCAATGCCAACGAGACGCTGATCACCATGCTGGGCGGCGCGGTGGCGGGTATCGTGAACCCGATCAACCCGCTGCTGGAACCAGAGCAGATCGCGTCCATTCTACGCGAGACCGGCGCCAAGGTTGTGGTGACGCTCAAGGGCTTTCCCAAGACCGACGTGCCGCAGAAGGTGGCCGAGGCGGTGGCCCATGCGCCCAGCGTCAAGACCGTGCTGGAGGTGGATCTCAACCGCTATCTGACGCCGCCGAAATCCTGGATCGTGCCGCTGATCCGGCCCAAGGTGAACAAGGCCCACGCCCATGCGGACTACAAGTGTTTTCGCAAGGAAATGGCCAAGCAACCGACCGAGCTGACCTTCCCTGACAGCGACGGCGACCGGGTGGCCTGCTACTTCCACACCGGCGGCACCACCGGCATGCCGAAAGTCGCACAGCACACCTATCAGGGCATGATCTACAATGGCTGGCTTGGGCACACGCTGCTGTTTACCGAGGAGGACAACATCATGTGTCCTCTGCCGCTGTTCCATGTCTTTGCCTGCCATGTGATCGTCATGGCGGCTGTTGCGTCTGGCGCGCATGTGGTGTTTCCGACGCCGCAGGGATATCGCGGCGATGGGGTTTTCGACAATTTCTGGAAGCTCTGCGAGCGCTGGAAGATCACCTTTATCATCACCGTCCCCACGGCGATCTCTGCCAAGATGCAGCGCCCGGTGGATGCGGATGTCTCTACCATCAAGACCGCGTTCTCCGGCTCGGCCCCGCTGCCGCTGGAATTGTTCCGCCGCTTTGAAAAGGCCACCGGGGTCACGCTGGTTGAGGGCTATGGCCTGACCGAGGCCACCTGCCTCGTCTCCTGCAACCCGGTCGAGGGGGAGAAGAAGGTCGGCTCCATCGGCATTCCATTCCCCTATGCCGACGTGAAAATCATCAAGGGCACGCCCGAGGGGCTGAAGGAATGCGGCACTGACGAAATCGGCGAGATCTGCGTCTATACGCCGGGTGTGTTCCCCGGCCATACCTACACGGAGACCGACAAGAACATCGATCTCTACTATCAGGACAAATACCTGCGGACCGGGGACTTGGGGCGCGTGGATCCGGACGGCTATCTCTGGATCACGGGCCGGGCCAAGGATCTGATTATTCGCGGCGGCCACAACATTGACCCGGCGGAGATCGAAGAAGCCCTGCTTGGCCATGATGCGGTGGCCTTTGCCGGTGCGATCGGCCAGCCGGATGCCCATTCGGGCGAGCTGCCCTGCGCCTTTGTCGAGCTGGTCGATGGGGCCTCCGTCACCGAAGAAGAGCTGCTGGCGCATTGCAAACGCCATATTCACGAACGGGCGGCGATCCCGAAGCATATGACCATTCTGCCGGAGCTGCCCAAAACCGCTGTCGGTAAGGTCTTCAAGCCGGATCTGCGCCGTCACGCGATCATTCGCGTCTATGATGCGGCGCTGGAGAAGGCAGGGTTGGACGCGCGCGTGACCTCTGTCATCGATGACAAGAAGCGCGGGCTGGTGGCTCAGGTCACATTGCACGGCAGTGGCCCCGAGGACGTCGGCAACGTGTTGTCTGCCTTCACCCGGCCCTGGGACGAAGCCAAGCCCGCGTCCTGACATCTGCGATCACGCCGTATCACTGGAAAAGCACGCCACCTTTGGTGTGCTTTTTCCATTTTACCGTTTCCAACCCGGACTTGCGGTCCTAGGCTCGACCTGACTGAGGACGCCGATGGGTGGACACTATGGATTATGAAAAGCAAATTGACGAAGAAACCTGGGCCTTTATCCGGGAGACGGGTCGTCATTACCCCGAAGACACCGTGGATCTGAGCATCGACGAACAACGCGCGGTCTACAACAAGATGGCCGCGGCCTTTCGCAAACCGCGTTCCGAGGTGGTCGAGGTCACCGAGAAGACGGTCGAGACGGTTTCGGTGCGCATCTACGAGGCCGGAGATCCCACCCGGACGGTGATGTATTGTCATGGCGGCGGCTTTGTCGTCGGTGATCTCAACAGCCATGATGATGTGTGTTCCGAAATTTGCGAGCAGACCGGCTACCGTGTGGTGGCCGTGGACTATCGGCTTGCACCTGAAAACGAGCACCCGGCGCAGTTCGACGACGCCTGGACGGTGCTGCAATGGATCGCCACGACATATGACGGGGGCGTGGTTCTTGCAGGTGACAGCGCGGGCGGGACGCTCAGTGCCTCAGTGGCACATCACGCGCGTGGTCGTGTTGATGCGGTCTTGGGCCAGGTGCTGATCTATCCGGGGCTTGGCGGTGAACACACTCTGCCTTCCTACAACGAACATGCTCACGCGCCGATGCTGACGCTGGAGGATGTCAAATTCTATGCAGACGTGCGCAGCGGCGGCACACCGGTCAGCAATGACCCCACCTATGCGCCGTTACAGGACAGCGATTTTGCAGGACTGCCGCCGACGGTGATGTTTTCTGCCGATTGCGATCCGCTGCGCGATGATTGCCGCGCCTATCGCGATGCCATCCACGCGGCGGGCGGAGTCGCGGAATGGATGAATGAGACGGGTCTGGTGCATGGATATCTACGCGCCCGTCACAGCGTGGGCCGTGCGCGTGATAGTTTCGAACGTATCGTGCTGGCGATTGAGGGGCTGGGACAAGAAATTTGGCCCTACGACGAGTGACCTCAGCGAGCGTGGCCAGCTCTTGACCTGATAGCGATGTGGACCGGGGCGAGGACGTGTCGCGCTGGTGACCGCGTGACGTTGAGCGGATCGGGCTTGCCCGCATGAATAGGCCGCCGCGGAGACGCGGCGGCCTGTTGTTTCCTCAGCGCAAGAATGCCCCGGCTTTCATGCTGTCTGCAACCGGCGCGCCAAGGCGGTTCAGGATCGTCGGCGCCAGCTGCCGCTGGTCGATCACGTCGTCCGGCGCCGGCCCCTCGGCCTCGCCAAAGTAATAAAGCGCGGTTTCCTGTTGCAGCGGGTGGTGTCCGCCGTGGTGGCCTCGGTCGTCCTGGCCATGGTCGGCAGTCACGATCACCTCATAGCCCATGGCACGCCAGCGCGGAATGAAGGGGGCCAGCATTTCGTCCATCACGAAACAGGCTTTGTCCATCTCGGCGCTTTCGTGAAAGAACCGGTGCCCCATGCTGTCCAACGTGCAGGTGTGCAGCATGCCGTAGTTGAGATCGAAGCGACCACAGAGGTTGGTCAGCGTCGCAAAGAGATCCACATCTGAGGGCGTCATTTGATTGTCGTGGCCGTAACCGGTCATGGAGTGAAACCGACCATGGTTGATGGTGGTGCTTTCGGGTTCGTCATACTCGATGTCGCGCACGTAATCGAAGGGCGAGCGGTTGAAGAACTCTGACCAGAAGCTATGCGCCACGGCGCCTGTCGTGCCGCCGCCCTTGCGGACCTGCGAGAACACATCGTCCTCCTTCAGGCGGAACACATTGCCGTTGCCGGTGCAGCCATGCACCTGCGGCGAAACGCCTGTGTGGATCGAGGCGTAGCAGCTGGCCGAGATCGACGGCAGCACGGCGCGGTGTTTCCAGACGCGCGCCTCGCCCGACTGAACCCAGCCTTCGAGGTTGCCGAACAGGCGGCGGAAATTGCGGTAGGGCACCCCATCAAGGATGATGAGCAGGAGTTTGCGGTCCATGTGAGAGGTCCTGGGCTGGGGGTGGTCTGTTGGTGCTCAGGACAGCGCCCGAGCCTAGGGTGGGCGTGAAGCGCCCTCCCTGGGGGGAGGGTCGGGCCCTGTCCGGCCTTGCGGCCGAACAGGGCTTTTGTTGTCTTGCGCCCGCATCGAGCGGACGCTGCCGGTTGGCAGGAGGCGGGCATCAGTTGCCCGCGCTCTCCATCTTACGATTGGCGATGACCTCTTCCAGCCAGCCCAGCTTCATCTCCGGTACGGAGCTGAGCAGGAGGTCGGTGTAGTCATCAAACGGCGGGCTCAGCACCTCCGTCTTGCCGCCGTAGCGCTGCACCTTGCCCTTGTACATCACCGCGATGTTGTCGGAGATCGCCTTTACCGTCGCCAGGTCGTGGGTGATGAACAGATAGGCCACATCCTCGATCTTTTGCAGGTTGAGCAAGAGTTTCAGGATGCCGTCCGCCACCAGCGGATCCAGCGCCGAGGTGACCTCGTCGCAGATGATCACCTTGGGCTTGGCCGCCAACGCGCGGGCAATGCAGACACGCTGCTTCTGACCGCCCGACAGCTCTGCCGGGTAGCGGTCGATGAAGCCGTCGCCAAGTTCGATCTCATCCAGCAGCTCCTGGATCCGCTTGCGCTTTTCCGCGCCGCGCAGACCGAAGTAGAACTCCAGAGGCCGACCGATGATGGTGCCCACGGTCTGACGCGGGTTCATCGCCACATCCGCCATCTGGTAGATCATCTGCAACTCGCGCAGATCCTCGCGGGTGCGGTTCTTGAAGTCCGGCGACAGGGTGCGACCGGCAAATTGGATATCGCCCTCACGTGGGGGCAATAGCCCGGTGATCACCCGCGCCAGCGTCGATTTGCCGGAGCCGGATTCGCCGACCACCGCCAGCGTCTGGCCGGGGTAGAGGTCGACGTTGACGTTGTGCAGCACATCGAACTTGGTGCCGGAATAGCGCGCGGTGACATTGCGCGCCGACAGCACCGGCTCCTCGGTGGGGGCCTTTTCCTCGTGATCGATGGAGCGCACGGAGACCAGCGCCTGGGTGTACTCCTCCTGCGGCTCATTGATGATCTGGTTGACGGGGCCGTATTCCACGGTCTCGCCCTGACGCAGCACCATGATGTCATCGGAGACCTGTGCCACCACCGCGAGGTCGTGGGTGATATAGAGCGCCGCCACCCCGGTGTCGCGGATCGCTTCCTTGATCGCCATCAGCACGTCGATCTGGGTGGTCACATCCAGCGCCGTCGTGGGCTCGTCAAAGACCACCAGATCGGGTTCGGGGCAGAGCGCCAGCGCGGTCATGCAGCGCTGCAGCTGACCACCGGAGACCTGGTGCGGATAGCGCTCACCGATGTTGTCCGGATCGGGCAGGCCCAGCTTGTCAAACAGCGCCCGCGCCCGGGCCTCGGCATTCTTGCGAGAGAATTTACCCTGCTCGACCGCAGCTTCGACCACCTGTTCCATGATGGGTTTGGCCGGGTTGAAGGAGGCGGCGGCGGATTGCGACACATAGGTCACCTCGCCACCGCGCAGCTTGCGGATATCGCTGAGTTTGGACTGCAGGATATCGCGGCCGTTGACCCAGACCTCGCCGCCGGTGATCTTCACGCCGCCACGGCCATAGGCCATGGAGGACAGACCGATGGTGGACTTGCCGGCGCCGGATTCCCCGATCAACCCGAGCACTTTGCCCGGCATCAGGTCAAAGCTGACCCCATGCACGATCTCGATATCATGGGGCTTTTCGCCCGGCGGGTAGACCGTGGCGCCGATTTTCAGGTCGCGGACCTTCAGAAGTGGTTCGCTCATCCGCGGCCTCCTTTCAGCGATGTGGTTCGGTTCAGGACCCAATCGGCCACCAGGTTCACCGAGATCGCGAGGGTCGCGATGGCGAAGGCGGGGATCAGGGCGGCGGGAATGCCGTAGACGATGCCGTCCTTGTTTTCCTTCACGATACCGCCCCAGTCAGCTTCGGGCGGTTGCACGCCAAGGCCGAGGAACGACAGGGTGGAGACAAACAGCACCATGAAGATGAAGCGCAGGCCCATCTCGGCCACCAGCGGCGAGAGAGCGTTGGGCAGGATCTCGCGAAAGATGATCCAGACCGTGCGCTCACCGCGCAGGCGCGCAGCTTCGACAAAGTCCATCACCTCGATGTCCACGGCGACCGCGCGGGCCAGACGGAACACGCGGGTGGAGTCCAGAAGACCCATGACGAGGATCAGCATCGGCACGGTGACAGGTGTCACCGACAGCACCACCAGAGCAAAGATCAGCGTCGGGATCGACATGATCAGATCGACGAAACGCGACAACGTCTGATCCACCCAGCCACCTGCCACCGCGGCAAAGATGCCGAGGATGGAGCCGGTGGTGAAGGAGATGATGGTCGCCACGGTGGCGATGAAGATGGTGGTCCGGCCGCCATAGATCATGCGGCTGAGGAGGTCGCGACCGATGTTGTCGGTGCCCAAGAGATAGTCGGCGCTGGAGGGCTCCCAGACATCGCCGACCACTTCGGCCATACCATAGGGCGCGAGCAGGGGCGCAAAGATCGCGCCGAGGAAATAGAGGGCCGTGAAGAACAGGCCGATGAGGGCGGATACGGGTATATTTTTCATGTCCGTGTCCTTACTTCGGGTGCCGCAGGCGCGGGTTCGACAGGATCGAGACGATATCGGCAACCATGTTGAGCCCGATGTAGACTGCGGCAAAGATCAGACCACAGGCCTGCACCACCGGCACGTCGCGTTTCGACACGTGATCGACCAGATACTGCCCCATGCCTGGGTAGACGAAGACCACTTCGATCACCACGACGCCGACAACCAGATAGGCGAGGTTCAGCATCACCACATTCACGATCGGAGCGATCGAGTTGGGGAACGCGTGACGCCAGATCACCTTGAAGGTCGAAAGCCCTTTCAGTTCAGCGGTCTCAATATAGGCGGACTGCATCACGTTCAGGATCGCCGCACGGGTCATGCGCATCATGTGGGCAAGCACCACAAGCGTCAGCACCGCAACGGGCAGGGCGATGGAATTGAGCTTCTGCCACAGGCTCATGCTGTCGTTGATCATGGCGACAGAGGGAAACCAGCGCAGTTTCACGGCGACCAGATACATCAGGACGTAGCCGATCAGGAATTCAGGGATGGAGATCGACGCCAGCGTGACGCCGGAGATCAGCTTGTCCGGCCAGCGGTCCTTGTAGCGCACCGACAGAAGGCCGAGAAAAATCGCCAGCGGTACGGCGATCAGCGCGGCCCAGAAGGCCAGGAACAGCGTGTTCGACAGGCGTGACCCGATGGCGGATGTGATGTCCTGCCCAGAGGTCAGAGCAGTGCCAAGGTCTCCCTGCAGGGCGCCAAAAAACCATTGGAAATAGCGGGTCACGGGCGGATCGTTCAGGCCCAATTCAGCGCGCAAATTCTCCAGCGCTTCGGGCGTTGCGGACTGTCCGAGGATGGACTGGGCGACATCGCCTGGAAGGATCATGGTACCGGCAAAGATCAGCACGGAGATCATCAACAGGAGAATGAGACTCAGCGCAATGCGCTGAGTCAGTAGTTTTAGGACAGGGTGCATATCAGGCTTTGACCCACATTTTCAGCGGGGCATATGCGTTCATCAGGGCGTGGCCTTTCACGCCTTCAACCCAGCCGTCTACCTTGTCGGATGTTGCATCGACGAAGTCGTTGAACATCGGGCAGATCAAGCCGCCTTCGTTGCGCACCATGTCGGACATGTCCGCATACATCTGCGTCCGCTTGGCATTGTCCAGCTCGCCGCGCGCGGCGATCAGCATCTGGTCGAACTGCTCATTGTTGAAACGGGTGTCGTTCCAGTCTGCCGTGGACAGATAGGCGGTGGTGAACATCTGGTCCTGAGTCGGACGGCCACCCCAGTAGGAGGTGCAGAAGGGCTGCTTGTTCCAGACTTCGGACCAGTAGCCATCATTCGGCTCGCGCTTGATTTCAAGCTCGATACCGGCTGCCGCCAGCGATTGCTGGAACAGAGCCGCCGCATCCGGCGCACCCGGGAAGGAGTTGTCGGAGGTCCGCAGAAGAATGGAGCCGTCATAGCCCGACTTCTTCATGTGGAACTTCGCCTTGTCCGGGTCGTATGTGCGCTGCTCGGCCGCGGTGAACAGCGGGTAGGAGGCGTTGATGGGGCTGTCGTTGCCGACGGAGCCAAAGCCGTTGAGGATCTTGTCGACCAGTTCCTCACGGTTGATGCCGTATTTCAGCGCCATCCGAACGTCGTTGTTGGCAAAGGGATCCGTGTCGCAATGAGCGATGAACACATAGTGGCCCGGACCTGCGGTGGAATGCACGGTGATGTTGGGCGCGCGGTCCACCAGTTTGGCGGTGCGGGGCGGCACACGGTCGATCATATCCACCTGACCGGCCTGCAGCGCGGCGACGCGCGCGGTGTTGTCGTTGATGACCACGTATTCGATGGTTTCCGCGTTGCCCAGATCGCCCCAGTAGTTGGGGTTTTTCTCGGCCACGAAACGCACGCCCATGTCGACGGCCTTCATCACGTAGGCGCCGGTGCCGATCGCTGCGGCTGGGTCGTCCTTGCCGCCATTGGGCTGGATTACAAGGTGGTAGTCGGTCAGCAGATAGGGCAGGTCGGCGTTCGGGCTGTCGAGTTCAAACACCACGTTGTCGCCGTCAGCCGATACTTTGGTGATCGACCGCATGATGCCAAGCGCGCCGGATTTGGTGTCTTCGCCGGAGTGGCGCTCCATGGTGGCAACCACGTCTTCTGCGGTCACGGCTTTGCCATTGGAGAAGGTGATGCCGGAGCGGATCTTGAAGGTCCAGGTCTTGGCGTCGGCAGATGCTTCGAAGCTCTCTGCAACCATTCCGTCCAGACCGCCGTCTTCGGCCAGTTCGACCAACGGCTCGCCCCAGAGGCGGATCACCGAAAGCGCAACCTGATTGGTGGCCAGCGCCGGATCCATACTGTCGGTGGTGGAGCCACCCTGCAGGCCGACACGCAGCGTGCCACCGGCCTGAGGACCGGCCGCCTTTGCAGCGGATGCCAGCAGCGTGTTTGCACCCAATGCGGTGACACCCAGCGCCGCGGCGCGGCCGAGGAATTCGCGTCGGCCCATACGGCCCAGAGCGGCTTCCTGTGCGAGGTGTTTGAGATAATCGTTCATGCGTTGTCTCCCTATCGAGGTTACGAGTAGGCCCCGGTTTTTTCTTGAATGGTGGTACAAGATTTGCCGATTTGGCACACTGGGGCAAGGAATAATGCCAGAAAATTGCGTCGGACTTGCTGGGAGTGCCGGGATAACCGGCCCTTGAGAGCTCCCATCATGGCCTGCGAATGCTCTGGCTGAGCGGGGGTGTTACCCCGGTCTTGCGGACTTGTTAGGACGATCATCGGTGTCCAGCCAGACTGTAACAGGACCGTCGTTTACAAGTGAAACTTTCATGTCAGCTCCAAATGCGCCGGTCGCAACGGGCAGACCCGTAGCCCGCATTTTGTCGCAAAAACAATGATAAAGCTCTTCTCCTTTTGATGGTGGCGCGGCTTTGGAAAAACCGGGCCTTGTGCCGCTGCGGGTGTCTGCGGCTAGCGTGAACTGGCTGACCACCAGCACTGAGCCACCGACATCCGCAACCGAGCGGTTCATCTTGCCCGCGTCATCGCGAAAGATGCGCAGGCGTGAAATCTTGTGCACCAAATGTTCGGCCTCGACCTCGCTATCGCCCTGCATGGCGCAGATCAGGATCAGTATTCCGGGGCCGATCTCGCCGATGGTGGCAGAGTCGACGGTGACGCTTGCCGCGCTCACACGTTGCAACAGGGCGCGCATGGCTGTCCTTCCTGCGGCGGTTCAGGCGCCGCGCCAATCGGTGAAGTCTTTGATCGCGGCCCGAGTGGTGCGAAACCCGTTGGCGGGATGATCCGGATCCTCGTAGCCGAAGCTGATCGCACAGAGGATCAGCCGATCCTCCGGTATATCATAGAGCTGGCGCAGCAGCGGCGCATGGGACGCGACGGCGGCTTGCGGGATCGTTGCGACCCCCAGCGCCTGCGCCGCAAGGGTAAAAGCGGCGACAAAACCGCCGCAATCCATTGCGCCATAGGAGCCCAGTTCAGCCGGGCTCGACAGGATCGCGCAATGGGGGGCACCAAAGAGGGAGAAGTTCTCCATCATCTGTCGCGCGGCCCCCTCCCGGTCGCCCTTTTGCACGCCGACCGCCTCATAAAGCGCCCAGCCGCAGGCGCGTCTGCGGGCCTGATAGGCGCCGGAATACCGCGTGGGAAAGGCAAGGTCAGGTTCATGGTCACCGGCAGTTGCAGCCTCGGTCAGAGCCGTGCGCAGCCGGTCGGTCTCCGCGCCGCTGGTAATCGTGAGCGCCCAAGGTTGAGCGTTGCACCAGGAAGGCACTTTGCAAGCGGCGTCCAAGATCCGGGTGATCACCGTGCGGGGTACTGGATCGGGCCTGAACCCGCGGCAGCTATGCCGCGTGCTTAGCAGGTGGTCTAACTCGCTCAAAGCGCTGTTGGACAATGTATCGTCTCCCCGGAATTTGGCGCGAACATGCAGGGGGAGTCGCGAAAAGGCAAGCAGGTGTCGGAATTTAACTCTGTGACGCGAGGTAGGCCACGCCAGCCGCCACGATCAGACCCAGCACAACGGCGCCTGCGATCTTCCACGCGGAATAGGGGCGTTCGCCCTGCACCCGGCCCGACTGCCCGTTCACCACAAAGCGATAGCTTTGACCGCGGTATTTATAGGCGGCCATCCAGACCGGCAGCAGCACATGTTTGAACGTCACCGCGCTCACATCGGTATCGACCGAGCTGATGCGCTGGCGGTCGCCGCCGATATCGAACTTGATGTCGCGTTCGATCACCCGGTCCATTTTCCGGCTGGCATCGGCAAAGCCGGGCTCAAGGTCGATGGTATAGGCCTCAGCCCGGAACCCGGCCAGATATTTGGGCTGATAGGGGGCCAGCTGCGACAGATCCCAAGGCTCCAGCCCTTCGGTATATTTGCGCGGCAGGCTTTTGGAGGCGAGCACCAATACGTCGTCAAAGAACCGCTGCACGCGCCCACGGACATTGGACCAGCGCACGCGAACTTCGGTGCGCACCTGCGGTTTGCCGTCGACCATTACGGTGCGGCTGACGGTATATTCCGTGCCGCGCTGGCCGGTGTATTGGCTGTGGGTCTGGGCGTCATAGGTCCAGTAGGGGACGTAGATCCCATCCATCTTGCGCCCTTTACGGGCATATTCCTTGAGGCCATTTGGCGCAAACCACAGCCCGCCCAGCCAGTCTTCCATCGCCGTGTGCGCGGCGCGTTCGTCGAACTGAAAGGGCAGGACACCCTTGGGTTTGATGTGACGGTTCTCGCCGGTGTCCGCCACCACGGGAGTGGCGCAGAAGGGGCATTCCAGCGCATGCACCGAGGGGTCAAACTCCACCTGCGCGGCACAATTGGGGCAGGAGGAAACGCGGGTCACTTCCATCTCGGCGGCAGGAAGCTGTTCGCGCAACGCGGCGAGGAAATCTAGCTCCTTCAGGGCGCTGCCGCCCCATGGGCTCTCTGTCAGGTCTTTTTGGTGGCCACAGTGATCACAGATCAACGCGCCTTCTGCCGGCGCAAAGCGATAATCGGCTCCGCATTGTTCACAAGGAAAGCGGTGCGTTTCCTCTGCTTCTTGGGGGGCTGTGTCCATTGCGGGCGGGGGCGGCGGTGTCTGGGTCACGGCGATGGGGCTCTTTGAACACGGTCAGGGCAAAAATGGCCGGGCACCAAAGCGCCCGGCCAGAATAGGGATCGGCGAGTGGGTCAGCTGCCAGCAGGCGGCGGAGGCGGCGGGGGCAGGATGGTGAAGAGCTGCGCCAGCTCAGTCACGTCGCCTGCGCGCATCCAACCGTCTTGTCCCGGGGTCCAGACATGGGTGTCACGTGTCAGCTGGCCTTCCTGCGCCATGCGCCCCATGCGCGCCTTGGAGAATGGCCCGGAGGTTTTGCCATTTTCAGCAGTATGCCAGACATGCTCCACCGGCGGGGGCGGCGGGGCCATCGGGGCGGCCTGCGCTGGCGCCTGCGAGGCAGCGGGTGCGGGCCGTGTGCCCCAGGGACCGGTGGTCTGACCCGCTGCTGCCGGGGACTGCGCCTGGTGCAAGGTCTGACCCATCTGCTGTGCCATCGCCATGCCCATTCCCATGCCAAGGCCCGCGCCCATGCCGCTGTTGGGGGTCTTGGCGGCGGCTTCCATGGCTTCGGCGGCCTTGAACTGCGTATAGCGGCCCAGGTCGCCGATGATGCCCATCTGGGTGCGCTTGTCCATCGCCTGCTCCACCGCCGGCGGCAGCGAGATATTTTCCACATAAAGCTCTGGGATGGCGAGGCCGTATTCCGCCACGACGGGGCCAATCTCGGCCGCCACCAGCTTGCCCAGATCGGCGGTGTTGGCCGCCATGTCCAGCACCGGGATGCCCGATCCTGCAATGGCGCGCGAGAACTCCTGCACGATGATGTTGCGGATCTGATAGGAGATCTCGTCCATGGTGAACTGACCATCGGTGCCGACGATCTCGGTCAGGAAACGCGCCGGATCCACCACCCGCACCGAGTAGCTGCCAAAGGCGCGCAGGCGGACCGGGCCAAACTCCGGGTCGCGGCACATGATCGGGTTCTTGGTGCCCCATTTGAGGTCATTGAACCGCGTTGTCGCGACAAAGTAGATCTCGGATTTGAACGGCGACTGAAAGCCGTGGTCCCAGTGCTGCAGCGTCGTCATCACCGGCATATTGTTGGTCTCAAGCATGTAAAGACCGGGCGTGAACACATCCGCCAGCTGGCCTTCATGCACAAAGACCGCCGCCTGACCCTCGCGCACCGTCAGCTTGGCGCCGTATTTGATCGCATGGCCTTCGCGTTCAAACCGCATGACCATGGTGTCGCGGGTGTCATCGGTCCAATGGATGACGTCGATGAATTCGCCTTTGAGAAAATCGAAAATGCCCACGCTGTGTCCTCCCACGGCTGTTTCCCAAGATGTAGCAACCCCGTTGCCTCGAAACCAGAGGGCAGGGCGTGGAACTTGCGATTCTGCCGGAGACATGGCGCTTTTCCCCGCAACCGTATGATGCACGTGTCGAGGGGGTGCAGGGATGGCGTCCTAAAGAGACAGGTCGCCCATGATCTCTTGGGCGATACGCGCGACGGTCGGTCGGGCTTCATCCGCGCTCATGGCCACGCGCAGACGGGAATCATACAGGATCTGCAGCAGCTTCTCGTCGTGGCTGGTCAGGCGGGCGAATTCGTCATCATCGTTGAAGATGGAGGGCCGCGCCCTAGGGCTGTCGTTGCGCAGGCCAAGGCCTTGCGCGATTTCTTCGTGAATGCAACTGTCGCGCATCAGTTCAGATTGCTCGGCCCGGATCAGCGCAACCCCGCGGGAGTAATTCAGCGGGTCGCGTTGCGGGCCGCCTGCAAAGACCAGGCAGTAGAACTTGCGCGGCGGGGTCGCAAACAGGGCGACGTCACTGGCCGAAAGATTGGGCAGGAGCTGGCGCACCTTGCTTTCAACATAGTCAGCGTCATCAATGCCTGCAAAGATCACGGTGAAATTGCCGCTGGCGCCGATCGTGACGGGATGCCCGGTGATGCGCGCGAGACGGGCGGCATATGCAGCAAGTGTGGCGCGATCCCGTTTGGCCTGCGCCGCGGACACCGAGGGGCCAAAGACCGGCACCAGACGCACCGGTTGCTCCCAACGCCCAAGGCCCCCGGCACCGCCATCAGAGGCCGTGGCGTATTCGTCGTAAAACGCAAGGGTTTCAAAGTTTTCCGCCAGGTCCTCGGCGTCATACGGCGTTTCCGGCCCGCCGCCATCTGTGCGCAACAACCCGCGGGTCAGCAGATCCTGTTCAAGGTCAGCGTAGTACTTCGTCAGGGCCTGTGCCTCGACCGACGGGGTGTAGATCGGTTTTTCCGGCCGTGGCGTTGGGCGCGGCGTGTCCTTGGGGCCGGGCGCAAGCGCCAGACACCCGCTGAGCACGACAGTCGCGCCCAGCGACAGAACCGCGCCGAGGCGGCGGTTCCGGGTCTTATTGTGTCGAGGCGTCACGCGCCCATGCTCACTTTGGCACGGCGGTGCCGGCATTGTCGCCGACACCATCCTTGCGCGCCTTGGCGGAGGCCAGCGTGTCGCGCAGTTCGGTTTCCATCTTCTTCAGCTCGGTCTCTGCCTCGGCGCGCTTGCGCTTGCCCTCGTCGGCGATCTGAAGGCTTTCCTCGATGGTGCCGATCAGATCCGCATTGGCCTGTTTTACGGCCTCGATGTCAAACACGCCGCGTTCCATTTCCTGCCGGATCACCTTGTTGCTTTCGCGCAGGTTGGAGGCATTGGCAGTCAGCAGCTCGTTGGTCAGGTTGTTGGCGTCGCGCACCGCATGCGCCGCCTCGGCGGAGCGCTGGATGGTTACCGCCTGCGCCAGCTGGGTTTCCCACAGCGGCACGGTATTCACGAGGGTGGAATTGATCTTGGTCACCAGCGACTTGTCGTTTTCCTGCACCAGGCGGATCGAGGGCAGCGACTGCATTGTGACCTGACGGGTCAGCTTGAGGTCATGCACCCGGCGCTCCAGATCGTCGCGGGCCGCACGCAGATCGCGCAGCTCCTGCGCCTTGATGACCTTGTCGTCTTCTGGTGCCGCCTCGACGGCAGCTTCTTTTTCGGGAATGTCTGTGGCGTCTAGCTCTGCCAGTTTTGCCTCACCGGCAGCAATATAAAGCGCCAGCTCGTCGTAGAAGTTCAGCGTCTTCTCATAGAGCACATCAAGGGATTTGATGTCCTTCAGCAGCGTATGCTCATGGCCCAGGAGATTGTCGGTGATCCGGTCGATCTGGCCCTGGATGGTCTCGTATTTGGCGGTGAACTTGGCAAAGGGCGCGGCACGGCCCAGCAGCCGTTCCCAGAAGGTGGGCTTGCGGCGCACATCGAGTTCGGAGACCGAAAAGCCCCGGATGGTGGTGACGATATCGCGCAGGGAATCGCCGGCGGGGCCGACATCCTTGTTGCGCACATCCGTCAGCATCGCTTGGCTGATCTGCTGCAATTCGCCCTGTGCGGCAGAGCCGAAGGAGATGATCGAATTGGTGTCACCCATGTCGATCTCGCCGATGCGGCGACGGATCGCGGTGGTGGTCTCCGGGTCTGCGGCCTCCAGCGTGGCCAGCTCGCCCTTGGGCTCAGCCAGGGCAACCTCGGTCACTTCCTTCACCAATGTTTCGGCTTCGACGGCTTTTTTCTGAATGGTCTCGGACATGGGCCAGGCCTTTCTGTCAGGTTAAGAGGGGCGGTCCATCTGGACGCCTTCGCGCTCCAGCCGGGCGCGCAATACATCAATTTCAATCGTCAGGTCGCCACGGTCCTCCAGCAGGAGTTTTTCGGTCCGGGCGGCAAAATTCTGTTCCAGATCGTCAAGCAACGCCAGATAGTCGGCGCGGGCCTGTGCGTCGCCACTGCGCGCAAAGATATCGGCAAACTTGATGGACGCGTCGCGGGCCCCCATGAGGTAGACGGTCAGATACTTGCGCGCGGCGGTCAGATCGCGCGGGTCTTCCTCCACCGTGCGGCAGAGGTCACGGGCCACGGACTGGAACTGGTCCACGCGCAGCTCGACCTGACGATCCTTGGCACGCAGAACGGCATCCTTCATCGCGGCCAGATGGGTTTCGGCCTCATCCACCACGCGGGCCACGCGGGAACTTTGGAATTCGTCCACCCCCGCGACGCCCTTGTCGCTGAGCGGGTCAACACCGAATGCGGCGAAATGCAGCCCGCTACAGGCCAGCCCATAGAGCGCAGCTGTGATCACGCCAGGCTCGCTGGCCCAGGCACCGACCGCGCCGCCGAGACCACATAGAAGCGCGGCGAGGATTTTGCGGGGCAGGGCGGGGCGACGCGCCACCTTGCGCGCAGCATAGGCGGCTTCGGCCTTCAGCCCTTCGCGCAGCATCACAGCGGAGCCGACCCAGAGACCTGCGCCGATCAATCCGATCACCAGGGCCGAGGCACCGGCGCCAAGGGAGAACAGCATCAGAACAGCAGCAGGTACGAACATCAGATTGGCGCGCAGGCCCACGGGGTTCACCTGTGCGTTTGCCATCATCCGGGAGGAGCTTGAGGGGCGACCGTCCGGACGGCTGCCGGAGGGGTCGTTGCCCGAGGGGCTGAATTTGCCACCAAAACGCTGTGCCATGTGTCTAGACCCCAACGATCCAGCCGGTCCCGATGCCCAGCATCAGGATCAGCAACGCGACATAGGCGATGGATTTCACCGTTTTGGCCCCCAGACTTTCCTCAACGCATTGAAACCTAGGAGATCTCAGGCCCGCGTACTAGGGGGAAGTCCGCTCAAGGGCGCTCAACCTTGCGGTTTTTTGCCAAAACGCCCTGATTTGCCACTTGGTTTGCCGCTGGGTCTACCGCCTGTGGCGGGCCCGGACTTTCCCGGGCGTGTGGCGCTGCTGGAGGTTTTGCTGCCAAAGGTCTTGCCACGGCCCATGCTCGCTCCGCCATCCTTGCCACCGCCACCCTTGCCCGTGGGCTTGCCTGCCGGGGCCTTGCCCGCTGGGCGACCCTCAGACCTGCCACCGGGCTGGTCGGGGCGACCCTGCGGTTTGCCGGGGGCATTGCGTGGCCCGCGCGAGGGGCGCTGCGGTTTCTTTTTCGCTTCGCCATCACCTTCGGGCGCTGGCAGGCCAAGCTGGTCACGGACAACCCGCGACCGCAGCTCTTCGACTTCGCCTTCTTTCAGCGTGCCAAGTTGGAAAGGACCGTAGGACACACGCAAAAGCCGGTTGACGGGATATCCCACCTCATCCATCGCACGACGGATTTCGCGGTTCTTGCCCTCGCGCAGACCGATCGTGAGCCAGGCATTGGCGCCCTGCTGACGGTCGAGAGTGACGGTCATCGGCTGGAACCGTTCGCCGTCGATCACCACGCCCTTGCGCAGGATCTCGAACTCATGGTCCTGAGGGCGGCCATTGATGCGCACCCGGTAGCGGCGCAGCCAGCCGGTGGAGGGCAGCTCCAGTTGGCGTTTGACGCCGCCGTCGTTTGTCAGCAGCAACAGCCCCTCGGAATTGATGTCGAGCCGTCCGACGGTCATCACCCGGGGCAGATCCTCGGGCAGTTCGTCAAAGATCGTGCGACGGCCCTTTTCGTCCGAGTTGCTGGTCACCAGCCCGGTGGGTTTGTAATAGAGCCACAGGCGCGGGGCCTCGGCCTCGGGCAGGGGCTTGCCATCCACGACGATACGGTCGTTGTCGGTCACATTCAGTGCCGGGCTGTCGATCACTTTGCCGTTCACCGCCACGCGGCCCTCGGCGATCATCCGCTCTGCCTCACGACGGGAGGCAACGCCAGCACGGGACAGCACCTTGGCGATACGGCCGCCTTCGGACGCGGGTTGTGCGTTGACCGACGCATGACCCTGCGGGCCTTGCGGCGCGCGCGGCTTTGCCGACGGTTTGGCCTTTGGCCGGGAGCCGGGCGCGGCACCGGTGGCTGCGCGATGCTTGGAAGGGGCGGATGGGGTTTTCTTGCTCATGGCGCTGCCATAGCCTATTCGCAAGACCTGCGAAAGCACCCATTGCAGGGTAAGGCTGCCCCGGATCTCGGCGGCATCGGCGACAAAGGAGCACCACAGGGATGGAGTTTCGATCCTTCATGGCAGAAGCGCTGATTGAGGCGCGCGCCGCCGCCGCCCGCGGCGAGGTGCCGGTGGGCGCGGTGCTGGTAGGCCCCTCGGGCGAGGTGGTCGCGCGGGCTGGCAATCGCACACGGGAACTCAACGACCCCACTGCCCATGCAGAGGTTCTGGTGATCCGCGCGGGGTGTGCGGCATTGGGAAGTGAGCGGCTCCTGGGGCACGATCTCTATGTGACGCTGGAGCCTTGTGCGATGTGCGCCGCTGCCATCGCCGCTGCCCGTGTGGCGCGCGTCTATTACGGCGCGTCCGACCCGAAATCCGGCGGTGTGGCCCATGGCGCCTGCGTGTTCGACCACCCGCAGGCCCATCACGCGCCGGAGGTCTATGACGGCTTTTCCGCGACACAATCTGAGGCGCTGTTGAGGGATTTCTTCGCGAAACGGCGCGGGTGAGCCTGCCACCGACAGACCTGTTGCAGCGCTTTGGCCTGAGCGTGCCCGAGCTGGTTGCAGAGACCGCGCGTGCGAAGGTCTGGCGCGTACGCCGGGGGGCGGACGCATGGGCGGCGCTGAAGTACTATCCCGCCGGTCATATGGGGAATGAGGCAAGCGGCCTTGCCTATCTCGAACGCTGCGAGGGCGCGGGAGCCGTGCGGGTTTTCGAGCGCAGTGCGGATGCGGTTCTGATGGAGTGGCTTGAGGGGCCATCATTGGGGGATCTGGCGCGTGCGAAGGGGGCAGAGGCGGCGGATTATGGGGTGACTGACGTGGCCGCTCGATTGTGTGCCACCCGCATCTCAGGCGCCGGATTGCTGCCGGTATCAACGGTCATGTCGCCCCTGCGCGACGCCAGTTTCACCTCGCCTGAAGCGAAAGACGCGCAGGGGGTTGCGCGGGCCTGTCTGGATCAGTTGCAATGCGGTGTGGGGGAAGACGTCGCCCTGCACGGTGATCTGCACCACGACAACATCATCCAAACGGCTCAGGGCTTGCGGGCCTTTGACGCCAAGGGGTTGGTGGGGCCGCGCGCCTATGAGTTGGCCAATGCGTTTCGTCATCCGCGTGGATGTCGCGCCCATGCCGCAGACCCGCAGGTGATCCGGCGTCGCGCGATGATGTGGGGGCGTGTTGCGGGCTGCACTGCGCGGGAGCAACTCCATTGGGCAATTGCGAAGCTGCTTCTGTCGATGCTCTGGTCCGGGCAAGAAACCCTGGATGACCGTATGCTCTTGCGGCACATGCTCAGCGTTGCGAAATCGGGCTTGCAGATCTAGGTCAAGTGACCTAAATGTGAGGTGGGTCAATTGACCTAATCGTCAGACCTGCTCGGGTTTCACACGTGGATGGAGAGACCGATGACACGCACGGGAGATCGAATTGTCAGTCAGGCGGATGTGCTGTTTTACGAGCGCGGGTTTGAGGCCACGTCCTTGGCCGATATTGCCGGGGCGCTGGGCCTGTCGCGCGGGAATTTCTACTATCATTTCAAGACCAAGGATGAGATTTTGAATGCGGTCATAGACCTGCGCTTGTCTCGCACGGCGGCGATGTTGACGGCGTGGGAAGCAGAGAGCGACACGCCCCTTGCGCGCATCACCTGTTTCATCCGCATCCTGATCCGCAATCGCGCCAAGATCATGTCCTGGGGCTGCCCGGTGGGCACATTGGTCAGCGAGCTGTCAAAGCTCGAACATGCCGCACAAGGTCGCGCGGCGGAGCTGTTCACGCTCTTCATCGACTGGCTCGCAACGCAATTTCGCAGCGCTGGTATCGAGCGAGATGCGAAGGCACTGGCCACCCATCTGATGGGGCGCAGTCAGGGCGTGGCGGCGCTGGCGCAGGCCTTTGGTGATGAGGCGCTGATCGAGGCAGAGGTTGCGCAGATGACAGATTGGGTCGAGCAGCAAATCGCGACGCAGGCCCCATAGCCCATTCAAAACAGGAGCGAGGGTCGCGATGTTTGTGATCTATTTGAAATTCACTGCAGAAAAGGCGCGCGCCGCGCAGGTCATGGAGGCGCATAAGGCGTGGCTGGCGCAGGGGTTTTCCGACGGCGTTTTCCTCGTGGCGGGGTCACTGGAAGAGGGGCAGGGCGGGGCGATCCTTGCATCGGGAGAGGACCGTAGAGCGTTGGAGGCCCGGGTCGCCGCAGACCCCTTTGTGGTTGAAGGAGTTGTCGTGGCGGAGATTACCGGGTTCACGCCCGCCCGCACCGATGCGCGGCTTCAATTCCTGAAGGTGGCCGCATGAGCCGGATTGTCACCGGCGCGGACGGACGTGACCGCTGCGCATGGTCTGCCTCCGCGCCGGAGTTCGACGCCTATCACGATGCGGAGTGGGGCTTTCCGGTGGGCGAGGATCGGCGGTTGTTTGAAAAGATCTGTCTGGAAAGTTTCCAATCCGGCCTGAGCTGGCGCACCATCCTGTCAAAGCGCGAGAACTTTCGCGCGGCCTTTGATGGCTTCGATTATCACGCGATGGCGGGCTATGGGCCGGAGAAGGTTGCGGCCTTGTTGCAGGATGCCGGTATCATCCGTCATCGCGGGAAGATCGAAGCGGTCATCAACAACGCCGCACGGGCAATCGAGATTGAAGCGCGCGAAGGCTCTCTGGCCGCGTTTTTCTGGCGCTATGAGGTCAAGACACCGCCAGAGCCGCAGACGGTCTCTACCTGTCCCGAGTCGGTGGCGTTGTCGAAGGACTTGAAAAAGCGTGGCTGGAAATTCGTCGGACCGACCACCTGCTTTGCCTTCATGCAGGCGATGGGGTTGGTCAATGACCATGCCGAAGGCTGTTTTTGCCGCCCGTTGGCGGCTCAGGCGCGTTGGGCGTTCACAGTCCCGGTCTGACTTTCGGACCTGTCCCGACTGATTTTTGATTTGATGGCAGATGTCTTGTCTGAGCTGTTTCGCTTTGGGCTTTGCCCAAAGCGACCCGCGCCGCGCGCCCGAAGGGCGCGCGGCGCTCGGCCCAACGGAAGGTGTGGTTTTTTATAAACCATGCCGACGGGCGGGAGCTCACCCGCCCGGCAGTGTGGTAAGCGATTGACCTGCGGTGTTATTTCACCACGATTTCGCGCGGCACATCCACCAGCGGCTCGCCGCCGTTGGGAGTCACAACAAAGGTCTCGGTGATCGCCATGCCCCAATCCGGTGTCCACAGGCCCGGCATCAGGTGGAAGGTCATGTTCTCTTCCAGCTTGGTGGTATCACCGGGGCGCAGCGACATGGTGCGCTCGCCCCAGTCCGGCGGATAGCTGAGACCCACCGGGTAGCCGGTGCGGTTGCCCTTGATATAGCCCGCGCGGCCAAAGCTCTCGTAGACGCAGGCGGCGACTTCCTCGCAGGTCACACCCGGCTTGGCGACGGCGAAGGTGTCCTCGATCGCCTGCAGGATTGCCTTTTCACCACGGCGGATGTCCTCGGGCGGGCTGCCGAGGAACAGCGTGCGGCTGATCGGGCAGTGGTAGCGGCGCACACAGCCGGAGATCTCGAAATACGTCGCCTCGCCGGGGGCCAAGGGGCGGTCGTTCCACGTGATGTGGGAGGCGGAGGCCTCAATCCCCGAGGGCGCAATGGGCGAAATCGCCGGATAGTCCCCGGCCAGGAGCGGCAGGCCTTCGATGCCGGCGGCCTGCACCCGCGCGACCAGCGCGTTCTTTGCGATACCCTCGTTGAAGGAGGCACGCAGCACCCCGTGCATATGCGCCGAGAGCTTGCCTGCGGCCTCCATCAGCTGCAGCTCCTGCTCGCTCTTGACCGCGCGTTGCCAGTTCACCAGGCCGGTGGCATCGGCCAGGGCGTCGCGACCAAGGGCGGTTTCAAGGATCTCATGGCTGCGGGCGGAGTAATAATAGTTGTCCATCTCCACCCCGATGGCCTCGGTCCAGCCGAAGTCGCGCAGCAGCTCCACCAGCGAGTCGAACGGATGGTGGTCCGGGTGCTGCACATGCTCCTCGGGCCAGTCGAACAGGTGATCGGCCTCCAGCCAGGTGGTCAGCGCGGCGCCCGGCTTGTCCTGGGTGCGGCCCCACCACATCGGCATGCCGGTCTCATGCAGAATCACCGCCTGTGGAACATAGAAGCTCCAGCCGTCATAGCCGGTGAGCCAGGCCATATTGGAGGGATCGCAGATCACCAGTGTTTTAAAGCCCTGCGCGGCCATGGCGCGGCGGGTCTTTTCCAGTCTGCGGGCGTATTCGGTGGTGGTAAAATCGTTGGCTGGCATTAGAACTCGATTTCTTTCAGAACCTGTGGCTCGATGACGTTGACGCCGGGAAGCCCGTCAATCAAGTCCTGTGCGCTCTGTTCCAGCAATGGAAAAGTGCGATAGTGGCATGGAATGACCGTTTTGAAGGCAAAATAGCGCTTTGCGGCATAGGCGGCGGCCTTCATGTCCATGGTGAAATGACCGCCAGCGGACAGGATGCCGATGTCGGGCCGGTAGTAATCCCCCATCCAGTCCATGTCGGCCATGATGTCGGTATCGCCCGAGACATAGATCATATGCCCCTCGGCCTGGATCATATACCCAACCTCGCTGCCGGCGGTGCGCAGCCCGTCGCGGGTGGAAAACGTGTTGGAATGCGAGGCCGGCACCATGGAGACGCGGGTGTCGCCCACCTCGACCGTGCCACCCTTGTTAAAGCCGAGGGTCTCCACGCCCTCGGTCTCGCCCCAAAACCCCATCAGGTCGTATTGGCCGATGATCGGCACGGAGAGATGCTTGGCCAGACCGAGCACATCCGCAACATGGTCAAAATGCGCATGGGTCAGCAAGATGTGGGTGGTGCCGGCTGTCGCAGCCTCGTGCTGGTGGTCCTCCAGCATCGGGTTGCCGGTCAGCCAGGGGTCGATGAGGATCGTGGTGTCGCCGGTTTGCAGGCGGAAGCCGCCATGACCAAGCCAGATCAGTTTCATATGCGCTCTCCCTGTGGGTGGTTCATGCAGGATGCCTTTTTTGCGACCCTATCAGGGGTTTCGGAAAAATCCATTGATCTAACGCGCAAGATTGCGTGTCAGAGTAAACACGTCCTGGGCAGCAAGATCCTGTGGCTCGGGGCGTGGCGCGCGCGGCGCGGTCTTTACGAGAGTCTTCTCGACTGCGGCGACCCGGACCAAGCCAGCAAGCGCCCTGGCGCAGCACTTCATTTGGCCTTTGAAGCGGAGAAATCCCAAGGCAGGCTTGCGGCGCGCAGGCGCGGGCGGTAAATGCGGGGGCAACACGAGATGAGGGTTATTGATGTCGATTGACCAAAGCACAGCCGCGAAGGTGGCCAAACTGGCCCGGATCAAGGTCGAGGAGGACGCTCTGCCCGCGCTGGCAGAGGAGTTCAACACGATCCTTGGATTCATCGAGCAACTGAACGAAGTGGATGTCGAAGGCGTCGAGCCGATGACCTCGGTCACCCCGCAGCGCCTCGCGCGCCGCGTCGACGAGGTTACCGACGGCAACCAGCAGGACAAGGTGCTGGCCAATGCCCCCGATGCCCGCGAAGGCTTTTTCGCAGTGCCCAAGGTTGTGGAGTAAGACATGTCTGACCTGAACAAACTGGGCCTTGCAGAGGCCCGCGATCTGCTGCGCAAGGGCGAGACCACCTCGGTCGAGCTGACTGAGAGCTGCCTCAAGGCCATCGACGCGGCAAATGCCCTCAACGCTTTTGTGCACAAGACGCCTGAGATCGCACTGGAACGCGCCAAGGCGGCGGATGCGCGCATCAAGGAGGGCGACGCGCCCGCGATGTGCGGCCTGCCGATCGGCATCAAGGATCTGTTCTGCACCAAGGGCGTGGACAGCCAGGCGGCTTCGAACATCCTCAAGGGCTTCAAGCCGGAGTATGAATCCACCGTCTCGCAAAAGCTGCAGGACGCTGGATCGGTGATGCTCGGCAAGCTGAACATGGACGAATTTGCCATGGGGTCGTCGAACGAGACCTCCGCCTATGGCAATGCGATCAGCCCCTGGCGGCGCGGCGCGGATGAGACCGCGATCACCCCCGGCGGCTCCTCCGGTGGCTCCGCCTCTGCTGTGGCGGCTGACCTGTGCCTTGCGGCGACCGGCACCGACACGGGCGGGTCGATCCGACAGCCTGCGGCTTTCACCGGCACCGTCGGCATCAAACCCACCTACGGGCGCTGCTCGCGCTGGGGCATTGTTGCCTTTGCCTCCTCGCTGGATCAGGCTGGTCCGATGACCAAATCGGTGCGCGACGCGGCGATCATGCTGGAGGCCATGTGTGGCCATGATGCGAAGGATTCGACCTCCGCAGACCTCGCTGTGCCGAACTTCGAGGCAATGCTGACCGGCGACATCAAGGGCAAGAAGATCGGCATCCCGCGCGAATACCGTATGGACGGCATGCCTGCCGAAATCGCCAAGCTCTGGGATGATGGCACGGAGATGCTGAAGGCGGCCGGTGCGGAGATCGTCGACATCTCCCTGCCGCACACGAAATACGCGCTGCCGGCTTACTACGTGATTGCCCCGGCAGAGGCGTCGTCGAACCTGGCGCGCTACGACGGGGTTCGCTTTGGCCACCGTGCCAGCCTCGACGCCGGCGACGGCATCACCGAGATGTATGAGAAGACCCGCGCCGAGGGCTTCGGCTCCGAAGTGCAGCGCCGGGTCATGGTCGGCACCTATGTGCTGTCGGCAGGCTTTTACGATGCCTATTATAACCGCGCCCGCAAGGTCCGTACCCTGATCAAGAAAGACTTCGAGGATGTCTTTGCCGCCGGTGTCGACGCGATCCTGACCCCGGCCACGCCCTCCGCGGCCTTTGGCCTGGGCGAGATGAACGACGCCGATCCGGTCAAGATGTACCTGAATGATGTCTTCACCGTCACCGTGAACCTCGCCGGCTTGCCCGGCATCTCGGTGCCGACCGGGCTGGATGCACAGGGACTGCCGTTGGGTCTGCAGCTCATCGGCAAGCCCTGGGACGAGGGCGATCTGCTGAACACTGCCTATGCGCTGGAGCAATCGGCGGGCTTTGTGGCCAAACCGGCGCAGTGGTGGTAAGACAAACGGCAAAGCAAAACTGAGCAGACAGGTGAGACCTATGCGAGTTCTGGGAACCATGGTGGCGGTGAGCGTGATTGCGCTCGCAGCCTGTAGCCCGCAAGTGCCCGACAGCGCCGCAGGGATCGGGGATGACACGAGCCCCTTCAATGCGCCGCCCGCGGTGGAGCCGGGGCAGACACTGAACGGCGACCCGCTGGTGTCTCCCACGCGCCTGTCTGACGAGAACGCCTCCAACACCGCCAACTGGCAAGATCCACGCCCCTCTGGCGCTGCCTCTGCGGGCAATGACGACATTGCCCGCGAAGCTGCCGCTGCGATCAGCGCATCCGGTCAGAATTCGGGCCAGGCACCGCTTGAGGCCAGCCCGTCCAATCCGGCGCCTGCACTTGTTGGTAATCCGACGATTTCGGATGAGAACAACTTTGAAGCGGTGGCCGCCCGGCAGACCATCGAAAGCGATGCGGAGCGGATTGCCCGGCAGCGCGCGCAATATGAGGTTGTCACGCCTACAGCGGTGCCGGACCGTCCACAGGACCTGTCGCCGAACATCGTGCGCTATGCCCTGTCGACCTCGAACCCCCGGGGGCAGCGCATCTACAGCCGCACCGGCCTCAATCTGCAAGCCCGGTCCCAGCGTCATTGCGCCGAATACGCTTCGCCAGATCTGGCGCAGACAGCCTTCCTTGAACTGGGAGGGCCGAAACGGGACCGCAAGGCATTGGATCCCGATGGCGACGGCTATGCCTGCGGCTGGGATCCGGCCCCCTATCGTGCCGCCGTGCGCGCTCAGAGCCAGTAAGGACCCTGCTTGACCGGCTGTGCGCCTCTCTGGCACCCGAGCCCCAACTTCGGGCCGCGGCGCAACGGTCTGCGTCCGCAGCTGATCGTATTGCACTACACCGCGATGGCCAGCGCAGAGGCGGCATTGAGCCGACTGTGTGATCCCGCGCATGAGGTCTCGGCGCATTATCTGATAGGCAGTGATGGGACCCTTTGGCAGATGGTGCGTGAAGATATGCGCGCTTGGCATGCGGGGGCTGGCGAGTGGATGGGGCACACCGACATCAATTCGCGCTCGATCGGGATCGAGCTGGACAATCGCGGCGATCACCCGTTCCCAGACCCGCAGATGCAGCGCCTGGAGGCGCTGCTGCCGCGCATCATGACGCGGTGGAGTATCGCGCCAGAGGGGGTGATTGGTCACTCCGACATGGCGCCTGGCCGCAAATGTGATCCGGGGCCGCGCTTCGACTGGCAGCGGCTTGCGACCCTCGGATTTGCGCGGCCCGCCCGCCGGTCAAATGCCGCCACCGCCGCCACGCCGCAGAGTTTTCGCAAGGCCGCGCGGGCCTGCGGGTTCACCGCCGAGGTTGACGATGCCACGCTTCTTGAAGCCGTGCGTCTGCGCTATCGGCCCTGGGGGGAGGGGCCATTGTGCCCCGACGACCTCACTCCGCTTCTGGACTGATTTTCACCTTTTTAAAAATACCTTGGGGTGAATGCGCATCCGCGCAGAGGGGCAACGCCCCTCTCCTCCGTGCCACCTTGACGCAACGCCCACGCAGGCGTAGGCAGACCGCGCGCAGAGAGCCGGATGGCCGCGTTGGGGTGCAAGCCCCCGCGAGGAAAGTCCGGACTCCCTGAAACGACGGTGCCGGGTAACGCCCGGGCAGGGCAACCTGACGGAAAGCGCCACAGAAATGAAACCGCCTCGCCAAACCGGAGGTTCGCCGAAGGGGACGTTGCGGGGTAAGGATGAAACGGTGGGGTAAGAGCCCACCGCGCCGCTGGCAACAGGGGTGGCACGGCAAGCCCCACCGGGAGCAATGCCAAATAGGGCCTCCGCGCGGGCCGGTCGGGGCAACCCGATACCGCCGCTAGGGATGTTTCACCCGAGAGAGGCCGGGTTGGCAGCTACAGGCGTCCGGCAACGGGCGTCGCAGAAGAATGGTCATCGAACCTTGTCCTTCGGGGCAGGGGGAACAAGATCCGGCTTACAGGCTCTCTGCGCAAATCATAGTGGTCGGCCCGCAAGGACCGCCATTTCAACGGGCAGCACATTTATCCCGGCGAATCCTATTGACACTCGCCACGACAAGGGTAAAACCGCACGCTCATATAGGAATTAGACCCGAGAGGCCCCCTGCCTTTTCGGACGCAGGAGAAGCACAATGGCGAAGCCGACCACCATCAAAATCCGCCTGAACTCGACCGCGGGCACGGGCCACTTCTACGTGACCAAGAAGAACGCACGCACCATGACCGAAAAAATGTCCGTACGTAAGTACGACCCGGTCGCGCGCAAGCACGTCGAGTACAAAGAAGGCAAAATCAAGTAAGGCTTTCGGGATCAGACAAGATCTTTTGATTTGAAAAGGGTCACGCATATCGCGTGGCCCTTTTTTTTGTGGAACCTGTAAAAAGGGCCACGCCGCGCGTGCTCAGGTCTGTCGTAGTTTTCTAAAATGCGCGACGAGCTGCCATTTGACGCCGCCGCGCTCACACATTCCAACCACATTCTCCCTGCAGAAAAGACTTCTCAGTAGTGTGTGTTGATCGGGGTGTTTGATATGAAAAAAGTATTGGGACTATCGGCGCTCATTCTTTTGCTTCCTGCGGTGGCCGTGGTGAAAGAGAGGGACGACACCGCCGAGGTGATGGGACCGCCCTCACAGATCGTCGTAGAACTGCTCTGAGGGCATAGTCCCTAGCTTTCTGACCTCTTCTCCACACTGGCGAGCCAGAGTACCTGACAGCACGGCCCGCGCATGTCACGCATCGCTATCAGCCCTCCAGGCGCCATTCTGCAACGGTTGTGACCGGTTGCAGCCCCATGCTCTGCATCAGCCCGGCTGACGCGGTGTTGAACGGCGCATAGGTCACGCCGATCACCGTTGCCCCATCGGCGAGCGCGCGGCGTTTCATCTCCGCCATCAGGGCCTTGCCGACACCGATGCGACGGAACGGTTTTGCGACGGCGATGTGGTGCACCATGGCGCGTCGTTCTGCCGCGCGGACGGGCAGCGCGGCGCGATCCTCAACCTCGTAGATCAGATAGCCCATCACCGCGTTCTGCGGGCTGAGCGCCACCAGAGCGACGGTCTGCGGCTGTGACAGCCACTCCTGCAGCCAGAGCGTCAGCGCATCGAGTGCGGGGTCTGCGGGGTAGCGGGCGGGCTGCTGCGCGACATGCAGCGCGTGCAAGTCTTGCAGGAGCGGGACAAGGCGCGGGGCCTCGTGTGGATCAAGTGGTGAAATCCTCATGTGATAATCCTCATTTCTGATGTCGGTTCAAATGGCTGTCGCAAAATGGGCTTGGCGAACAAAAGGGATAGGCGAACAAAAAAGGGGCGGATCTGAAAGATCCGCCCCGGCTGTCATATGGTATGGGAGAGTGCGTTATTCGCGGTTCCCAAACAGCTGGAGCAAGAACATGAACATGTTGATGAAGTCCAGATAGAGGCTCAGAGCGCCCATGATCGCGGACTTGGCCAGCCACTCCTGGTCACCGGCATGTACCATCTGCAGATAGTCGTTCTTGATGCGCTGGGTGTCATAAGCGGTCAGACCGGCAAAGATCAGAACGCCAAGCACGGAGATCGCAAACGCCATGGCCGAGGAGGCCAGGAAAATGTTCACGACGGATGCAACGATCAGGCCGATCACACCCATGATCAGGAAGGAGCCCATGCCGGAGAGGTCTTTCTTCGTGGTGTAGCCCACCAGAGACAGACCCGCGAAGGCGACGGAGGTGATCAGGAAGACCTGAGCGATGCTCTCGCCGGTGAAGACCACGAAGATCGAGGAGATCGACAGGCCCATCAGCGCGGCAAATGCGTAGAACACCAGCTGCACGCCGGACGCGGGCAGGCGTTTCGCTGCGGCACCAAAGCCGAAGAAAATAAACGCCAGCGGCGCGAACATGATCACCCACTTCAGCGGCGAAGCGTAGATCGCGTAGCCAAAGTTGGTCAGGTAATTGTCACCGCTCAGCTGAGCGACCGCGTTGGCCGGATCAGACGTGACCGCGAGGCCCGCGATCGCCCAAGCGGCGAGGAACGTGATGAGCGTGCCCACGGACATCGTGCTGTAGACTTTGTTCATGTGGGCGCGAAGCCCTGCGTCGATCTCGGCGGTACGTGCGCCGGCAGCAGACCGAATGCTGTCAAACTGTGCCATATGTCATGGTCTCCGTCTAGAATTCTCCCTCAGAGCACATCCGCGACGCGGACCTGCCTGTTGTGCCAAATATTGGCCTTTGGGCCCTCATGTTCAAGGGGTTCCGGACTGCAAACCAACGAAAAGCGACGCGACAAAGACATGTTTTTTAGCGGAACCGGCACGGCAGGTGATGGCAGGCCGGTTCCAATGGTTTTTTCGGCAATATCAGAGAGATCACTGTGGCGACCTCAACTCTGCCAGTGATGGGGCGCATCCCACGGCTTGCGACGGACTTCGGCGTCAACTTCTGCCCGGCTGAGGCCGATGTCCTTCAGCTGGGTGTCGGACAGTGACGCCAGGGCGCGGCGCTGCCGACGAAGCGCAACGACAGCGTGAAGGCGCGCAAGCAGCGAGAGGCGGCTGCGGGGGAGTGGGGTGCTTTGGGATATGCTGCAGGTCATGATGGGCTCCATAGTATCGTTTGTGATGAGTGAGCTTTCTTGCATCACTTCTGTTGATATATAGAGGCGAATAGGTGTATTCTCAAAACGAATGATTTTGAAGTAACCCATCAAGAGGTGTGATGATGCGAAATCTGGACATAACCACGCTGCGCTCGTTTGTGGCCGTCGCCGACACGGGCGGCGTGACGCGCGCCGCCTCCTTTTTGCATCTGACGCAATCGGCGGTGTCCATGCAGCTCAAGCGGCTGGAAGAGATGTTGGGCGAGGAGTTGCTGGACCGCAGCGGGCGCAGTATCGGCCTGACCGCAGCCGGAGAGCAGCTCTTAGGGTTTGCGCGCAAGATGCTCAGCCTCAATGACGAGATCATTTCCCGCCTGACGGACCAGGCGTTTGAGGGCGAGGTGACCCTGGGGGTGCCGCATGACGTGGTGCATCCGGTGATCCCGATGGTCTTGCAACGCTTTAACGCACAATTTCCGCGGGTGAAGGTGAACCTTTGCACCTCTCACACCCGGGGATTGAGGACGGATTTTGACCTCGGGCGGTTCGACCTGATCGTCACGACCGAAAGCGTGGCCGGGGCCGGTGGTGAGACCATCCACCAGATGCCGCTGCGCTGGATCGGGGCCCTCAACGGGCAGACCTGGCGTCAGCGCCCGTTGCGCATTGGGTTTTGCCGCAACTGCATCTTCCGCGGGCTGGCCACCGCGGCGCTCGACGATGCGGGCATCCGTTGGGAGATGGCCGTAGACAGCGAGTCGGATCGCACGGTGGAGGCCACCATCAGCGCGGATCTGGCGGTGGGCGTGCTGCTGGAAGGCACCCAGCCCGCGCATCAGCAAGCGATCGACCACGGCGGCGCCCTGCCATCGCTGCCGGGGCAGCACATCAACCTCTATGGGGCAGAGCGGGCGCGTGCCCAATACGTTGAGCACCTGGCCGGGTTGATCCGGCAGGGGTTTGCCGGGCTGTCCCAACCCGGCCTACGTATGGTCGGCACCGAGGTCGTCAGCCCGTCGTCTCAGGTCGGGGTTGCATGATCACCTTGCCCGTGGCTTTGCGGCTGCGGATCAACTCCAGTCCCTGTGCGGTCTCGCTAAGGGGCAGGCGGTGGCTGATGTGCGGGGTGATCCGCCCCTCGGCCAGCCAGCGCATCAGCTTGTCAAAGGTTTCGCGCCCCAGCTCCGGGCGCAGGCTCACCAATCCGCCGAGGTAGAAGCCGATCACGGTGAGGTTCTTGACCAGCAGGTGATTGGCCGGGATCTGCGGCACCTCGCCACCGGCAAAGCCGATCGGCAGCAGACGCCCGCCTGGATTGGTGGCCCGGAACGCCGCCTTCCAGGTCTCGCCTCCGACGGCATCATAGACCACATCGGCGCCACCCAGCGCCTTCACGCGCAGGCGCAGATCCTCGGATGCGTCGATAAGGTGATCTGCGCCCGCAGCTTTTGCCACTGCAAGCTTCTCCGCACCGCGCGCCTGCGCGATGACTGTCGCCCCCAGATGTTTCCCGATCTCAACTGCCGTCAACCCGACGCCTCCAGCGGCGCCGGTCACCAGCAGCGTCTCGCCCTTCTGCAGCCGGGCCTGTTGTTCCAGCGCCAGCAGGCTGGTGCCATAGGCGATCAAGGATGCTGCCGCCGCGTCGTAGCCCACCGACGCGGGCAAGGGGACCGCCCGCGCCGCATCGAAGACGCCGAACTCGGCCAGACCACCCTGGCCCCCAAAAACTGCAACACGATCTCCGATTTGGAATTCCGAAATGTCATCGCCCACTGCGGTAACCCGCCCTGCGCATTCCAGGCCCGGAGTGAAGGGCAGGGGCGGTGTATCCTGATAGCGCCCCTCCACCATCAGAAGATCGGCGAAGTTGAGCGCGCATGCATGGATTTCCAAACCGATCTGACCGGGGCCAGGAGCGGGGGTGTCAATTTCCATCAGATTTCCGCAGGACCCCTGTTTTCCTATACGAAAGGATAGCATAGATGTTTTACTCCCTGATTCTTGCGCTAGCGATTCGGCATTGATGCAAGCGCATATACAACGATTTACAGCCTCGCTATTTATGGCGGGTGGCTGGAAACCGTATTTGCGGTATTAACCATTCTAAATTTTGATGCATAAAATCATATATTTGCTTGGCCCGGCCCGTTGTGCGCGTGTTGCTTTACTTGAATTCAACCACGAAGAGCGTACACTTTCCACATAACTGAACCTTTGACTCTAACCAAAAGATACCGATGACGGTTTGTGCGCCATCGGCCTGCGGGTCCGGAAATAGAATTGTGGGCCTTGTGAAGGCTGCACCGCCAGCATTCTGGGCTACCGTAACTGGGAGATACTTTAAATGGCACATCCCGTCGACACTCACGTTGGCAAACGCATTCGACATCGCCGCTGGCTGATTGGAATGACGCAGCAGCAATTGGCTGAAAAAGTTGGAATTAAATTTCAGCAGATCCAGAAGTACGAAACCGGCGCGAACCGCGTCAGCGCGTCGCGACTCTGGGACATTTCTGATGCGCTCGGCGTGAACGTCAGTTTCTTTTTCGAAGGGCTGCAGGATGAGGACAAGGCCGTCGCTGAAAAGGCGCGTGTGCCTGCGGACCTCATGGGCGACAAGGAAGCGCTTGATCTCGTGCGGTCCTACTATGCCATTCCGGAAAACCAGCGCCGCCGTCTTTTTGAACTGGCGCGTGTTCTGAGCGACGTCGCCTGACAAAACTGATATGTTGGACGTGTCTGTTCCGAACATATTCGCTTTACACATCCGCATACCCGAGGAGGCCGCAATTGCGGCCTCCTTTTCGTTGGGATGTATCCATCGTTTCATCACGGCGGTGTGTTTTCATCACGGCGATGTGTTTTCATCGCTTTGCAGCATCGCTCTGTGCCTTCCGTTGGGCGGATTGGCGGAATTGCATTCGTTTTTTCTGCGATGGGTTTGCCTCGGGCTTTTCTCTTGAAAGCATCCGCGCGCCGTGGCACCCGCAGGACACCGCTATCTTTTGATTTGACCGGGACCCTTGCCATGACGATGTCTGACCTCGACGTTGCGCGACAGCTTGCCGATGCGGCGCGCGCTGTCATTCTGCCGCATTTCCGCAATGCCAATACGACCGCTGACAACAAGCTGCATGACGGCTTCGACCCTGTCACCATTGCAGACCGCGCCGCAGAGGAGGCGATGCGCTCTGTCTTGGGCGACCTGCGCCCGGAGGATGGCATTCTCGGCGAGGAATTTGCCCCGAAGCCGGGAACAAGCGGGC
Source organism: Tritonibacter sp. SIMBA_163 (assembly GCF_046535935.1). NCBI lineage: Bacteria > Pseudomonadati > Pseudomonadota > Alphaproteobacteria > Rhodobacterales > Paracoccaceae > Tritonibacter > Tritonibacter sp. SIMBA_163. The sequence goes on from NZ_JAWJBP010000001.1 coordinate 694,525, forward strand.
GTACCTGGGTGCTGGACCCGATCGACGGCACCCGCGGTTTCATCAGCGGCACGCCGACATGGGGGGTGTTGATCGCTCTGTCGGATGATGATGGCCCGATGCTGGGTATTGTCGATCAGCCCTACATTGGTGAGCGTTTTGAAGGCAGTCGTGACCACGCTCAGGTCGTTGGCCCGCATGGCACCCGACCGCTGGTCACGCGCCGCACGGACAGTCTTGCGGATGCGATCTTGTTCACCACCTTTCCCGAGGTTGGCACCGAGGCCGACCGCGCCGGGTTCGAGCGGGTGGCGCGTGAGGTCAAGCTGACCCGCTATGGCATGGATTGCTATGCCTATGCGCTGCTGGCGGCCGGCACGGTGGATCTGGTGATCGAGGCCGGGCTCAACGCCTATGACATTCAGGCCCCCATCGCGGTGATCGAGGCGGCAGGGGGGATCGTCACCAATTGGGAAGGCGACCCCGTGCACAACGGCGGTCGCGCGCTTGCGGCGGCCAACCCGCAGATTCACGCTGCTGCTCTGGCTTTGCTCAAGGCGGGCTGACCCGAACAGCATCAGACAAAGCGCGCCGCGATCCTGTTCCGGTCCAGTGCCCATGATGCGGCCATGTCAGGGTTGATTTTCAGGATTTCGGCAAAACGCTTATGCGGGTTGCCGAACTTGCCCCATCGCGGCAGCGGTTGTACCAATAGGGGCGCGCCGAGTCCTTTGCCCCTGTTCTGTCGGCGCATCATCACCTCCACACACCGAAACGGGCGATAGATGGAGCGTGAAATCATGTCTGCTTTTTTGATCAAGAACGTCGAAACCCTGCTCACCATGGATGACGCACGGCGGGTGCTGAAATCCGTCGATATCCGGGTTCGCGACGGGGTGATTGCCGAAATTGGCACCGGTCTTCAGGGCGAGGAACCTGTGGTGGAGGCCCGCGGCACGGTGGTCACCCCGGGGTTGGTGAATACCCATCACCACCTCTACCAGAACCTGACCCGCGCGGTGCCGGGCGGGCAGGATGCGCTGCTGTTCGGTTGGCTTCAGACGCTCTACCCGATCTGGGCGCGCATGGGGCCTGCGCATCTGCAGGTCTCCACCCAGCTGGGGCTGGCAGAGCTGGCGCTCTCGGGCTGCAGCCTGACCTCGGATCACCTCTACCTGTTTCCCAACGGTGGACGGTTGGACGATACCATCCATGCCGCCGCAGAGGTGGGGCTGCGCTTTCATCCCACCCGCGGCGCCATGAGCATCGGCGAAAGCGATGGCGGCCTGCCGCCCGACAGCCTGGTGGAGCGCGAAGCGGATATTCTCGACGACATGATCCGGGTGGTGGACGCCTTTCACGATGCGGGCGAAGGCTCCATGTGCCGGGTTGGCCTCGCGCCCTGTTCGCCGTTCTCGGTCAGCCGCGAGCTGATGCGCGACACGGCGGTTCTGGCCCGCGACAAGGGCGTGATGCTGCACACCCATCTGGCGGAGAATGACGAGGATGTCGCCTATAGCGAGGCGCAGTTCGGCTGCCGCCCGGGTCAATACGCCGAGGATCTGGGCTGGACCGGCGAGGACGTCTGGCACGCCCATTGCGTGAAACTCGACGGGCAGGAGATTGATCTCTTTGCCAGAACCCGCACCGGCGTGGCCCATTGCCCCTGCTCGAACTGTCGCCTCGGCAGCGGCATCGCGCCGGTGCGTCAGATGCGTGATGCCGGCGTCAAGGTCGGCCTCGGGGTCGACGGTTCCGCCAGCAACGACATCGCAAACATGTGGGAAGAGACCCGTCAGGCCATGCTCCTGCAGCGGGTTACCAATGGCGCCGATGCGATGTCCGCCTACGAGGCGCTGGAGATGGCCACCCGCGGTGGCGCCGATGTGTTGGGGCGGGCGGATTGTGGCCGCATCGCGGTTGGCAAACGCGCCGATCTGGCGATCTGGGATATCTCCGGTCTGGCCTCCAGCGGCAGCTGGGATCCAGCGGCGCTGGTGCTGGCCGGGCCGCGCCAGGTGCGCGACCTGTTCGTCGAGGGGCGTCAGGTGGTCCGCGACGGCGCCGTCACCACGCTGGACCTGCCGGGGGTGATCCGCCGCCATGGCGAGATGACCCGCGTGCTGGCCAACGGATAGGCCAACGGCGGCTAGCCGTCTCAGGCGGATGTGCAGCGGCTGCGAAACAACTCCAGATACTCCGCGACCGCCGCGCGCATCTCATCTGCCCGCATCTGCGTCACGATCTCTTCCGGGCTGCGCTTCAGCAGGTCCAGACGCAGAAACGGCTCTGCCATGAAACCGCTGCTCACCGTTGACAGCACTCGGCGCAATTGCGCCAGCATCTCATCGCCCCGATGCGAGCCATGCATCAGGGCGATGGGTTTGGCGATGATCTCCTCGCGCGACACCAGCCAATCGATGGCGTTCTTCAGCCCGCCGGGCAGGGCGTGCACATATTCCGGACTGGCGAGGATCAGCCCGTCCGCCTCGGCGATCTGATCGGCAAACGCCTGCACCGCGGCGGGCAGCGGCGCGGCCTCCAGATCCGGAGAGAACACCGGCAAGCCTGCCAGCCCTGCAAAGACGGAGATCTCGAAAGGGGGCGGCGCAACCTCTGCCACCGCCCGCAACAGCGCGGTATTGCTGGAGGCTTGCCGGGCGCTGCCGGAAATCGCCAAGAGTTTCATCATCTTGCTCTTTCTGCGTCGCTTGGGGGCACCCTAAAAGGGGCAAACCCCGGATGCCTATGTCTTTTGATCGCAAATATCCCTGGGGTGAGGCCCGTCAGGGCCGAGGGGCAGCGCCCCCTGCAGGCTCGGGCCCCTTGGGGCCTGAGCCACCGGACATCCACGCCGCACTCACACCACCTTGCGACCGGCAATCCGCACCTCCGATATGGCGCGGTCATCGCCCATCATCACGGTGGCAAACAGCGCTTCCCAGAGGTCAGCTGCCCGCGCCACCCGCTGCGCGATGGCCGGGGTCGAGGCCAGGTCGAGCACCACGAGATCCGCCTCCATGTCGACCGCGAGGTTGCCGACCTTGCCCTCCAGCCGCAGCGCGTGGGCCGAGCCTTGGGTGGCCAGCCACAGCAATTGCGCCGCATGCAGGGGCGTGCCGCGCAGCTGCGCCACCTCATAGGCGGCGGCCATGGTGCGCAGCATCGAGAAACTCGACCCGCCGCCGGTATCGGTGGCCAGCCCGATCCGCTGCCCCTCCGCCATCAGGCCGTGCAGATCAAACAGGCCGGAGCCGATGAAGGTGTTGGAGGTCGGGCAATGCACCAGGCTTGCACCGCTTTCGCGCAGCCGGTCGCGCTCGCGCGGCTGCAGGTGGATGGCATGGCCAAACACCGCCCCTTCGCCCAACAGGCCAAAGCCTTCATAGGTATCGAGATAATCGCGCGCCTGCGGGAACAGCCCGCGCACCCATTCGATCTCGTCCAGCTGCTCGCTCAGATGGGTCTGCATCAGGCAGCTCGGGTGCGCCGCCCAGAGTGCGCCAAGCGCCTCCAGCTGTTCCGGCGTCGAGGTGGGCGAGAACCGTGGCGTGATCGCATAAGTCAGCCGGTCGACCCCGTGCCAGCGCGCGATCAGCGCGGCACTCTCGTCATGGGCCGTTTGGGGCGTGTCGCGCAGGCCCTCGGGCGCGTTGCGATCCATGCAGGTCTTGCCCGCCACCACGCGCTGGCCGCGTGTCTGAGCGGCGGCAAAAAGCGCCTCGACGCTTTCGGGGTGGATGGTGCAGTAACTGGCGACCGTGGTGGTGCCACAGGCGGTGGTCAGGTCCAGATAGCGCGCCGCGATCTCTGCCGCATAGCCCGCATCGCCAAACCGCATCTCCTCGGGAAAGGTATAGGTGTTCAGCCAGTCGATCAGCCGCTTGCCCCAGCTGGCGATAATCGCGGTCTGCGGATAATGCACATGCGCGTCGACAAACCCGGGCAGGATCACCTTGTCCCCATGGTCCAGCAACTGCGCCCCCGGCAGCGCCTTCACCAGCGCCGCCTTGGTGCCAAGCGCCACGATTCGACCACCGCGCAGGGCAATGGCCTCATGCTCCTGCACCGCGGCCTCCGGTCCGGTCTCGGAAAATGGAGAGGCCACAAAGGACAGCACCCGGCCCAGAAGAATGAGATCTTGTTCCATCGACGCATCACACCTGTTGTAAAATCATGCAGACACAGGATAGGCCTCCCACAGCCGAGGGTAAATCGCTGACGGACCGTTGCGTTCTCCCGGCACCTTCCTTTAGGCAGATGGTTCAGAAAACCGGAGGGCTGCGGATGACCACAGGCGAGGACACCCCCGACGTCGAAGCCACGGGCGAGGACGCCTACGAGCTGGACCGCAAACGGGTCGCGCAGATCCTCTTTGCGCTCGATCGGGATGAGCGCGAAACGCTCGTCGAGCTGATGGAGCCGCTTCACCCGGCCGACATCGCCGACCTTCTGGAACAGATCAATGCCTTTGACCGGGGGCGGTTGATCCGCCTCTACGACAAGGAATTCGACGGCGACATCCTGTCGGAACTCGACGAGTCGATCCGCGAAGAGGTCATCGCCGCGCTGACACCACAGGTGCTGGCGGATGCGGTGCGCGACCTCGACAGCGATGATGTGGTCGACCTGCTCGAGGACCTCGAGGAGCCGCAGCAGGAAGCCATCCTTGACGCGCTGGAAGACAGCGACCGGGTAGCGGTGGAACAATCGCTGGCCTACCCGGAGAACTCCGCCGGCCGTTTGATGCAGCGCGAGGTGGTCACCGCCCCTGAACACTGGAGCGTCGGTCAGGTCATCGACCACATGCGCGAGGCCGAGGAGCTGCCGGAACAGTTCTACCACGTGGTGATCGTCGACCCGCGCATGCACCCCGTAGGGCAGGTGACGTTGGGTCGGCTGATGAGCTCGCGCCGGACCCTGCCGTTGCTGGAGATCATGGAGGAGACCTTTCAGGTCATCCCCGCAGATCAGGACGAGGAAGACGTCGCCTATGCCTTCAATCAGTATCACCTGATTTCCGCCCCGGTGGTGGATGGCGACGGGCGACTGGTCGGCGCCATCACCATCGACGACGCCATGGTGGTGCTGGACGAGGAACACGAAGAAGACATCCTGCGCCTTGCCGGTGTCGGCGACGGCAGCCTGTCGGACAAGGTGTCGGAAACCACCAAGCAGCGCTTTCCCTGGTTGGCGGTGAACTTGGTGACGGCGATCTTCGCCTCACTGGTGATCGCCCAGTTCGAGGCCACCATCGCGCAGTTTGTGGCGCTGGCCGTGCTGATGCCGATCGTCGCCTCCATGGGCGGCAACGCAGGCACCCAGTCGCTGACGGTGGCGGTGCGCTCGCTGGCCACGCGCGACCTGACCGGCGCCAACGTCTGGCGGGTGATCCGGCGCGAGGTGCTGGTGGGGCTGATCAACGGCGTCATCTTTGCCATCGTCATGGGCATCATCGGCGTGATCTGGTTCGGCACGCCCATGTTGGGCGTCGTCATCGGTGCCGCAATGGTGATCAACCTTGTCGTGGCGGGGCTCGCAGGTACGGTGATCCCGGTTATTCTGGATCGTATCGGCGTCGATCCGGCGCTGGCCTCCGGCGCCTTTGTGACCACGGTGACGGATGTGGTTGGCTTCTTTGCCTTCCTCGGTCTTGCCGGAGCGATATTGCTGTAACAGGTCGGCAGGAGCAGGACATGAGCGAGACGGATCAGGACGCCAGCGCATTGGCAGCGATCAAGGCGGCGGCGCGCAAGGCGGCCTTCGTGCGCCGCAAGGGCGCGTTTGAGGCGCAGCATCCAGGCGCGGCAGGCCATCTGGCTGAGGTGCTGGCCGGCTATCGCGGCGTGCCGCTGGCCGGTTACATGGCGATCCGCACCGAGATCGACCCGCTCGCGGTGATGGCCGAAGCCGCCGCCCATGGCCCCGTAGGCGTGCCGGTCATTCAAGGCGCGGGTTTGGCCTTGGAGTTCAGCCGCTGGCACCCCGAGGGCGCGCTGCGGGATGGGCCCTTTGGTGCCAAGGTGCCGGAGGTGGACGATTATTTTGACCCGGAAATCCTGATCGTGCCGCTGGTGGCCTTTGATGCTGCGGGCAACCGTCTGGGCTATGGCGGCGGCTTTTACGACCGCACGTTGGAACGGCTGCGCAGCCGTCGTGCTACGCTGGCCATCGGTTTTGCCTTTGACGCGCAGGAGGCCGAGCAGCTGCCGTTGGAGCCCACCGATCAGCCGCTCGACATGATCGTGACCGAAAGCCGGATCCTGGATTTCAAACGCTAGGAACAGCCCGCACGGACCCGACCGGGCCGCCAGCCGGTGCATTTAGGTTCGGCGCCGTCAGCGGTCCGTGTCGGCGTCCCTTGAGAGATCAGAACCCCAGCTTCTCCAGCCGCCACGCCAGTTTGCGGTGGATCACCGGCGGCAGCAGATCTTGCAGCAGCTCGCGCCGTGCCACCTGCCGGTCGCGCTGGTCCTTGCTGCCGGGGCGGGGCTTGAACAGGGTGGTGTGGCTCTTGCGGGTGCTGTCCCAGGTCGCGGTATAGTAATACAGCGCGATCGACATGCGCGGCTCGCCATCGGGGTGGTTCACCGGCTCCGGGTTGCCGTGCCAGCTGTCGGAGGAGGTGGAGAACATGCACATCCGGTTGAACTCCGGCACGTAACTGCCGAGCTTGTTGGACATATTCTCATCCCAGACCTCGAAGGAGCCGCCATACTCCGCGCGCCAATCCTTGTTGAGATAGATCAGCATATTGACCCGTCGTTCGAGGTTCAGCCCGGCGTGGTGGTTGAAATCCGCATGGATGTCCAGATGGCCGCCATTGGCCACCACATGCACGCCGCCACCGGCGAAATAGGGATCGGGGATCAGCCCCTTGATGCCGGTCAGCTCTTCCACAAACGCCAGCACGGGACGCGAATTCAGCGCGTAGAACAGCTGTCGGGTGTACATCGGCAGGCGCTCCGGCACATAGGAGGTCTTCAGCCGTTCCTGCGGGCGGTCATAGCTGTTCTCCGCCTCCGGCAGCTGCTTCAGCTCCTCGCGCACGCGCTCCAGGATCTCCGGGTCGAGGAAACCGTCGTAGCCACCGTAGTTGAAGGGGCCGCGCGACTGATACTCCGGCGCCAGCGCAGTGGCCGCAGAGCGGGCATCCTTGGTGGACATCAAAAGCGTGTCGGGGTCGAGGCTCAGAATCGGTGTGGACATGATAAAACTCTCGCAAACGGCGGATGCAAAGGGGCGGCAGGCGGATCTGCTCTTGCTAAGGCTCGTCGCCTCGGCTCCATCTCGCAACCAATTTATCTAAAAACTGTAATTTTTGCAGGGTGAACCGGATAAAGCTCGCGGCAATCTCCTATGGCATGCAGGATTGTTTGCCGCATCGCAACAGTTTCCATGCAAGGGCGCGCGCGTCGCGGGGCAGGGCTGTGCCACCGGTTGAGAGCCGTGGTGCAACATCGCAGCGGCAGCTTTGGCTCTTGTGGCGCATCGCGACAGCGCCTATTCGGGGACTATGCGAATTCTGTTTCTTGGCGATGTCATGGGCCGCGCGGGACGTGCGGCGATTTCCGAAAACCTGCCGCGTCTGCGCGACGACTGGCGGCTCGATTTTGTCGTGGTGAATGGCGAGAACGCCTCCAACGGCATGGGGCTGTCGGGCGAACACGCCAAGCTGCTGTTTGATGCGGGGGCCGATTGCGTGACGCTGGGCGACCATGCCTTCGATCAGAAGGACATGCTGCAGTATATCGAACAGGACAGTCGGATCGTGCGGCCTTTGAACTTTGCCAAGGGGGCACCGGGGCGTGGGCACCGGCTGTTCACGGCGCGTGGCGGCCAGAAGGTTCTGGTGCTGCAGGCGCTGGGGCAGGTGTTCATGAAACGCGCGTTTGACGATCCCTTTGGCGCTGTGGAAGGCGTGCTGAAATCGCACCCGCGCGGGGGCTTGGCACAGGCGATCATCGTCGACATGCATTGCGAAGCCACCTCGGAGAAGATGGCCATGGGGCATTTTTGCAATGGCAAGGCCTCGCTGGTGGTGGGGACCCACACCCATGTGCCGACCGGCGATGCGCAGATCCTCGAGGGCGGCACCGCCTATCTGAGTGATGCGGGCATGTGTGGCGACTACAATTCGGTGATCGGCATGGACAAGGCGGAACCGATGCGTCGCTTCCTGACCGGCATGCCCAAGGGGCGGTTTACACCGGCCTCGGGCGAGGCGACCTTGTCCGGCGTCTATGTGGAAACCGATGATCGCACCGGGGCTGCCAAACGCATCGAGATGGTGCGCCAGGGCGGTTTGCTGCAACAGGCGGCGCCCTGAGGCAGAGGGATCTGTTTCGCCTCTCCTGAGACGATGACTGCCCGATCTTTTCAACGCAAGAGTTCGCCATTGGAAAGGGTGTGCCCTGCGCACTTCGTTCGCGTTGCTGAAGATTGCCTAGTCGCTGTCTCGCCTGTGTTTAGTCCGAGTCACGCAGCGCCCTAAACGGGGCGCGAAATGAGTATCGGCCGGACCGGTGGCACCCTCCGGGCCGGGGGGGGCTCCCGCCCGTCGTCATGTTTTTTGACAAAAACCCTCCTCCCGTTGGGCCGGGCACCGCACGCAAGCGTGCGGTGCCCGGCCCAACCGAGACCGTTTCTCTGGCGCAGGCCAGAGCAGCGTGTCTTGGGCGGGAGCATCCCCGCCAGTTGGTCCGGGGCAGCAGCTCCCGAAACCTTTGCCGACGCTCGGCGACCAGCAGCGCGTCTCGCATCCGCGACGTCTGCGTCGATCATACTGCGTTTACTGCATTTTTGCTGCGACAATCGCTTGCTGTGCGACGCGGGATCGGTGAAACTGACCGCCAGCCGACACGCCCTCGCGGAGTGCGGCGGGATAACCCTGGCATAGTGGATCTACATGTTTCTCTTTCAATCGGGTGACACATCGAGCGCCATTCTCGCGCTGTTGATCGTTCTTGCGATGTTCGTGGCGTTCTTGCGCGAGTCCTATCCGACCGAGGTGGTCGCCATCTGTGGCGTGTCTGTCATGCTTGTCACCGGCGTGCTGCCGTATAGCGAAGCACTGCCGGTCCTTGCCAACCCGGCGCCCTGGACCATCGCCGCGATGTTCGTGATCATGGGGGCGATGGTGCGCACGGGTGCGTTGAATGCCTTTACGGCTGTGGCGCGCAAGAAGGCCGAGGTCAGCCCGAGACTTGCCGTCGCCCTGCTGATGGGGTTCGTGGTGATCGCCTCTGCCTTTGTGTCCAACACGCCGGTTGTTGTCGTGATGATTCCGGTGTTCATCCAGATCTCGCGCACGCTCAATGTGTCGGCCTCCAAGATGCTGATCCCATTGTCCTATGCCGCTGTGCTTGGCGGGACGCTGACGCTGATTGGGACCTCGACCAACCTGCTGGTGGATGGTGTCGCGCGCGCGCAGGGGCTGGAGCCGTTCTCGATCTTCGAAGTGACCCCGCTGGGGATTGTGGTTGTGATCTGGGGCATGCTCTACCTGCGCTTCATCGCCCCACATCTGCTGCCGGAGCGCGACAATCTGGCGATGATGCTGTCGGATCGCTCCAAGATGAAATTCTTCACCGAGGCGGTGATCCCCCCGGACAGCAACCTGATCGGGCGCGAAGTGACCGGCGTTCAGCTGTTCAAACGCCCCGGTGTGCGTTTGATCGACGTGATCCGTGGCGATGACTCGCTGCGCCGCAACCTCGAAGGCGTGCAGTTGCAGGTGGGGGACCGGGTGGTCCTGCGCACCAAGATGACCGAACTGCTCAGCCTGCAAAGCAACAAGGAGCTGAAGCGCGTCGATCAGGTCTCCGCAGTGGAGACCAAGACCGTCGAAGTCTTGATCACGCCCGGCTGTCGTCTGGTTGGCCGCAGCCTTGGCGCGATGCGTTTGCGGCGGCGCTACGGCGTCTATGTGCTGGCGGTGCACCGGCGCAATCAGAACATCGGCGTGCAGCTGGATGATCTCGTCGTGCGCGTCGGCGACACGCTGCTGCTGGAGGGGGCCCCTGGCGACATTCAGCGGCTTGCGGCGGAAACCGACATGGCTGACGTGTCCCAACCCACGCAACGTGCCTATCGCCGCAGTCATGCGCCGGTCGCTGTGGCCGCGATGGTCGGCATCGTGATTGGCGCGGCCTTCGGGCTTGCGCCGATCTTCATGCTGTCGATCCTTGCTGTGGCGCTGGTGTTGGTCACCCGTTGCATCGATGCGGACGAGGCCTTCTCGTTTATCGATGGGCGCTTGCTGGCCTTGATCTTTTCCATGCTGGCCATCGGTGCGGCACTGGAAAGCTCTGGCGCGGTGCAGCTGATCGTGACGGCGATCGGGCCCTCGCTTGCAGACCTGCCGCCATTCTTCCTTGTCTGGGCGGTCTATCTTCTGACGTCCGTGCTGACCGAGCTGGTCTCCAATAACGCGGTCGCCGTCGTTGTCACGCCGATCGCGGTGGGGTTGGCGCAGTCTATGGGGCTCGATCCCCGCCCGCTGGTGATCGCGGTGATGATCGCGGCGTCAGCTGCCTTCGCGACACCGATCGGCTATCAGACCAACATGCTGGTCTATGGGCCCGGCGGCTACAAGTTCTCGGACTTCCTGCGCGTTGGCATCCCGTTGAACCTGTCCATGGGGCTGCTGGCCTCGGCGGTGATCCCGCTCCTGTGGCCGCTCTGACGGGGATCAATTGGCAGCAACTGCGCGTCTTTCCGCGCATCGCTGCGTCGCGCCCAACGGCACCTCTTGTGGTGGCCTGATTGCAGTCCCACATTTGATAAGTGAATTAGAAATTGGGAATGGGACCCATGCAAACAACCCGACGCGCATTTATCGCAGCAATTATGATTTCGGCGTCCGCCATTGTCATCGGGGTGCAGACACGTGCCACCGAAGTGGGCCACTCTGCGCTCACCGAGACGGATTGGACACTGAGCCAGATCGAGGGCGCCGAACCGCTGGAGGGACGTGGTCTCGATCTCAGCTTTGCCGAGGATGGACAGTTCGGAACCAGCGCTGGCTGCAACCGGTTCATGGGCGAGGCGGAGATCGACGGCGAGGCGATCACCTTCCCGGACAAGATCGCGGGCACCATGATGGCCTGTCCGGAAGGGCTGGCGGAGCAGGAGGAAACAGTGCTGGCGCTGCTGGCCCGGGTGACCTCCTACCAGATCGAGCCGACGGCGCTGATCCTGCTGGATGAGGAGGGCACCGAGCTGCTGCGCTACAGCCGCGACGCCGAAGAGGAAGGCCTGGTGGAAACCAGCGGCTGACCCGGTCTGCGCGCGCCCTTTGGGGGCGTAATTGACCTGTCAGCGATGCTTGCCCGGATGCGTTGCCTCAGGCGATCTTGTTCGAGCGTCCCGCCTGTCGGCCTGAAAACAGGCACCCGCCCAGAAAAGTGCCTTCCAGCGCATTGTAGCCATGATAGCCGCCGCCACCAAAGCCGGCGGCTTCTCCCACCGCAAACAGGCCGGGTAGGGGCTGGCCATCTGCGCCCACCATCTGACTGTCGAGATTGGTTTGCAGTCCGCCCAGCGTTTTGCGCGTCAGGACGTTGAGCCGCACGGCGATCAGCGGCCCGTTGGCGCGGTCCAGAATGCGATGCGGCTTGGCGGTCCGGATAAGCCTGTCGCCGCGGTAGTTGCGCGCTGCATGTATCGCCTGGATCTGCCGGTCCTTGGCAAAGGGATTGTCGACCTGCGCATCCCGCGCCTCGATCTGGGCCCGCATATGGGCTTCGTCCACCGCAACATCGCCAATATCGTTCATGCCCAGGATCAGTTCCGACAGCGTGTCGGCGACCACAAAATCGGCGCCGTGTTTCTTGAAGGCCTCCACCGGCCCTGGTGCCTGTCCGCGCGACAGTAGACGGGCGCGCAGCACCTCGCCCCATTTGCCGGAGGTCAGGTCCGGGTTCTGTTCAGAACCGGACAGGGCGAATTCCTTCTCGATGATCTTCTGACTGAGGATGAACCAGCTGTAGTCCTGTCCGGTGGCGAGGATCGCCTTCAAGGTGCCCAGCGTGTCGAACCCCGGCAGCGCCGGGGCGGGCAGGCGGCTGCCATGAGCGTCGAACCACAGCGACGAGGGGCCGGGCAGGATGCGGATGCCGTGGTTGGGCCAGATCGGGTCCCAGTTCCGAAGGCCCTCGCAGTAATGCCACATGCGGTCGTTGTTGATGATATGGCCACCCGCGGTCTGCGCCACCTTCAGCATGCGCCCGTCGACGTGGAAGGGCACGCCAGAGACCATGCGGTTTGGCGCGGGGCCCAGACGCTCCACCGGCCAGTTGGCACGCACCATCTCCAGATTGCCGCCAATGCCACCCGAAGCCACGATCAGCGAAGGGGCATAGACCTCGAACTCACCGACCTCCTGGCGGCTGGTCTGAGCGCCGATCGGGCTGGCGTCCTTGGCGAGGATCTCGCCCGACACCCCCTTGATGAGGCCGCCCTGCTGGATGACGTGGCTGACCTGATGGCGAAAGCGTGCCTCAATGCGCCCAGCCGCGATATGCGCCTCGACCCGTTGGGCGAAGGGTGCCACCACGCCCGGCCCGGTGCCCCAGGTGACGTGAAACCGCGGCACCGAATTGCCATGCCCCTCGGCGCGTCCATCGCCGCGCTCGGCCCAGCCCACGACCGGAAACCAGCGCAGGCCCAGACCATGCAGCCACTGGCGCATGTCGCCTGCGGCAAACTCCAGATAGGCCTTGGCCCATTGGCGCGGAAAGTGATCCTCGTCGCGGTCGAATTGCGCGCTGCCGGCCCAGTCACGCCGTGCCAGATCGAGGCTGTCGCGAATGCCCATGCGGCGCTGTTCCGGCGTGTCGACCATGAACAGCCCGCCAAGGCTCCAATGCGCCTGCCCACCTAGGAAATGCGGCGGTTCCTGATCCAGCAGGATCACCCGCTTGCCCCGGTCGGCCAGCTCGTTTGCCGCCACCAGCCCGGCCAGCCCGGCGCCAATCACGATGACATCGGCGCTGTTGTCTCTCTGCGCGGCGGCCATGGCTTTCCTCCCCGGTTCGCGGTGCTCTTCTGTCTGAGCCTAGGCGCAAGGGGCCGCGCCGCGCAATCCTTGCGTGTGGCGCTGTCGCGAGGGCAGGTGCCGCGGCGCGGTAGTGCCGTGCCTCTCGTCCGTGCGACATGAAAGGTCAGCGCCACAGAGGTGTTGCGCCGCACCCTGTGCGTCGCGAGGGGGCGGGGGCCGCGCCTTCGGCGCGGCCCCCGCCCGGCCCAACGCTTTTGATGGTGGCTCTGCCGCAGGCAAAAGGGGCGGGAGCCCCCCCGCAGTCTTCAGCTGTGCGGCTGCGTCAACGAGCGGTCTAAAGCGGCCAGAATAGCAGGATCGCGGGGATCGAGACGGTGATCACCAGGATCTCCAGCGGCAGCCCCATGCGCCAGTAATCGCCAAACCGATAGCCGCCGGGCCCCAGAACGAGCGTGTTGTTCTTGTGCCCGATCGGAGTGAGGAAGGCCGCCGAGGCCGCCACCGCCACCGCCATCAGGAAGGGATCGGGCGAGACATCCAGCGCATTGGCCATCGAAATCCCCACCGGGGCCGCCACGATCGCCGTGGCGGTGTTGTTCAGCACATCCGAGAGGGTCATGGTCACCACCATCAGCACCGTCAGGATCGCCCAGGCGGGCAGCCCCTGGGTCAGATCGACCAGCGCCGTGGCGAGCAACTCTGTGCCGCCGGATTTCTCCAGCGCCTGCCCCAGCGGGATCATCGAGCCCAGCAGCACAATCACCGGCCATTCCACGTGATCGTAGATCTCCGCCACCGGCAGGATCTTCAGCAGCACGTAGCTGATCGCCACCAACCCCAAGGCGATCGGGAGATACACCAACCCGAAAGAGGCCGCCGTCACCGCCGCCGCGAAGAGACCGATCGCCCACCAGGTCTTGTCATTCGCCGTCACCGACAGGCCTCGTGCGGCCAGCGGCAAACAGCCCAGCCAGTCGGCCACTTCTGTGCCGCGATCACGCGGGCAGAGGATCAGCAGGATGTCACCGGGAGCGACTTCGGTCTGGCGCAGATGCTTCTTCAGCCGCTGACCCTGACGCGCGATGCCCAGCAGCACCGCGCTCTGCCGCCAGGCCAGCCCCACCGCCTGCGCACTGCGTCCGGCGATGCGGGAATGTTCGGGCACCACCACCTCGATCAGCTCCAGCCCGTCGCCCGCCGCCTTCAGTTTCTCCTCGCGCGCTGCATCGGAGAAGTCGAGCTTCAGGGTCGAGCGGAACTCGTCCAGCGCCTCCGGCGTGGCCTCCAGCACGATGGTGTCGCCGGCCTGCAGGATCGCCCCCGCCGAGCGACCATACCGCCGCTGGCCGCTCCGCATGAGCCCGAGAATGGCCACATCGGCCTTCTCTGCTTCCGGGTCCAGACCGCCCAGGCGCTGGCCGATCAGCTCCGACTCTTCCGGCACCGTCAGCTCCGCCACGTAAGGAGAAAGCTGGCTCTCCGTGGCGCCTGCCGCGCCGGAGCGATCCGGGATCAGCCGCCAGCCCACAAGGGCGACAAAGGCCAGACCGGCCGCGGCAGCTGCAAGGCCCACGGGGGCGAAATCGAACATCTTGAACGGTTCGCCGAGCGTGTCATGGCGGATACTGGCGATGATGATGTTGGGCGGGGTGCCGATCAGCGTCGCCATGCCGCCGAGGATGGTGGCAAAGGACAGGGGCATCAGGCTCTGGCCCGGCGCGCGCCCCGCCTTGCGCGCAGTCTGGATGTCCACCGGCATCAGCAGCGCCAGGGCCGCCACATTGTTCATGAAGGCCGACAGCACCGCGCCGACGCTGCCCATCATGACAATATGTGCCCCCAGCGAACGGCTCTGATCCACCAGGGTGCGGGTGATCAGATGCACCGCCCCGGATTTCACCAACCCCGCAGAGACAATCAGCACCAGCGCCACCACCAATGTGGCCGGATGACCAAAGCCTGCGAAGGCGTCCTTGGTTTCCACCAGCCCCAGCACCACGGCCACCATCAGCGCGCCAAAGGCCACCAGATCATAGCGGAATTTTCCCCAGAGGAGCAGGCCGAATACGGCGGCAAAGAGGCTGAAAAGCAGGGTTTGGTCCAATGTCATCGTTGGCTCCGGGGTTTTTAGTAGGCATCACCTCAGCACCTCAGGTAATGCTCTGGTATTACAGCAGTGAACAATCAGTCGAGGAAAATCAATTGGCTACGCAGTTTCCATATTTTAAGGACGTGCTCCTGGACCGGATTGGTCACTATGTCTATGCGCTCATTGATCCACGCAACGACCAAATATTTTACATTGGAGAAGGCAAGGGGAACAGGCTCTATAGCCATGTTGCCGAGAAACAGATCAGCGAGGACATGCGCTCCGCGAAGTTGAGCACGATCCACGAGATCGAACAGCGTGGACAAGAGGTTCAGTATTTAATCTTGCGTCATGGTCTAACCAAAAAAGAGGCCAGATTGATCGAGAGCGTTCTGATTGATCTGTTGCGCCACCGCGGTCAGGACTATGGTGCTGCAGATCTCGCCAATTTTCAATCTGGTCACAAATCCTGGAGCCATGGACTGATGACGGCAGATGAAATCCAGCGCCGATATGTAAGCGCGGAGTTGGACACGCTTCCGGAGGATGCGATGCTGATCAATATCAATCGGGAGTACACCCGCTTTGATGACTCCGAAGGGGTTCTCGAAGCAGTCAAAGGCAATTGGGTCATGGCCAAATGGCGCACCGAAGAGAACAAATATGTGCTGGCGGAGTTTCAGGGCTTTGTGATCGAGGTCTTTGAAGTGACGGCCTGGCGTCACCATCCAGAGATTGGGCGATACGGGCGGTATTCCTTCTCAGGAGTGCCTGCGCCGGATGATGTGCGGAATAGGTACCTCAATCGCCGCGTGCCCAAGAAACGCGGTCAATCCAACCCGATCAGATACACGCTCTGAGCGGCCTCGAACCCGTTAGGGGACGGGGAGTCGGCCATGCAACCAAAGCCCCGGCTTGAATGCCTGTACACTCCGGGGCTATATGAGCGCCAGTTTCTGAAATCAAAACATAGGATGCACCATGGCAGGCCATTCCAAATGGGCGAACATCCAGCACCGTAAAGGTCGCCAGGATGCTGCGCGATCCAAGCTGTTCTCCAAACTCTCCAAGGAAATCACCGTCGCCGCCAAGATGGGCGACCCGGATCCGGAAAAGAACCCGCGCCTGCGTCTGGCCGTCAAGGAGGCCAAGTCGAACTCCGTGCCCAAGGACGTGATCGACCGCGCCATCAAGAAGGCCACCGGCGGCGATGCGGAGACCTATGACGAGATCCGCTATGAGGGCTATGGTCCCAGCGGCGTCGCGGTAATCGTGGAGACGATGACCGACAACAAGAACCGCACCGCCTCCACCGTGCGCTCGACCTTCTCCAAGAACGGCGGCAATCTGGGCGAGACCGGCTCTGTCGGCTTCATGTTCGAACGCAAGGGCGAGGTCGCCTATCCCGCCGAAGTTGGCGATGCGGACACGGTGATGATGGCGGCGATCGAGGCCGGCGCCGAGGATGTGGAAAGCTCCGAGGACGGTCACATCGTCTATTGCGCGGACACCGATCTGAACGACGTGTCCAACGCGCTGGAGGCCGAGCTGGGCGAGAGCGACAGCACCAAGCTGATCTGGAAGCCCACCACCACCACCGAGCTGGACCTGGAAGGCATGCAAAAGCTGATGCGGCTGGTGGATGCGCTGGAAGACGACGACGACGTGCAGCGGGTCACCACCAACTTCGAGGCCTCCGACGAGGTGATGGCGCAGCTCTGAGCGGCCCCTGACAAAGTAACCCGAGAACGGCCTCGCCCATCTGGCGGGGCCGTTTGTCGTTTGGGGCATTTGGGATCGTCTAGTCGCGGAGCCAGCCAGCGGCTCTGAGCACGCTCAGGTCCGGGAACCACATGTCCTGTGCCGGGGTGTCATACATGCGCGCGACAAACATCGGGTCGATCCCATGAGACAGAAAAAACGCGCGATCCTTGTCCTGTGCCGCCTCGATATCATAACCGGGCAGATGCACCACCGTCGCAAATCCGTAGCCATGAAATCCAAGTCGCGCATCCGGGGCGAGGCTGCGGCGCTGCCCGGCTGCGAACAACAATGTGCAGGCCGAGGTGCAGTCCCCCTCCACGTAAGTGTCGAGCCCTGCGGCCGAGATCACCTGAGCCGTGCCACGGGCCTCGTAGACATGGCCGCCGGGGCTGGTCATTGACATGCGGCGCAGGTTCGGATGTGCCACAAGAAGGCCCGTGAGCCGTGCTTTCAGCCCATAGGTGATTTCGCCCTCAAACCGCAGTTCGGTGCCGTCTGAAGCGACCTCCAGCACATAAAGCTGCTCTCGCTCGCGTTGCATCTGCTGGTCGAATGTTTCTTCCACGGGCGGGCGCGTTGCGATCAAAACCAGATCCCACCACAGCGTTGCAGAGGTGAGCAGCGCCAGAAAACAGGCGAAGTACCCGCCCCAGCTTGCCACCATTGCGCCGGTGTCGCGGATATGGGCGTCGGCGCTGTGATGGTATCGTGTGATCTGCCATATCAGCACGAGCGCATCACTGGCGATCACCGCAGAGGCCAGCGTCAGCGGTATGTCAGCCAAGTGGGTCAAACCCCAAAGCATCGCAATCACCAGCGCACGCGGCATCGCCAGCATGAGCCAGAAGGTCCACCCGAAGGACCGGGGCGATGAAGGAAGGGCGCGCCGCATGCAACCAGCCTAGCACTGTCCGGCGCGCGCTCGCTAGCGGCAGGTGAGCGGCCGGTGGGGTGCGTGCTCGCCTAGGCGTCTACAGGCGTCAGCGTCCTTGCCGCCGCACGGCGCGCGGCTTGGGTGATGTCGCGCAGGGCCGGGGCCATGATCCGGCTCACCTGCCAGTAGAGCGGCGTACCAAGAGTGCTGCCCGGCACCAGTTCCACCAGATCCCCGCGCTCCAGATAGGGGCGGGCCAGTTGCACCGGGTTCATGCCCCAGCCGAGGCCTGCAGTCGCTGCATCCAGAAAGGCCTGTGTCGACGACAGGTAATGGGCGGGCGGCACGACATCCGGGGTCACATGGGTCGCCAGCCAGCGGTGCTGCAGGCGATCCTTGGTGTTGAAGATCATGCAAGGCGCGCGTCCAGCGGCCTCCGGCGTCAGCCCGTCTGCGAACCAGCGCGCCATGAAGGCGGGGCTGGCGGTGGCCACATAATCCAGCTGCCCAAGCGCAAAGGCATCGCAGCCCGCCACCGGGCGTGCCTCGGCGGTCACGGCGGCAGAGACCTCGCCCCGGCGCAACCATTCGGTGCTGTGGTCCTGATCGTCGATCACCAGTTCGAACAGCACATCGCCCGCCGCCACCATGGCCTCGACAAACCAGGTGGCAAGGCTGTCGGCGTTCACTGCAACCTTGAGCCGGGCGGGCGCGCTGGTGGTGTCCAGCGACAGATCCCGGCTCAGCCTTTGCTCCAGCAGGGCGACATCTTCGGCATGTTTGGCGATGCGCAGGCCGGTTTCGGTGCCCGTGCAGGGGCTGGTGCGGTTCACCAGCGGTGTGCCGATGCGATCCTCCAGCGCCTTGATCCGCTGCGAGACGGCCGAGGGCGTCACCCCAAGCAATGCGGCAGCTGCGTCAAAGCTGCCAAGATGGAGGACCGCCGACAACGCGGCCAGTTGAGGGGGATCAAATCGCATTAGCTGTGCTTAATCCAAGTGAGTATCTTTAATTGGATTACCGAAATGCATCGGGGTAGTCAAAGTGACATTGACCCAGAAAGAAAGAGCCACGCCATGTTTTCGCCTCTGCTTGCTGTCGATGCCTTACCGACCCTGATGGCGGGCTTTGGCCTCGCCTTCAGCCTGATCCTGGCCATCGGGGCGCAGAACGCCTTTGTGCTGCGCCAAGGCATCCGGGGCCAGCATGTGCTGCCGGTCGTGCTGACCTGCGCTGTGTCGGACGCGGTGCTGATCACCGCCGGGGTGGCCGGATTTGGCAGGCTCACCACTGCGCTGCCGTGGTTTGAGACCGTGATGCTGATCGGCGGTATTCTGTTTCTGACGTGGTATGGGCTGCGCGCTCTCAAGGCGGCCTGGACGGGCGGTGCCGCGCTCAGAACCGAAGGGCAGGGCGCCCAGATGGCGCTCTGGCCCGCAGTTCTGACGTGCCTGGCGTTCACGTGGCTCAACCCGCATGTCTATCTGGATACGGTGGTCCTGCTCGGGGCGATCTCGGCGCAATATACGCCGGCGTGGATCTTTGGCCTTGGTGCGGTCACCGCGTCCTTCGTGTTCTTTTTCACGCTGGGCTATGGCGCGCGGCTCTTGGCGCCGGTCTTTGTCCGACCGCGCGCGTGGCAGGTGCTGGATGCGCTGATCGGCGTGGTGATGCTGGCGTTGGCGCTGAAACTCGCCCTGATGTGAGGCCGCGCGCAGGGCCTGTGCAGAACCAACAGGCTGTCAGACGGTCTCGCATGGTCTATCTTGAAAGGCAGAGTTGCGAGGAAAGGACAGGCCCATGAGCTGGAACCCGACACTGGAACCAAAGTGCCCCGATGCGGGCAGCCTCGACAGTATCGAGACGCTGATCATTCCCCGTGCCCGCGATATCGGTGGGTTTGAGGTGCGCCGCGCCTTGCCCGCGCCGCGCCGCCAGATGGTGGGGCCGTTCATTTTCTTCGACCAGATGGGCCCGGCGGAGTTCCTCACCGGCGGCGGCATCGACGTGCGTCCGCATCCCCACATCGGCCTTGGCACCGTGACCTACCTCTATCAGGGCGAGTTTGAACATCGCGACAGCCTCGGCACCCATCAGATGATCCATCCGGGCGCGGTCAACTGGATGGTGGCCGGCAAGGACGTCACCCATTCCGAGCGCACCTCGGAAGCCACCCGCAAGGGCCAAAGCAGCCTCTTTGGTATCCAGACATGGATCGCCCTGCCGGAAGACAAGGAAGACATGGCGCCGGTGTTTGAACACCACGGCAAAGAGGCGCTGCCTTACCTGACGGGTGAGGGCAAGGAGGTGCGCCTGATCCTCGGCACCGCCTGGGGAGAAACCGCGCCCGTTACCATGCAGTCAGAAGCCTTCTATGCGGACGTGATCCTTGAGGCGGGCGCCAAGCTGCCGATGCCCGACAACCATGAGGACCGCGGGCTTTATATCACGCAGGGTGCGGTAGAGGTCGCGGGCCAGACCTTTGAGACCGGCCAGATGATGGTGTTTCGCCCCGGCGATGCCATCACCGTCACCGCCGGGCCGGAGGGCGCGCGGCTGATGGCGCTGGGCGGCGAGACCATGGGCGGCCCCCGCCATATCTGGTGGAACTTCGTCGCTTCCTCGAAAGAAAAGATCGAAGAGGCGAAGCAGGCCTGGGCGCGCGGCGATTTTGCCAATAACCCGCGCTTTCATCTGCCGCCGGGGGACGACAGCGAATTCATTCCGTTGCCAGACCGCTGAGGCCCTTGTCCGAAAGCGAAATGCGGCGGGTCAGGTTGATGCGCTCCAGAAACGGCTGGTCGTGGCTCACCACCATCAGCGCCCCGGTGTAAGCCCGCAATCCGGCCTCCAGTGCCTCAATCGCGTCCAGATCAAGATGGTTCGTGGGCTCGTCCAACACCAACAGCTGCGGCGGTGAGGGCCGTCCCAAAGTGCAGGCCAACCCCGCCCGCAGCCGCTGTCCACTGCTGAGGGCCCCGGCCTTGCGGTCACCGTCGCCCGCCCGGAAGCGAAACCGGGCCAGCGCCGCGCGGGCGTCGGTTGCGGTGGCCTCCGGGTTCAGGCGGTGGTAATTTTCCGCCAATGTCTGATCCCGCGCCAGAAGGCTGACGTGTTGATCCAGCAGCACCGGATCCACGGTCAAGGCGATGTCTCCCGCAGTTGGCACCAACTGGCCAAGGATCACCGACAGCAATGTCGACTTGCCACAGCCGTTGGGACCGGTGAGGGCGATCCGCTCCGGGCCGGTGATCTCCAGCGACACGTCCCGGAGGACCGGCGCGGCCTCGGCATATCCCGCCGTCACATTGGCCATTTGCAGCACCCGTCGCGTGGCCGACAGGCCGGTGTCGGCGATCTCCATCCGGATCGGTTCCAGCACCTCGATCCGCGCCCGGGCCTCCGTCAGCGCGTCCTCGGCAGTCGCAAGACGGTCTTCATGCAGCCGCGCCGCTGCCCCTTTGGAGGCCTCGGCCCGTTCCTTTGCCTTGTCGAGCAACATCTTGGGCTGACTGCCAGAGGCCCGCGCGGCCTTGCCCGCCTTGTCGCGCCGTGCCTTGCGCTCTGTCGCCTCTTGCACCCGACGACCGAGCTGCTTGCGGGTTTTCTCCGCCTCCGCCAGATCATGATGCGCCGCCGCCAGGGCCGCGTCCCGCTCAATCCTGAAACTGCTGTAGGGACCGGTATAGCGCGTCGCGCCAAGCGCGGTCAGTTCGACAATGGCGTCCATCTCTTCGAGGATATCGCGGTCATGGCTGACCACCAGCGCGGTCCCGCGCCAGGTCCGGAGGATCTCACGCACAGCGGCGCGCCCCTCGATATCGAGCGTATTTGTCGGCTCGTCCAGCAACAGGATGTCGGGGGACTGAAACAGCAATGCCGCCAGCGCGGCGCGCGTGCGCTGGCCACCGGACAGGCCGGCCAGCGTGGCCTCCGGCGCAATCTGCAAGCCGCAGGTCGCAAGGGCGGTCGCCATGCGGGCGGTCAGGGTCCAGTCGGCCTCGGCTAGATCCGTGGTGGTGGCCGTGCCTGCGTCCGCCCGGTTCAGCAGGTCCAGATGCGGGGCGACGCCAAACAGCTCGGCCAGACTCAGCGTCTCATCAGAGGCCACGTCCTGTTGCATCCACCCCAATGACCCGGTGGTGATGACCCGCCCCGACGCGGGGCGCAGCTTCCCTGCGATCAGGCGCAGCAGGGTCGTCTTGCCGGTGCCATTGCGACCGACAATCCCGGTACGTCCGGGGCCGAATGAGAGGGAAAGATCGTCGAAAAGCGGCCGGGCGTCAGGCGCGGACCAGCAGAGGCTTTCGAGAATGACGGAGGCGGAGGGAGACGGCATGATAAAGAACCACGTGCAGCGACACAAAAAGGGCGAGTGCGGCAAGGGTCTGGATCATGGATGCGGTCTTCCTCTGTTACCTATCCTTCAAACATAGAGAGCCTGGAGCCAATGGCAAGGGGGCGACCGGTCAGGGCGGGCCGCTTGTACCCGTGACGCGGATGTAAAAGGGGTACAATATTTCACAAGTGAAGGGTTGTCTTGCCCCAGCAATGGGTGTCTGTTTTGCGCCATGACCGATGCAACGACCCTGACAAGCGAGCCGACCTCCAACCCTCTGCGTGGTGTCTTCTGGATGCTGGTGACGGGGCTCAACTTCGTGGCGGTGACGGCGCTTGTGAAATACATGGGGCCGCGCATCCCGCCAGCCGAGAGCGCCTTTCTCCGCTACCTCCTGGGGCTGGTGTTTCTGATCCCGATGATTGGCTCGCTCAGGGCGGTGAACTGGACGCGGCAATTGCACGGGCTTTTTGCGATGCGGGGCGCGGTGCATGCGCTTGGGGTCATCATGTGGTTCTTTGCCATGACGCGCATCCCATTGGCCGAGGTCACGGCGATGAATTACCTCTCGCCGGTCTATGTCACGCTGGGGGCCGCGCTCTTCATGGGCGAAAAACTGGCGTTTCGCCGCATCGCGGCCATCGCGGTGGCGCTGCTGGGCGTGGTGGTGATCCTGCGCCCCGGCTTTCGCGAGGTCTCGCCGGGCCATTTGGCGATGCTGGTCACCGGATTTGCCTTCGGCCTGTCCTATCTTCTGGCCAAGACCATGGTCGGGCGGACAAATCCGACCGTTGTGGTGGCGATGCTGTCGCTCTGGGTGACCCTTGGCCTCGCGCCCTTTGCGCTGATGAATTGGGTCACGCCGACACTGGCGGAGCTGGGTCTGCTGTTCTTGGTCGCCTGTTTTGCAACCGCCGGCCACTACACCATGACGCTGGCCTTTGCCGCCGCGCCCCTGACGGTCACGCAGCCGGTGACCTTCCTGCAGCTGATCTGGGCGACGCTTCTCGGGGCGCTGGCCTTTGGCGAAGGGGTCGATGCCTGGGTGGTTCTGGGCGGCACCATGATCCTCGCGGCCGTCACCTTCATCACCTGGCGTGAGGCGATGCTGAAGCGGCGCACGGTCACGCCAGCGCCATATGCGATGAAATCCTGACCGGGCGAGGTCTGGCCAATTCGGAATTTTGAAATATTATGCGCTCCGCCTGTCGTCAGGGCGTTACACTTGTGTGATACGCCTGACTGCGGAAATACGAAGTCAGTGGTGCCATGCTTCATCATCTCTTGAGACGGCTACTCTGGCTGGTGCCCGCTCTGGCGGTGTCTTCCGGCGCGCAGGCGGCATTGGATGTTTGCAACGACACCGCTGCCAGTCACAACGTCGCCATCGGCTATGAGAGTGAGCAGGGCTGGATCTCGGAAGGGTGGTGGCAAGTGCCCGCAGATGGCTGTGCGCGCGTTGTCTCCGGCGATTTGCCGCGCCGCTTCTATTACCTCCGGGTTGAGACCGAAGGCTGGGGGTTTCTCGACGACAAACTGGGATTTTGCGTTGATGACAAGGCCTTTGCCATTGTGGACGACGACAATTGCGCCCGGCGGGGATATCGGCAGGAAGAGTTCGCCCGGATTGACACGGGACCGGACACACCAGATTTCACATATGCCCTGAGCGCCAACCTGAAACGCGATTTCCTCAACTCCGCCCCAAGTGCTGCATCATCGCAGCTCAGGCATATCGCTGTGTTTCAGGGCTGTTTGCGCGAAGTGGACCCCTACGTGAGTTTCTGCACCTTCATCGGCGAAGGGCGGCGGTTCGTGGTCTATGATGACGGTCGGACACCAGATGCGCTGCTGCAGCAGATGCATTCGCTCCCGCAGGGGCGGAGCGTCGCGCTGACGGGCCAGCGTGAAGATGTGTTTGATACCACGTCGGAATTGATCCTCAGCAACATCGAAGTGCTGCCGATGGACCGCTTTGATCGTCTTTTGGCACGGCTTCAGGGCCGCTGGCAATCGGTCGATGATCCCAATGACAGCTTTCGCGTGACCGGCGCAGAGCGCGTGAACACCTATGCCGGTGCGGAAACATCAGTGGAGTATATCTCGATCCAGACGCAATGCGCCGGCAGTAAAGACGAACAGGGGATGTATCTGTTCACCTGGGACCGCAATGCCGGGACCAGCCTGTGCTATCGCATTGCACAGGCGTCCGACGAACAGCTGTCGCTGGTCTATCTGCCGATCGGGACCCAGCTGACCTATCGGCGTGAGAGTTGAGGGGGGGGGCAGGGGCCTGCGCCGGGTGGCGGTTCAGGCGACCAGCTCTCGAGAGGTGACCAGATCCACCACCCGATGCGCGGCGCGGCGGGCGCTTGCGCTGTCGAGCGGGTCGTCCGACTGCGCCGCCTGAAGCCAGACACCATCCATATAGCTTTGCAGCGCCAGGCGTGCGGTTTCGATCTGGTCGGCGGGGACAAGCTGGCTCAGCTCGGCCACAAAGTGGCTCCGCACCCGCGAGCGGTTGATGCGGTGCAGGCGGGCCAGTTTTGACGAATAGGGCGCGCTGGCCCAGAACTGCATCCAGATGCTGCATTGCGGCACAGTGAAGAGCGAATCTGAGAAGTTCGCATCCATCAACGCATAGAGCCGTTCGTGTGGCGATTCGGCCTGTCCGTAGCCCGCCACCATGGCGTAGCGCAGCTTGCGCAACAGATGCCGCATGGTGGCCTCCATCAGCCCTTCCTTGGAGCCGAAATAATAGCTGATCGAAGCGGCGGAGGTGCCAGCTTCCTGTGCGATTTCCGCCATTGTTACAGTGCCATAACCCCGTTTGTGAACGGTGACGATGGTGGCTTCAATCAGTTCTTCGTTTCGGATGTCGCGGATGCGTTTTCGTGCCATGAAATAAGAGTGCGTCAGCCCGGATGAGTGTTCAAAAATTGGCGTCCAAAAACCAAAACTTGAATGACCATTCAAAATTTGGTTAGGTTATGCAGACCCTGATTATCACGATCACGGTCTCCAACAACAATAACATCGCCCCGCCGGGACGCCAGTGTGTGTTCCTGCGACCAATTCACTGGGAGGTGAAATTCATGACCTATTTGATCTCAGCAGGTATTCTTCTGGCGTTCGCGCTGGTCGCATTCTGCGTCATCAAGTGGTGGAACCTGGAGGTGGTCGGCGTCACACCCGTGCCGCTGTTCACGTTCATCGCAATCCTGTTTACATCCGGTCTCGACGTGGGGCTGATCATGTTCCCGCTGGCCTGGGACTTCCCGCTTTATGCGGATGTGGAAAACAATCCCGCCTATGGGTTCACCAACCCGCTGGCGCTGGAGTTCGGTTTCTGGGGCTTCTTGATCTGGGGCTTCTATTTCCTGACCACCTTCTACTTCTGCGTCATCGAACCGCGGGTGAAGTTCTTCGAGATCCCGGTGGTCAAGTGGATCAACAACATCGTAATCATCGGCACCTGTGCCTTCACCGGCGCATTGTTCCTGATCTATCTGCCGTATTACGCCACCTTCATGGGCGACGGTGAGACGGTGATCCCGGCCTTCTATGTCATCACCTTCCTGGTGATCCTGTTTGCCGCCTTCTCCTCGACCGACATCAAATACGTGCGCATCCTGTCGCTGGGCTCCACCGGCCTGTTCATGGTGCTGATCCTGGGCATGTGGGCCTATTCCGGCATGGGTCTGGGTGAGTTTGCGGGCACCGCCGGCAACATCGGCGGCTATTTCTCCAATATCCACAAGTTCGTGCTGCCGCTCACCGATTACCACGAATTCTACCTGTTCTGGTGGTTCGCCTGGTCGATCATGATCGGTCAGTTCACCTCGCGCTTTGTCGGCGGTCTGAAGACCTGGCAAGTGCTGGCCGCGCTGCTGATCTTCCCGTCGATCCCGCTCGGCGTGTGGTTCTCGGTGCTGTACTACTACCACCTGAACGAGATCCCGACGACGCTGTTCATCAATGTCTCGATGATGGTTGTGGGCGTTGTCTTCGTGATCAACTCGTTTGACTCGCTGATCCGCCTCTATACCGACAACCTGAACCTCACCACCAAACGCTTTGGCAAGCTGCCCTATGTGCTGGGCAACGCGGTTGTGCTCTTTGCGCTGACCGTCGCCTTCCAGAGCCAGTGGCTGCAGATCCAGTGGATCGGTGCGGTGGTGATCGGGCTCTACGTGAGCTGCCTGATCTACATCTTCGCGGTCAAGCGCAACGAGGTCATGGCCATCGAGGCCAGCCCGGATGAGAACGATCTCGATTTCTCCAAGATCGAAGCCGTGCACTAAGACGCACCTCGGTGTCGCCCTGCCTGTGCCCGCAGGTCGGGCGGCACCACCCCGGGTCCGCTCCGACCCATGCACGATCGACGCCTCCTGCGCCCATCCTGCATGTGCCGGTCCCCGAAAAACCGCACAGCTTCGTGTTCCGCATCTGCGGGCACGAAGAATTCCACACCTTCCCGCGCCCTGCGGGGCACCACGCTGACCTGAGAAGGAAAGAGGCGAGACCATGACACATCCGGCCCAGCCCAAAGCCAGCCATTTCATCAATGGCGAATATATCGAAGACACCTCCGGCACCCCGATCCCGGTGATCTATGCCGCCACTGGCGAAGAGATCGCCCGCGTGTATGCTGCCACCCCCGCCATCGTCGATCAGGCGCTGGCGTCTGCGCAGGCGGCACAGAAGATCTGGGCGAAGATGTCCGGCACCGAGCGTGGCCGGGTGCTGCGCCGCGCCGCCGACATCATGCGCGAGCGCAACCATGATCTGTCGGTGCTGGAGACCTATGACACCGGCAAGCCGTTGCAGGAAACTCTGGTGGCAGACGCCACCTCGGGCGCTGATGCGCTGGAGTATTTCGGTGGTCTGGCGGCAAGCCTGACGGGCGAGCATATCCAGCTGGGCGAGGATTGGGTCTATACCATCCGCGAACCTCTGGGGCTCTGCGTCGGCATCGGCGCCTGGAACTACCCGACGCAGATCGCCTGCTGGAAGGGCGCGCCTGCATTGGCCTGTGGCAACTCGATGGTGTTCAAACCCTCCGAGACCACGCCGCTCTGCGCGCTGAAAGTGGCTGAGATCCTGATCGAGGCCGGTGCGCCTGCGGGGCTGTACAACGTCATTCAGGGCATGGGCGAAGTGGGCGCTTCTCTGGTCACTGATCCGCGCGTCGACAAGGTCTCGCTCACCGGCTCTGTGCCCACCGGCAAGAAAGTCTATGCCGCTGCCGCCGAAGGCATGAAGCATGTGACCATGGAGTTGGGCGGTAAATCCCCGATGCTGGTGTTTGAGGACGCCGACATCGAAAGCGCCATCTCCGGCGCGATCAACGGCAACTTCTACTCCTCCGGTCAGGTCTGCTCCAACGGCACGCGGGTATTTGTGCACAAGGACATCAAGGAAACCTTCCTCGCCCGTCTGGCCGAGCGCACAGCGACCGCCAAGCTGGGCGACCCGATGGATGAAGAGGTGAACTTCGGCCCGATGGTGACGGAAAACCAGATGAACATCGTGCTGGGCTATATCGAGAAGGGGAAGGCAGAGGGCGCACGGCTGATCTGCGGCGGTGCGCGCGCCGAGATGGACGGCTACTACGTGCAGCCCACCGTCTTTGCCGATGTCACCGACGATATGACCATCGCCCGCGAGGAGATCTTTGGCCCCGTCATGTGTGTGCTCGACTTCGAGACCGAAGAAGAGGCGATCGCGCGCGCCAATGACACCGAGTTTGGCCTGTCCGCCGGTGTCTTCACCAAGGATTTCACCCGCGCCCACAGGGTGATCGGTCAGCTGGAAGCGGGCAGCTGCTTCATCAATTCCTACAATGACGCGCCGGTCGAGGCGCCGTTTGGCGGTGTGAAGGCCTCTGGCGTGGGGCGTGAAAACTCCAAGGAGGCGATCAAGCACTTCAGCCAGGTGAAGTCGGTCTATGTGCGCATGGGCGATTGCGAAGCAGCCTTCTGAGGTCTGCACCTAAACGATAGGGCGCGTCCTTTTGGGCGACGCCCACCCACCCACCCCGTCGCCCAAAAGGACGCGCGGGACCAGAGAAGCTATGCCTTGTGGTCAGCCCCTACGGGTCGGCCCTGTGACAGGAGAATGGACGCGATGAACGCGGATTACGTGATTGTTGGGGCCGGCAGCGCAGGCTGCGCCATGGCTTACCGTCTGAGTGAGGCGGGGAAATCGGTGCTGGTGATCGAACATGGCGGCACCGATGCAGGCCCGTTCATCCAGATGCCGGGCGCCTTGAGCTACCCGATGAACATGGCGATGTACGACTGGGGTTACAAATCCCAGCCCGAGCCGCATCTGGGCGGGCGCGAATTGGTCACGCCGCGCGGCAAGGTGGTCGGCGGGTCGTCCTCGATCAACGGCATGGTTTATGTGCGCGGCCACGCCGGCGACTACAACCACTGGGCCGAGAGCGGTGCCACGGGCTGGTCCTATGCCGACGTGCTGCCCTATTTCAAACGCATGGAAACCTGGGACGACCGCGGCCATGGCGGCGATCCCGACTGGCGCGGCAAGGACGGCCCGCTGCATGTCACCCGCGGCCCCCGCGACAACCCGCTGCATGATGCCTTTGTGAAGGCCGGGCAGCAGGCGGGCTATCCGGTGACCAAAGACTACAACGGCGAGCAGCAGGAGGGCTTCGGCCCGATGGAGATGACGGTCTACAAGGGCCGCCGCTGGTCCGCCGCCAACGCCTATCTCAAGCCCGCCTTGAAGCGCGATAATTGCACCATGATCCGGGCGCTGGCCCGCAAGGTGGTGATCGAAGACGGCCGCGCCGTCGGTGTCGAGGTCGAACGCGGTGGCCAGATCGAGGTGATCCGTGCGGATGTGGAGGTGATCCTTGCAGCCTCATCGCTCAACTCGCCGAAACTCCTGATGCTGTCGGGCATTGGTCCCGCCGCGCATCTGGCCGAACACGGGATCGAGGTGATCGCAGATCGCCCCGGCGTTGGGCAAAACCTGCAGGACCACCTGGAGTTCTACTTCCAGTTCGCCTCCAAGCTGCCGATCACACTCTATAAATACTGGAACCTCTTCGGCAAGGCGCTGGTCGGCGCGCAGTGGCTGTTTACCAAAACCGGCCTGGGGGCCTCGAACCAGTTCGAAAGTGCCGCCTTCATCCGTTCCGACAAGGGGATAGACTACCCGGACATTCAGTATCACTTCTTGCCCATCGCAGTGCGCTACGACGGTCAGGTCGCTGCCGAGGGGCACGGGTTCCAGGCCCATGTCGGCCCGATGCGCTCCGCCTCGCGCGGTGAGGTCACGCTGGCCAGCGCCGATCCCAACGCTGCACCAAAAATCCTGTTCAACTACATGTCGACCGAGCAGGACTGGATCGATTTCCGCAAATGCGTGCGCCTGACGCGCGAGGTCTTTGCTCAGGATGCGATGAAACCTTACCTGAAACACGAGATCCAGCCCGGCACCGACCTGCAAACGGATGAGGAGATCGATGGTTTCCTACGCGAACACGTCGAAAGCGCCTATCACCCCTGCGGCACCTGCAAGATGGGCGCGGTGGACGACCCGATGGCCGTGGTTGACCCCGAATGCCGGGTGATCGGCGTCGAGGGCTTGCGGGTGGCGGATAGTTCGATCTTCCCGCGCATCACCAATGGCAACCTCAACGGGCCCTCAATCATGACCGGCGAGAAGGCCTCCGACCATATTCTGGGGCGCCGTCTGCCGTCCTCAAATGCAGAGCCTTGGTTCAATCCGGATTGGGAGACCTCGCAGCGCTGAACCCTGCACTGTCGGTCACGCCTAGCCGCCCCCTGCATCCGCAGTGGGGCGGTTTTTTATGGACATGTCTGAAATTCGTGTTGGTCGGTGAGCGGGACGAAGCGGGATTTCGCTGCGGATGTGTCAAAGACTGCTTCCAATTTAGAAAACCGTATCACGCCCTTGGGAGTGCGGAAAAGTCTTTCGCAACTTTTTCCGTTTCTCCAGTTTCATGGTTCCAGCGGTGAACAGCTTCATCGAAAGAACTTGAACGGCCGGAAAAGATCAATACGTCGCCAGTACCGTTTGCTGCGATGCAAACGGCATCACTCGGCCAACCGGTCCAATTGGCCATCGCCCTTGTCTCCCGCACCACGTCGTTGACAGTTCTCTTGAGCCGCTTCTTGTCCGACTTGTCCCAAATGGGATGCAAATTCCACGTATCGCCGTCGCACACGACGACGCCACCATTTTGGTCCATAATTGAAATTCGATAGCTGTCTGGAAACGTGAAGCCCAATGCGCTTTCGCAGTCCTCAACATAACTCTCAGCAACTGGCCACGGCATCCTTCTCGATCCATTCATAGAGTTAAACTTGCAGTGAGTCGAACTTGATCGCAAACGACTTTTCTTGTCTAGCAAGATATCGGGTTACAAAGGCTCGAGTGTTTGACTGCAGCCTAAGCGGTCATAGGTGCGTGACGCAGCATCCTTCAAGATGGGCTCAAAGCTGACCAATCTGACTTGAAGGCTGTCCCTTTATTCCTCTCCCTGTGCCCGATCAGACAGCTACTCCTTCTCGTAGTGGGGGGAGTTGCTGTACGGCTCTTCACACGGCTCAAAACCTTTGCCACCCAAGGCGCACAATGTTGCGGCGCTTCAAATCGGGCGTTGGTGCGGGAGCCTGACTTGAAACCCGGATGTCGTAGACGGTCCGACCAGCCTATTCCCGCGCGTGTACACAGCGGTCGAGGAGACGGGAGCCGTGACCCGGGGCAGGCTCGGCGCGGTGAACTCACTGCTTGTGCGGTCTCCGGGCGCTGGTGAATGCTTGCAAGCGCGTCGAACAACGATACCCACTATAGAACGGGATCGTCTCTTGGCTATGCCTACCGCAAGTCATTCGGGGTTTGGAATTCCTCCAAAACTTGATCCCGGTCAAAGTGTGTCTGCGAGTCATCTTCTAAGCTCTTGTCAAACAACACAGACAAGGAGCGAACAGATGTCGCATACCCCGCATGAACTGGCCGAGGAATTCCCCGAAAAAGCCGCGCTGATCAGTGATCTGAAGCAGTCGGACGCTCATTTTGCAAAGCTTGCGGATGAATACCACGACGTGAACCGCGCCGTGCACCGCGCCGAAACCAATGTGGAGCCGGTCTCGGAGCAGGCCGAGAGCGAGCTGCGCAAGACACGCGCGACGCTCAAGGATGAGATCTGGGGGATCCTGTCCAAGGCCTGAGGGCCGAG
The DNA here is from genome assembly GCF_046535935.1 of Tritonibacter sp. SIMBA_163. Lineage (NCBI taxonomy): Bacteria > Pseudomonadati > Pseudomonadota > Alphaproteobacteria > Rhodobacterales > Paracoccaceae > Tritonibacter > Tritonibacter sp. SIMBA_163. The sequence goes on from NZ_JAWJBP010000001.1 coordinate 725,808, forward strand.
GGAGCGGTGAACCACGACGGGCCGCAGCAAATCTGCGGCCCGTTTTGCGTCAATTCACCCGGTAGGGCAGCACGCTGCGTTCATTGGTGTCCACCGTGAGGCGGCGTTCCAGTGGTGGCACCGAGCGCTGATGGCAGTGCTGGCGCTCGCAGATGCGGCAGGAAATCCCGATCGGCTCAAACGCCGAGGCCTGCGTCACATCCAGCCCGTCTGCAAAGACCAGCGCATCCGCGTGGCTCACCTCGCAGCCCAGTGAGATCGCATAGCGCCGCACGGGCGCGCCAAAGGATCCGCCCGGTTTCGACACATCCCTCGCCAGCGAGATATAGCGCACCCCGTCCGGCGTCTCGGCCAGTTGCCGCAGGAAGCGGCCCGGTGTCTCAAAGGCGCGGTGCACGTTCCACAGGGGGCAGGCGCCGCCAAAACGGGCAAATTGCAGCCGGGTGGCAGAATGGCGCTTGGTGATGGTGCCGGCCTGATCGACGCGCACAAAGAAGAATGGAATGCCCTTGGCACCCGGGCGCTGCAGGGTCGACAGCCGATGCGCCACCTGCTCGATCGATGCGCCAAAGCGGATCGCCAACAGCTCCAGATCGTGACGGCAGGCCTGCGCAGCCTCAAGGAAGCGGGTGTAGGGCATCAGCGCCGCACCGGCGAAATAGTTGGCAAGACCGATCTTTGCAATCGACCGGGCTTCTTCGGTCTGGAACTTTGCAAAATCCAGCGTTGCATCCAGCAGGTCGCCGTAGCGCAGGAGTGCCAGCTGCAACAGCATCTGAAACAGTCGGGTCTGCGGCGCGGAGCGATGCGACAGCGCCAGCACCTTGGTTTCCGGATCATAGGCACGCAGGCCTTCCATGTCGCGCAGGGTCAGGGTGACGCCCATCTCCTGCAGGGCGGTTTCGGCGTTGAGGCGGGTGTCGCCGCTGCCCGAAAACCGCTCGGCCGCGCGGTCGACCGCGTCGATGTAATTGTCGCAATAGTGAAAGAAATCGCGCACCTCCTCCCAGGGGCTGGCCTGAATGCGCGCATCCTCGCGCCCCAAGGCTTCGTCCAGGGACGCAAGTCGCTCGTGGGTCTGGCGATAGGCGCGGTGCAGGCTGAGAAAGGCGCGCGCCAGTGCTGGCGCGTTGGAGGCGGTAAGACGCAGATCCGCCAGCGGCGGCACATCATCGGCAAAGACCGGATCGGCCATGGCCTCGCGCATGTCGGAGATCAGCCGCTCGCTGTCCCCGGATGACAGCTCCGTCACATCCAGCCCGAACTCCTGCGCCAGCGCCAGCACCACGGTGGTGGAGACGGGGCGGTTGTTGTTCTCCATCTGGTTTAGATAGGGCAGGGACACGCCGAGCTTCGCGGCGAAGTCCTTCTGGGTAAGGGCGAGGCGGGTGCGCATTTCGCGCAGCTTCGCCCCGGCATAGAGCTTTTGGGTGGCCATGCAGCATGCCTTTGCAAATAGGATCCGCTAAAACTGTAGAAGTGCAAAGTCAGGCTGGCAAGTCGTGGAATGTCGCCAGCGTCTGCGTTGCGTCTGACGCGAGGCTCCCGCCTGCGACGCCCAGCTTTGAAAAGCTGACGTTGCAGTTGGGCCGAGCGCGTCGCGCCCCGAATGGGGCGCGCGTCGCGCGGGTCGCTTCGGGCGCAGCCCGAAGCGAAACACCAGCCTTCGGCGTGGCGTTAGGCCGGAAAAGGCTTAGACCGTGAGGCCAAGCTGACGTTCTCGTTTTATCACGTAGAGGATGGCGATCAGCCCGAAGATACTGCTGGCAAACATGATTTCCAGCAGTGGCGAGGCGTTGGAGCCCGGCGCCAACAGCCAGCTTGCGGCCGCCGACAGCGCAGCCCCGGCGCCAATCATGATCGCCGAAGACAGACCCGCCGCCGTGCCCGCCAAGTGCGGGCGGACGCTGATGGCGCCGGTGGTGCCATTGGGGATCGCCATGCCGTTGCCAAGGCCGACAAAACACATCAGGCCAAAGAAGCTCCACACCGTATCCCAGCCGACCAGGGTGATTGTCAGCGACAACCCGACCCCGAAGATGTTCACGATCGCGCCCCAGAATACCATGGCATTGATCCCGACGCGCTCCGAATACCGGCCTGACAGGAAATTGCCCATGAAATAGCCGAGGGCCGGCGCGGAGAGGTAGAAGCCCAGTTCGGCACTGTTGAGCCCGTAGACTTCGCTGCCCACAAACGGGCTGCCACCGAGGTAGGCAAAGAAGCTGCCCGCTGACAGGCCTGAAGCCAGCGAATAGCCCCAGAACCGCGGCGAGCGCAGCAGCTCGGGGTATTCGCGGAACTGCTGCAGCAGTGTCTTGCCGCTCTTGGTTGCGGTCTCGCCAAAATCGGCGTGAAAAATCGCCAGTGTCGCCACGCCGCTGGCAAACAGCAGCCAGAAGCTGGAATGCCAGCCAAAGGCCTGATCCAGAACCCCGCCAAGCGCCGGACCGATCATCGGAACCACGGTCATTCCCATGGTGACATAGCCGATCATGCTGGCCGCTTTGGGGCCATCGTGCATGTCGCGAATGGCGGCCCGGCTCAGCACCATGCAGGTGGCCACCACCGCCTGCGCCATGCGGAACGCGAGAAAGATGGGCGCTGTGGGCGAGAAGATGCAGCCCAGCGTCGCCAGAAGAAACAGGATCAGCGACGCCATCAACACCGGCCTGCGACCCATCTTGTCCGAAATCGGGCCGATGAAGATCTGCACCACGGTGCTCGACGCGAGGTAGAGCGGCACGGAGAGCGCGATCATGCGATACTCGACCCCGAAATATGCTGCCATGCTGGGAAGTGAGGGCTGAAAGATGTTCATGCCAAGTGCGGACAGGCCGGTGAGCAGGATCAGCGTCCAGATGGTCGGGGGCGTGGTGCGGGTCACTATACGTCTCGGTTTAGTTTGCGTGTTAATCGTCTAGTCCGGCGCTTCGTCAAAGTCCAACAAAGCTGCCGGTGTGGTACAATTTTGCCGAGTGGCGACACCCGTTGGCCAAAGGCCTCGCGGGTCGTGGGCGCTGGAGCCACATTGCATCTCCCATAGATGCGGCGCCAATGGTCGATTTCCACAGTTGGTTTGCGAATTTGCTGCTTTGCACTCGGGGTATGCATTGCATTTGCAAATTTGCGATATTTGCCTTGGGCTGATGCTGGCTGCGCGTTAGGGTCGCCGATAACGAACCCGGTTCAAAATACGTTCGAAACATTGGGCCCAAACTGATCAGGGGGCATTTGCCATGAAGGATATCCTTGCCGAACTCGAAGAGCGCCGCGAAGACGCGCGCCTTGGCGGCGGACAGAAACGCATCGATGCACAGCACGCCCGCGGCAAGCTGACCGCGCGCGAACGCATCGAACTGCTGCTGGACGAGGACAGCTTTGAAGAGTTCGACATGTTCATCAGCCATCGCTGTACCGATTTCGGCATGGAGGACAACAAACCTGCAGGCGACGGGGTGATCACCGGCTGGGGCACCATCAATGGCCGTCAGGTCTATGTGTTCTCTCAGGATTTCACGGTGCTGGGTGGCTCGGTCTCCGCCACCCACGCGCAAAAGATCTGCAAGATCCAGGACATGGCGATCCAGAACGGCGCGCCGATCATCGGTCTCAACGATTCTGGTGGTGCGCGCATTCAGGAAGGCGTCGATGCGCTCGCCGGCTATGCCGAGATCTTCCAGCGCAACATCATGGCCTCCGGCGTGATCCCGCAGATTTCCGTCATTATGGGGCCTTGTGCGGGCGGCGCGGTCTACAGCCCCGCGATGACCGACTTCATCTTTATGGTGAAGGACACATCCTATATGTTCGTGACCGGCCCGGATGTTGTGAAAACCGTGACCAACGAACAGGTCACAGCCGAGGAGCTGGGCGGCGCCTCCACCCACACCAAGAAATCCTCCGTCGCTGATGGCGCTTTTGAAAACGATGTCGAGGCCCTGGCCGAGGTGCGCCGTCTCGTGGACTTCCTGCCCGCCAACAATCGCGAGAAATCTCCGGTGCGCCCGTTCTTCGACGATCCGGCCCGGATCGAGGACAGCCTTGATACGCTGATCCCGGAGAACGCCAACACGCCGTATGATATGAAGGAACTGATCACCAAGATCGCCGATGAGGGTGATTTCTACGAGATCCAGGAAGACTTCGCCAAGAACATCATCACCGGCTTTGTGCGCCTTGAGGGGCGGACCGTGGGCGTGGTGGCAAACCAGCCGATGGTGCTGGCCGGCTGTCTGGACATCGATAGCTCACGCAAGGCCGCGCGGTTCGTGCGCTTTTGCGATGCGTTTGAAATCCCGATCCTGACCTTTGTCGACGTGCCGGGCTTCCTGCCGGGCACCTCCCAGGAATTCGGCGGCGTCATCAAGCACGGCGCCAAGCTGCTGTTTGCCTACGGTGAGGCGACCGTGCCCAAGGTCACGGTGATCACCCGTAAGGCCTATGGCGGCGCCTATGACGTGATGGCCTCCAAGCATTTGCGCGGCGATTTCAACTACGCCTGGCCGACGGCGGAGATAGCGGTGATGGGCGCTAAGGGCGCGACCGAGATCATCCACCGCGCCGACCTGAACGATGCGGAGAAGATCGCAGCGCATACTGCGGATTATGAGGACCGTTTCGCCAATCCCTTTGTAGCGGCAGAGCGCGGCTTTATCGACGAGGTGATCCAGCCGAAATCGACCCGCCGCCGGGTGGCGCGCGCCTTTGCCTCTCTGCGCAATAAGAAGCTGCAGAACCCGTGGAAGAAACACGACAACATCCCGCTTTGATCCCGGATCCCCATGGCACCTCGCTGGCACATATCCCGCGCTGAGGGGGAGCTGACGCTCTCCCGACAGCTGCCCGCCCGGTTTGACGTGGTGGCCACCACCACTCTCCCTGTGGGTGATCCCTTGCGGCTGGCGCATCAGATCCGTCAGGACATGTGGCGGGCGCTGCAGCGGGTGCGGGGGTTCTCTCCGGTGGTGCGGCTGACCCGGCAGGGCGAGGTGATTCGCGTTGAGGCGGGAGGGCGAGTCGCGGCCCCGGTGGCGCCGGGTCTGGCGGCAGAGATCGGGGCGGTTTTGGCGTGCCCGGCGCGGCGCGCCCGTTGGGTGGCTCAGGCGCAGCGCTCCGGGAGGACGCTTTGATGCCGCTAGAACAGCGCAATAATAGGGGAATGTTCGGGCAAATTGCATCCAGGGTGACGCAATTGCGCCGGTATGCCGCCAGCATGTTCCCAAACAGATCGCAGGTTGGGCGGGATCATATGGTTTTGCACAAATTTGTAACAGGGTTTGACTCAGAGGCCGAATCGGTTGCATGCTCTGCCACAGCCGAATTGAGTTTAGCGCGCGCCCTAGGCGCTGCGCCCGCAGCCCCGGCAGGAGGAGCCCGATCTGATTGGGGTCGGGGCTGCGGCAAATTTGGATCTTTCCCACAATTTCCAGCACAAGCAGTGGTTGAAGTTGCGCCCGTCAGTCGGCGTTCTGCGCCTGTGCAACACCTGTGTGCCGTGGCTATTTCATGCGTCGCGCTGGTGCTCGGCAGCGGCGCGGACGCCGCATCGGGGCAGGGCGAGGCACCGGCTGCCAGCGCAATCACAGTTCCCTCTGGCCAGCCTGTGACCCTCTCCGAGGTGCTGCTGGACACGGCGCCCGGTGCGCTCTGGGCGCGGTTTCGCTTTGTGGCGCCGCAGATTGCGGAGCAGACCACGCAGGAGGCCAGCGCCACTGATATTGATTTCCTCTGTGCCAAGCTGGCCGTGCCATACCTGACACACCACGCGCTGGCGCCGGACCGCGTGGTGATTTCGCTGGCGGATCGCGATCTGCCCTTTGGCAGCACCGCACCCGAAGCGACGCAGTTCTTCGAGACCTACCGCGTCGATGATGGTGTTTGCGTCTGGGAGGGGTTCTGATGCTGCTGCCAGAGACACCACATCGGCACTTTTCTGCGATTTTCGCGCCACAGGCCGCTGGAGACGCGGAATTTTCATATAACCTTGAAACCAATGCCGCTATGCTGCGCGCAGGACGCAAAAATGCGCCTCGGTCGGGTGGGTTTTCCGCCAGGCTGACAGAGGTACGGGCACGCGCCCGTGCAGGTTTCATCAATGATCTTAGGAGACTGACATGTCCAAGAGCATCAAACTTCTCACTCTCGCCGGTCTCGTGGCCGCCGTTTCCGCATGCGCAGGCCAGCGCGAAGAAGAATTCGTCGTGGTCGAGCCCGAGCCGATCTCGCAAGAACCGGTCTACACCGGCAAATACAAGTAATCACTTCAGGGGTCCGGCCCTGTGGCCGGACCTTTCCGACCTGCGGGGTGCCGGACCGGAGGCACACCCATGCTAAAACATCGCGGCTTTCCGGGCCGTCTTCCGGGCACAGATTTCCAATATATTATCCGCCGCCCCAATCCCAAGGGCGTCACACCGATCACCAAGCGCGAGCGGTATCGTGATCGCAGGCCTGCGGACAAGCGGGCCGATGCCGGTTTCATGAAAGCGCTGTGGGAATGCTTCGGCGACCAGCCGTTTGAGCGCGGCAATCTCGACGCAGGGCGGCTGAGTTGGCTGTTCGGGCGCGAGGTCGTGCCCGTGGATGACCCCTTCGACCCTGAAAGCTACGACTCGCTGCTGGTGATTGACGTCGAAGTGGCGCGCAGGTCCTTCCCCGAGGCCTTTGAGGGCTGATCGTATGCGGGATATGCGCCATATCGCCCGAATGCCCCTCCTGTTGCAGCAAAAAGCTGCGCATTCAGAGGTATGTCCGGGCCTGATCGGCGCATTCCCGCTCTCACATTTGGAAAGTGCGCGGCCCGCTGCCCAAAAAATCCATACGCTTACGATTTGGTTTTCAGGCCTGCAGATGGCTGTAGGGTCAAACCAGCCGTCACAGCCATTTCGTCCCTTCTGGTTGCTGTTCTGGCCCCAAAACCTGACTGGGCAGCTGTGTGCATCCCCGCGCCAGCTGCCCATTTTTGGTTCTCACTCTCTCTCCCTGTTTGCCGCGGTTCGCAGTCTGCCTGCGCCGCGAAAAACCCTGACGGGGCAGGGCAGTAGCGCTTCTGTCCAATTCGACATCGACCCTAAGGGCGGCTGTCGGCGCAGATGGGCGAAACCTTGCCATTTGCGCCAGTTTCACGGGCGATCCGTCGCCCATCGCAACACTGTGCATGGAACATATCTGGACGCTCCGCGTTGTCCGGGCAAAGTGAGACGCAATCTAGCAGTCCCTCCCAAAGGAGCATTTCGATGCGCAAATCTATCATTGCCGCCCTCATTGCAGGCACCACGGCCCTTGCCGCATGCGGCGACACCACCGGCGAACAGGCGCTCTATGGCGCGGGTGCAGGTGCGGCCGGTGCCGCGCTGCTCAACGGTAGTCTGGTCACCGGTGCCGCCGTTGGCGTCGCAGGCAACCTCATCTACTGTCAGGAAAATCCGGGCCGCTGCTAACGGCGCCCGGGGCGCGGAGCTGATCCGCGTCCCCCTGACCGTTTCCCACGACGCTGGCACGCCGCCGCCACGGATGATCTCCGTGAGCGGCGGTTTTGCGTGCGCGCGTCCGACATCTCAACACCGACCACAAGGGACAGCCCATGTTTGACAAGATCCTGATCGCCAACCGGGGGGAAATCGCCTGCCGCGTCATCAAGACTGCCCGCAAGATGGGCATCCAGACGGTCGCGATCTTTTCCGATGCCGACCGCCAGGCGCTGCATGTGCAGATGGCGGATGAGGCGGTGCATGTGGGGCCGGCGCCGGCCAACCAATCCTATATCGTCATCGACAAGGTGATGGAGGCGATCCGGGCCTCCGGCGCGCAGGCGGTGCATCCGGGCTATGGCTTTCTGTCGGAAAACTCCAAATTCGCCGAGGCGCTCTCGGCCGAGGGTGTTGCCTTTGTCGGCCCACCGGTGGGCGCGATCGAGAAGATGGGTGACAAGATCACCTCGAAGAAGATCGCCCAAGAGGCCGGTGTCTCCACCGTGCCCGGCTACATGGGGCTGATCGAGGACGCGGACGAGGCGGTGAAAATCTCCGGCGAAATCGGCTATCCGGTGATGCTCAAGGCCTCCGCCGGGGGCGGCGGCAAGGGCATGCGCATCGCCTGGAATGACGAAGAGGCCCGCGAAGGCTTCCAGTCCTCAAAGAACGAGGCCGCCAGCTCCTTTGGCGACGACCGGATCTTCATCGAGAAATTCGTCACCCAGCCGCGCCATATTGAGATCCAGGTGCTCTGCGATGCGCATGGCAACGGCGTCTATCTGGGCGAGCGTGAATGCTCGATCCAGCGCCGCAACCAGAAAGTTGTTGAGGAGGCGCCCAGCCCCTTCCTCGATGAAGAGACCCGCCGCGCCATGGGCGAACAGGCGGTCTCGCTGGCCAAGGCGGTGGGCTATGCCTCTGCCGGGACGGTGGAATTCATCGTCGATGGTGAGCGGAATTTCTACTTCCTCGAAATGAATACGCGCCTGCAGGTGGAACACCCGGTGACTGAGCTGATCACCGGCGTCGATCTGGTCGAGCAGATGATCCGTGTCGCGGCAGGCAAGGAACTGTCGATCACTCAGGATGACGTCAAACTCACCGGCTGGGCGATCGAGAACCGGCTTTATGCCGAGGATCCCTATCGCAACTTCCTGCCCTCGATCGGCCGTCTGACCCGCTACCGCCCGCCAGCGGAAACCGCCGCCTATACCCCCGGCGTGGCGCCGGGCGAGGCGGGCCCCGTGGTCATTCGCAATGACACCGGCGTCTACGAAGGCGGCGAGATTTCAATGTATTACGACCCTATGATTGCCAAGCTCTGCACCTGGGCGCCGACCCGGGAGGCGGCGATCGAGGCGATGCGCATCGCGCTCGACAGTTTCGAGGTCGAGGGCATCGGGCACAACCTGCCGTTCCTGGCGGCGGTGATGGATCATCCAAAGTTCATCTCCGGCGACATCACCACCGCCTTCATCGCCGAGGAATATCCCGACGGCTTTAGCGGGGTGGAACTGCCCGAGGGCGATCTGCGCCGCATTGCCGCTTCCTGTGCCGCCATGCATCGCATCGCCGAGATCCGTCGCACCCAGGTGTCGGGCCGGATGGACAACCACGAACGCCGTGTCGGCAACCATTGGGTGGTGGATCTGCAGGGGCAGACCTTCAAGACCCATGTCGCCGCCGATCCCGAAGGCGCCACGGTGACCTTCGAGGAGGACGGCGCTGCCATCCGCGTGACCTCCGACTGGACGCCGGGCGACCTGCTGGCGCATGTAGAGACCGATGGCGCGCCGCTGGTGCTCAAGGTCGACAAGATCACCCAAGGGTTCCGCGTACGCAGCCGTGGGGCAGAGCTGAAGGTGCATGTGCGCCGTCCTCGTCAGGCGGAACTGGCCGCCTTGATGCCGGAGAAACTGCCGCCCGACACCTCCAAGATGCTGCTGTGCCCGATGCCGGGTCTGGTGGTGAAAATCGACGTCGAAGTGGGGCAGGAGGTGCAGGAAGGCCAGCCGCTCTGCACGATCGAGGCGATGAAGATGGAAAACATCCTGCGTGCCGAGAAGCAATCCGTGGTCTCCAAGATCAACGCCGCCGCCGGTGACAGCCTTGCCGTCGACGACGTGATCATCGAATTCGAATGATCTGATGACCCCGCGCGCCCGGATATTCCCTGATCCAACCCGGTGGCCGGACGGCCCCGGCAGGGCGTATGCGCGGGGGTCAAAAATACCGCAAATTCCTGCGCTTGCGCGGGGTGTGTTAAGGCTTTCTGAACGCCCGCGCCATAGGGTTGGCACATTCAGCTTGCCGGGTCGCTCTGCGCCCCGGTCCCAAGTGCGTGCCAAAGTTTCTGAAGGTCTTGCCCGTGGTCCTACCTATGTCCTTGCCCCGTTCCAGTCGCCCTATGCGTGCCTCTGTTTTGGCTCTGCTGAGTGCCGCGCTGATTGCGGCTTGCAGCCTCGACCAGGAGGCGAAGGTGCGCGCGCAGGTGGAAGACTGGGTCAAGCTGGGCGAGACGCATTATTTCTTTTCCCGCGTGAACTGCACCGCCGCATTGTTCGAGGTGAAGGCCACCCGCATCAGCTCCATGGTGAAAAAGGTCCGCGATGTCGAAACCGGCATGCGTATGATCACAGAGGGCACCGCGGTTGCATTCGAGATCGACGGCATGTCACCCACCGTGGTCACCGAGCAGATCATGACCCGCGATCTGCCGCAGGGCATCGGGGTTTTGTCTTCGGGCACCAGCGGCAAGGACTGCATGGCAGTAGAGATGGAAGAGGCCTATTTCAACGCGCTTCTGGACCCGACTTCGGTGCTGATCTTCGAGCCGGAAGAGAAGTTCATGGCCGTCTTCGACCGGCGCAACCGGCGCCTGTTCTACTCGCGCGGCCGCACCTCCTAACGGATCACGCCCACGGATGGCAGGTTCGGCAGGGTTGGTCGGGCCGCTACGGTTGGCAGGGCAGGGCGCGCAGCGCTCACCCGCCCCGTCGGTCTTCGACTTCGCGCTGCCGCATCGGCATCTTGTCGATGGTGCGGCTCAACTCCCGCACGCTCCATGGCAGCGGTTTGCGCAGCTTCACACCGCCATCCTTGCCGATCAGCACCAGCATGAACCCGCGTGGCCGCAGCTTCTTGCGCAGGGCGGATTTGGCGTCCGGATCGGTGTCGACAAACACCAGAACATCGCGGGTCATCAGGGCCGGGATGTCCTGCAGGAATTCGTCGATCTGCTCCTGGTATCGCGGATCTGCCGGGCTGTCGGCAAAGACCACCACCGGGCGGTGGGTCCAACGGTATTCGCCGATCTCCACCTCATACCCGTCGCGGATCTCGAAGGCGGGCGCGGCCTCTTCTGCGGTCAGATCGACCGGGGAGGCATCATCGCTCAGGCCTGCCACCGAGGGAGCAGGCGGCTGCGGGCTTTCCTGTGCGGCCAGAACGGCAGGCGCGAGGGCCAGCGGCAGGGTGGCAACTGTGGCAAGCAGGGCCAGTGTATTCAATTTGTTCATACGCTCTCCTATGAGCATAAATATATGTGGTCCAAGCTTAAAAGCGACCTCTGAAACCGTGGAAGACACAAAAAAATCATCTTCTGTTAAGCGCGATGGAACACCTGACGCGCCATGCTGTCTCCGATGCCCCCCGCTGGCGCAAGGAGAACCTGCGATGAAAGTCATTCTGCATATCGGTGCGCACCGCTGCGCAACGCGCAATTTTCAGAACTACGTGACCCGGAAAGGCGATCAGCTGTCGCAATACGGCATTGCCATGATGGGACCGGACCGCACGCGCAAGGGGCTACTGCACGGCATCCAACCCGGCGCATTGTCGGTGACGGGCCGCGACCCTGTGACACGTGCGAAGGGGCGCATCGCGCTGCAACTTTGCGCATTGCGTGACGCCGGGACCGCGTCGCTGGTGGTGTCGGATGCCAATATGATGGGCAAGCTGGAACAGAACCTCTCTCTCGGGCAGCTTTATCCCGGTGCGGGGGAGCATCTGTCGCGCCTGGACCATGCGTTTGGCGGCGCGGTCACCGATGTGATGCTGAACATCCGCAGCCCCGAAAGCTATTGGGCCTCGGCCATGGCCGTGCGCCTGGAACAGTCCTTGCGGATGTCCAATGCCCGTACGCTGGAGCGCATCGCCGAGGCGACGCGCAGCTGGCGCGACGTCATTCATGATATCTATTGCGCCATGCCGGGCGCCCGCATCAGGGTCTTTGCGCATGAAGTCTTTGCCAGCCAGCCCGAGGCGCAACTTTCTGCGGTGACCGGTGTGAATTGTCCCGCTGTACGGGGGCGATTCCGGCTTAATTCCAGCTCCAGATTGCCGGAGCTGCGCGCCGATCTGCCGGAGCGTTTTGCCCGGCTGCTGCCCGAGGGCGATGGGCGCTGGATGCCGTTTTCCGAGGCTGAAACCGCCAGCCTGCGGGAGAGTTACTACGACGATATGATGTGGCTGGTCGGCGGTGCCGACGGGCTCGCAGAACTGGTTGAAGATCCGAACAAATCGGACGTCAAACCCGACAATAACACTGCGGCGGACCACGTGTCGCAGGACGATCTGACAAGAGGACCATTGCATGACCCAGACACCGGAAGACTGGCGGGCGCTGGCTGAAAAAGAGCTGCGCGGCCGTGCGTTGGAGGATCTCACCTGGCAGACCCTCGAAGGCATCGACGTAAAACCGATCTATACCGCCGAGGATACCGCAGACCTCGGCCATATGGGCACATTGCCGGGCTTTGGCCCCTTCACCCGCGGCGTCAAGGCGACCATGTACGCCGGTCGCCCCTGGACCATCCGCCAATACGCCGGTTTCTCCACCGCTGAGGATTCCAACGCCTTCTACCGCCGCAACCTCGCCGCCGGTCAGCAAGGCGTCTCCGTCGCCTTTGATCTCGCCACCCACCGCGGCTATGACAGCGATCATGAACGGGTGATGGGCGATGTCGGCAAGGCCGGCGTCGCCATCGACAGTGTCGAGGACATGAAGATCCTGTTTGACGGCATCCCGCTCGATCAGGTCTCGGTCTCGATGACCATGAATGGCGCGGTGATCCCGATCCTGGCCAGCTTCATCGTCGCGGGCGAAGAGCAGGGCCATGACAAATCCCAGCTGTCGGGGACCATCCAGAACGACATCCTCAAGGAGTTCATGGTCCGCAACACCTATATTTATCCGCCGGAACCCTCGATGCGGATCATCTCCGACATCATCGAATATACCTCGGATGGTATGCCGAAATTCAACTCGATCTCGATCTCCGGCTACCACATGCAGGAGGCCGGCGCGAACTTGGTGCAGGAGCTGGCCTATACGCTGGCGGACGGGCGCGAATACGTGAAAGCCGCCATCGAGGCCGGCATGGACGTGGACAAATTCGCCGGTCGGCTGTCGTTCTTCTTTGCCATCGGCATGAATTTCTTCATGGAATCCGCCAAGCTGCGCGCGGCCCGCACGCTCTGGCACCGGGTGATGACCGAATTTGGCGCTGAGAGCGACCGCTCCAAGATGCTGCGCACCCATTGCCAGACCTCCGGCGTGAGCCTGCAGGAGCAGGACCCCTACAACAACGTCATCCGCACCGCCTATGAGGCGATGAGTGCGGTTCTGGGCGGCACGCAAAGTCTGCACACCAATGCGCTGGACGAGGCGATCGCCTTGCCCACCGATTTCTCTGCACGAATTGCGCGCAATACGCAGTTGATTTTGCAGGAAGAAACCGGTGTCACCAATGTGGTCGACCCGCTGGCAGGCAGCTATTATGTCGAAAGCCTCACCGCCGAGTTGGTCGATAAGGCCTGGGCGATGATGCAGGAAGTGGAAGAGATGGGCGGCATGACCAAGGCCGTCGCCTCCGGCATGCCCAAGCTGCGTATCGAGGAAACCGCCGCCCGCCGTCAGGCGATGATCGACCGCGGCGAAGAGGTGATCGTCGGCGTCAACAAATACCGCAAGGACAAGGAAGACCCGATCGACATCCTCGATGTGGACAACGTCAAGGTGCGCGATAGCCAGATTAAGCGGCTGGAGAGCATCCGCGCCACCCGCGACACCGAGGCTTGCGAGGCGGCGCTGGGTGAACTGACCCGCCGCGCGCGTGAGGGTGGCAACCTGCTCGAGGCCGCGGTCGAGGCCGCCCGTGCCCGGGCCTCCGTTGGGGAGATCAGCATGGCTATGGAAAAGGAATTCGGTCGCCACCGCGCCGAAGTGAAGACCCTCGCCGGTGTTTATGGCGCTGCTTACGAGGGCGACGAGGGCTTTGCCGCGATCCAGAAGTCGATCGAGGATTTTGCCGAAGAAGAGGGTCGCCGCCCACGTCTTCTGGTGGTCAAGATGGGCCAGGACGGGCATGATCGTGGCGCCAAGGTCATCGCCACCGCCTTTGCCGACATCGGGTTTGATGTCGACGTCGGGCCGCTGTTCCAGACCCCGGCGGAAGCGGCGCAGGATGCGATCGACAACGATGTGCATGTGATAGGCATCTCGTCCCAGGCGGCAGGTCACAAGACGCTCGCGCCGCAGCTGATCGCCGAGCTGAAGGCGCAGGGTGCCGAGGATATCATCGTGATCTGCGGCGGGGTGATCCCGCAGCAGGACTACGACTTCCTGACCAAGGTTGGCGTCAAGGCGATCTTTGGTCCCGGCACCAATATCCCGACGGCTGCTCAGGATATTCTGGAACTGATCCGCGCGGCGCGTGGCTGAGGTCTGAAGCTATCCGGTGGCAGCCGACCCTCAATGAGGGTCGGCTGCGCGCGTTGCCCCATCTGGGGCAACGCGCCACGCCCAACGGGCGTGGTGGCATGTGTCATGCCACCGGGACGGGCGGGAGCCTGCCCGTTGTTTTCCGTGATGTCGTGTGCCCCGTGATGATGGCTTCAGCGGTTCTGCCAGTCCGAGTAGCTGCGCACGCCGAATGCCGCATCGGGCGCCTCATCGAGCATATTCAGCATCTCGATAGAGTGGCCATCCGGATCCTTGAAATAGATCGACACCGCTGGCATCCATCCCAGCACCACCGGCTCCTGCACCGGTTCGCCTGTGAACCCCAGCGGCGTAATCCCGCGTTTCGCAAGCGTTTGGCAGCTGTGCAGAACCGCCGACCGGGTAGCCCGAAACGCGAAATGCAGCTGCAATCCCATCGGTGCGCTGCCGACCTCCCAAAGCCCCAGCATGCCGGTCTCCTTCGGTCCGACCCAGAGAAAGGCGACCTTGCGCTCCGGCAGTTGACGCGCCAGCGTCAGGCCCAGTCTGTTGGTGTAAAAGTCCAGCGCCCGATCTAGGTCGCGGACGGTCATGTGAGTTTCATACAGGCCAAGTAAATCGTCGGGTGACCAGTTTGAGTGCATGTTCTGTCTCCGGGTTGTCTGGTGGGGAATGCCCCGCGACTCGCACCTTAATTGCTCAAGTTAACTTGAGATCAAGCAGATATGCCCCGATGTTTTGACCCTCTGGACACAGCCACCGCAGGCATGGGGTTTTCTTCTGAGGCTGGGGCGTTACGCTATGCAACAGCCCGGAAAGTTTGGGTAAATGACTGAGCGCAACACGCGCGGCTGCCAAAGGATACGCATATGGAACTTGATCACTTCGCCGTTGCCGGGGACACGCTTGAGGAGGCCACCGCGCATGTGGAGCAGGCGCTAGGTGTGCCGCTGCAGCCCGGTGGGCAGCATCAGGTGTTCGGTACCCATAACGCGTTGCTTGGCCTTGAGGGCGGGCTGTATCTGGAGGCGATCGCCATTGACCCCGATGCAACGCCAGAGCGCAGCCCACGCTGGTTCGACCTTGACCGGTTTTTTGGTCCGCCTCGGATTGGCACCTGGATCTGCCGCTGCGATGATCTGGACGCCACGCTGGCCACGTTGGCCGCGCAGAAGGTGGATGCCGGTCAACCGGTGTCGCTGACACGCGGCGATCTCAGCTGGCAGATGGCGGTGCCCGAAACCGGGATCCTGCCCTTTGACAATTGCTGTCCTGCGTTGATGCAATGGCAGGGGCCGCATCCGGCCACGCGGCTGACCCAGCAGGGCTGCGGCCTCCGGCGCCTGATAATCTGCCACCCGGAGGCGGACGCGCTGCGTGCCATGCTGGCGCTCCCAGATGCGCGTGTCGTGTTTGAGGCGGGACCAGCTGACATCCGCGCTGAGATCGACACACCGCATGGGGTGCGAACACTTGCATGACGGTTGTGCGCTGACGGGCCGCCGCGCCAACGGCGCGATCCTGTGCGATCGTGGAAAATTCTCCGTGAGGAGGGACATGCCCCGCCTGACACCGGCGCCTTTCGCAGGTAAACTTCCCTCATGTCACTTTGGACTCGCATAACCGAAGCGCTCTCCGCGCTCGCCAATGGCGAAAGCCTGAGCCAGGTTTTCGACCGCTTGCGCACGCCGCCGGAACGCTCGGTGGCCTTTACCATTGCGGTGATTGCCTTGGGGGCAAAGATGGCCAAGGCGGACGGGCAGGTGACCCGCGACGAGGTTGCCGCGTTTCGGGATGTGTTCCAGATCGCAGCCGAGGACGAGGTGCAGGCCGCACGGGTGTTCAACCTCGCGCGACAGGACATCGCAGGCTACGATGATTATGCCCGCCGCATCGGGGCGATGTTTGCCGATGACCCTGGAACCCTCTGCGATTTGATGGAGGGCTTGTTTCATATCGCCATTGCCGATGGCTTTTATCACCCGAATGAAAATGCGTTTCTTGAGGATGTGAGCCGGATCTTCGGGCAGTCCGACGCGCAGTTCCGGTCATTGCGGGCGCGGTTTGTCGAGGGCGCGCCGCGTGATCCCCATGATGTGCTTGGCGTGCAGCCCGGCACACCGTTGGAGGAGATCCGGCGCATCTGGCGACGGCTGGTGCGTGACAATCATCCGGATGCGATGATCGCCCGCGGTGTCCCGCCCGAGGCGATCCGACTGGCCGAGAAACGCATGGCCGATATCAACCGCGCCTGGGACGATATCAGCGGCACGGCGCAGGCCCGAGATCATGCGCCTGAGCACGTATAATATTGAATGGTTCGCCAACCTCTTTGATGACGCGGACGGGCTGCGGCTTGATGAGGGGCCATCGGGACGGCACGGCATCAGCCGCAGGACGCAGGCCGACGCGATTGCATCTGTGCTGCGGGCGATCAATGCGGATGGCATCGTCGTGGTGGAGGCCCCCAATAGCGGAAAGCACCAGAACACACTGCGGGCGTTGGAAAATTTTGCCAATTGGGCCGGGCTGCGCACCCGTGACGTGGTGATGGGCTTTGCCAATGACACCCAGCAGGAGATCGCCTTCCTCTATGATGCAGCGGTGCTGGAGGCGGTCCATGCACCAGTCTCCTCGCCCCAGGCGCCGCGCTTTGACGGCAGTTTTGAGATCGACCTCGATGTGGATGCGAGGGCGGATCTGGTGCGCTTTTCCAAACCGCCGATGGAGCTGCAGATCACCCCGCGCGCAGGCCTACCCTTTCGCCTGATCGGCGCGCATCTGAAATCCAAGGCTCCGCATGGCGCACGGACGCCCGAGGATGCCCGCGCGATTTCCATCACCAACCGGCGCAAGCAGCTGGCACAGGCAGTCTGGCTGCGGGCGCGGATCGAGGATCATCTGCAGGCAGGTGTGCCGCTGGTGCTGATGGGCGATCTGAACGATGGTCCCGGCTTGGATGTCTACGAGGCTCTGTTTGGCCGCTCTTCGGTGGAAATCATCATGGGGGCCGAGCTGGTGGACCCCCATGCCCGCCAGCTGCTGCGCCCCAATCGGCAGGGGCTACCCACATCAGCCCGTTTTTATAACCATCTGGATAAGCGGTATTTTCAGGCGCTTCTGGACTACGCAATGGTGTCGCCGGAGCTGATGTCGTTTGATCCGCAATGGCGCATCTGGCACCCGTTCGAGGATGCCGGATGCTATGGCACGCCGGATCTCTGCCAGGCCCTGCTGGCGGCTTCGGACCACTTTCCCGTCACGTTGGATCTGGATCTGACCCGTCCGTCGGGCGGGTGACTGCGCAGGCCTGCGCCGCCGTGTCTGATGCACAGTCGCGCTGCCAATCCAGTACCGGACTTTGTGTGGATGGGCGCTGTTGGACGTGAGCCGAGGTGCGGCAAGAGATTGCCATATGCCCGTGACGGAGGGGACCGCGCCACGCGACCTCTATACCTGTTACACAGGCGCGCTATACTTCAGGTATGACACATGCTCTCTCGTTCTCTTCGCTGCGCCGATTGCCCCGCGTTCTGGGGTTGGCGCTGATGTTGCCCGCACTGCCGGTGCTCGCGCAGGACCAGACCACCCCAGATAGCGATGGCGCGCCGTCGCTGATGGAGCGCGGGGCAGAGCTGTTCTTCGAGGGTCTGCGCCGCGAGATGGAGCCAACCCTGGAGGAGGCAGCGCGTCTCTTTGCCGAAATCGGCCCCTCCATGCGCAGTTTCCTGACCGAGATGGGTCCGGCGCTGGCGGAGATTGCCGATCAGGTGGAGGACTGGAGCGTCTACGAGATGCCGGAGATCCTGCCCAACGGCGACATCATCATCCGTCGCAAGGAGCCGCTGCCGGAGGGAGAGGCGCCAGAGGCGGATGAAGACGGCAGTATCGAGTTGTAAGTGGGGCTTTTACAGGACGCCCAGTGGCACGCCTCTTAGGCGGCGCACTCTTCTGTCGGCGACCTTAGCGCCTCGCAGGACAACAAGATCGCCGTTTTCTCCTGCGATCCGACTGAGTCGGGATGGCACAACCGGCACACGGGCGGCAGCACCGCCTCGTACTCGTGCGAACAATTGGTATGTCGGGGGGCGCTGAACTGCCGCCACATCCGAAGATGCCCAATCGCAAGGGACCTGGTCCGGGGAGCTTGATTACTCCCGCGAGTCCTTTTGCAGCAGCGCGCCGCGCTTGCCTTCCACAGTGACGCGCACCTCAGCCTCCAGTGCATTGACCAGCGACATAAGCCGCGATTGCGCCACCTCGCCAAAGAGCGGCGCGCTGGCGGCGGGCAATTCCACATGCAGGAAGCGTTTGCGCGGCTGCCAGCGCAGGCTGCCGATGTCCTGATCCTCGCCCACCATCAGCATGGCGCCAAAGCGCATGGCCTTGCCGAGGATCTCTGCCTCTTTCTGCTTTTCCGGGGCCAGCAGATCATAGAGATGCTCGAAATGGGTGCCCTGACGCTTGTTGCGATAGCGATGCAGCAGCGCCATGCCGAGAAAGATCCGTTCGGAGTGTTTCAGCCCGCCCAGATTGGCGCGGGTGGCATTGTCGAAACAGACTTCGGCGCGGTAATCGGGATGCGCGCGCCAGCTGACATCATGCAGCACGCAGGCCGCCTTCACCAATCGCAACTTGGCATAAGGCGCGCCGGAAAACAGGGGTTTCACAAAGGTATAGAGCGTCTTGCCAAAGCCCGGAACCCGCGCGTCCTTCGCCTCGGCAAAGCGCGCCGCCTCGATCAGCGGGTCGCGCTGGCGCAGCCGCTCGGGCATCTGTTCATAGAGCAGCCCCTCGCGGATACCATAGCTCGAAATCGCGATGTCCTTGGGGCGGAAGGTCTTCACCAGCCGGGCCAGCACATCCACCGCATAAGGAACCAAGGCCATCCGCGCCGAGGAAATGCCGCAGTCGCTGCGGATCTTGTCGAGGTCGTTCTTTTCGATGAATTTCGCGGTTTCGCGCACGTCCTTGGCGGTCATGCGGTATTCATGCTGCACCGTCAGCGGATAGTTGCGCCGCAACATGTCGACGCGGGCGATGGCCCGCCAGCTGCCGCCGACCAGGAACAGCCGGTCGCGCTGATCGCCCATCTGGTCACGCAGCCCGGTCATCACCTCGTCGATGTGTTTCTTGCGCCCGCGCCGTCCGCCGGTGATGTCCTTCAGTTTCAGCGGGCCGAGGTTGGAGGTCACGCATTTGCCGACCTCGCCGTCATGGATCTCCGCCAGCTCCATCGAGGAGCCGCCGATGTCGCAGATCAGACCATAGGCGCCGGGCCAGCCCAAGAGCACGCCCTGTGCCGACAGCCGCGCCTCTTCGGCGCCGGTGATGACCCGGATGCGCAGGCCGGTGGCGGCCTCCACTTCGGCGCAGAATTCCGGCCCGTCGCTGGCGTCGCGCACCGCTGCGGTGGCCACCACGGTCAGCGGGTAGGGCAGCAACCCGTCCGCCAGCATCTGAAAGCGCTGCAGCGCCGCCAGCGCGCGGGCGCGGCCCTTCGGGTTCAGCTTGCCGGTTTCGGACAGGCCTGCGCCGAGGCCGCACATGATCTTTTCATTGTAGAAATAGGCCGGGCTGCGGGCGGCGCCGTCAAACACCACCAGGCGCACTGAGTTCGAGCCCACATCGACCACGCCGACCCGCTTTAGTGCGCGCGCGTCCGGGTCGTCAAACAGCGGTCGGCCATAGGGGCCCCAGTCCTCGCCCTGTGCATCGGGCTGCGGGGCCTCGGGACTGTCCAGCCCGGCGGATGCGATGTCCGAGGCGGCGTGTGTCGGGGCGTCAGACTGGATTGTCATGCAGACTCCGGGGCGTTTTGGCTGTGGGAAGGATGGTCTATCAGGGCGATCAGGTCAATTCGGCAGCGGCGGGATCCGGGGCGCAGGCGATATCCTGTCACGGGGCGTCTCATCCGTCTTCACGCTCTCGGTCGTTGGCCATCATGCGGATGGCCAGGGCGCGGCTCAGGGTGCGTTGTTCCGCCAGCGCGAGCCGGTCGAGCTGATCCACCACCGCCTGTGCGGCGGCAAAGCTGCGGTCCATACGCCCCACCAGATAGGGGATCACGTCAGGTTTCGGGGTGATTTGACGGTCGTTGAACAGTTTGGCCAGAACCACCGCCAGCAGTGCGTCATCCGGTGCATCCATCGCGGCATGGGTGGCGGCCTGCACCCGGCTTTGCAGATCGGCAAGGCCAAGGCCCCAGAGGTTCGGCGCCGGGCGCCCGGTCAGCATCAGACGGTGGCCATGGGTCAGCACCATGTTGTGCAGGTGAAACAGCGCCTTCTGAGCCAGCGCGTCCTCGGCGATCTCCGGCACGTCCTCGATGGCGACGGGGCCGCTTGCCAGCATCGGCACATCGGCTTCGGTCAGGGTCTGCGCGGGCACCACTCTGGCGCCGCTTTCCTTGGCCCACACATGGGCAAGGTGGGTCTTGCCCGATCCCTTCGGCCCGCTCAGCACCAGTTTGCCCGAGGGCCAGGCAAAGGCGGGGTCGATCAGCGCCACGGCCATCGCGTTCGACGGCGCCACGAAGAAATCATCCCGCCCCAGCGCCGGTTTCGCCGGGAGATCAAAGCTCAGCTGTTCGGACATCGTCAGTCTGCTTGTTCTGTGCCTGGTGTCTGGATCAAATGTCGGAGCGCGGCTCGTCCACGGAAAGGGTCGCAGCATCCCGATGGCTTTGGCCCTGATAGAGTCGACTGTCGAGATACTGCTCCACGGCAAAACGTGCAACCACCCCGATGACCGCCGCCACCGGCACCGCGATCAACATGCCGACGAAGCCGAACAGCGCACCAAAGACCGACAGCGCCAGCAGGAGCCACACCGGGTGCAGCCCGACGGAATTGCCGACCAGTTTCGGGGTCAGGAAATTGCCCTCGACCATCTGGCCGATCATGAAGATGCCCGCGACCAGCGCGATGCGGATCCAGTCGGTGCCCTGGCGGATCATCTCGCCATCGGCGCCTTCAAGCGCCCCCCAGAACTGGAACAGCGCCAGACCGATCGCCAGCACGCCACCGATGATCGCCCCGAGGTAGGGGATGAAGGTCACCAGACCTGCGACGAACCCCACCGCAAGGCCAAAGTTCAGCCCCACCAGCATCAGTGCCACCGCGTAATAGGTGCCTAGAATCACGCAGACCATGCCCATGCCGCGAACGAAGGAGGACAGGACGTTGTCGATGTCGCGCGCCAGGCGGCGCACCACCGGTGCGTGATCGCGGGGCAGCAAGGCGTCGATGCGCGCGACCATCCGGTCCCAGTCCACCAGCAGGTAGACCGATACCACCGGCACGATCACGATCAGCACCACAACGTTCAACAGGGACAGGGCCGAGCCGACAAAAGTTTGCAACAGCCCCATGCTCTTGTCCTGCAGGATTGACCACAGCCCTGCGAGCGCTTCGCGCACGCGGCTGTTTTCCTCGAACAGATCCGGGAAGCGGTCCTGGGCAAAGTCGCGCAGATTGGACAAGGCCTGAGGCAGGGTTTGCACCAGATCGATCATCTGGTTCGCCAGCATGGGCACGATAAGCAGCAGCATGATCAGGAAAATCAGAACCGCAGCCACAGTGATCACCGCGGTTGCGCCTTCCCGGCTCAGCCCGGCGCGCTCCAGCCGGTCGGCGAGGGGGTCGATCATATATGCGATTGCGCCACCAAGGATGAAGGGCAGCAGCACATTGCCGAGCGCCCACATGACCACGGCGAAGAGGACTGCGGCAACGCCCCAGTATTTCAATTGCTTGCGCGCGGGCAGTGCCATGATCCGGCATCCTCGTTCTGGCTGTTTTCCGATGCCTATGTGATCGCCCATGGCACATGCAGTTGCAAGAGAGAGTTACGCCGATCCGAGTGCACAGGACGCTGCTGCGCGGCGGCCTGTGTCATTCCGCAACGTAGCGGTCAGTCAGAGAGCGCCCGGGGACGGGGATGTCCTTCATGAGTGGGGCCAGGACCCGGATCAGATCAGACTGGCGCAGTGGTTTGCCAAGCCAGGCGTCAAACCCCGCATCGAAATAGGCCGTGACCTGTTCGCGTCGGGTGTTTCCGGTCACCGCCACACAGAGCGCCGCATGTGCAAGATGGCGAGGGTGGGCGCGCAATTTGCGCACCACTTCAATGCCGTTGTGACCGGGCATATGTATATCCAGCAGGATTACGTCATAGCGGTTGGTCACTGCGCGCGCAAAGGCGTCCCTGCCGTCAAAGGCCTTGTCGACGCTGGCGCCGAGGTTCTCCAGCATCCTTTGCAGGACCATCCGGTTGCTGGGGCTGTCATCCGCGATCAGAATGCGCTTGCCCTGAAGCGGCTCTGCGGGAGGTGTGCGCATGTCGTCGCAGTCATACAGCGCTGGTGTGGCATGCGCGGACTGTGGCTGGGCCTGGGTCACAGGCAGCGGCAGTCGCATGCGGAATGTGGTGCCCTCGCCGGGGGTGCTTTCAGCTCGGATGCGCCCGTCCATCAGCGCCACCATCTGCTGTACGATCGTCATGCCGAGGCCAGTGCCGCCCCGTTCGCGCGCAACGCTGGCATCCGCCTGGATGAAGGGTTGGAACAATTGATCCAGCTGTTCCGGCGCAATGCCGCAGCCGCTGTCACGCAGGGTGATGAACAATGCCTCCGGCGTTCCACGCAGGCAGAGGTTGACCCCTCCATGATCGGTGAACTTGATCGCATTGCTCAGTAGATTGCCGAGGATCTGGCTTAGTCGAAATGCATCACCGTAGCGCAGTTCCTGCACTTCGATGCCGGCAAAACTGTGGCTGAGGTCGATGCCCTTGTCGCGGGCCTGCGCCGAAAACAGCTGGATCGAGTCATCCACCACTTCACGCAGGTCAAAGGGCGCGGAGGCGAGTTCCAGCTTTCCCGCGTCGATCTTGGCGATGTCGAGGGCGTCGCTCAGCAGGCGTTGCAGGCTCTGTGCGGAGCGGCTGACGGTGCGCAGCAGCTCTGTCTGATCCTTCTGCATCTGCGTCGGTCCCAACCCGTTGCGCATCAGTAGGTCGACGGAGCCGATGATCCCGTTCAGCGGTGTGCGGATCTCGTGGCTCATATGCGCCAGAAAGGTCTTGCGGGCGTCGGCTTCCCGCAGGGCGTCAGCCTGCGCTTCCTGAGCCGTGTCGCGCGCGCGCCGGAGGGCGATCATGTCGTCAACACTGCGCGCGAGCTGCCGAATGGTCTCCAGATCCTCTTCGCTCCAGCGTCGCGGCACCGTGTCGATGACGCAGAGCGCCCCGATGGGGGCACCATCCGGCAGATGGATTGGAGCGCCAAGATAGGCAATCAAGCCCAGATCCACCACCGCCGCATTGTCTCTCAGCTCAGCATCGCTGCGGCTGTCTTCGATCACCAGCGGTTGGTTGGTGGCCTGCACATACTGGCAGAAGGAGTAGGACAGTGAGGTCTGGCGCAGTTCGACCGCCAGCTTGGGAAGGCCGATGCAGCTCTTGAAAAATTGCCGGTCAAGGCTGGGCTGCACCACCGAAAACAATGCGGTGGGGGCCTTTAGAACCCGGGCGGCCAAAGCGGTGAGATTGTCGAAACCAGCGTCGTATTCATCTTCCACCAATCCAAGTTCGCGCAGTTGCACATCATAGGAGTCGGGGGTGAAATTGGCAGCTTGGTTCATCAACAACACATCTTTTAAACTAAACAAGGACTGGCCTGAAATTCGGCGGCAGAAAACCTATAGTGCCGAAATTCCATTCGTTGAATACGCGCATTCGGCGACAATGTGTCAAAAAACTGCGTCGAATTAAAACTATTTCTGTCGGGCACGCGCCACATCTCGCAACGAGGTCGAAACAGGTGCGATCAAAAACACTGACGGGCCCGTTGCTTACACAGTTTGCGGTTGGACGTCGACGCAAAATCTCCTGTGCGGTGGCTGTGAACCGATCCGGGGCTGCAACCGGCTGGGCTGGGGAGTGCGCGCTGTTTCGTGCCGGATCGAAGGGGCGCGCAGCGGGGGCGAGGGGGAATCGCTTTGGGGTTTCGAAGGTCGCGAATACAGCCTGCTAAGGGTTTAGTAGTCCGACTGCCTTGCGTGGCATGTCAGGGCCGCTCCCCTGCAGCCGGATCGACCTGCATGCTGCGATGTCCAATCTTGCAGCGAGGCCAAGCGCAGACGGCAGATCATTCGCTGCGTTGTGCAGGTCACGACACCGGGCTGTGCTGATGTCGAATGGGCGGAGGCTTTGCACGGTTTGACCGATTCACACGGGCAGAGGTATTCAATTGTCTTCGGGCCAGTATCGCTGGCCAATTGTGATCGGCCAATTTTCACTGGGCAATTGTGGCAGGTGTGATGCGCCGCATATCGGCTTTGCGTGAAGGCGAGTAATAAAATTACCTTTGCGTGCATTGGGTCATTGGGAGGGCGGTGTGTGATCCGGTTTGTGGATGAGCGCGGGCGCCAGATCCTGCAGGCATCTCAACTCTTGTCCACGCGGGTTCCAGCCACTACACCGGGCAAAACACCTTTCACCGCATGGAGCCATTATGCGCCTGTCCCGCTATTTCCTGCCTGTCCTCAAGGAAACCCCCTCCGAGGCCCAGGTCGTCAGCCACCGTTACATGCTGCGCGCCGGCATGATTAAACAGTCCGCGGCGGGGATCTACACCTGGCTGCCGCTGGGCTACCGCGTGCTGAAGAAGATCGAAGGCATCGTGCACGAAGAGCAGATGCGCGCAGGGCACATCCCGATGCTGATGCCCACCATCCAGTCCGCCGACCTGTGGCGCGAGTCCGGGCGCTATGACGCCTACGGCGAGGAGATGCTGCGCATTCGGGACCGTCACGACCGCGACATGTTGTTCACCCCCACCGCCGAGGAGCTGATCACCGATGTCTTCCGCGCCAATGTGTCCAGCTACAAGGACCTGCCGCTGACGATGTATCAGATCCAGTGGAAGTTCCGCGACGAGATCCGGCCGCGCTTTGGCGTGATGCGGGGGCGTGAATTCTACATGAAGGACGGCTACAACTTCGACCTCTCCAAAGAGGCGGCGCTGCACGCCTACAACCGCCATCTGGTCACCTACCTGCGCACCTACGAGCGCATGGGCCTGCAGGCGATCCCGATGCGTGCCGATGGTGGCCCGATCGGTGGCGACTACACCCATGAGTTCCTGGTGCTGGCCGAGACCGGCGAATCCGAGGTCTTCTATGACAGCGAGATCACCGATCTGAAATTCGGCGACCGCGAGATCAACTATGATGACGTGGCGGAGTGCCAGGCGGTGCTGGAGGAGTTCACCTCGCGTTACGCGCGCACCGACGAGACCCACGAAGAGACCCTGTTCAACGAGGTCCCGGAGGATCGTCGCCGCGTCGCACGCGGCATCGAGGTCGGCCAGATCTTCTACTTCGGCACCAAATACTCCGAGGCGCTGGGCGCCACCGTGCAGACCGCCGAGGGCGACAGCGTGCCGGTGCATATGGGCTCTCACGGCATTGGCGTCTCGCGTCTTCTCGGCGCCATCATCGAGGCCAGCCACGACGACAAGGGCATCATCTGGCCCGAAGGCGTGACGCCCTTCCACTGCGGGATCGTGAATCTCAAGCAGGGCGACGATGAGGCCGACGCGGCCTGCGAGCAGCTCTATGCTGCCCTCACCGGCATTGGTCTGGAGCCGCTCTATGATGATCGCAAGGAACGGGCAGGCGGCAAGTTTGCCACCATGGATCTGATCGGTCTGCCATGGCGCATCACCGTCGGCCCGCGCGGCCTGAAGAACGGCGTGGTCGAACTCACCTCGCGCCGCAGCGGCGAAAGCGAAGAGCTGAGCCCGGAAGAGGCAGTGAAAAAGATCGCCGCGATCTACGCCAACCACCCCACGCCGCGCGGCTTCTGAAGCCACCGGCACATACAGAATTGAGAACCCCGCCCGACAGACTCGTTGGGCGGGGTTTTCCTATGCCGCATGTTGTGTAACAGTCCGGCGAGATTACAGTTCGGATATTACCACGATGCAACTTTCACTTGATGATCCGCTTTGGGACCATTTGCCTGGCGCTTACGGCGTGGAGGATGTGCGGGGACCTCTTTCCAGCCTCCTGGAGCAATGGGACCCGGAGCTGTGCAACACGTTGCTGTGGGATCGCCTCCATCATCAGGAAGCGCTCTACCCGGCCACTTGGGCGGCACTGCCGTGGCTCTGGCAGAT
Organism: Tritonibacter sp. SIMBA_163; assembly: GCF_046535935.1. Classification (NCBI taxonomy): domain Bacteria; kingdom Pseudomonadati; phylum Pseudomonadota; class Alphaproteobacteria; order Rhodobacterales; family Paracoccaceae; genus Tritonibacter; species Tritonibacter sp. SIMBA_163. Next base: position 752,188 of record NZ_JAWJBP010000001.1, read on the forward strand.
CGCAGGTCACTATGAGGATGCGGTGGCACCGCTCTTTGATTTTTTCGCCCATCTTCTCGCTCTGGCCAAACGCGCGCCTGCGAGCTACTGCGCCTACGAGGGATTGCCGCTCTCGGGGGCGGATCTGGATCATTGGCATGTCTCGATACCACCCGCGATGATCCCGCCAGCGGATGCGCTGTTTGAGGCTCTGGTGGTCTGGGTCGAACCATGGGCCGTGCAGGTTTGCCGCGCGTTGAACACGTTGATCGAGGGCGCCGATCACGCGCAGGCTGCTCACTACTTGCGCGGAATTACCGCTTGGGAGCATCCCGAGCACGAGAGTTTTGAGCGGGCACTCGGGTTTCTATCCGATGGCTGGTCGATCAAAGAGATGCTCGAAACCTTGGAGGCAGATGAGGATGTCTCGTTTTACATGAGCGCGCGCGAAATCAGTTTTGCATCGCAGGAGGCCGCGCGTCTGCAAGGGCTGTGCCCGGACTTGGCCAGAGATCTCCGCGCGTTGGTTGATGCAGTCCTTGCGGACAGCCCTGCGACACCTACGCAGCCGCATCCAGATCAGATGTCTTTGTTTGAGTGATACGCGCAGCGCCGGTGAAGGGCGCGCACCCCGATGCGCGAGTGCGCCTACTGGGTGCCTACCAATACTCATGTCTTCCGGGGGGTATCTGAAGGGGCGGCAACCGTGGCCTCTGTCAGATCCGAACGTCAGACCCTCAGATCGACACCATTGGCATCTGCCGGCGGGATTTGCAGCGGTACCGGATCACCGCCGCGGGCATTGGCGAGGGAAATTTCTCCCGCCTGATCAATCCCGCTCAGCGTGAGGCTGCCGCCATCGGCATAGCGCAGGAGCAGTTTGTCACCTTCGCGGGTGATGCTGGTGGGCGCGGCAGAGGCGATGGTCAGGTTTGCCCCAGGTGCCAGCATGGCAATATCATCGCCGTCCCCATCGTTGCGCGACAGGGTGACGGTGCCACCGCCATTGCGCACTTCGATCATGTCATTGCCACGTCCACCGCTCACTGTGACGGCCTCGGTTGCGGAGATGCGGATCAGGTCGTCGCCCTCACCACCATCCACAGAGCCCCGCGCGGCCGTGACATCAATCGCATCGGCCCCGTCGCCGCCGCTGATGCGTTCGGCAATTGTCGCCTGTAAGCTGATGATATCATTGCCTGCGCCTGCATTGATGCCCTGCGCATAATCGGCTGAGATCCGCAGCCTGTCGTTCCCGTCTCCGGCGGAGACACTGTAGAGGTTATCCGCATCAATGCGGAGGCTGTCATCGCCGCCACCGGTGCTGATGGACCCCGCAGTCTCGGCCTGAATGGTCAGCCTGTCATTGTTGGCAAAGGTCTGCGTGCTCATCCAGGTTTTGGAGCCTTCCGTGTCGGCAACCGTGACGGCAATGGTGGGTGTGGCATCGGTGCTGACGTCAAAGACCTGCGCGCCGCTGAGGGAGACCACATCGGCACCGTCGCCGGTCTTTACGCCAAAGATCATACCCTCGGTTTCCACCGAGACCTCATCCGCGCCTGCGGTGCCCACCGCATCCGGCATGGCGAATTTCGCGCTCAGGAAGGTGTCATCTGTCGCGTCACCGCCCACGATCGACATCAGGATCGTGTCCGCCATCGTGTCGCCGGTGCTGACTTGCCCGAGGATCTGCATGGCGACAGTGGTGGCGTAATCTGCGTGGTCGGGATCCTCGTCCCGCAGTTTGGCAATGGCGACGCGCATGTCCGCGGCCTGCTGGCGGTAGCGTTGGGCGGTGAGGTTGATATCGCCGACGCCCATGCCTTCCTTGACGGTGATGCCGTCCTCTGCTCGCATCTGATATTCGGTGTGCATGGCCGCCTGGCCGCGTTTGCCTGCCTGTTCGACCTCATCGGCATCCTTGAGGGTGCGTTTGTTGCTGGCCATATCCTGAAAAATCTGTGCGATCCGGGGGTCTTGGCCCGGCAAAATAGCTGTCATGATATCAATCTCCTCATGGCGCGATCCATGCGGCAAAGGTCTAGTTCCACCTATGGGAGAATGAGGGCTGATAGCTTACCAAGGAGTTGCATTTAATACCGATTGTCTGGTGCACCTGCCGTTTTTGCGCTGTTTTTTGCAGATCGCTCCGTATCGGTGCATGCTGTCAGGGCTCCCGTCCGTCTTGCGGGCATGAAACATGCCCTGATCCGGTTGGGCCCTGTGGGTTGGGGGTGGCGCCGGGCCAAAGGCCCGGCGCCACCCCCAACGCCTTTTCGGCGTTTTGCGACTGCAAAACACCAAAAGGGGGCGGGAGCGCCCCCCTTTCCCCTTCACAGGGGCGGGTTGCGCGGGTTTGATAGCGCGCTCATGCTGAGGGGTGCACCCGGCGGGCGCATGGGGGCACCTGTGCGGCGACGGGCGGAGAGAAGGACAACGAATATGATCACGCGGATGGTGTCACTGCTGGGCGGTCTGGGCGCGGGCGTTGGTCTGTCGCAGTTCCCGGCCTATGCGCAGGCCTATCTGCAGCGGCTCGGCGGCCATGTGGATGCGTTGCGCCGCACGGTGGCAGAGTTTGACGCGGATGCAGCGGCCCTTGGCCTCGAACGGCAGGCGGCGCTGGTGCAACTGGCGCAGGGTGGCGAGATGGGAGCGCAGCGGGCCGAGACCATGGCCGCCACCATCGACCGATATGCGCGTCTGTCCTCCGATCTGCATGAGCTGGCGGCGATGGCCCCGGTGGAGCGGGCGCTGCATCTGGGGCGTTTTGCCGAAACAGAGATCGCCAGCGCCACGCTCAGCGCCTTTGAACCCGCGGTTCCGGTGTCTCTTGACGCGATGCTGCTGGCGGGTGCTGGGGCGCTTCTGGGAGGCGGTCTGCTTTGGGCGGTGTTGCGCGGGCTCCGGCGTGTCTTTGCCCGCCGCGCGCGCCGCCACGACCGGCTTGCTTGACCGTGCCTGCGTGCGCCCCTAGGGTCTGCGCGACGCGCGCTCCCGACGGTCGGAGCCGGATCTACACCACATAAGGAAGACAGCCTAAATGGCCGCACCCGCGCCTTTTTCCCGTTTCGAATGGATGATCGCCTGGCGCTATCTGCGCGCCCGCCGCAGCGAGGGCGGTGTCTCGGTGATGACCTGGATCTCACTCATCGGTATCACGCTGGCGGTCTTTGCGCTGATTGCCACGCTCGCGGTGCGGTCGGGGTTCCGGTCGGAATTCGTCGGCACCATTCTTGGCGCCAATGCCCATGCCACCGTCTATGCTCATGGCGAGGTCACGGCAGCCGGCACGCTGGACCGGCGCATTACCGATTTTGCCGCGCTGGCGGATGCAGTGGGCGAGGTGCCCGGAGTGTTGCAGGCGGCGCCCCTGATCAAGGGCCAGGTGATGGCCAGCCGCGGGGATCGCAATGCCGGTGTGCAGGTCTATGGCATCCACGCCGCAGATCTCGCCGAGATCCCGGGTGTTGCGCAGAGCGAAGAATCCTATGGCGAACTTGGTCGCTTTGACGAGGGGATTGCGATCGGTTCCGGTGTGGCGCGCAGCTTGGGGCTGAGCATCGGCGACAAGGTCAAGCTGATCTCTCCCAACGGAGTTAAAACCGCCTTTGGCACCTCGCCACGCGTGAACGCCTATGAGGTGGTCTATGTCTTCACCGCCGGGCGCTATGACATCGACAACACCCGCGCCTATCTGCCCTTTGCCGAGGCGCAGAGCTATTTCAACCGCGAAGGGGCGGCGGATGAGATCGAGGTGATGGTCGCCGACCCGGAGGCCGTCGATCAGTATATCCTGCCACTGCTGCAGGCGGCGGGGCAGAGCTATGGCGTCTGGAGCTGGCGCGACAGTTCGGGGGGCTTTCTGCGGGCGCTGGAGGTCGAGGACAACGTGATGTTCGTGATCCTGTCGATCCTGGTGCTGATCGCGACGATGAACATCGTTTCCGGCCTCATCATGCTGGTGAAGAACAAGGGCCGCGACATCGGCATCCTGCGCACCATCGGCCTCAGCGAAGGGTCGGTCATGCGGGTGTTCTTCATCTGTGGCTCGATCACCGGGGTGATCGGCACGCTGCTGGGGGTGATCCTTGGCTGCCTGTTCGCGATCTATATCGATCCGATTTTCTCCTTTGTGAACTATGCGATGGGCGGCGGAGTCTGGGATCCCTCGATCCGCGGCATCTATGCGCTGCCTGCGGAGTTGCAGATGGGCGATGTGCTGTCGGCGGTGGGCCTGTCGCTGGGCCTGTCCTTTGTCGTGACCATATTTCCGGCCCGTCGTGCGGCGCGGATGAACCCGGTGGAGGCACTGCGCTATGAGTGAGATCACGTTGCAGATCGACGGGCTGACCAAGACTTATCTGCCCGGCACCCCGGGCGAGGTTCAGGTGCTGCGCGGCGCGGATCTGACCCTGCGCGCGGGCGAAGTGGTGGCGCTGGTGGCGCCTTCGGGGGCGGGCAAGTCAACGCTGTTGCAGATCGCAGGCCTGCTGGATGTGGCCGATGCGGGCACCGTCGAGATCGGCGGGCAGGACATGGCAGGTGCCAGTGATCGCAAGCGCACGCGGGTGCGGCGGCAGGACGTGGGGTTTGTCTACCAGTTCCATCATCTGCTGCCGGAGTTCACGGCGCTGGAAAACCTCGTGCTGCCACAGCTGGCCAATGGCGTTTCCCAACGCGCGGCAGAGGCGCGCGGCGCCGAGCTGCTGGCGCTTGTGGGACTGTCGGACCGCGCCGCGCATCGACCCGCAGCGCTTTCCGGGGGCGAGCAACAGCGGGTGGCAGTCTGCCGGGCGCTGGCCAACAGCCCGCGTATCCTGCTGGCGGATGAGCCGACCGGGAACCTTGATCCGGCGACCTCGGATCAGGTGTTTGATGTGCTGATGCGGCTGGTGTCGGAGACCGGGCTGTCGGCACTGATCGCCACCCATAACCTGGAGCTGGCTGCGCGTATGGACCGGGTGCTGCGGCTGGAAGAAGGCGTGCTGCGCGCGGGGTGATGCACGCTGATTTCAGCGGGCAAAGCGGGGGTCAGGCGGCGATCTGGGTGATCCAGACGCCGGCGGCCATCACCGAAATACCCAGCGCCCGCATCCATGTCAGCGGGCTGATCTGTGCGCCAAAGAGGCCAAAATGGTCGATGGCGGCGGCGGACAACAGCTGCCCCAACAGCACGAAGAACACCGCGTTGCCAACCCCGAAATGGGGCGCCACATGGGTGATGGAGAGCACGTAGAAGGCCACCAGAATCCCACCCAGCAGCAGGTGTTTCGGGGCGACCACAACCTGCGTCAGGGTTTTTGGCCCCACCAGCATGTAGAATGCGATCGCCGCGACAAAGGCCACCGCAAAAAGCACCACGCAGGCCGCGCCCGGGGCGCCGAGGAACTGCCCCAATCGCGCGTTGAGCGCAGCCAGCACCGGAATGCCGATCCCGGCCGCCAGCATGATCAGCGCATATTGGGTCATTTCGCTTGTCCTCCCCATGATCGCTCCACCTGCGATTGCGTGTCGGGGCAGAATGCGGCGCTGGCAAACAGGGGGCAAGCGCTATCCGTGCGCCCGCGTATTTCTACGCAACGCTCCTCTGGGCGGGGGATCAATCGCAGATCTTGTCGAGTTTGGCACCCTTCCAGGGCAACAGCACGTCGCTTTCGCGGCTGTGCGGCAGGTCGGAGACGGGCATCACCTCGGCGAGCATCTCATGCAGGCGTTGGGTGCGCGGGGCCTTGGGGGCGAGGGCGCGGCAGCAGACGTATTCCTCCACGATGGTGCCCTGCTGTTCGTAGCCATAAGCGAGGAACTCCGCCGGGCCATCAAGGTCAAACAGATAGGGATCGGGCGAGGCGCTATGTTCGCCAAGCGCCTTCAGCGGCGTGTAGCCGGTGAGGGCGCGGTTCTGCCATTGCCAGACATGGGTGGCCTCATGCGCCAGGAGCATCGCCTCCACCAGATGCAGCGTTTGCGGATAGTCAGGCGTGTAGTCCGGCGCAAACCATTCGCGGGTGAAGAAGATACGGTTGAACAGCGCCACCGCAGCGGGAGAGGCGGTGACCAGCTCGCCGGCGGGGCGCGGTGGCAGGATGCGTTCTCGGCAGGTGGTGCGCGGGCGTTGCGGGCGGCGGAAGGTGACCGCGCGCAGTGGCGCGCCCTCGACCAGACGCAGGCGGGCGTAATCCAGACTGTCGCCATGGATGGTGCCGAGGAACAAGCGTTCCCGCTCGGTCGGGCTGCGGCCGCAGGCGGCCAGCAGGATCAGAATGAGGAAGAGCGCCCTAGACACTGAACGCCCGCACCCGGCTGCCCCTGGGAAGCGACCGCTCCGATTGCGCCGCCCAGCTGGCGCAGGCGTCCTGCAGTAGCTGCATCGGCTCTTTTATGGCGGCGGGCGTATCGGTGACTTGCCGATCGAAACCCGCGTTGACGGCACAGAGGGAGACCACCGGCGGCCAGCGGTCCTTGGGCCGGGCGGTGATCTGCGACATGGGCTGTACCCGTCTGCCCTTGAGCGCGGCGGGGTCGCAATGGCGGGCGACCGGGATGGCAAAGATCTCGTCGAAATGGCGCATGGGTGGCGTCCTCAGCCGGGCAGGTCGAATATGGGGTCTCTTGGGGCAAGCTTAGCGCGTGCGGGGGCGCAGCTCCACGATGGATTTGACCCGTCGGACCAGCAGCAGCTGGGCGGGGAAGTTATGAAGGCCAGACGTGCAGATGCCCCTCTCCGCCCTCTGTCTGGCGGGAAGGTTAGGCGCGGCGGCCTGCTGGGATCAATCTGTTTTGTCACTGCCTTACAAGGCGTTGTGGCAAAGAGCGTGATAAATGGCGGCGCCGCCACGAGGGTTTGAAGTCCCCGGGGAGGCGGAGAGGTGGCGCAGGTTTCCCCGCGTCTGGCCGGATCCCCTGCACCCGATGAAGGGGTGGTCTCTGGGGCCCTGTTCTCCTCTTGGGCGGCGGGATGTCAGCCCGCGCCCGATGTCGCGACGCCGTTGAGTATGGCATCCGGGGGTGAAGGGCGCGCGTGCTGGCCGTGCGCCGGGGGTGCAACGCCGGTGGCCGCGGCGCTTGGGGCGTCCGGGGGGCCTCCGGCGGGGATATTTGAGAGAAGATGAATGTGAGGGCTGGGCGGTCGGAGACCTGCGCGCGCTGCTGTGTGCGCCGAGGTGCAGCGCTTATCGGAGTTTCCCCTGGGGCGTGGCGCGCAGCGGCACGGCCCGCGCCGGATTGGGCTCCGCCCGTTGCGACCTGAAACTGTCCCCCAGACAGTTTCCAGGACGGTCTCAGCTCTCCCCGGGGAGTTCGAACCGGTTCGCGCAGCGGCAAACGCTCTGGGGGAGCGTTTGAGGTGCGGACGGGCGGAGCCCCTCGCATCGAACATTGCAATTCGAAGTGCAGCGCTTGCAGGAGTTTCCCTGGGACGTGAGGCGCAGCGGCACGGCCCGCGCCTGACCTTCCCCCCGGGAGTTCACGCCGGTTCCCGAAGGGACAAACAGTCCGGGGGACTGTTTGAGGTGTGGACGGGCGGAGCCCTGCGCAACCGACGGTGCAAATCAAGGAGCGGCGTTGGCGGGATTTTTCCTGGGACGTGGCGCGCAGCGGCACGGCCCGCGCCTGACCTTCCCCCCGGGAAGGCGCTTCACGCCTCCCCAAGGTCAGGCGCGGGCCTTTGTCGCTTCACTTTCCGAATCTGTCGTCAAAACTCTTGATGAATCGCAATACAGCTCCAACGGCGTCGAAAATGAACCGAGCCTCTCTTGGCGGTAATAATGCATTGTCGTGCGCGAGAGAGCGGTTATTGCGAATATCGTTGAACTTCTCAAAGACGGCTATTGAATACCGGATGAACAATATCGACATCTCTGATATTTCTGCCTCGGACTCTAGTGCTTTCTTATATTTCCCTACAAGGCTATGGAGCGGCTCATCCTGTTGACAGGAGATATCACGAGTTTCGAGTAAACTACGAAACCTCTTTGTACAAAAAAGGTGAAGTCTATCTAGCGCTGCTTCTGGAGCGTCATCTCGAAGGTCGCGTTCAATTGACTGAAGCAGTGCGTGAAGAGTGTCCGAATCCTCAAATGCAGTGAACGCTTCCAAGCTGATTTTCGGGTTATCACCTTCAAGTGTAGCAACTATATTAAAGTAGGCGTCGCGAAGTTTGTTTTCATCATGTGGATCAGCAAGATCTCCGTAAGTGGGAAGTGTACTGCGATAGTCCCATAAATTTCTGAGAACGTGAGCAGCTTGGGAGCTTCCAACGTCGTTCAAAATAGTTCTAAGGCGGTTTGCTTTACTATTTCCATTTCTACCGAACTCGTCTGAGTAGAACTCAAGACCAAACTCATCTTCAAAATGCTCTTCAATCGTTCTGTTGCTAAAGTCCAAGACATAGCCTTGTCGCATGTCCAAAGCTTTATCTAAAAGCCTTTTTTCTGACCGTTTTAAATTATCATATCCCCTCAAACATCCAGCTCCTCCACGAACTTGGCGTTTTCCTGAATATACTGGTAGCGCAGCTCGGGTTTCTTGCCCATCAGGCGCTCGACCAGATCTCCGGTCTCGCCGGGTTCGTCCTCGTCGATGGTGACCCGGATCAATTTCCGGGTCTTGGGGTCCATGGTGGTCTCTTTCAGGTCCTTGGCGTCCATCTCGCCGAGACCCTTGAAGCGGCTGACGTCGATCTTGCCCTTGCCGCCAAGGCCCTTTTCCAGCCACATGTCGCGCTCGGCCTCGTCGAGGCAATAGACGCGCTTGGCGCCTTGGGTCAGGCGGAACAGGGGGGGGCAGGCCAGATAGAGGTGACCGCCGTCGATCAGCGGGCGCATCTGGGTGAAGAAGAAGGTCATCAACAGGGACGCGATATGGGCGCCGTCGACATCCGCATCGGTCATGATGATGATCTTGTCATAGCGCAGGTCATCGAGGCTGAACTTGGTGCCAAGCCCGACGCCAAGCGCCTCGCAGAGATCGCGGATCTCGGCGTTTGAGGTCAGCTTGCCGGAGGCGGCGCCCAGCACGTTGAGGATCTTGCCCTTCAGCGGCAGGAGCGCCTGATATTCGCGGTAGCGTGCGCCCTTGCCGGAGCCCCCCGCAGAGTCACCCTCGACGATGAACAGCTCGGTGCCGGAGCGGTCCTTGGAGGTGCAATCGGTGAGCTTACCGGGCAGGCGCAGCTTCTTGGTGGCCGATTTGCGCTGGGTCTCCTTCTCCTGCTTGCGGCGCAGGCGTTCCTCGGCCCGCAGCACCAGGAAATCGAGGATGGCACCGGCGGATTTGGTGTCGGCGGCGAGCCAGTTGTCGAAGTGGTCGCGCACCGAGTTTTCCACCATCTTGGCGGCGATCTCGGTGGAGAGGCGATCCTTGGTCTGGCCGACAAAGGCCGGATCGGCGATGAAGCAGGAGACCAGCGCGCAGCCGCCCGCCATCAGATCCTCGCGGGTGATGCTGGCGGCCTTCTTGTTGCCGACCAGCTCGCCATAAGCCTTGATGCCTTTGAGCATTGCGGCCCAGAAGCCGGCGACATGGGTGCCGCCTTCGGGGGTGGGGACGGTGTTACAGTAGGACTGGGTGAAGCCATCGCGCGAGGGGGTCCAGTTGATCGCCCATTCCACATAGCCGGGCGCGTTGAACTTCTCGCGGAACTCTACCTTCCCGGCGAAGGGCGCATCGGCGTAGACGGAGGATTTGCCCAGCACTTCGGTCAGATAATCCTTGAGGCCGCCGGGGAAGTGGAAAGTGGCCTCGGTCGGGGTTTCACCGTCGTCGATGGCGGATTTCCAGCGGATCTCGACACCGGAGAACAGATAGGCCTTGGAGCGCACCAGGGTGAACAGGCGCTTGGGTTTGAAGCGATGCGAGCCGAAGATCTGCTCGTCGGCGTGGAAGGTCACGGTGGTGCCGCGCCGGTTGGGGGCGGCGCCGATCTTTTCCACCGGCCCCTGCGGTACACCGCGCGAGAACCGCTGTTCAAAGAGTTCCTTGTTCTTGGCAACCTGCACCACCAGCAGATCCGACAGGGCGTTGACCACCGAGGAGCCCACCCCGTGCAGACCGCCGGAGGTCTGATAGGCCTTGCCGGAGAATTTGCCGCCCGCGTGCAGGGTGCAGAGGATCACCTCCAGCGCCGATTTGTCCGGGAACTTCGGATGCGGATCGATCGGGATGCCGCGGCCATTGTCGCGCACGGTGAGCGAGTAATCCGCGTTCAGCTCCACCTCGATGCGGTTGGCGTGACCGGCGACGGCCTCGTCCATGGAGTTGTCGAGGATTTCCGCCACCATATGGTGCAGCGCCCGTTCGTCGGTGCCGCCGATATACATGCCGGGGCGTTGACGCACGGGTTCCAGGCCTTCGAGGACTTCGATGGAGGAGGCGTCATAGGTGTCGGACGAGGACGGGCTCAGGAGATCGTCGGCCATATGCGGATCACTGCTCTTATCGTTGGGTTTGGTTGGTGGCTATTATGGCGTATGTGATCGAGCGGGGGAAGGGGCGTGACGCGCCTGTGGATAAGGGCGCTTCCCGCGTGTCGACACCCCGCCCGGTCAGCGTTTGGCGGCGGCCGTACGGGTGGCTTGCCGCAGATCCTGCGCAACAGCTGTGGGGGTGAGGGTAAAGACTTCCTGCCCGCCGTAACTGCCGTGCGCAACCAGAAAGAAGCCGGAGATCCGCTGAACCCAGCGCCCCACGCCGCCGCTGGAAGATGGGGGGATTTGGACGTCGGCACCCGATATGGTCTGATCCAGGGCCAAGTCCAAGGCGAACAAGACCGCGGAGGGCTGTTGTGCGCCGGTCCCTGTGATGCAGGTGTGGTTCGGCTCGAGAGACCAGAACACATAGGAACTCGCGTCTGCGGCCGCGCTCATACCAGCGGGCGGATCCGTGTCACAGGCCGGTGTGCGGCGTGGTGACAGGTCGTTTACGTAGACGGAGAGGTCCAGGAAGACCGGGTTGTTTCCCTGCTGGGCCAGAAAATCACGCAGCGCGGTGTTGTCGCCGTCTCCGAGCTGGCTGGCATCGGTGCTGGCGGTGCCGTCGAAATAGGCCAATGTCGGCGCCGGACTGAGCCGATCCCAAAAGTAGCCGATGCCGGTTGCAATGCCCAAGAGCGCCGCCACCAGAGCGGTGATACGCTCGACGCGTCCAATGGCCACGATCAAACCTCCCTTTGCCGATTTTGGGCGCAGCCTGAGTTGACCCTGCGCGGGGGGCTGCTCAATGTGTTGTTCAAACAGTCGCAGCTTAGCAAACGGGGGACATCGGTCCATGGGAAAGAACGGTATATTGGACCCCGACGACTGGGGCGCGTTTCGCGTGGAGGCGCGGCGGATGCTGGATGCGGCGATCAGCCAGATGCAGGTGGCGCGCGACCGGCCCTGGCAGCCGGTGCCGGAGGATCTGGAGGCGCGCTATGCCATCGGGCAGGCGGATCAGGGCGATCTGGTGGCGCGGCTGGTCGAGGAGGTGCTGCCGCATCATGGCGGCAATATCCATCCGCGGTTCTGGGGCTGGGTGCAGGGCACTGGGCTGGCCTCTGATCTGATCGCGGGCATGGCGGCGGCGGCGGTGAATGCCAATTGCGGCGGTCGCGACCATGGCGCCAACCGGATGGAACGCGCGGTGATCGACTGGACGCGGCAGGCCATGGGCTTTGCCGAGGGTGCAAGCGGCGTTTTCACCTCCGGCACGTCGCAGGCCACGGTGCTGGCGTTTCAGACAGCGCGGGTGCGGGCGGTGCCGGATCTGCGGCAGTCGGGGCAGGGGGATCGGCGCCTGACGGCCTATGCGGGGGCAGGCGTGCACAATGCCACGTTGAAGGCGCTGGAGCTGCTGGGCGTTGGATCGCAGAACCTGCGCCGGGTGCCGCTGCGCGACGGGCAAATGGATCCGCAGGCGCTGCGGGCCATGCTGGCCGAGGATCGGGCGGCGGGCGCGATGCCGTTCCTGATCGTGGGCACGGCGGGATCGGTGGACCTCGGGCTGTTTGACGACCTCAATGCGCTGGCGGATCTGGCGGCTGCCGAGGGGCTTTGGCTGCATGTCGATGGGGCCTTTGGCGCCTGGACCCGGCTGGCAGAGCCGCCGTGGCGGGGATTGAGTGATGGTATCGAACGGGCCGACAGTCTGGCGTTGGATTTTCACAAATGGATGTATGTGGGCTATGACTGCGGGCTGGTGCTGATGCGGGATGCTGCCGCGCACCGGGCGGCCTTTGCGGCGCGCCCGTCCTATCTGGCGGGGTCCGAAGCGGGGCTGGCCGGGGGCGAGCCGTGGTTCTGCGACTACGGTATCGACCTCAGCCGGGGCAATCGCGCGATCAAGGTCTGGTGCGCGCTGGAGATGTTTGGCGCGGCGGCCTTTGCAGCGGCCATCACCGACAATTGCAGGCAGGCGGCGCAGATGGGCGCGCAGGTAGAGGCGCGGGACGGCTTTGCGCTGATGCATCCGGTGGTGTCGAATATCTGCGTCTTTACCGCCGCGGACGAAGAGACACCGGAGCGCCAGTCACAGATCAACACGCAGATCGCCATGGCGCTGCAGCTGACCGGGAGCGCGGTCTTTTCCACCACGGATGTGGCGGGAACCACCTGTTTGCGCGCCGCGATCACCAATCACCGGACGCGGGACGAGGATATCACCGCCGCGCTGGATGCGGTGCAGGAGATGCGGTTGCGGGTCTGACCTGCCGCGCGACCGGGAGGCTTTGCTTTGCGCAGGCGGCGGGGTAGCGTGCCTGCATTATATGCTGGAGGTGACGAATGGCCTGGATTGAGACCGTTGCATTTGAAAAGGCGACCGGAAAACTGCGCAAGCTCTATGACCGGGTGGTGGGGCCGGATGGCAATGTCGACAACATCATGATGGCGCATTCCCTGCGTCCGCATTCCATGGAAGGGCACATGGCGCTCTACAAGAATGTGCTGCACCACAGCGGCAATGCGCTGCCCAAGCGGTTTCTCGAAGTGCTGGGGGTCTGGGTGTCGGCTCTGAACGGCTGCGACTATTGCGTGGAGCATCATTTTGCGGGCTTGCAGCGGTTGCTGCAGGATGATGCGCGTGCCGATGCGATCCGTACTGCCATTGCGGCGCGTGACATTGACAGCCTGCCGCTGCGGGATGCGGACAAGGCCGCGCTGGTCTATTCGCAAAAGCTGACAGAGCGCCCGGCAGAGATGGTTCAGGCTGATATCTGGCCCCTGCGGGACAATGGGCTGTCAGATGGCGAAATCCTGGAGATCAATCAGGTGGTGGCCTATTTCGCCTATGCCAATCGCACGGTGCTGGGGTTGGGCTGCTCGACGCAGGGCGATGTGCTGGGGCTCAGCCCGGGCAACAGCGCCGATCCGCAGGACTGGGGCCATCGGTGAGCCGCGGGCCGGGTGCCGGGCGGAAACCGGCGCAGGATGCGCGCGTGATCTTCAAACCCGCTTGAGCCCTATGGGTGCCTTCAGTAGATGTTATAACATGATCAAGAGATTTGCCCTCTGTATTGCCCTGCTCGCGCCTGCGCCGCTTCTGGCGCATCCGCATATCTTTGTGGACACCGGGCTGAAGCTGGAGGTGAACGCCGCCGGAGAGCTGACCGCGGTGGAGGTCACCTGGGCCTATGATGATTTCTATTCGCTGCTGATCTTTGAGGACCTGCTGCTCGACAGTGATTTTGACGGCGCGCTGACGCCGCAGGAGCTGGAGCGGCTGAAAGGCTTTGACATGAACTGGAGCGAGGGGTTCGAGGGCGACCTTTACCTGACCGCCGGGGCGCGCGCTCTGGCGCTGGGCGACCCCGTCCACCTGAGCACCGAGGTGGAGCGTGGCATCATCACCACCCGCCACCGGCGCGAATTGATCGGCGAGACGCCTGTTGCGGCTGGTGGGGTGACGGTGAAACCCTATGATCCGACCTATTACACGGCCTACGACCTGAGCCGCGGGGTGGAGGTGACCGGACCCTGTACCGCCTCGGTCACGCCGCCGGATCTGGACCGGGCCTATACGCTGGTCGAAGAACTTCTCTATGCGATGCCGACGGAGCAGGCTGAGGATGCCTATCCGGAGGTCGGTGCGGCCTTTGCCGCCACCGTCTCGCTGGCGTGTGAGGGCTGAGATGGCACGGCATTTGCTGACGATCCTTGGCAGCACGCTGCTGCTGGTTGTGCTGCTGGGCGCGGTCTGGCTCTGGGGTTTTGGCGGCGCGGAGCCGTTGCTGCGTGCGGCGGCCGAGGCGCAGCGGGAGGCGCAGAATGCCATGGCGCAGGGGCTGCGGGCGCTGAAGGGCGGCCAGCCCGGTGCCTGGTGGAGCCTGATGGGCGTCTGTTTCGCCTATGGGTTCTTTCACGCAGCCGGTCCGGGGCATGGCAAGCTGGTGATCGGCGGCTACGGGCTGGGGCGGGCTGTCACCCTGTGGCGCCTGTCGGGGCTGGCGGTTGCGTCCTCCCTGGCCCAGGCGGCAAGCGCGGTGATCCTGGTGCTGGCCGGTGTCTGGCTGTTTGACTGGGGGCGGGAGCGGCTGACCGCCACGGCGGAGGATCTGCTGGCGCCAGTCTCCTACGGGTTGATGGCGCTGCTTGGACTGTATCTGCTGCTGCGCGGTCTGCGCAGGGCGCTTCGGCTGCGGTCAACAGGCGGGCTGCATCATCACGCCGACCATGGCCATGTGGCGCCGGGGCATGGCGCCGCTGCTGATACAGGTCACGCGCATCACCAGACCCATCGTCAATCTACCGACCATCCATCCCATGATCCTCACACGGATGATGGCCATGGTGATGCGGATCATCACCATCATGGACCGGGCGCAGTCTGTGCAAGCTGTGGTCATCGCCACGGACCGACGTTGGAGGAGGCCGCAAATCTCTCCTCCTGGCGGGAAGCCGTGGCGATCATCCTCAGCATCGCGGCACGTCCCTGCACGGGCGCAGTGTTTCTGCTGTTGTTGACTTGGCGGCTGGATGTGCTGTCGGCGGGGGTGGCGGGGACATTCGCGATGGGGGTGGGCACGGCATGTGTGACGCTTTGTGTTGCCCTTGTTGCGGCGGGCGTGCGCGGTGGCGTCCTGGCGCGGGTGCTGGGGCAGGAGGGGACTGGCGGCGCGCGTCTGGCCGCCGCGCTGGAGGTCTGTGCCGGTGGGCTGGTTCTGGTGCTTTGCCTGCAGCTTCTGATGCGCAGTATGTGACGTAGCGTTACACGGCGCATTGGCCGGAGAGGCCGCTATAGGCGGGCTCTCGCCGTTTTCCAACTGCCTATTCCTTGTGCAATTGTATCGGTACGAAAACCTGACTTGTCGATACATCAAACCCGGCCTAAGGGCTTGTGCCACAAGGAGGCCGATCAGATGGCAAATACACCCCCGGTACAGATGAGCTATGGCGGACATGTCCGCGCATTGTCGATCCTTGGCCTGCCGCTGATCGGTGGTCACATCGCGCAGTTTGCCATCGGTCTGACCGATACGGTGATGCTGGGGTGGTATGGTGTTGCCGAACTGGCCGCTGTGACGCTGGCGCAGTCATTCTTTTTCGTGTGGTTCATCCTGGGTGCCGGGTTTGCCTTTGCGGTGATGCCGATGGTGGCCTCGGCGGCCGCTCGGGATGACCATCGCCGCATTCGCCGCTCCACTCGCATGGGGCTGTGGCTGTCGGTGGTCTATGGTGCGCTGTCGATGCCCCTGATGTGGTATTCCGAGGCGATCCTGCTGGCGGCCGGACAGGAACCCCAGGTGGCGGCGGATGCCGGAACCTACCTGCGGATTGCAGGCTGGGGGATCTTCCCGGCGCTTCTGGTGATGGTGTTGAAATCCTACCTCGCCGGGCTGGAGCGCACGCAGGTGGTGCTGTGGATCACGGTGATGGCTGCGGTGGTCAATGCGGTCGTGAACTATGTGCTGATCTTCGGTCACCTCGGCCTGCCCGAGATGGGCCTGCAAGGCGCGGCGCTGGCCTCCTTGGCGACGCAAAGCGTGTCTTTGCTGGCGGTGGTGGGCTACGCGCTGTGGCGCCTGCCGGAGCATGACCTGCTGCGCAACCTGCAGCGTCCCGACTGGGAAATGATGCGCGAGATCGTGCGTCACGGCCTGCCCATCGGTCTGACCACCCTGTGCGAGGTGAGCCTGTTCTCGGCCTCTGCGCTGATGATGGGCTGGCTGGGCACGGTGCCGCTGGCGGCCCATGGGATCGCGGTTTCGGTTGCGGGCCTGACGTTCATGGCGCATCTGGGGCTGTCCAATGCAGCCACCATTCGGGTCGGCAACGCGCTGGGGCGCAGCGACAAGGTCCATATGGTGCGCGGTGCGCTGGTGGTGACGATGGCGTCGCTGCTGATCGCGGTGGCAACGGT
This sequence comes from Tritonibacter sp. SIMBA_163, assembly GCF_046535935.1. Lineage (NCBI taxonomy): Bacteria > Pseudomonadati > Pseudomonadota > Alphaproteobacteria > Rhodobacterales > Paracoccaceae > Tritonibacter > Tritonibacter sp. SIMBA_163. The sequence continues at coordinate 768,499 of NZ_JAWJBP010000001.1, forward strand.
GCTGGTGTTCTTTCTTGCTCCGGAGCCGCTGATCCTGCTGTTCCTCGACCCGGACGATCCGCAAAAGCCCGAGATCCTGGCAATCGGTGTGACGCTTCTGGCAATGGCCGGTCTGTTCCAGCTGATGGACGGGATGCAGGCGATCGCGCTGGGGCTGTTGCGCGGGTTGCTGGATACCGGCGTGCCGATGGTGATGGCGGTTCTGAGCTACTGGGCGGTCGGGGTGCCGACCTCCTATATCCTTGGCTTCCGGTTCGAGATGGGAGGCGTCGGTGTCTGGATCGGTCTGATCCTCGGCCTGAGCACCGCGGGCGTTCTGCTGCTGTTGCGGTTCTGGGTGCATGCGCTGAAGCATATGAACATGACACCTCCCGGCGATCTGCCCCCGGACATGACGGCCGGTCCCGCCGCCTGAGGTGGCGGCGGCCCGATTTTCCTATCTCAGGGCAGGGGGCAGCCGTCGGACCTGACGCAGTGCTTTGACGCGCTCAGCTGTCCTGCCCGTGGTTTTGTGACAGACGGTCGGCTTTTTTGCGTACCAATGTGCTCCGCAGGTCATGCATCGCGAGCAAAAGCCCATCGGTGACCTGCGCCAGCTGATCGTCGCTGGCGCGGGACTGCGCCCATTGTGCCGTCAGGTTCAGGTGATCCACGGTGCGCAGGATGTCGTCGACCTCACGATCCGCGAGCAAGGCTTTGCGCTCTTCCATCCACGCCCGGATGGCGGTGAGATCATCCGCGCTCAGCACCCTGTCGCCATGGGGTTTGATGTCGCCTTTCTTCAGGTTGACCACCGCGATCTGGTTCATCGCCAGCCGCTGGTTGCGGTCTTCGGTGTCGACGCGAAACACCAAGGCGCCATTCTCGCGCACACGGAAATAGTAGTCGGGTAGGGCGATGCTCATGGAGGAACCTGAAAATACCTGCAATTTTTGAAATCTATCAGGCTGATACGGCGAAGCAAGAGGCGGCGCGATGTTGCGTCAATCTAACCCTGCCAATCACCCGGAGCTGACGGGCCATGGTGGGGCATCCCTTGCGAATGCGGCCCTCTGGCGATCCCGAGATCCGTTGCAATATGCCAAAACGGGGCGCCGCGCTGCTGCACGACGCCCCGGTCATTCCTGTCCGAGTCCTTGGGTCCCGCGCGGCTTAGCGCAGCGACGCGCAGAACCGCTGGATGCGGGTGCAGGCTTCTTTGAGCGCCTCATCCGAGGTGGCGTAGCTGACGCGGAAGTTCGGCGACAGGCCAAAGGCCGCGCCAAAGACCACCGCCACATCCGCCTCTTCCAGAAGCGCGGTGGCAAAACTCTCGTCATCGACTACCTTGGTGCCGGCGGGCGTGGTCTTGCCAATCAACCCGGCGATCGACGGATAGACGTAGAAGGCCCCTTCCGGCACCGGGCAGGTCAGCCCGTCGATCTCCGACAGCATCGACACCACGAGATTGCGGCGGCGTACGAAGATCTCGTTATTGGCAGCGAGGAAATCCTGCGGGCCGGTCAGCGCCTCGAGCGCGGCATATTGGCTGACCGAACAGGGGTTCGACGTGGACTGCGACTGCACCTTGCGCATGGCGGCGATCAGCGGCTCGGGGCCGGCGGCATAGCCGATGCGCCAGCCGGTCATCGCATAGGCCTTGGAGACGCCATTGCAGGTCAGCGTGCGGTCATAGAGGGCGGGTTCAACCTGGGCCGGGGTGGCAAATTCAAAACCGTCATAGGCGAGATGTTCGTACATATCATCCGTCATCACCCAGACATGCGGGTGGCGCAGCAGCACATCCGTCAGCGCCTTGAGTTCGCTGCGCGAATAGCCCGCGCCGGTGGGGTTGGAGGGCGAGTTGAAGATAAACCATTTGGTCTTGTCGGTGATCGCCGCTTCCAGCTGCTCCGGCGTCAGCTTGAAGTTGGTCTCCAGGCTGGCCTCCACCGCGACCGGCGTGCCGCCCGCAAGCAGCACCATGTCGGGGTAGCTGACCCAATAGGGCGCCGGGATGATCACCTCGTCGCCGGGATTGAGCGTCGCCGTCAGCGCATTATACAGCGTCTGCTTGCCGCCGGAGTTCACCGTGACCTGCGCGGGCGTGTAGTCGAGATCATTGTCGCGCTTGAACTTTTCGCAGATCGCCTGCTTCAGCTCCGGGATGCCGTCGACTGCGGTGTATTTGGTCTTGCCCTCGGCGATGGCGCGCACGGCGGCGTCCTTGATGGACTGCGGCGTGTCGAAATCGGGCTCGCCCGCACCCAGGCCAATCACGTCGCGCCCCGCCGCCTTCAGCTCGCGGGCCTTGTTGGTGACCGCGATGGTCGGCGAAGGCTTCACGCGGGAAAGTGTCGCAGATAGAAAGGACATGTCGGACCTCGGTTTGAATGTCATCTTTAAACCTCATAAGATGAGGCCAAACGGCAATCAAGTCATCCACGAAGGAGAGACCACATGACCGACACCACGACGGACTGGTACGGCCCTGACGCAGCAACGTTTGGTGATCGCGTGGCCGCGGCCCGGGAAAGCTCCGGCATGTCCCAGGGACAGCTGGCCCGCCGCATGGGGGTGAAGAAATCCACCCTAGCGGGCTGGGAGCAGGATCTGTCCGAGCCGCGGGCCAACAAGCTGTCGATGCTTTCGGGGCTCTTGAATGTCTCCATGAGCTGGTTGCTGACCGGCGAAGGCGATGACCTGTCTGGTCCGACAGAGGACACGATGAGCGAGGACATTTCCGCGATCGCACGCGAATTGCGCAGCCTGCGCGAAGATCTGCGGTCGCAGGCCGAACGGGCGGGGCGTCTGGAAAAGTCCCTGCGTCGTCTGGTGGCATCCCAGGAGCCTGCGGAATGATCGAAGCCGAAGCAGGCCAGGAAACGCGGGAGGTCCGCATCAAGCGGCTCTCCATGCGCTCCATGCGCCGTGGGATCAAGGAGATGGACATTCTCCTCTCCGGGTATGCGGCGGCGAATCTGGCTCAGATGAGCGATGAGGGTTTGACGCTCTATGATCGGCTTTTGCGGGAAAATGACCAAGATCTTTACCAATGGGTAACAGGTCAGGTCGCCGCGCCGGAGCCGTTTCACGCTCTGATCGATGAAATCTCGAGAACATACGAAAAATAAAAGAGAAATCCAGTTTAACGCATTTTCAGGAAATTGCCGTCATATTCGACGAGAAGCAATTTCGACTCGGAGATGCTGCATGAGTATGGAACGACCAATCAACCAGCTGGATCGGAAAGGATTCATGACTGGTTACCTGGATGCACTTGCACTGGTGGAGCGTCTGCACCGCCTGCTGCTAGATGTAGTCAAGGATGAGTTTGAACGCGTGGGTGTCCTTGACATCAACGCGGTGCAAGCTCTGTTGCTGTTCAACATTGGCGACAATGAGGTGACAGCCGGGGAACTGAAAAGCCGCGGCTATTATCAGGGCAGTAACGTAAGTTACAATCTGAAGAAGCTGGTGGAGATGGGCTATATGCACCATCAGCGCTGCGAAATCGACCGTCGGTCGGTTCGTGTGCGCCTGACCCCCCGCGGCCGGGAAATCCGCGACATTGTTGCGTCGCTGTTCTCTCGTCACGCTGAGGGCCTGGAGACCAAAGGCGTGATCAGCGCCGAAGGGATCGAGGATATCACCGTCTCTCTCAAGCGTATGGAGCGGTACTGGTCAGACCAGATTCGCTACATCTATTAAGAACCGTTTTTCGGGCCCAAGGTCCGTGGAGCATAAAGACAGGAATTGCACGACGTTCGCCTTTTTTGCCTCCTTCGGCTGTGCCGGAGATCACCAGTCAAATCTGACGACCCAGCAACACTGTCAACCCTGTCCAAGCCACCGCAATGCGCGGTCAGGATGATGAGACCGGGGTGGTTGCAGAAGCAACCAAGGCACTGCCGACGCCGGAAAATTCGGCAATCTGTAAGTAGAGTGTACGTAACACGTTGCATCCCATTGGTTCGGGCATGCTGCGACGGTGACCCCATGGGCCACCCGACCAGTTCCGACCTGCGGATGTAATATCCATGTTGCGGCGCGCGCCTGTCCTTCCTTCGCAAGAGGCACATGACGTCTGGGTGATCGACCACGGACCGCTGGTCCTGATTGCTCGCCCGCATCTGCATGATGGCTCTCACCCAGCCCGGCCCAGGTATTGACCTGCGCCGGGCTGGATGTCGTGTGACCGTCCGGTCTGGCGAAATCGCGGCCCTGTCCGGTGCCAGTTGGGTTGCTGGAAGCTGCAAGAGCGCATTGGCTGGCGGGGGCGCGTTGCGTTTCGGTGGCGGCGGTTATGCGGTGCTGCGACGAGCTGTCTTACTGAAACAGTGCTCTGCGTGATCCGATCAGCGCTGTCTGAACACGCTGGTCATGCCGTCTGCCGTAGGTCCATTCTCGGCCGGCCGTGTTCTGTTGAAGGACATCTCTGGCGCGGCCACGGATGCGATCCGGGGTCAGAATGTTCATTTTTGTCAATGATATAAAGCCGAAAACGTGACGCCCGCGACCGGTCCGGGCGCGGGCGTGGCAGGGCATCAAGGGCAAGTCTCACATGACGGTGTCACATGATGAGGCTTACCAATGGCCGGTGTTTTCCATGCTGGCCCATGGCTCTGCAGCGTCAAGCGCGTCACCAGCCTGCAGCAGCTCGATGGAGATATTGTCGGGCGACCGCACAAAGGCCATGCGCCCATCGCGCGGCGGGCGATTGATGGTGACGCCATTGTCCATCAGGTGCTGGCAGGTCTCGTATATATTGTCGACCTCATAGGCGAGATGGCCGAAGTGACGGCTGTCAGAGGGCAGCTCGTCATCGCCGTCCCAGTTCCAAGTCAGCTCGATCGGGGCTTCGTCCTGACCGGGAGGCGCGAGAAAGATCAATGAGAACCGGCCGCCCTCGCTGTCATGGCGGCGGATCTCTTGCAGGCCCAGAAGCGCATAGAACGCCATGGATTTGTCCAGATCCTTCACGCGGACCATCGTGTGCAGATACTTGAGCGGCATGGGAATGTCCTTTTTCAGTTACCGAAACAAATCGGCGTCGCAGGTCAACCTAAGCTCGGTGGCGGGAATGTCGAGAGGGGCAGAGCAAAGCGCTTGGATCTCGGGGTTTGGCGCGGTATCACCGACCGGCAATCAGGAGGTTTTCCCATGCAGCAGTACCACGATGCCTTGCAGCATATCCTCGACCACGGGGTGGAAACCAGTGACCGCACCGGCACCGGCACGCTGTCCTGTTTCGGGATGCAGCAGCGCTACGATCTGGCGGATGGGTTTCCGCTGGTGACCACGAAGAAGCTGCATCTGCGCTCGATCATCCATGAGCTGCTTTGGTTCCTGTCCGGTGATACCAACATCAAGTATCTAAAGGATAATGGTGTCTCAATCTGGGACGAATGGGCGGATGAGAACGGCGACCTCGGTCCCGTCTATGGCCACCAGTGGCGCAGATTTCCGCGGCTGGAGCTGGCCGAGGGCACGCTGGGGGATGAGCCGCTTTATCGCGCGGGCACTGTCGATCAGATTGCGGATCTGGTGAAGATGATCGAGACCAGCCCCGACAGTCGCCGCCTGATTGTCAGCGCCTGGAACCCGGGTGACGTGCCGGAGATGGCGCTGCCGCCCTGTCATACTCTGTGGCAAGTGCGGGTGCTGGGCGGCAAGCTGCATCTGCAGTTGTACCAACGCTCGGCGGACATGTTCCTTGGTGTGCCGTTCAACATCGCATCCTACGCGTTGTTGTTACAGATGCTGGCCCATGTGACTGGATATGAGGCTGGGACCTTCGTGCATACGATGGGGGACGCGCATATTTATTCGAACCACATGGAGCAGGTGCAATTGCAGCTGTCGCGCCAGCCCAAGGTTCTGCCGAAGCTGCGGATCGCGCGGAACGTGACGTCGATCTTTGACTTCAAATACGAGGATTTCGAGGTCGTCGGCTATGACCCGGATCCCACCATCAAAGCGCCCGTTGCGGTTTGACCGCTGGGGGCAAGGACAGGCTTTCCCATGATTACACTCATCGTCGCGCGGGCCCGCAATGGCGCCATCGGCAAGGACAACGACATTCCCTGGCACGCGCCGGAGGACCTTAAGGCGTTTCAGCGTGAGACCTCTGGCGGGGCCATTATCATGGGCCGCAATACCTGGGACTCTCTGCCATTCAAGCCGTTGAAAAATCGTTTGAATATTGTCGTATCGTCGAACCCAGACGCGGCAGAGACCGTGGTCTCCTCGATCGCGGAGGCGGTAGCGTTGGCGCGGAGTGAGGGCTATGCGCGGATCTATGGGATCGGTGGTGCCGGGGTCTACAAGGGGATGCTGGAGATGGCGGACCGTTTGATGATCACCGAGGTTGATCTGGACATCGCGGAGGCTGATGCCTATTTCCCGACCTTTGACGAGACGGCCTGGCGGGTGGCGGCAAAAATTCCGCTCAGAGATGACGCGCCAAACTGTGTGCTGACAGAGTACCTGCGGAACCCTGTCTGACGATAGGCACTGATGGTATTTTGATTTTTGAAAGAGTCGCGGCTGCGCCCAAGCCACACACAAGCAGTTCGGGCGCAGCGGTGATTTTGGGGGAAGGGCTCAGAGCAGGCGAATATCGCCGGCCATTTCGCGGCCATCTCGGCCTTCGCTCAGCTCATATCCCACTTTTTGGTTGTCAGCCAGGCCGGTCAGGCCAGAGCGTTCGACGGCGGAAATATGGACAAACACGTCCTTGCCGCCCTCTTCGGGTTCAATAAAACCATAGCCCTTGGTGGTGTTGAACCATTTCACGGTGCCAGTTGGCATGTCCCGTGTCTCCTTCTTACTTGCACTTCACTTTGAGCATGCTCAAAGTACCTTTCGTCCACGCGTGCCGGAGCCGATGGATGGTGTCCGGAACACGATAACCGAAGCCCTTTAATTCAAAAGAGCCAGTTTGAGTGTGGCACGCAGTTTCGAAAAATCAAAGAAAATCGGTGGGGCTCTACCATAAATTGTGTGAAACTTTCATATGCAAGGGGAAGCAGTCGTGAAGCTATATGGGTTGAAGACATGTGATACGTGCCGCAAGGCGCTGAAATCATTGCCGGATGCGGTGTTTGTCGATGTGCGGAAAGACGGTGTTCCAGAGGTGGTTATTGAGCGGGCATATGCTCAATTTCCGGATAAATTCCTCAACACACGTTCAACCACATGGCGAGGTTTGAGCGAAGATGAGCGGGCGCGCCCGCCGCTGGAGCTGGTCAAAGAGCATCCAAGCCTGATGAAACGACCGCTGATCGAGACGGGCGATCAGCTCTATCTCGGCTGGACCGCGGATGTAAAATCGGCGCTTGGGGTGGCCTGAAGCTACGCGCTTGATTGAGTGAAAACGGCGCGCGAGGCATGATCCTCGCGCGCAGTCCTTTTACGGGGAACGGTGATGGCTCAGGTGCTGGCATCGTCCTGGCGCCGCCGCAGCAGGGCGTCCACCGAGAGCGCGCCGGCGCCCTTGACCACCAGCACCACCAGGACAAACACCCAGAGCAGGCGCTGGTCCATGATGGTGCTGTCGGAGGCGCGGTCGAACCAGGCGCCAAGCGTCTTGGCATCGGTGGCGCCGTGGCCGTAGACGTCCGTGAGCGATTGCATCACCACAAAGCCGATCATGCCCAGCGAAGCGAGACGGGTGGCAAAGCCGATGACGATCAGCAGCGGCAGGATGAATTCGGCGTAGGTGCCCGCCATGACGACGGCCCAGTGAAAGACACCAAGCTGCGAGACGTCATAGCCTGCGGCCTCCAGCTGTTTCGGGAAAATCTGGCTGTAGGCGCCGATCGAGGGCGAGACCACGCCGAAGAGGCCATCGCCCAGTTTGGTCAGGCCGGAGTTCCAGTAGTAGATCAGCAGCACGGCGGCAAAGGTGAAGCGGGCAAACAACGGCATCAGCCAATTGCCCGCGCGCTCGATCAGGTCGAATGCGGCGTTATGCAGAGAAATCAGGGCGTTCATATGAAGTCCTATTGCGAGAGGTCGGTGAGGGCCAAGCCCTCGATCAGAAGCGCCAGCGGGGCGCTGAGGTCAAAATCGGGAAAATCACTTGTGACGGCCTCGGTCGCGCTGCCGAGGGTCTCGCCTGCCTGAAGCCTGGCAATCCAGTCCGCACCGCCCGGGGGCAAAGGCTGCGGAATGGGGTCGAATTCGGGTCGGGTAATCAGCACATCCTCGGCGCGGGCAATGGGCTTGGGCGCGTCGGGATGGGTGTTGTAGGCCCAGATGGCGTGGATCGGCCAGGGCGAGCGCAGCACGGCCATCGCGGGCGCGAAGCTGAGGCGGCTGGCCATGAGTTCGTCGGGCGGCAGGGTGCCGAGGTGCAGCGTGTCGAGGGGCGGGGCATCGGCGGCGTGGTAGCTGCGGCGCAGGGCCAGTTCCAGCCGCGCCACATCGCCGAGATAGCCGAGGTGAGAGAGCTGTTCGAGGCCTTCCAGAAAGTCGGGAAAGCCCTGGCCGTAGTGCATCATCAGGGGAGAGGTCGGCGGCTGGGCGCGCAGATAGAGGGCGGCGAGCCCGTCCATGTTTTCCGGCCCCAGCAGCTTTGTGATGACGGGGAAGCCCTGATGCAGCGCCTCCGTGAGGGAGACGGCGACATTGTTGCGATAGACGCTGAAGCGCCGCCCGGCGGGCAGATCAGCGCCATCCAGCAGCCCCTCGGGCACCGGCAGGCGTGCGTCCAGAATGGCGCGTGTGAACTGGTCCTCGCGCGACATCAGGCGGCCATTTTTACGGCGTTCAGCGCTGCGGCGGCGCGGGCGGCCTCGGCCTCCAGCACGGGCCAGTCGGGCACATCGGTGTCCCATTCCACCAGCGTTGGTTTGGGGCCGGAGCGGGCCAGCGTATAATCCAGCAGCGCCCAGACCGGGTCCACCACCGCGGCCCCGTGGCTGTCGATCAAGAGCGGGGCGCCGTGGTCATCTTCGTCCTCGTCATGGCCGCCAAGATGAATTTCCCCCACCAGATCAAGCGGGTAGGCGTCGATGTAATCCTGCGGGCGGTAGCCGAGGTTGGTGGCGGAGACAAAGACGTTGTTGACGTCAAGCAGCAACCCGCAGCCGGTGCGTTTGGCAATCTCGTGCAGAAAGGCGGGCTCCTCCCAGGTGCTCTCGGCAAAGGCGAGGTAGCTGGAGGGGTTTTCCAGCAGCATCTGGCGACCCAGCAGGCCCTGCACCTGATCGATGTGATCGCAGACACGGGCCAGCGTAGCGTTTGTATAGGGCAGCGGCAGCAGGTCGTTGTAGAAATGGCTGTCGTGGGTGGACCACGCGAGATGTTCGGAAAAGCTCGCGGGATTCAGCCAGTCAGTGAGGTGCTTGAGGCGGGCGAGGTGATCTGGATCCAGCGGGCTTGCGCCGCCGATCGACAGGCCGACGCCATGCACCGAAATGGCAAAGCGCTGCGACAGATGGCGCAGCTGCGCCAGCGGGCGGCCGCCATCGCCCATGTAGTTCTCGGCGTGGATTTCCAGCCATTCGACCGATCCGGCATCCTCCAGAATACGCTGGAAATGCTGCGGCTTGTAGCCGACGCCGGGCGCATGTGGCAGCGCGTCTGGGCGCGGGGAACGGTCGGGGCGGGTGAGCATGGCGCATCTCTTTCTGGATCAGGCTGAATCAGGCGGAGAACAGGAGAGCCGGCGGGCCTTGGCCGGGAGAGACGGGCGCGCCGTGTTGCGCGCGCCCGTTGTATGCGTCGGACGTGATGTCCGGGCGTTGGGCCTTAGGCCGGCAGGTCGCGTTCCAGCGGCTCCAGCGCGCCGGAGCGGTCGGTGCCATCGGCCATTGCCGGCAGGTCCATCTCGGTGCAGGTGCCCTTGTCCACCAGGGTCCAGGCGTTGCCCTGGTAGTCCACGGTGGAGGTGCCGGCGCAGGTGGTGCCGGGACCGGCGGCGCAGTCGTTCTGGCCTGCGAGGGAAACGCCGTAGCATTTTTCCTTGGCCTGCGCCGAGGCATGGGTGGTGGTGACGGCGGTCAGAGCTGCGGCAACGGCGCCAGCAACGGCGAGGGTTTTCTTGGTGGTCGACATACGCGTGTCCTCCTGAAGTGATGAGCGTCGTCTTTGGTGACAGGGCTACCTTAACCGGGGAGGGTTGCGAAAATAAACTCACGAGGCTGTGCCTCACGTCCGCGTCAGTCAATGTCAGAGAGGCGTTGCCCGCAAGCCGCTGTTTTTGCGATATTTCGGCCTGTTGTAACAAAACGGCCCCCAAGTGGGGGCCGTTCGTTTCAGTTTCAGAGGGGAATTATTACAGAAGATCCGGCGGCGTCGCGGCGCGCGACAGCTCTTCTGTAACATTTGCCAGGCTTTCCACCTTGGTCTGCTTTTCGCCCAGACGCCGCACCGAAACGCTGCGCTCCTCGACCTCGCGGTGGCCGACGGCGAGAATGACCGGCACCTTGCCCACGGAGTGTTCGCGGACCTTGTAGTTGATCTTCTCGTTGCGGATGTCAGCCTCGGCCCGCACACCGGCGGCGCGCAGGGTTTCGACCACCTCGTTGACATAGTCATCCGCCTCGGAGGTGATGGAGGCCACCACCACCTGACGCGGCGCCAGCCAGAAGGGCAGCTTGCCCGCGTGTTCCTCGATCAGGATGCCGATGAAACGTTCAAACGAGCCCAATGTGGCGCGGTGCAGCATGAAGGGGCGGTGCTTGCTGCCGTCCTGACCGATGAAATTCGCATCCAGACGTTCCGGCAGGTTGGGGTCCACCTGCAGAGTGCCGCATTGCCAGTTGCGGCCGATGGCGTCGGTCAGGGTGAATTCCAGCTTCGGGCCATAAAAGGCGCCTTCGCCTTCCAGCAGCTCATACTCGTAGCCGGCGGCCTTGCAGGCATCCCCCAGCGCCTTTTCCACCAGATCCCAGCTCTCGTCGCTGCCGATGCGCTTTTCGGGGCGGGTCGACAGTTTGATGGTCCAGTCGTGAAAGCCGAGATCGGCATAGACCTTGGACAGGAAGGCGATGAATTTTGCGGTCTCGGATTCGATCTGATCCTCGGCGCAGAAGATATGGCCATCGTCCTGGGTAAAGCCGCGCACCCGCATGATGCCGTGCAGCGCGCCCGAGGGTTCATAGCGTGCGCAGGAGCCGAACTCCGCCATGCGCAGGGGCAGGTCGCGGTAGGATTTCAGACCCTGATTGAAGACCTGAACGTGGCAGGGGCAGTTCATTGGCTTCAGCGCGTTCACCGCCTTTTCGCGGGCATGATCCTCGTCGACCTCAACGATGAACATGTTTTCCTGGTATTTGTCCCAGTGGCCCGAGGCCTCCCAGAGCTTGCGGTCGACCACCTGCGGCGTGTTGACCTCGACATAGCCGTCGCGGTCCTGCATCCGGCGCATGTAGTCCTGCAGGGTGGTGTAGATTTTCCAGCCGTTGGGGTGCCAGAAGATCTGACCCGGGGCCTCTTCCTGCATGTGGAACAGGTTCATCTCGCGGCCCAGCTTGCGGTGGTCGCGCTTGGCGGCCTCTTCCAGCATGGTCAGATGGGCCTTGAGCTTCTCCTTGCCGGTGAAGGCGACGCCGTAGATGCGCTGCAGCATGGCGCGGTCGCTGTCGCCGCGCCAATAGGCGCCCGCGATGGACATCAGCTTGAACGCGTCGCCCGGCACCTGACCGGTGTGCTGCAGGTGCGGCCCCCGGCAGAGATCCTGCCAGTCGCCGTGCCAGTACATGCGCAGCGGCTCGTCGCCGGGAATGGCGTCGATCAGCTCGACCTTATAGGGCTCGTTATTGTCGGTATAATACTGCACCGCCTTTGCGCGGTCCCAGACCTCGGTGGTCACCGGCTCGCGCTTGTTGATGATCTCTTTCATCTTCTTTTCAATGGTGCCGAGATCTTCGGGGGTGAAGGGCTCCTTGCGGTCGAAATCGTAATACCAGCCGTTCTCGATCACCGGGCCGATGGTGACCTTGGTGTCGGGCCAGATCTCCTGCACGGCGCGCGCCATGATATGGGCGAGGTCGTGGCGGATGAGCTCGTTGGCCTGAGCCTCGTCCTTCATGGTGTGAAGGGCGATCGCGGCGTCGGCAGTGATCGGCCACTGGAGATCCCAGTGCTGACCGTCCACGGTGGCGGAGATGGCCTTTTTGGCAAGCGAGGTGGAGATGTCGGCGGCGACCTCGGCAGGGGTGATGCCTGCGTCATAGGACCGTGCGTTGCCATCGGGGAATGTAAGGGAGACTTGGGCCATTATCTTGGCTCTCCTCGTCGGTTTGGCGCCCACTGAACGCCCGGTTGCGGGTTATATGTGTGAGAGCTGTTTGGCGGAGGGGGGCGGTGAGGTCAAGGTAGCGGGCGCAAAAAGGCGGGTGTTGTGGGCGAGGGGCGCTGCCCCTCGCGCTCCCCGAGGTATTTTGAAAAAGATGAAGGGGGCGGATTTGGCGAATCTCACCACCCATGGCATGTGAGGACGCATGAAGAATTTTGGGAGACAGCCGATGGCGCCGCAATATCTGGAAACCGCCCAAGGGCGACGCATTGCCTATCACAAGACCGACGGGCAGGGTCCCTGCGTGGTGTTCCTAGGGGGGCTGAAGTCCGACATGGAGGGCACCAAGGCGCTGTTTCTGGAAGACTGGGCCAAGGCGCGCGGGCAGGCGTTTTTGCGCTTTGACTACTCGGGGCATGGCGAGAGTTCCGGCAGGTTTGAGGACGGGTGCATCGGTGACTGGCACGAGGACACGCTGGCGGCTGTGGATCAGCTGACACAGGGTGAGATTGTGCCGGTGGGGTCGTCCATGGGTGGGTGGCAGGCGCTGTTGCTGGCGAAGGCGCGGGCTGGGCGGATCAAAGGCATGGTGACCATCGCCGCCGCGCCGGATTTCACCGAAGATGGCTACTGGGCGAATTTCACCGATGTGCAAAAGGACGAGCTGAACACGCGCGGGCGGGTCGAATTGCCGAGTGACTACATGGAGCCCTACGTGGTCACCAAACGGATGATTGAGGATGGCCGCACGCGGTTGGTGCTGCGCGAGGCGCTGGCGTTGCCCTTCCCGGTGCGCTGCCTGCAGGGCACCGACGACTCTGCGGTATCGACCGCGACCGCGTTGCGGCTGTTGGAGCATGCAATCTGTGAGGATATGCGGCTGGAACTGGTGAAAGACGCCGATCACCGGTTCTCGGACGAGGCCTGTCTGCGGTTGATTGCGGAGGCTGTCGCAGAGGTGTGCGCGCAGGGGTGACGCGAGCCCGTTGATGGGTGTTCACATTTTGTTCCAAACTGTGTAAGCTCTGACAATACCCCTCTTTGGGGGTGATATTTTTATGGTGAGGATTTTGAGATGGACCAGAGAGTGAGCCTGATCACGTTGGGTGTGCCGGATGTGGAGGCATCGGCACGGTTTTACGAGGCGCTGGGATGGACGCGGGCGGAGAGCCCCGATGGGGTGATCGCATTTGATCTGATCTCGCAAACCATTGGATTGTACCCGCTGGACAAGCTGGCAGAGGATATGAACCTGCCGGTGGAGGCGCTCGGGACCGGGGCGATGACGCTGAGCTGCAATGTGCGCACCGAAGGCGAGGTGGCCCCGTTGATGGCGCGTGCACAGGAGGCTGGCGCCGAAATCCTGCGCGAGGCGGGGGCGGTGTTCTGGGGCGGCACAATCGGGTATTTTCGAGCGCCGGATGGGCACATCTGGGAGATTGCGCATAATCCGTATTCGCCGCTGGCACCGAATGGGGCGTTTCGCTGGAACGGGTATTGAGGAAGTCACACATTCTTAACCAATTTTACGCAAAGTAAAAAAGTCCTTGCTGCCCCGCACTTTGGGACATGTAGTGAACCCAAGCGCCACTTATAGGCGCGCAGGAAAACGGGCAGATACAGATGAATGAACCAGCGGAGCTGTCGGGGCACCCTGTGGTGGTGGTGCCGGGATTCATGAGTGATGGTCGGATCTGGGAGCCGCAGATCCGATTGCTTTCACGATACGTGCCGGTCACCGTCGCACCGGTGCTGAGCGCGGAGCGGGTCGAGGATGTGGCCGCCTCTCTGCTGGCTCACCTGCCTGCGAAATTTACCGTTATTGGCGCCGGACTTGGCGGGTCCATCGCGATGTCGATGCTTGAGGTTGCGCCGGATCGTATTGCCGGGATCGGGTTGATCGCATCAAGCCCGCTGTCGGAAACCCCGGCCAAGGCGGCCGAGCGGGAACCCTGGATCATCCGTGCACGGTCCGGGCGGTTGCGGGCGGTGATGCAGGATGTCTTTCCCGCGACCAGTCTGGCACCGAGCCCGCTGCGCAGTCAGATCATGGGGCAGATCGCCGATATGGCGGAAGACCTTGGACCCGACATCTTTGTTGCGCAGAGCCGGATGTTGCAACGACGGATCGACCAGCAAGCGACATTGATGCGGGCAGATCAGCCCGGGCTCGTGATCTGCGGGGTGCATGACCAGATCATTCCGGTGAAGCGGCAGATGTTCACCGCCGAATTGATGAAGAACACCCGGATGGAAATGATCGAGGATGCCGGGCATCTTCCGTTGATGGAACAGCCAGATCGTATCTCTGCGATCCTGCACAGCTGGATCGTTGGAGACGGAGCTGCGCGTGAGAGCACCGCCCCGTCGGAACATGAACCGCTTTGGGTCAGCCGACGGTCGCGCCGTAATTTCCAGCCGTCACCTGTGGCCTCGCAAGTGATAGAGCCCGTGCCAGAAGAGATTTTGCAGCTGACGCCAGCGCTGAGGGCAAGCGCCTGATATCGCGCATGATGCGGTGACACACGGGCGGCGGCTCCCCTGTGGGCAGCCTACCTGCCGCGCAGGTCAGGTCTCGCGGGCCTTTGGTCAAACGGGAAGGCGCCCCCAACGACACCGCCAGCTGATTATGCGCGCGCAGCGACGATTGAGGGACGTGCGGGCAGTCTAGGTTGGGGGAGGCGTTGCACCGCTTGCCACCCCTTGCCGAGCACAGGCAAGGCAGGGGCGCGAAGCTATTCCCCTGCGGTGAGGGCGCGCCGTTCGGATTTCGTCAGGATCAGCGGTTCCGCCTTCGGTGCGCCGCTGTCTATGTCAAACAGCGGCGTCTGCCGCCAGCGTCCGGAGGCCCAGGCAGAGATCATGCGACTGGCAAGTTTCATGGTCATACGTGCCGCGCCTTCGTGTTTGGGAGGTTTGCCCGGCTGCGGGATGAAGGCCTGCGCGATCACCTTGCCGAGCTGGTCGGGGTCATCAAAAAGGGCGGATCGCACCGCGATGAACGGCAGCTTTGGTTTGCCCAGACTGTTGAACAGTGGCGTGCCGCAGCAGCCCGCATACCAACGCAAAAGACCCTTGGGGGACAGTTTCAGCAGCTGCAGATGCTCTGCACCTTGGTCGATGGTCACCATGTCAGGGTTGAGTTGCAGCAGGTCGACGCCGGTGTCCTTGGGGTCCGGACAGCCATGATACAGCTCCACCGCGCGGCAGTCCGCGCAGTGGCAGAGGATACGTGTGCCCTGTTTGACCGACGTCGGCTCGACATGGCCGCAGAGGCTGCCGCAGGCGCAGGCAAAGCGAAGGGGCGCTGACATCACGGTTCTCCGGCTTATTGTGCAGCCTGGGCGGGTTTGGCGGCCGCCTTGCGCGCAGGTTTGCGGGCATTTGCGTCCATGAATTCAATCACCAGCGGGCGGATGTTGTTGCGCCAGGAACGGCCCGCAAAAATGCCGTAGTGGCCAGCGTCAGGCTCGACATGGCTGGCCTTTTTGCTGTCAGGCAGGCCGGTGCAGAGATCCAGCGCGGCGATGCATTGGCCAGGCGCGGAGATGTCGTCCTTTGCGCCTTCGACGGTTTTGACCGCCACATCGGTGATCTTGCCGATGTCGACCTTATGACCATCCACCACAAATTCGTTCTTGGCGATTTCGCGATTCTTGAAAACCCGCTCGACGGTGGAGAGGTAGAACTCGGCCGGCATGTCCATGACCGCGAGATATTCGTCGTAGAACCGGTTGTGGGCATCGTGGTCCGTGGCGTCGCCTTGGCTGACCCGCATGATCTGCTCGGAGAAGGCCTTGGAGTGGCGGTCCATATTCATCGACATGAAAGACGACAGCTGCAGCAGGCCGGGATAGACCGCTCGGCCCACGCCCTTGTATTTGAAACCGACGCGCTGGATCATGGTCTGTTCAAGCTGGCCCATGGTGACGCGATGACCAAAATCTGTTACATCTGTCGGAGTCGCGTCCGGGTCCACCGGGCCACCGATCAGGGTCAGGGACGTGGGCTGGGCCTTGGGCTCCATCTCGGCGAGATAGGCAGTGGCCGCCAGCGTCAGGGGGGCAGGTTGGCAGACTGCAACCACATGGGTGTCAGGGCCAAGCTCGCGCATGAAATCAACGAGGTAGAGGGTGTAATCTTCCACGTCGAACTTGCCGGCAGAGACCGGAATGTCGCGGGCGTTGTGCCAGTCCGTCACATAAACTTCGCAGTTTTCAATGAGGCTTTTGACCGTGGAGCGCAGGAGGGTGGCGTAATGGCCGGACATCGGCGCAACAACCAGAACCTTGCGGGGTTGTTCGGGGCGGTCAGTGACCCGGAAGTGGATCAGGTCGCCAAACGGCTTTTCAACAACCGTGTCGACCTCGACCAGGTGATCCTTGCCATCGTTCAGCGTGGTGACATGGATACCCCAGTCGGGTTTGGCCACCATGCGTTTGAAACTGCGTTCGGTGACCTCGCCCCAACCAGCCAGCCAGCTCAGCATCGGGTTGGGCAGGGCGGCGAAGGCCGGATAGGAGGCCATGGACTGCGCCGTCGCGCCCAGCCACTGGTTCGTGTTCCGAACCGTCTCCATCAGGTCGTAGGACATCATGTAGCGCATACGCGTCTCCTTGGCGGTGCTTTTCGTGCCGCGGTTTGAGCCCGAGTGTGCCGGATCATTCCGGCGGATTCGGACCTTGGGTCGCTTTGCCGTAGAATGGCAGGGCAAGTATTCTGCACAGCAGAAAGATTAAGAGGGTTTCCTTAAGATGACAACAACCGACAAGGCTATTGAAGCAACCTCCGCGGAACAGATTGACCAGCTTAAGGAAAATCTTGAACGCGTGGAGCAGCTGTCCAAGCGCCTGATAGAGGTAATGGCGCATAAGAAGACCCATAACCCCGGATTGGACGCTCCGAATCAAGAGCTTTTCGCACGTGCAGCATCGTCCTATTGGGCCGCGATGGCACAAAACCCCTCTCGGTTGCTGGAACAGCAGGTGCAGTTCTGGGGCAAGTCGGTCGAGAATTTTGCCGAAGCACAGAAAGCCATGGCTGGCGCCCTGCAAGGCGCACCCGAAGAAGCTGATGCGCCCCGCCCGGCAGATCGCCGCTTTGCCAATCCGATGTGGGAGAACAATCCCTATTTCAGATTTGTGCGCGATCAGTATCTGACCAATGCCGAGACGATCCGCACCGCCGTCGAGGAGGTCGAGGATCTGGACCGGGTGGACCGGCAGCGGTTGAGCTATTTTTCTGATCAGATCATCAATATGATGGCGCCGACGAATTTCCTCGCGACGAACCCGGATGCGCTGGAAAAGGCACTGGAGACGGACGGCCAGTCGCTGATTGACGGGCTGGAGAACCTGGTTGCGGATCTGGAGGCCAACGATGGCGAGCTGATCGTGCGGCTGGCGGATGACACGGCCTTTGAAATCGGTCGCAATATCGCCACCAGCCCCGGTGACGTGGTGTTCCGCAATCGGATGATGGAGCTCATTCACTATCGGCCGACGACAGAGACCGTGCATGAGACGCCGATCGTGCTGTTCCCGCCTTGGATCAACAAGTTCTACATCCTCGACCTCAAGGAAAAGAACAGCCTGATCAAGTGGATTACCGACCAAGGCTATAGCCTGTTTGTCGTCTCCTGGGTCAATCCGAATGAGGATTATGCGGATATCGGCATGGAGGACTACGTCGAGGACGGGTTCCTGAAGGCGATCCAGGTGGTCAAGGAGATCTGCGGCACCAAACAGGTCAATGCGGTGGGCTATTGCATTGCCGGCACGACGCTGAGCCTGACCCTGTCCCTGATGAAGAAGCGCGGTGACAAATCGGTGAAATCCGCGACTTTCTTTACCGCGCTGACGGATTTTTCCGATCAGGGGGATTTTACCCCCTTCCTTCAGAACGACTTTGTCGATGCGATCGAGGAGGAGATCGGTGACGACGGGATCATGCCACATTACATCATGGCGCGGACCTTCTCTTATCTGCGCGCCAATGATCTGGTGTATGGACCGGCGATCCGCAGCTACATGATGGGCGAAACCCCTCCCGCCTTCGATCTGCTCTATTGGAACGGGGACGGGGCCAATCTGCCGGGTCGGATGGCGGTGCAGTACCTGCGCGGGCTGTGTCAGAGCAACCAGTTCGCGGACGGCGGGTTTGAGCTGTTTGGCGAGACGCTGCACCTGCGCGATGTGGATGTGCCGTTGATGTCGATCACCTGCGAGACCGACCACATTGCCGCCTGGAAGCAATGCTATCGCGGCGTGCAGCAGATGGGATCGCGCTCCAAGACATTTGTTGTCAGCCAGTCGGGCCATATCGCTGGGATCGTGAACCCGGTCAGCCGCAACAAATACGGCCATTATGTCAACGACGACCTGAAGGCGGACGCAGACGAATGGATGGCGGGCGCGCGCTTTACCGAAGGGTCCTGGTGGCCGCGTTGGGGCAGCTGGCTGAAGACGCGATCCGGCAAGCAGGTCCCCGCCCGGGTGCCGGGGGCGCATGCGTCCTATCCGGCGTTGGACGCCGCACCGGGCCAATATGTGCGCGCCAAAGCAAGGTCCTGAGGGGGGGCGGAATGTACAGCACATCTGCTGGGCCGAGGTGGTCGAAAAGCTGATTGCCTGACGTCGCTCTCTCTGGCGTGTCTATAGAGGCCTGCGCTGCAGGATACCGAGGGCGCGCGCTACGGATGCGCTGGAGACCTGTGCCTCAATGCGCATCGCTAACGTAAAACTAAGATGAAATTTCTGCGACGCAGCAAATTTTGCTTGAAATGCTGCGCTGCAGCATGCATATTGATCTCAACAGCGGGGCGGTTCCCGCTAGGACCCTCCTGATCGGACGCGTTCCGAAGGATCGTAACAAAGGAATGAGTACCATGGCTAAGACCCAAGATTTTTCCGCGATGATGAAAGACATGATGGCTTCCTTCCCGGTTGACACCTCCGCGATGGAAGACTTCTTCAAGAACACTGCCGCTCTGAACGAGAAGCTCTCCTCCGTTGCGCTGGACGCGGCCGAGAAAAACGCCGAGATCTCCAGCAAGTGGACCAAAGACACTCTGGCGAAGATGAGCGATATCTCCAAGGCGAAAGCCGATCCGGCCGACTACGCCAAATCGGCAACCGATTTTGCATCTTCCTCCGCTGAAGTTGCAGCCGAGAACATGGCAGCCTTCGCCGAAGTTGCCAAAAAGGTTCAGATGGACACCGTCGAGCTGATGATGTCGGCTGGCAAGGACATGTCTGAAGAGGCATCTGCTGCTGTGAAGAAGGCCACTGAAGAGGTCTCCACCGCTGCCAAGAAAGCCGCTGCCGCGAAATAATCGCCAGCGAGAACGTGCGGGGGCCCGTTCAGCTCTCCTCCCAACCAACGGGACCCCGAAGAAAAGGGCAGGCCGCGCGCCTGCCCTTTTTTGTGTCTGAGAGCCTGGCAATCAGTGTTGGGCGCAAGGGGCACTTCCGGGGCCGACGAGGCACGCGGTCTGGCTGGCCCCCTCGAAAGCCGTGCATCGGGACCGGTCCGACGGATCTTCGCTTGTGATGATGGAGGCCTTCGGTGAGCGGGGGGACGGGGTGCGGACCTTCAAAGTGAGACAACAGCGGCATTCACAGAGAGTCTGTGTCCTCTCAAGAGTGCGTTGCACTTGATCCGCCTCCAACGGTGAAAGGGGGGGGCTCAGCAGCATCTCCTTTTGCTTTCAGTGCTTTCTTTTTATGACAGCCTCGCCTAGGGTTTTTGCAACGCGCACATTTCCCGGGGAGAAGAGAATGGCGGAACAGGATAAGCCTCTGCTCATTAAACGCTATGCCAGCCGCAGGCTCTACAATACCGAGACCAGCGATTACGTGACGCTCGAAGATGTCGCAGGTTTTATCCGGGACGGGCGCGAGGTGCAGATCCTTGACCTGAAAACGGGGGATGACCTCACCCGCCAGTATCTGTTGCAGATCATTGCCGAGCATGAGAGCCGCGGCGAAAACGTGTTGCCGGTGAATGTGCTCAACGACCTGGTGCGCAGCTATATGGTGCCGGGTGGCGGTGTGATGCCGCAGTTTCTGCAGGCGTCTTTCGATATGCTGCGCGACAGCCAGTCGAAGATGATGGAGAATATGACGGCGATCAATCCGATGGCGCAGATGCCCGGCTTCGAGGCCATGAAAACCCAGCAGGAGGCGTTCTTGAAGGCGATGACCGGCGGAATGAGTGGCGGCTGGACTGGCGGCGGCGAGGATAATGATAGCGGCGAGAGCGAAGACGATTTGAACACCATCAAGCGCCAGCTCGCGGAGCTGCAGGAAAAACTCTCAAAGCTGAGTTGAGGGCGTCTGCTCCTTAGCTGAGTCTGTAGAAAGCCCCGGTTTTCCGGGGCTTTTTTTGCGCAATGCTTGCGACCGGGCCCCCTTGCAGCGCGCCGCAGGCGCGCTGCAAGGCCCAAGGGGCGGCCTGACATCTTTGATGTCAGGCGCGACGCGCGGGAGCGCTCCCGCCCAGCGGCACCGCATCAAAGATGCAGTACCGCCAGTTGGGCCGGGCGCCGC
Source organism: Tritonibacter sp. SIMBA_163 (assembly GCF_046535935.1). Taxonomy (NCBI): domain Bacteria; kingdom Pseudomonadati; phylum Pseudomonadota; class Alphaproteobacteria; order Rhodobacterales; family Paracoccaceae; genus Tritonibacter; species Tritonibacter sp. SIMBA_163. The sequence continues at coordinate 789,277 of NZ_JAWJBP010000001.1, forward strand.
GCTGACGCGCGGCGGCGATGGGCGCGGGAGATGGTGGACATGAAGAAGGGCGCGTCCGGACGCGCCCTTCACAAAGTCAGCGTGTTGCCCCGTCGATCAGGCGGCTTCGCGTGCCATGATCTCCTCAACCGAGGCCAGCAGGATATCCGCGATCACATCCAGTTCTGCCTGTGTCAGACGCACCGGCAGACGTACATCGCAGGCCTGCATCAGCATGGCGCGGGTTTCCGGCAGCTCCGGCAGATCCTTGAGGAATTGCCAGTTCCAGAACGCCCGGGCGTTGTCGGTGGAACGACCAAAGATCTGCACCTTTATGCCCTTGTCCGCCGTAGCCTGCGCAAAATCTGCGATCTGCGTATCAGTCATGCCGACCAGATTGAACTGGATCGAATCCGGCGCGCGACGCTCGGGCGCCAGCGGTGCGGGCACGTGGAAATTGGCATGGGCGTTCAGCTTTGCAGCCACGTAATCGTGGTTCTTCAGCCCATCGGCAACGCGGCGGGCAAGCTCAGGGATCTGTGGGCGGATCACCACGGCAGAGAGGTTGCTCATGCGCAGGTTATACAGCGGCAGCAGGTTCTGCCAGCGCCCGAAGGCCTCGGCCAGCGCGGTGCCATTGTCGCCGCGCGCCGGTTTGTGTTTCTGCCAGTTGTGTTCATAGGCGCCGGACATGATTACCGCGCGGGCCACGAGATCGGCGTCATCGGTCACCAGAATGCCACCTTCGCCAGCGTTCAGCATCTTGTAGGACTGGAAGGAGAAACAGCCGACATGGCCGATAGTGCCGATGTTGCGCCCGTGCCAGGTGGTGCCCAGCGAATGGGCCGCATCCTCCACCACGGGGATGTCACGCGCATCGCACAACGCCATGATCGCATCCATGTCGGAGGTATGCCCGCGCATGTGCGAAATGATCACGGCAGAGATGTCCTGATCCAGCTTGGCGGCAAAGTCGTCCATGTTGATGCGGTAGTTCTCACCCACCTCGCAGAGCACCGGCACGCAGTCCGCATGCACCACCGAGGAGGGCACCGCGGCAAAGGTAAAGCCGGGGATCAGCACGCGGGCATCGCGGGGCAGGTCCAGCGCTTTCAGCGACAGGAACAGCGCCGCGGAACAGGACGAGACCGCCAGCGCATATTTGCTGCCCAGAAGTGTGGCAAACTCCGTCTCCAGCAAGGACACCGGTGCATCCTTTGGTGCGGTGTAGCGAAACAGGTCGCCCGATTGCATCAAGGCCTCGATCGCCTCGCGCGCAGCCTCGGGGATGGGTTCACCCTGATGCACATTCGGAACTTGGACGTTCGGGACCTGGGAATTGGGGGCCTGGCTCATATTTCAAAATCCTGAATTTACCTTTTCAGAAATATAAAACAATGACGTCGAGAAGCCAAGGATTCCCCTGTGCTCAGGCACTTGCGGGGTGCAAATTTCACGAAATTGTTGCCTTGGGGCAGGGATGTCGCGCCCAAAACTCGGCCAAAGGAGCGATGTGGCGCGCGGCGGCAGCACCGGAGATTCGCTGTCTTCAGCTCTGCTTCATTTCAGGCGAATGGGGGCGTGACCCGTCTTCATCTTTACAAAAATACCTCGGGGGTCCGGGGGCAGCGCCCCCGGCCGAGATCAGAGGCCGAGCCGATCGCGCAGGGAAAACCAGGTCATCGCCAGCGCCAGCAGCGGCGTGCGCATCTTGGGCCCACCCGGGAAAGGGGCGGTGGGAATGCGCGCCATGGTGTTGAACCCGTCGCTTTGGCCGGCAATGGCTTCGGCCATCAGACGGCCCGCATGGGTAGCGGTGCCGACGCCATGGCCAGAATAACCCGAGGCCGACAGGATGCGCGGCGAGACCCGCGCCAGATAGGGCAGGCGTTTCATGGTGATAGCCAGCGTGCCGCCCCAGGCGTAGTCGATCTTCACGTCGCGCAGATGCGGAAAGATCTCCGTCATCGGCCGGCGCACTTTGGCGGCGACATCGCTGGGAAAGCGATAGCCATAGCTCTCGCCTCCGCCGAACAGCAGCCGCTTGTCATGGCTGAGCCGGAAGTAGTTGACCACGAACTTGCTGTCGGCCACCGCCACGTCGCGGGCGAGCACCCGGGCGGCGTCATCGCCCAGCGGTTCAGTGGCGGCGACAAAATTGTTGATCGGCATCACCCGCGCAGCAACCTGATCGTTCAGCCCGCCGAGATAGCCGTTGCAGGCCAGTATCAGATGGTTGGCGCGCACCGTGCCCTCGCCGGTGCGGACCTCCACCTGCGGGCCGTCCTCGATGGCGAAGACCTCGCTGCGCTCATAGATCTGCACCCCGGCCGCAGCGGCAGCGCGTGCCAGACCAAGCGCGTAGTTCAGCGGATGCAGATGCCCGGCGCCGTGATCCAGCACGCCGCCAACATAGGCCGGCGAGGGGCACATGGCGTGGCATGCCTCCTGATCGAGGATCTCGATCTGGTCGTAACCATAAGCGTCCTGCAGGTGACGGCCATAGTCATGCAGATGCCGCACCTCGCGGGCGCTGTCGGCGGTCCAGGCGACGCCGGGTTTCAGATGACAGTCAATATCATGTTTGGCGATCAACCCCTTGACCAGGTCCTTGGCCTCTTCGCCCAGGGTCCAGAGCTTGGCGGCATCCTCGCGTCCCACCATGCGCTCCAGCACCTCTTGGTCCTGACGCTGGCCGGAGCCCAGCTGGCCACCATTGCGCCCGGAGGCGCCAAAGCCTACCCGTTGCGCATCCAGCAGCACCACCTTGCGGCCCGCTTCGGCCAGATGCAGCGCTGCCGACAGGCCGGTGTAGCCCGCGCCCACAATGCAGACATCCGCCCGTACGCCCCCCGACAGCGACGGATAATGCACCCCCGGCGTCGCGGTGGCGGCATACCAGCTTTCGGGATATTTGCCGGGGCGGTCATTTGCGTGCAACAGGTTCAGCGCCATCGGGTCGGCCTCATGGGTCTGCCACCCCTGAGGTTCAAACGCAGGGGGCTGGTCTTTCAACTTCTCATAAATATCCATTGGCGCCACGCCCAGGACGGGGCGCGGCGCCAATGGATCAGACGTTCAGCAGCAGATGCTCGCGCTCCCATGGCGAGATAACCTGCAGGAACTCCTCGTATTCAGCCCGTTTCACGCAGCTGTAAACGCGGGCAAAGTCGGGGCCAAGCACCTCGTGCAGCGCCTTGGCCTCGTCAAAAAGATCCAGCGCCTGGCCCATCACCTGGGGAATGTCGCCATCGCCCTCATAGGCATCGCCCTTGAACTGGCGGGTGGGGCGGCGCTCTTCCATTAGGCCGAGATAGCCGCAGGCCAGCGACACCGCGATGCCGAGGTAGGGGTTGCAGTCCATCCCTGCGATGCGGTTTTCCACCCGACGCGCCGCCGGTCCCGACAGCGGGATGCGGATGCCGGTGGTGCGGTTGTCGCGCGCCCATTCCAGGTTGATCGGCGCGGCGTGGTCCTTCACATAACGGCGATAGGAGTTCACATAGGGCGCCATCACCGCGAGACCTGCGGGCAGATAGGTCTGCAGACCGGCGATGAAATGATAGAAAGCATCCGTCTCGCCACCCTGTGGACCGGAGAAGATATTCTCGCCGCTTTCCATGTCGATGATAGAGTGGTGGATGTGCATCGCCGAACCCGGCTCATCTGCGATCGGCTTAGCCATGAAGGTGGCAAAGCAATCGTGGCGCAGCGCCGCCTCGCGGATCAGCCGCTTGAAGTAGAACACCTCATCCGCCAGCTTCACCGGGTCGCCATGGCGCAGGTTGATTTCCAGCTGACCGGCGCCGCCTTCCTGGGTGATGCCGTCGATCTCGAAGCCCTGCGCCTCGGCAAAGTCATAGATGTCGTCAATCACCGGGCCGAATTCATCCACGGCCGTCATGGAATAGGCCTGACGGGCGGCGGCAGGGCGACCAGAGCGGCCCATCATCGGTTCGATGTCGCGGGCAGGGTCGACGTTGCGGGCCACCAGAAAGAACTCCATCTCCGGCGCTACCACAGGTTTCCAACCCTGCGCGTGATAGAGGTCGACGACACGTTTCAGCACGTTGCGCGGGCTGAAGGGCACCGGATTGTCCTCGCGGTCGTAGGCATCATGGATCACCTGAAGGGTCCAGTCGCCGGTCCAAGGGGCGGCCGTGGCTGTGGACATGTCGGGCTTCAGCGTCATGTCCTTTTCGATCCAGCCATCCTCATCCGCCGCATCGGCCCAGTCGCCGGTGATGGTCTGGTAGAAGATGCTGTCGGGCAGGTGGAAATAATCCTGCTTGGCAAATTTCGACGCTGGCACCGCCTTGCCTCGGGCGATGCCCGGAAGGTCCGAGATAACGCATTCAACCTCGTCGAGACGACGGCCCTCCAGATAGGTCTTTGCGGCTTCGGGCAGATTTTCCTGCCAGCGCGTCGGGCTCGTCATCGGGTCCTCACTTTCTTGAAGAAGTCGGCAATCTCATTGGCTATTTGCGTTGAGTCGGTGGCGCGGTCGAGGGTCTCTGACGCGGCCTGAAGCTGAGCGTCGGGGACCACGCCCTTGCCGCGGGTCCGCAACAGACCATCGACAAAGGCATTCTGAAATTCGGGGTGCGGCTGCGCGGTCCAGATGTGATCGCCATAGGCCAGAAAGGCATTGGCGCAGAAATCACTCTGGCCGATCACGCGGGCCTCTGCGGGCCTGTCCACCACCTGATCCTGGTGCCAGGCATTCAGCTGCACCGGCGCGCCGTGCAGGCGGTATTCGGTATGGCCAACGCTCCAGCCGCCATCGTATTTCACCACTTTGCCCCCAAGGGCCTGCGCGATGATCTGATGGCCAAAGCAGATGCCGACCAGCGGCATCTTGCGGGCGTGGATCTGGCGGATCAGATCCTCCAGCGGCGGGATCCAGTCGTGGTCCTCATAGGCGCCGAATTTGGAGCCGGTGATCAGCCAGCCGTCGGCGGCCTCGGCCGTATCCGGGAAGACCCCGTCAAGCACCGGATAGGTCTCGAAGCTGAACCCATGCCCCGCAAGCAGCGCGCGGAACATCTCGTCATAATTGCCGGAGGCGGGTTTCAGCTCTTCTGGGGCGTGGCCGGTTTGCAGGATGCCGATCTTCATAAGTCACCAAATATGATCAAAACTGGAGGTTCGCACATCGAACCCATTCTCCGCGGTCATACGGCTTCGAGCCACGAGAGCCAATGGCCCTCTGCCGGCTTCTCTGCAAAGCCCGCAAGCTCCTGGCGTTTTGTCATCACCAGATTGCGGATGGCCATCGGCGGCAAGATGCGCGCGATGAGGGGGCTGTTCTCGAACAGGTCGATGGCCTCGGCCCAGCTGCCAGCAAGCTGCGGCAGGCCTTCGATCTCGTAGATATTGCCCTCTGAGGGGGGCGGGGGCGTGGACCCGTCCTCCATGCCGATGAGCGCCGCGCCAAGGACGGTAGCGAGCATCAGATAAGGGTTGATGTCGCCGCCCGAGACCCGGTGTTCGATCCGGCGGGCCTTGTGGCTGCCGCCGGGAATGCGGATCGCGGCGGTGCGGTTTTCATAGGCCCAGGCGGCGGAGGTGGGCGCATGGGCGCCGGGCACCAGCCGTTCATAGGAGTTGCCATGCGGGGCGAAGACCAGCGTGCTGTCGCGCATGGCGTTGATGCAGCCTGCCACCGCCGCATGCAAGGCGGGCGTGCCCTCGGGGCCGCCATTGTCAAAGATGTTGGTGCCATCAGTGTCGCAGACGGAGAAATGCACATGCATGCCGTTGCCTGCTTCCTCGGCATAAGGTTTCGCCATGAAGGTGGCGGCAAAGCCGTGCTTGCGCGCAACCCCTTTGACCAGCGCCTTAAAGAGCCATGTATCATCGGCGGCGCGCATGGCGTCCTGATGGGTCAGGTTGATCTCGAACTGACCCAGACCGGCCTCGGAAATTGCATCCTGGGCCGGGATGCCCATGGCCTCGGCACCATCATAGAGATCGGTAAAGAAGTCGTCATAGGCGTCCAGCTCAGCAATCGACAGCACCGATTGCTGGTCCAGAGCGCGACCGGTCAGCGGATCAATGGGCGGCAGCGGCTGGCTGCCTGCGTCGTCGATCAGGATGAACTCCAGCTCGGTGGCGGCGGCGACGGTCCAGCCCTTCTCGGTATAGCGGTCGAGCACATGAGCCAGCACCTGACGCGGGTCGCCGAAGAACGGGCGGCCATCTTCATGCACCATCTTCATCGGCACCAGCGCCGAGGGGGTGGCGAGCCAGGGCATCGGCACGGCGCCGCGTTTGGTGGGCAGCAGAATGCCATCGGCGTCGCCGGTTTCAAACACCAGCGGGCTGTCTTCGATGTCACGGCCCCAGATGTCGACGTTGAGAACCGAAAACGGCATGCGGGCGGAGCCTTCACCCAGCTTGTCGGCCATGCCGACGGGGAGGCGTTTGCCGCGCATTTGCCCGTTCAGGTCACAGGCGGCGATACGAATTGTTCTGAGCGCAGAGAAGTCCATGCGCGTGCTCCTTGTCTTGTTGCCCCTACATTGGCGTGACCAATCGAAGCTGGCAAGCAAATTTGATCAAAAAAATTACTCAAGGCAGAATGTGCCGTACTCTTTTGCGACATTTCCGGGTCGCAAACCCGGGAGCGAGGCCGCGGCCACAAAACAAAAAAGGCTCCCGAAGGAGCCTTTGTCGCATAGGAGCCGTGTTAGCCCGGATGTGGTTCAGCGGATCATCTGTGGCTTGAAGCGGACTTTGGTGCGCCGCTCTTGCGGGAGATGCCGGTTCAGCCGGGTGTTGATCGCCCCGAAGACGGCGATGATCACCAGCGTCAGCAGGATGAAGTAGAAGGCGAGAATCGGGTAGGGGACAAAGGGGTTGAACGTCTTGTCCGCGAAATAGTTCGCGTAGTAGAGCGCGTCGCCTTTTTGCCGCCAGGCGGGAAAGCCCGAAAAATACACCAGCGTGGTGGCATGAAAGAGGAAGATGGCCTCATTCGTGTAGGCGGGCCAGGCGAGTCGCATCATGGTGGGCCAGATCACCCGGCGAAAGCGGTGCCAGCCGGACAGCCCATAGGCATCCGCGGCCTCGATATCGCCCTTGGGTATCGAGCGCAGCGCACCGTAGAAGATCTCTGCCGAATAGGCGGAGGTGTTGAGAAACAGTACGATCAACGCCCCGAGCCACGCCGCAGAGAGCGGGTCAAAGATTGGCGACACGCTCTTGAGTGACAGGAACAGGAAGTAGGCAAAGAAGAACTGAATGAACAGCGGCGAGCCGCGGAACACGAAGATGAACCCGTTGGCGGGGCTGCGCAGCCAGCGCCGCGGCGAGTTCTTTGCCATCGCAAGCGCGTTGGCAAAGAAGAACCCGGTGACGATCGCGATCACGCCGAAGTAGACGTTCCAGATCAGTCCGGAGCCGATCAGCACGAATTGTTCACAGAGGGTGAAGTCGCTGCGCGGCAGCAGGCGTTCGCCATAACCGAGCGACCGAAAGGCATAGGCTTGTAGCGTCTCAAAGCAGCTCATGTCGTGGCCTCCGCAGCCGTGCCGGGTTCCTTGCGCTGTGCCTCTCCGGCCAGCGTGGCCTGACCTTTGGACAGGCGGCGCGAGATCCGTGCCAGTACAAGTTCAGAGACCTTGGTGAAGGCGAGGTAGAAGATCAGCAGCGCCAGGAAATACCACATGCGCCAGTCGCCGTGCGGGAAGTCGGTGAACCGTTCGGTCTTGGATCCGCCGAGTTCGCGGGCCCAGTAAACGATGTCTTCCACACCCAGCAGGAACAGAAGCGGCGTGGCCTTGATCAGCACCATCCACAGGTTCGACAGGCCGGGCAGGGCATAGACCCACATCTGCGGCACCAGCACCCGCCAGAACGACTGGCGCGGTGACATGCCGTAGGCCTCGGCGGTTTCGATCTGGGCCCGGGGGACCGCACGCATCGCACCAAACAGGACATTCGCGGCGAAGGCGCCAAAGACGATTGCAAAGGTCAGGACCGCGAGGCTGAAGCCATAGGCCTCATGCACCCATTGGGGGGAATCGTTCAGCGGCATCTTTGCGATCTGGCAGACCACAAAATCATTGCCCTGTCGGATCGGTTCATCCCAGTCAGAGCATTTCACCTTGTGACGCAGCCATTCGATGCCCTGATCGAGCGCAATGACGAAAAACAGGAAGAAGGCGATATCGGGCACACCGCGCACGATGGCGATGTAGCCTTTGCCGAATATGGCCAAGGGGGCAATACGCGAGCGTGCGGCGCTGGCGCCAAAGAACCCGAAGGCCAGCGCCAGTGGCGCAGTGATCGCCAGAAGCAGCAACACGGTCCCGAAAGACAGGTAAAAGCCCATGTGCTTGCCGGTGGTCAGATAACAGCTCAGCCATTGGAAACCCTCCAGGATGGCCGGATCGGAGCAATAGGAAAAAATGGCGGGCCTCGTTTTCTGGCGCGGGATCGCACGCAAGCGCAGCAGGGTGCGCGGGGAAAAGTGGAAAGGGGGCCAATGCCCCCCTTCCGTGTCTCAGTCTGGGGTCAGCGGATCAGAACTGACCTTCGATTTCCCATTTTTCGAGCATGTCGTTCAGGGAACCGTCTTCTTTCATGGAGGCGATCGCGGCGTTGAATTTGCCACGCATCTCGTCGTCGGACTGACGGAAGGCCATGCCGATACCGCCGCCGAGGTAGACGTCGCCGAGGAACACCAGATCACTGGATTCGACGATCGGCGCCAGGAAGTCCTTGTCGGCCATGACCACGTCCGTCTCGCCGGAGTTCACCGCCGCGATGGTTTCATCGGGGGTCGGGAATTCCACTAGGGTTGCGCCGGATTCGGCGACATGCGCGGCCTGGATGGTGCCAGCCTGAGCAGCAACGACGCTGGAGGTCACGTCGACACCTTCGGACAGCGCTGCATAGGCGGAGGGCGATGGCTGGGTGTAGCCTTCGGTGAAGGCAACAACTTCCTTGCGCTCGTCGGTGATCGACATGCCTGCGATGATGGCGTCATAGTTGCCGGACAGCAGGTTCGGAATGATCGAATCCCAGTCGTTGGTGACCCACTCGCAGGTCAGCTCGGCGCGCTTGCACAGCTCGTCACCCAGCTCGCGCTCGAACCCGTCAACTTCGCCAGCATCATTGATGAAGTTGTAGGGAGGGTAGGCGCCCTCGGTGCCGAGGCGAACGGTATCGGCCAGGGCAAATGTTGCGGAGAGAGCCAGCGCGGCAGAGCCGAGAAGCAGAGATTTCATGGTGTTACTCCCGTTATTGTGTTGGTCTGGTTTTTGGTTATTGGTCCTGTCGCGTCGACGACAGGAACGCCCGCAGCCGTTCACTGCGAGTGTTTCCGAAGATCTCGTCCGGGCAACCTTCTTCCTCGATCAGCCCCTTGTGCAGGAACACGATGTGATCGGAGACATCGGCGGCCATGCGCATATCGTGGGTCACGATCAGCATGGTGCGGCCTTCGCTGGCGAGATCCTTGATGACCTTGACCACCTCCTGCTCCAGTTCAGGATCGAGGGCGGAGGTGGGTTCGTCGAACAGCAGCGCCTCGGGCTCCATGCAGAGCGCGCGGGCGATGGCGGCGCGCTGTTGCTGGCCGCCCGAAAGCTGCGCCGGAAAGGCGTCGCATTTGTCGCCGATGCCGACCTGGTCGAGGTATTTCCGGGCAGAGGCCTCGACCTCGTCGCGGTCGCGTTTCAGCACTGTTAGCGGTGCTTCCATGACGTTCTGGAGAATGGTCATGTGAGACCACAGGTTGAACTGCTGGAAGACCATCGAAAGGTTGGTGCGGATGCGCAGCACTTGTTTGGCATCGGCAGGCTGACGGGATAGGCCCGCGCCACGCCAGCTGATGGGCTCGCTCTTGAACAGAATATCGCCCTGCTGACTGTCTTCCAGAAGGTTGCAGCAGCGCAGCAGTGTGGATTTTCCGGAGCCTGAAGAGCCGATCAGAGACACCACATCGCCTCTTTTGGCGGTGATATCCACCCCTTTGATGACTTCCAAGTCGCCGTAGGATTTATGCAATCCGCGGATTTCGAGTACAGGGGTGTCGTCGGTCAATGTGATCTCGTCCGGCTATTGTGCAAGGTGACCCTATTGGACCAACTTTTTGGGCGAATGCAATGCGCAATGGGGCAAACACGCCCGTCAAAACGCCAATTCCGCTGCGGAAACTGCCAGAAGGGGCAATGCTCCTGAAAATGCTCCGGAAACGGGGACTGTGTGCGCAGGTCCGGGCGGTGTGGCAGGGCAGCTTCAGCGCGCGCGCGCCAGACGGTCCATCAGCAAGGTCGGCCCGGGCGGGGTGGGAATGGCGAGATAGTCGCTGGGCGTCATCGCCATGATTTTCTTCAGGTGCAGCGTCTCGCGATGGCCCGTGTCCAGGGTCTCCAGCGCGGCTTGCATGGCGGCCAGAATCGCGGCGGCGTCCTCGCTCAATGCAGTGATGAAGGGCAGCGCCGGGGTGGGCTCCGTGCGTTCGAGTTCACACAGTTGCGCGATGAGGTCAGGCTCGTAGCTCTGCAGCATCCGAAAGGTGAGCGCATCAATGCAGGCGAAATCGGCCTTGCCGGTTGCGACCGCCTCGGCAGAGGCACGATGGCTGCCGGTTTCCAGCAGCTCGCCGGGCAGGATATCCTCGGAGCGCATCCGCATCATGGCGGCGGCCCAGCCGGATTGCGACAGCGGCTCATTATAGGCAAACCGGCTGCCGCCGAATTTGGACAAGCGGATGCCGCTTTGATCGGCGCGGGCAATAAGGACGCTGTTGTAGTGGCCCTCGGGACAGCCGGGCAGGCCGTAATCCGGGGTGCCGACGAGCTCCACATCACCATAGAGGCGCGCGCGATAGGGCAGGCCGCAGGTCTGTGCCAGCAGCAGGTCCGGCGAACGCCAGGCCTGCCAGAGATCCATGTCACGGGTCAGGTGGTCTGGACCACGGCCAAGCGCGGCACGGATCGCCTGCCAGAAGGCATCATTGGCCGCCTTTGTCTCGGGGCGGTCATACATCGGCAACAGAGCAATCATGCGCGGGCCTCTGCCCGTTTGCGCGCCATGGCGCTGTCGACGTCGTTCACACCCAGAAGGTTGGCCGCCAGCCGGATCAGCGCGTCTTCGCCATCGTCCCGTTTGCCGTCCGCCAGTGCGACTTGCCAGAGGGCTTCGACCACGCCGGTCCGGTCCTCATAGGGCACAGCTTCCTTGATCGCGCGGGTGAAGCGCACGGTGTCCGGGGCTGCGGCCTCCAGGCCCTCGCCCTGTTCGCGCAGGATCTGCGTGGCGCCGGTATCCAGCGCAAAGCGGGTGCGCAGGATGCGGTCGATGCGATCCCGCTCCACATCCGAATAGACGTTATCCGAGCGCGCCAGACGCACCAGTAGCGCCGTCAGCGCCAGACGAGCTTCCTCATCCGGCAGGATCGCGGGGGCCGGGGCCAGCAATTTGTCCAGAAATTCCTTGAACATCACACGTCCTCCCGGTCTGTCGGTTCTGTCGCCAGTTTTGCGCGTGCCTTGTCGCGTGCGCGTTTGTTGTCCATCACGGAAAGCCCCATGGCCTTGCAGGCGTCCTGCACGATCTGGACCTCGCCCTCGTGTTCGCGGCGGTCCGCCAGCACCACTTCCCACAGCGCATCGAGTGCGGCGAGGCGCTCTTCCAGCCCGGTGGTTTCACGGATCAGGCGACCAAATGTGTCGGTTTCCGGAGCGGCGGCGTGCAATTTCTCGCAGGTGGCGCGCACTTTGGCCGCCTCGATCGCGTTATGCTCATAAAGCCGGGCAAGAATGCGGTCGATCAGGCTGATTTCTTCCAGCACATAGGCCCGATCTGATTGGGCGATGCGCACCAGAAGCGCCCCGAGGGCGAGTTCTGCATCCGGGTCCGGCAGGCTTTGGCTCTGCGAGGGGCGGAAGGCCTGAAACAGCTTCTTCAGCATGAAAAAATCCTCTCCCGCGGGCTCAACCGTTGTAGCCTTCGATGATTTCCATATCCCCGGTTGATACCGGATCGCGCAGGGATTTCGCATCCTGATACGCGACACTATCATAGCAGGCCTTGGCCGTTGCGAAATCCTTGAACTCGATCACCACAGTGCGGGACCGCATCTGACCTTCGCGCACCTCCTTCGGGCCACCACGGACCAGAAAGCGCGCGCCGTAGTCGGCAAAGGGAATTGCGTTGGCTGCAACATACTCCTTGTAGCGCTCCATGTCGTCAATATCGACATGCGCAACCCAATACCCCTTGGTCATGTAGTTCCCTCACCCTTCTGCGGACCGGTGACCGGCCTCTGTCATTTCGTAGTCCAAGCTGTACCAGATCACAGGCTTTGGCAATCACCACCTATAGGCGATTGTTGATAATTTCACGGGGAAAGCCCGTGTATGCGCATCCGTCAAGCTGCTCTGTTGCAACAAAAAACGCCCAAGCATGACCTCGGGCGTTTTTCATTCAGTTTTTGCGATAGATCAGCCGATCTCTGCAAGGCGCGCCAGCGCCTCTTTGACCTTCTGTTCCTCTTCCTCGCGCATGGCGAGATTTTCGCGCGCTTCGGCCACCACCTCATCGGGGGCGGAGGCGGCGAACTTGGGATTGTTCAGCCGACCGCGCAGGCCACCCAGCTCCTTGGCCAGCTTGCCGAGGTTCTTTTCCTGACGGGCCTTTTCGGCGGCCACATCGATGATGTCGGCCAGCGGCAGCGCGAAGGAGGCGCCCGGAACCGGAATCGAGATGCAGCCCTTGGGCAGCGTTTCGGTCCGGGTCAGGCTTTCGATACGCGCCTTGTTCATGATGAGCGCCCCGTTGCGGTCCCAGAACCCCTGACTGGTGGCGTCCATTTCTGTCACCAGCATCGGCACGATGGAGCCCGAGGGCACGTTGAGCTGGGCGCGGGCGGAGCGGACATTGCCAATCACCGCGATGACCCAGTTCATTTCCGCTTCGGCCTCTGCATCCACCAGATCGGCCGCCGTATAGGTTGGCCAGGTCGCGTGGGCGAGCATCTTCGACGCCTCACCTGTCTTGGTGCCGCGACCCTCGGTGACGTTCCACAGCTCTTCGGTCACGAAGGGCATGATCGGGTGCATCAGGATCAATGCCTGGTCAATGGCCCAGGCAAAGGTGGCGCGGGTCTCTTCCTTGGCCGCTGCGTCCTCTCCCTGGAACACCGGTTTGGTGAATTCCAGATAACGGTCGCAGAAGGTGTTCCAGAAGGTGGAGTAAAGCGCATTGGCCGCGTCATTGAAGCGGAAGCTTTCAAAGCCCGCATCGACCTCTTCGCGCAATTTGGCGATCTCGCCGATGATCCAGCGGTTGAGGGGCAGGGTGGCCTTGGGCGGCGTTGCGTCGCGGGTGACCGAGAAGGCGTCAATCTGGCTCTCGCCATAAGAGCACGCCTGCCAGATCTTGGTAACGAAGTTGCGATAGCCCTCGATCCGCTTCATGTCCAGCTTCAGAACGCCGCCCAGCGAGGCCATCGCCGCATTGGTAAAGCGCATGGCGTCGGCGCCGTATTCTTTGATGATCTCCAACGGGTCGATGACGTTGCCGGTGGATTTCGACATCTTCTTGCCCTCGGCGTCGCGCACGAGGCCATGCAGGTAGACGGTGTCGAAGGGGATGCGGTCCTGCACGGGCAGGTTTTCGTCCAGAACGGCGAGTTGCATCATCATCATCCGCGCGACCCAGAAGAACAGGATGTCCTGACCGGTGATCAGCGTGGAGGTCGGGAAATACTTCGAGGTCTCCTCGGTCCATTCCGGCCAGCCCAGCGTGCCGATCGGCCAAAGGCCGGAAGAGAACCAGGTATCAAGCACATCCGGTTCGCGCCACATCGGCACCTGCATCGGGCCGGCAAAGCTCTGGATGGTGCCCTCGGTGCGCACATCCATCAGCTTGCGCTGCTCGGCAAGAATATCGGCGGCCTCGTGCTGGTCCGCAACAATGCGGAATTCGGTGCCCTCGGCAGATTGCAGGCGGGCCTTTTCCAGCGCTTCGGCTTCGGTGGCAGCACAGATCGGGTACCAGTCATCCTCGCCGGGGATGTACCAGACCGGGATCTGGTGGCCCCACCAGAGCTGACGCGAGATGCACCAGGGCTCGATGTTTTCCAGCCAGTGGAAATAGGTCTTCTCGCCGGACTCCGGCAGGATTTTCACGTCGCCATTGCGCACCGCGTCGAGCGCCGGGCCGACGACCTTTTCCGCATCGACGAACCACTGGTCGGTCAGCATCGGCTCGATCACCACCTTGGAACGGTCGCCAAAGGGCTGCATGATCGGCTTGTTCTCGACCATGGGCAGGGTCTCGGTGACCTCGCTCTCGTTGCCGTCGGCGTCCTTCACCGTGCGGGTGACGGTCTGCATGACGGCGAGGCCTTCGTCGGTGATTTCCTGAACCACCCGTTTGCGCGCCTCGAACCGGTCAAGGCCGCGCAGGTGATCGGGCACCAGGTTGATGGCGTCGACATCGTTCTCGGTGAAGGCGGCGCCCTTGGCGTGATCTTGGGCCTTTGCCGCATCTTCGGCATAGGGTGCGCCGTCGGCGCGCATCGCGCCCTTCATGTCCATCAGGCGATACATCGGGATGCCGCCACGCTTGGCGACCTGATAGTCGTTAAAGTCATGCGCGCCGGTGATCTTCACAGCACCCGAGCCAAACTCCTTGTCCGGATATTCATCGGTGATGATCGGGATCTGGCGGCGGTGTTCCTTGGGACCGACCGGGATCTCCACCAGCTTACCAACGATAGGCGCGTAACGCTCGTCCGAGGGGTGCACGGCAACCGCGCCGTCGCCGAGCATGGTCTCGGGCCGGGTGGTGGCGATGGAGATGTAGTCGCGCTCTTCCTCGAGCGTGACGTTGCCGTCTTCGTCCTTCTCGACATAGGTATAGGTCGCGCCGCCCGCGAGCGGATATTTGAAGTGCCACATGTGGCCGGCGACTTCGATGTTTTCCACCTCAAGGTCGGAGATCGCGGTCTCGAAATGCGGGTCCCAGTTCACCAGCCGCTTGCCACGGTAGATCAGGCCCTTGTTGTACATCTCGACAAAGACTTTGATCACCGCGTCATGGAAGTTCGGCGAGTTCTCATGCCCGGTGCGGGTATCACCGGCAGCGCCCGCCATGGTGAAGGCGGTGCGGTCAAAATCGCAGGATGCGCCGAGGCGTTTGAGCTGGTTGATGATGGTGCCGCCAGAGGTCTCTTTCCATTCCCAGACTTTCTCCAGGAATTTCTCGCGGCCCATCTCGGCGCGGGAGGGCTGCTGGGTTGCCGCCAGCTCACGCTCCACCACCATCTGCGTCGCAATGCCAGCGTGGTCGGTGCCAGGCTGCCAGAGCGTGTCGAACCCCTGCATGCGTTTCCAGCGGATCAGGATGTCCTGCAGTGTGTTATTGAACGCATGGCCCATGTGCAGAACGCCGGTGACGTTCGGGGGCGGGATCATGATGCAATAGGTGGAGGCGCCGGGCTTTGCGTTGGCGCCTGCGGTAAAGCAGCCGGCCTTTTCCCAGGCGTCGAAGAGACGGCTTTCCGCCTCTGCTGCGTTGAAGGTCTTTTCCATTGCCATGTCTGATGCCCCGTCCGTCACGTCTTTGATCTCATGTAGCGGGACCGGCCCGCGTTGAAACCTCCAATAGCGAATGCGGCTGCAAAGGGAAAGTGTCGAACCGATCCGGAAAAAATCGACAGGAGAGGGTCAAGAGGGGCGGTCTGATAACCGGCTATTAAGTCTTATTTGAAATAAAGATGATCAAGGGCCGCAGCCCACCCCACCCACACCCCCCAAACTGCGGCCTGAACCAATCAAGAACCCGGCCTTAGTGCCCGGTCAGGTCTGACGCGCATCCCGCGAACCTGGCCGGGCACACGAGGTCGGGTTTTC
Organism: Tritonibacter sp. SIMBA_163; assembly: GCF_046535935.1. Classification (NCBI taxonomy): domain Bacteria; kingdom Pseudomonadati; phylum Pseudomonadota; class Alphaproteobacteria; order Rhodobacterales; family Paracoccaceae; genus Tritonibacter; species Tritonibacter sp. SIMBA_163. Next base: position 805,131 of record NZ_JAWJBP010000001.1, read on the forward strand.
CTTTGATCTGGAAGGGCTCGTACGTGGGGGGAATTGCCACCGACCTCCACGCCTTGACGACCGGGGCGTGTATGATCGGAGCCTATGGCAGCCGGACGGGGCAGCGGTTCTCCGCCCTTCGACGAAATTCCTTCACCTGTTCAGCGCTATCACTGGACAAGCGCGGCAGGCGCATTAGGCTCCGCGACAGCAGATCGCAGGCACAGAGGAAGCAGTCTCATGAACCAACGCGTCGAGAAATTCGGGAAAAGCCAGCCGCTCGCGCGGGTTGAGGATCAGCGCCTGTTGACCGGGCAGGGACGCTATATCGAGGATACGATGCCGCAGGGGGCGCTGCGGGCGTTCGTGTTCCGCAGCCCGGTGGCGCATGGCGAGATCACCACGCTCAACGTAGATGATGCGCGCGAGGCCGATGGTGTGCATCTGGTGATCACGCAGGCGGACCTGGTCGAAGCCGGGATCGAGGCCAGTCTGGACGGGGCGTTGGTCAAGAACATCGATGGCAGCAAAGGGGCGGCCCCCGAACGCCCGGTGCTGGCCGGACGCCGTGTGCGATATGTCGGAGAGCCTGTCGCCGTGGTCTTTGCCGAAACCATGGAGCAGGCCCGCGACGCGGCTGAATTGATCGAATTCGACTATGATGATCTCGACGTGAAAATGGACCTCGCGTCAGGCGGCCCCCAAATCCACCCCGAAGCACCGGACAATCAGGCCTTCAACTGGGGGCTGGGCGACAAGGAGGCAACGGACGCCGCCTTTGCCGGTGCCGCACATCGGGTCAGCCTGCAGGTGGCGGACAACCGGATCATCGTGAACGCGATGGAGCCGCGCGGCTGTCATGCCAGCTGGGCGGACGGGCGGTTGCATTTCCACTTCGGCGGGCAGGGCGTCTGGGGCATGAAGGAGCAATTGGTCAAGAAGCTGCACCTGGCCGAAGACGCCGTGCATGTGGTGACGCCTGATGTGGGGGGCGGCTTTGGCATGAAGGCGATGCCCTATCCAGAGTATTTCGCCGTTGCCCATGCGACCCGGGTGCTGAAGCGCCCGGTGGGCTGGATGTCGGACCGCACCGAAGCGATGCTGAGCGACAATGGCGGCCGTGATCTGACCTCGCTGGCGGAGCTGGCCTTTGACGCGGATCTGAAGATCACCGCCTACCGGGTGCATACGCAGTGCAACCTTGGTGCGTATAACTCCCACTTCGGGCAACCGATCCAGACTCAGCTGTTTTCCCGGGTCTTGGCCGGGGTTTACGACATCCAGACCGCCTGGCTGGAGGTCGACGGCATCTATACCAATACCACGCAGGTCGACGCCTATCGCGGCGCGGGCCGGCCCGAGGCGATCTATGTGCTCGAGCGGGTGATGGACCGCGCAGCGCGCGAGCTGGGCGTCGATCCGATGGAGCTGCGGCGCAAGAATTTCATCGCCCCGCAAAAGTTCCCTTACAAATCCGTCACCGATGAAACCTATGACGTGGGCGACTTCAATCTGGTGCTGGACCGGCTGGTGAAAGAGGCGGATCTGGCCGGGTTCGAGGCGCGGCGCGCGCGGGATGCGGCAGAGGGGCGTTACCGGGGCGCGGGCCTTTGTTACTATATCGAAAGTATTTTGGGTGATCCTTCAGAGACCGCAGACGTCGAATTTCTGGAGGACGGACGGGTGAACATCTACGTGGGCACGCAAAGCAACGGACAAGGGCACGAGACTGTCTTTGCCAAGTTCCTTGCGGACCAGACCGGCATCCCCGTCAGTGAGATCGAAGTTATTCAGGGCGACAGTGATCGCATTGCCAAAGGCGGCGGCACCGGGGGATCGCGGTCTGTCACCACACAGGCCAATGCGACACTGGCAACGGTCGACAAGATGGTTGCCGCCTTTACCCCCTTTCTTGCGGAGGAAATGGGGGTCGATGAGGAGGCCGTGGAATTTGACGGTGAGACTTTCCGCGCGCCCGGATCAAACCTGACGCCAACGGTGCTGGAAACGGCTGATCTGGCACGCGAAAAGGGGCGTGTTGACCTGCTGCGCCATCAGGCGGAGGCGTCTCTGCCCGGGCGCTCCTTTCCCAATGGGGCCCATCTCGCGGAGGTCGTGATCGACCGTGATACCGGACAATCGCGCGTGGACCGCTATACGGTGGTCGATGACTTTGGTAATCTGATCAACCCGATGCTCGCCGAAGGTCAGGTTCACGGTGGTGTCGCGCAGGGGCTTGGGCAGGCGATGCTTGAGCATGTGGTCTACGACGCCGAGGGGCAATTGCTCACGGCAACCTTCATGGACTACGCCATGCCCCGCGCCGAGGATATGCCCTGGGTCGGCTTCACGTCCGAACCGGTGCCCTCGACCCAGAACCCGATGGGCATGAAGGGCTGCGGTGAGGCTGGTACTGTCGGTGCGCTGGCGGCGGTGGCAAATGCGGTGCAGGACGCGCTTTGGGATCAGGGCATCCGGCAGGTGGACATGCCGTTCACGCCGGTCAAACTATGGGAGTTGATCACGGATGTTTCTCAAGCGGCTGAGTAAATCAGTTCTGGGATTGTTCGGGCGGCCAAGGCTGCTGTCCGCGCAATCCTCGGAAACCGTCACACGCGGACCGCAATGTCATGTGATCATCCTGGACGGCACCATGTCGACGTTGGAGCCAGGTCATGAAACCCACGCGGGCATGGCCTATCGCCTGTGCAAGGAGATGGGCCCCCAGGTGTCGGTCTACTATGAGGCTGGTGTGCAGTGGACCGCATGGAACAAGACTGTCGATGTGATGATCGGGCGCGGCATCAATCGCAAGATCCGCCGCGCCTACGGCTATCTCGCGTCGCGCTATCGTCCGGGCGACAGGATCTACCTTCTGGGGTATTCGCGCGGCGCTTATGCGGCGCGATCACTGGCGGGGATGCTGGGGGCGGTTGGGCTTGTGACAAGCGAACATGCCACGGTGCGCCACATCCGCACCGCCTATCGCCATTATCAACTGGCCAGCGGCAGTGATGTGCGGCAGGCATTCCGCAGCGCCTATTGCCACCCTTCGGTCGAGGTGGAAATGGTCGGAGCCTGGGACACAGTCAAGGCGCTGGGCCTCAGGTTGCCGTTGTTTTGGCGATGGTCACAGGTGCATCATGCCTTTCACGATCACAAGCTGAGCCAACATGTGAAAGCCGGGTTTCAGGCACTGGCGCTTGACGAGACGCGCGAGGTCTACGCGCCGGTCTTGTGGGAGACATCGCCCGACTATGAGGGGCAGTTGGAGCAGGTCTGGTTCCGCGGTGCGCATGGGGATGTGGGCGGTCAACTGGGCGGGTTTGAAGACGCGCGCCCGCTGGCCAATATCTCTCTGGTGTGGATGCTGGAGCGGGCTGAAATGTGTGGATTGCCCTTGCCGCGCGACTGGCGGATGCGGTTTCCGGTCGACCCGGACGCGCCCTCCGTTGGAACCTGGTCGGGGTGGGGGAAGATCTTTCTCATGCGCCGCCACCGGAAGGTTGGATTGGACCGGAGCGAGAAAATTCACCCCAGTGTCCATGCCGCCGGAAAAGATCAGAAATCAGCAAATTGGCTGAGTTTATTCATGCGTCGAACGCCGCATTGACCGCATCTTACGTGCCGGGATGATCACTTAGCGTTCTGGACATTTCCGTTGCGCTGGAAAATCCAAAGACCGGAGCGAAGATGCCAAGTGACTGGACATTCTGGGCGACGAACCCTTCGCGCTCGTACAGCGCGCGGGCGCGTGTGTTGGTGTCAATCACGTCCAGCCGGACCCGCTCCAGCCCGGATGTTTCGGCGTGATCCACAATTGCCTGCAATAACGCGGTTCCGACGCCAAGGCCGCGGGCCTCAGGATCGACGAAAATCCCGTCCATCAGAAGGGTTCCCGGCTCGCATTCGCGCTCCAGTGAGCTGACCAGCATTGCACGCCAAGCCGCGCCGAACGTGCCATAGACCTCCGCGAGATCCGCGAACGTGCCGCCGATGAAGCTGCCGTGCGGGGATTTGAACCCGGCCACGCCGAGAAACCTGCCGTTGGATGAGATCGCACTGATCGCGTGATCGGGCGCGATCACCTGTTCGAAAAAGGCCACGGCCTTTTCCTGTGGACCCAGCGGATAGCGGAGCTTGCGGGAAAAAGCCTGCCAGTAGCCGCGCGCGGCGCTTGCACGATGTTCCGCCCTCAGGCCCGGTTCGATCACAATCCTGGCGGCGTCCTGGCCCAAGTTTTCCATCATCCCTCCCTGCATTGTGAGGGATATGGTTTTTCCAGGCCCACCATTCAATTCTCAGTCTGAGCTTTTATGATACCACCAATACGCACGAGCCGCAAAAGTGGCGGCCCTCAGCGCGTTATGGCGCGAGCTTCATCACGATGCAGGTGGTCGATCCGGTGGCATAAAGCTTGTCATCCTCCACGCCCCGTATCTCGCCGTGGGCGATCCCGGTGGAGCGGCCGACGTGGTCGATCTCGCCCCAGCAGTCCACGGTCATGCCCAGCGGGATCGGACGCAGAATGTTGATCTTGTATTCCAGCGTTGTGTAGACCGAGCCCTTCGGCACACGGGTCATCACCGCGCAGGCCATGGCGCTGTCCAGCAAGGTGCCGTACCAGCCCCCGTGCACCGTGCCCATCGGGTTGGTGACGTTGAATTCGGGCGTGCCGCGAAACACCACGCGACCGGCGGTCACGCTGGTTAAGTGATAGCCCATGGTCTCGCCGATGGGCGGGCCGGGCAGGCGGCCCTCGAGGATGCCGGTCATGAAGTCGAGGCCAGAGATCGTAGCGATCTCGGCCATCGGCATCAGATCATTTGGGGATGTTGCAACCGCCATGGCGTCCTCCTGTCAGCGTTGCGCGCAGGCTAGGAGGACGCCGGGGCGCCAACAAGTCTTACGCAACGTTCTCGAGGCGCATCTTCGAGGTCACGCCAAGCGCGTGGCAGACATCGCGGGTCAGTTCCGGACGGTTGAGCGTGTAGAAATGCAGCTTCTTGACGCCGCCCTCCAGCAACTCGGTGCAGAGCTCGCTGCACAGTGCGGTCGCCAAGAGGTCACAGCGATCATCGCGTACGGCCTTCTCAAACGCCTCGTCGAGCCAGGCCGGGATCGTGGTGCCGCAGGCCTCGGCAAAGCGGCGCACGCCTTTCCAGTTCTCAATGGGCAGGATGCCCGGCGTGATGCGATCCGTGTCGAGACCCGCCTTGGCGCAGGCATCGCGAAAGCGAAAGAAGCTCTCGGGCTCAAAGAAGAACTGGGTCAGCGCCTCATCCGCGCCCGCATCAAGCTTGCGCTTCAGCCACTCCACATTGGCCTGCTGGCTGGCAGCCTCCGGGTGGCTTTCCGGGTAGGCGCCGACGCGCAGGTTGAATTTTCCTTTCGCTGCCAATGCCTCGATCAGTTCAACAGAGGAGCCAAACCCATCCCTAGTGGGCGTGAAACGGCCCTGTTCTTTGGGCGGATCGCCACGCAGGGCGACGATGTCGGTGATCCCCGCCTCGGCATATTGGTCTGCAATATCAAGCGTTTCCTGACGGGTCGCGGACACGCAGGTCAAATGCGCGGCAACCTTGAGGCCGGAGTTTTTGTGCAGCGTGGTCACCGCGTCGCGGGTGAGTTCACGGGTGGTGCCGCCCGCGCCATAGGTGACGGAGACGAACCGCGGTGCCAGCGGTGCCAGGGATTGAACCGTGTCCCAGAGCCGGAAGGAGGCCTCCAGGTTCTTGGGCGGGAAGAATTCAAAGGAAATCTCGGGCGTGGTCACTGTCACTGTCTCCTCGGGGGGCCGGTGGGGCCGAAAATGGGCGTTCTGCGCACGGGGTGTCGCATTGCGGCTGGTAAGCGTCGCAAGTCGTTTGACCCCTTGTCACACGAGAGCTAAGAGTGAAGCAAATTCATATTTCTCAAGAACAACATGAGGTGAACCACAGGATGCATATCGAATTCCGTCACCTTCGCACGATCAAGGCAATCCACGAGGCGGGCGGCATGGCGCGTGCGGCCGATCAGCTGAACATCACCCAGAGCGCGCTGAGCCACCAGATCAAGGGTCTGGAGGAGCAAACCGGGGTGGAGCTGTTCCAGCGGCGCTCCAAGCCGATGAAACTGTCAGCGGCCGGCATGCGATTGCTGCGGCTGGCAGAGCAGATCCTGCCGCAAATCGAGGCGGCACAGGCGGAATTTGCGGCCCTGCGCGAAGGCGAGGCCGGGCGGTTGCATATCGCCATCGAATGCCACGCCTGTTTTGAGTGGCTGTTTCCGGTACTGGAGTCCTTCCGCAAGAGCTGGGGCGATGTGGATGTGGACATCCGGCCCGGTCTCGCGTTCGAGGCAATGCCGGCCTTGAAGCGTGAGGAGGTAGACCTGGTGGTCTCCTCCGATCCCGAGGAAATGCCGGGCGTCACCTTCATCGAACTGTTCGACTATAGCCCGGTCTTTGTCGCCTCGGCGCAACATCCGCTGGCGAAGAAGCCTTTTGTGGAGGCCGAGGATTTTCGTGGCCAGACACTGATCACCTACCCGGTGGAGCGCACCCGGCTGGACATCTTCAGTCAGCTGTTGATCCCGGCGGGGGTGGAACCTGCGGGCATCCGCAAGGTCGAGCTGACGGCAGTGATCCTGCTGCTGGTCGCGTCGAACCGCGGGGTGTCGGTGCTGCCGGACTGGGTGGTGCGCGAGGTGAAATATTCCTCCGATTACGTCACACGCCCCCTGACCGAGGCGGGGATCACACGTCGTCTTTATGCCGCCATCCGAACAGAGGATGAGGCAAAGCCCTACATGCAGGAGCTGATCCGTCTGGCGCGTGTCGAGGCGCGCAAGCTTCAGACGCAATGATCGGCGCGCGTTGCGGCGCGATGCGCATGCCGGGCCGTCAGGCCCGGTATGCGCGGGTCCGATCCGTCGGGATCGGAAACCTCTCAGGGCGGAGTGGTCTGTATTGGACGACAGACTAGCAGTCCGGGGGTCAGGCGAGTTTGACCACCTGCTTGCCGGTGTTGCCGCCCTTCAGCATTGACATGAAGGCAGTAGGCGCATTCTCCAGCCCCTCAGCCACGTCTTCCATAAACTTCACCTGACCGGAGGCCACCATCGGGCCGACCTCCTGCAGGAAGGCGGGGTATTGGTCAAAGTGATTGGCGATAATGAAGCCGTTGATCGACAGATGCTTCACCAGCACCGTGCGCCAGATCCCTGGCCCGCTGAGTTGCGTGTCCGCAGCGCCATCATACCAGGCGATCATGCCGCACAGCGGGATGCGGCCAAAGCGGTTCATCAGGGGCAGGACCGCTTCCAACACTTTACCGCCGACATTTTCAAAGTAGATATCAATCCCGTCCGGGCAGATCTCGGTGAGGGCCGCCTGCAGCTCCTGCGCCGTGTCATAGGCGCGGTGGTCAAGGCAGGCATCAAAGCCGAACGTCCTGGTGGCCAGGGCGCATTTCTCGCCGCCCCCCGCAATGCCGACGACGCGCAGCCCGGCGGCCTTGGCCAGCTGTCCCACCATGGAGCCGACAGGGCCGGTGGCCGCTGCCACCACCAATGTCTCGCCCGCCTTGGGGCGGCCATGGACGTTCAAGCCATGCCACCCGGTAAACCCCGGCATGCCCAGGGCACCCAGTGCCAGCGAGGTCGGCGTCAGGGAAGCGTCGAGTTTTTGCAGCTCATCACCGGGCACAGCCGCATGTGACGCCCAGCCGAACATGCCCAGGACCTTGTCTCCCGGCGTCAGATCGGGATGGTTCGAGATCAGCACTTCGCCCACCGCGCCGCCTTCCATTTGCGCGCCGACCGCGACTGGGGCCGCATAGGATTTGGCATCGTCCATCCGCCCGCGCATATAGGGGTCGAGGGACATATACTCCGCTTTTACAAGAACTTCGCCCTTGCCCGGTGTCGGGATGTCCAGGCTCTCAAGGCGAAAGTTCTCAGGGGTGGGCGCGCCATTGGGGCGGCTGGCGAGTACGATCCGTTGCATCTGGTCGGTCATATGGGGTGTCCTCCTATCGAGATGAATGGGGCAGGTGGGCTGCATCCGGTTTGCATAAACTGAACTAGTCAGTTCAGTTGAGGGCGACAACCCCCTCTCAGTTTACCACGAGGTCGACAGATCCCGATGGGGGCAGGTTTCGCCCTTGGCAAGCGGGCGCGAGGCGTGTATGGGCACCCTTTGACCGACATCTCCCCCCGCAAGGACAGCTCGTACAATGATTGGTAGCGCAAATCTCAACGTGATGATCAAGGCCGCTCGCAAGGCAGGCCGCTCCCTGGTGAAAGATTTCCGCGAGGTCGAAAACCTGCAGGTCTCTACCAAAGGGGCCGGGGATTTCGTGAGCCGCGCCGATATCGCCGCCGAGAAGATCCTGAAAGATGAGCTGATGGGCGCGCGCCCGACCTATGGCTGGTTGGCCGAAGAAGGCGGCGAAGAACCCGGCGAGGATCCGACCCGTCGCTGGATCGTCGATCCGCTGGACGGCACCACCAACTTCCTGCACGGTCTGCCCCATTGGGCGGTGTCCATTGCGTTGGAACACAAGGGCAAGATCGTTGCGGGCGTGGTTTATGACGCGGCCAAGGACGAGATGTTCTTTGCCGAAAAGGGCGCAGGCGCCTGGATGAACGAAACCCGCATGCGTGTCTCTGCACGTCACCGCATGATCGAGTCGATCTTTGCCACCGGATTGCCGTTCGCCGGTCGTGCCGACCTGCCGGAAACCCTGAAAGATCTGGCGCGTTTGATGCCGGCCTGTGCTGGTGTGCGTCGCTGGGGGGCTGCCGCCCTCGACATGGCCTATGTGGCTGCCGGACGGTATGAGGGCTACTGGGAACGTCGCCTGAACGCTTGGGACGTTGCCGCAGGGATCATTATCGTCAAGGAAGCAGGCGGTCTGTGCGAAGGGCTCGACCCCGAGGCCTCCATCATCGAGAGCGGGAATGTGATCTGCTCCAACGAGCCTATCTTTGAGAACTTTGCCAAGGTTATCCGGGGCTGATCGAGCCCGGGACATACTCATCGGTTTCGGGGGAGACCCCGGTGCCGTCCAAATGATCTGATCTGACACCCCGGCGGCGCTCCTGCCTCGGGGTGTTTTTTGTTTCGGACGATCATGGCGACCGGGGCATTTGCCTCAGATCCGGCTCAGGCTTCGATGAACTCGTAATGTTTGATCGATCTGAACTGGACGAGATCTGCCTCGGCCGGGTCGATATGCGGGCTGTCGTAATCCTCGCCGACAAAGTCCTTGAGCGCATCGAGGCTCTCCCAGACCATGACAAGGCTGAAGTCCCGCGGACTGTCGTTGCGTGCGGCTCCGGGGAACACCGAGATGACGCCCTTGGTGGCTTTCATCATGGGGATCGCGGTGCGGTGAAAGAACTCGGCAAACTCGCCTTCCTTCCCCGGATGGGTGATAACTTGAAAAATGCGCATGATCATGGCGAGGCCTCCCTGAAGTGAACGGGCGTCCTGACGTATGTCTGCCTCTGCGTTTCTACGGCTTGTCAGCTAAGGTAGCATAAAAGCGGGCTGTGGTCGCCATCTGACGCAAGTGTTCGGGCGACATCATTCCGTGGGCATGGATGGATGGCTGCGTCTAGCGGTCGGCCGGGTGGTTGACGCCGTCGGTCCAGGGAATGTCGCCAAAGCTGTCGGCATGGGTGCGCGGGTTGCCGCCCTCGATACAGCCGAGGTTGACGCCGCATTGTGCCGGGTCAGAGCGTCGCTGGTGATAGACATAGATGCCGCAGATCTTGCAGAAATAGTGCTTTGCGGTGTGGCTGCCCCATGTGTAGCAGCTGAGCGCCTCGCTCCCGCGCAGCACCTTGAGGCTCTGCGTGAGGGCGGTCACCGCAGGGGCGCCGCGGCGCAGGCAGAAGGAACAGTCGCACCGGCTGGCGGAGGTCAGCCCGTCTGGGAAGTCGGCGCTGATTTCAACGGCCCCGCAATGGCAGGTGGCGTGGCGGGTTTCCATATCCGTCTCCTTCACTTGCCCCAGGGGCCGGGGCGGCGGGCTGGGGTGTGGCGCGGGATGCGTGGAATGCGGCTGGTGCTGTAGGTCGTTTCCGGGTGCGGCGGCTGACCGTCTGTGCGGGTCCAGAACCGTGGGCCGCCTCGCTTGATCCAGAGCGGCACAGTCAGCGCCAGCCCGATGAAGAAGCCCCCCGCATGGGCCCAATATGCGACGCCGCCCAGATTGGGATCGGCGTTGAGGCCACCGAGGAACTGCATGCCAAGCCAGAGACCCAGCATGATGAAGGCGGGCACGGGAATGATGCGGAAGAAAATGATCAGGATGATCAGGATATCCACCCGCGCCTTCGGGAACATCAAGAGGTAGCCGCCCATGACACCGGCGATGGCGCCGGAGGCTCCCACCAGCGGCACCAGTGACTGCGGGGCCGACACCACATGGGCCAGTGTCGCGCCGACACCAGACAGCAGGTAGAACAGAAGAAAGGGCAGGTGGCCCATCTCGTCCTCCATATTGTCGCCGAAGATCCACAGGAACAGCATGTTGCCCGCCAGATGCAGGATGCCACCGTGGATGAACATTGACGTCACCAGCGTCAGCGGCGCCTCTCCCATCATGATCTCTCGCGGGACCGTGGCAAAGGCATTGTAAAAGAGCGCGAGGCTGCGATCTGTCGAAAAACTGGTGGAGTACCACAGATACCCAAGGATGTTGGCCGCCATCAGAAGATAAACGACATAGGGCGTGCGGCCGGATGGGTTGTGATCGCGCAGTGGAAACATGCGCAGACGCTGGGCCGTGGGCGCGCCGAGGTCAAGGTCATCGGCGTGATTTGCCACCGGCCTTGAGTGATTTTTGGCCGGGGGCGCTCCCGCCCCATGGGCAGGCGGCAAAGCCACCCACACATGCGTTGGGCCGGGCGGGGGCCGCGCCAAAGGCGCGGCCCCCGCCCCCGGCGATGCGCGCAGCGCAGCGCAACCCCTCTCTTGAAAGAGCAATTCAAAGAAACGCCGCCCCGTCTCGGAAGGACACGGAGCGGCGCGTTGGTGTTGATCGCGTCAGATGGCGCGCGTCAGGCGTTGCCGCCGAGGAGCGCGGCATTGCCCCCGGCCGCAGTGGTGTCGACGCAGACGTGGCGTTCGGCCAGCACGCGGGCGCGATCCGGGGTGCCCGGGATCAGTGGCAGGATCGGGCCGTCGCGCTTGGACAGGGCCTGCTCGATCTCGCGGCCCGTTGCCTCATCGCCCCACCACAGCACACCGGCGATGCCACCGAGATGTTGCAGGCGATGCAGATCCACCATGTCGTCTGCCTCCAGCGCGGTGCCGCCAAGTGCGATGACTTGCTTGGCCTGCTCTGCGGCGGCGGCTTTGCCGGGGCCCATACACAACAGCGGCGCGCGGGCGGAGACTGTCAAACGGTTGGATTCACCGGTGGGGCCGGGCAGGGACGTGGTGACAGGGGCGCGGGCCTCGCCGGTCTCGCCGGGGAGTTCCGCCATGGTGCCGTCCCATGCCTCGGTGCTCTGCTGACGATCCGGGGCGCAGAACCGCGCGAGGTAGTGGGGGCCACCCGCCTTGGGACCGGTGCCCGACAGACCTTCGCCGCCAAACGGCTGGCTGCCGACGATGGCGCCGATCTGGTTGCGGTTCACATAGATGTTGCCCGCGTGGATGCGGTCGCAAACATGCTGCACCCGGTCGTCGATACGGGTCTGCAGACCGAAGGTCAGCCCGTAGCCAGTGGCATTGATGGCGTCGATCACGTCGTCCAGCTGGCGCGACTTGAAGGTCGCCACATGCAGCACCGGGCCAAAGATCTCCTCCTGCAGGTCGCTGATGCCGTCGATCTTGATCAGCGTCGGACCGACGAATGTGCCACCCTGCGGCGCCTGCATCTCCTTCAGCACCCGACCTTCGCTGCGGGCCTGGTCGATATGGGCGAGGATCTTGGCGCGGGAGCCTTCGTCGATCACCGGGCCGCTGTCGATGGACAGATCCCAGGGATCGCCGAGATCCAGCACTTCCATCGCGCCCTTGAGCATGGTCAGCACGCCCTCGGCCACGTCTTCCTGCAGGTAGAGGCAGCGCAGGGCGGAGCAGCGTTGGCCTGCCGACTGAAACGCGCTTTCGATCACCGCCTGCACGGCCTGTTCGGGCAGGGCAGTGGAATCCACGATCATCGCGTTAAGGCCACCGGTTTCCGCAATCAGCGGCGTGCCGGGGGCGCAATTGTCGGCCATCGCCGCACGGATGCGCATGGCGGTGGCGGTGGAGCCGGTGAAGGCGACGCCGCCCACACGCGCATCGCCGGTGATCGCCGCGCCGACCTTGGAGCCACGTCCGGGCAGGAATTGCAGCACCTCGCGCGGAACACCTGCCTCATGCATCAGCTCAACCGCGCGGAAGGCCACGAGCGGGGTCTGATCGGCGGGTTTGGCCAGCACTGCGTTGCCGGTCGCCAGTGCGGCCGACACTTGACCGGTGAAGATCGCCAACGGGAAGTTCCACGGCGAAATACAGGTGAAGATGCCCGCAGCGGCGGCATCGGGGATGCGGGCGGCGTAGTAGCGCAGGAAGTCTACCGCCTCGCGCAGCTCTGCCACCGCGTCCATCTGTGTCTTGCCAGCCTCGCGCGCGAGCAGGGCGAACAGCTCGCCATAGTTGGCCTCATAGAGGTCAGCGGCCTTGTTGAGTGCGGCGGCGCGCACCTCTGCCGGGGCGTCCCAGGTGGAGGCGGAGGCCAGGGCCAGCTCCACATCCTCGGCGCTGGATTGCGCAACGGAGCCGATCTCACTCAGATCACTGGGGTTGGTGACGGCCACACGGGTCTCCGGCATGGCCTCGCCCGCGATCAACGGCACTGCGTCCCATGTGGCGCTGCGGAAGGGCGCGCGTGCCGCGTCGATGGCCGCAAGGGTGGGCGCGTGGCGCAGGTCAAACCCTTTGGAGTTGATACGCTTCGGCTGGAACAGGTTCGGGCCGGTGGGGATGTCGGTGCTCAGGTCGTCCACTTGCAGGAAGGGATCGGCGGCGACCTCTTGCGGTGGCACATCCTCATCGACGATCTGGTTCACGAAGGAGGAGTTGGCGCCGTTTTCCAGCAGACGCCGCACCAGATAGGCCAGCAGGTCGCGGTGCGCGCCAACCGGTGCGTAGATGCGGCAGCGGGTGTTGTTCTTGTCCATCACCTTCTGGTGCAGGGTCTCGCCCATGCCGTGCAGGCGCTGGAATTCATAGGCCTGACCGTCCTCTGCCATATGCAGGATCGCGGCGACGGTATGAGCGTTGTGGGTGGCGAACTGCGGATAGATCCGGTCCGTGCGCGCCAGCAGCTTGCGCGCGTTGGCGATGTAGGACACATCCGTCAGCGCCTTGGAGGTGAAGACCGGGAAACCATCCATGCCTTCGACCTGCGCGCGCTTGATCTCGGTGTCCCAATAGGCGCCCTTCACCAGTCGCACCATGAAGCGGCGGTCGTATTTTTCCGCCATCTCGTAGAGGGCGTCGATGGCCAGCCCGGTGCGCGGACCATAGGCCTGCACCACAACGCCAAACCCGTCCCAGCCATGGAGCGCGGGATCGGAGATCACTTCCTCGATCACCTCGAGCGAGATTGACAGGCGGTCGGCTTCCTCGGCGTCGATGTTGAGGCCCATTTTTGCCGCCTTGGCCAGCAGCGCCAGGGCCTTGAGGCGAGGCACCAGCTGTTGCTTGACAGAGGCTTCCTTGGCGATCTCGTAGCGCGGGTGCAGCGCCGAAAGCTTCACCGAGATGCCGGGGTTTTCGCGGATGTCGCTGCTGGTGCAGGCGCTGGCAATGGCCGAGATGGCGCGGGAATAGGCAAGGTGATAGCGCGAGGCATCCGCCTCGGTGCGCGCGGCCTCACCCAGCATGTCATAGGAATAGGTGTAGCCCTTGGCTTCCATGTTGGAGGCGCGTTTCATGGCGCTCTCGATGGTCTCGCCCAGCACGAACTGGCGGCCCATTTCCTTCATGGCGCGGCCCACGGCGGTGCGGATCACCGGCTCACCCAGACGTTTGATGGCACCGCGCAGGGCGCCGACGGGGCTTTTTTCCTCGTCCAGCACGCGACCGGTCAGCATCAGGGCCCAGGTGGAGGCATTGACCAGCGAGGAGGTCGATTTGCCCATGTGCTTGCCCCAGTCTGAGGGCGCGATCTTGTCTTCGATGAGGGCGTCGATGGTATCCGCATCCGGCACCCGCAGCAGCGCCTCAGCCAGGCACATCAGGGCAATGCCTTCGTCGGTCGACAGGCCATATTCGGCCAGGAAGACCTCCATCAACCCGGGCGAGGAATGGCCCCGGATGTCCGTCACCAGCTGGGTGGCGGAGGCACAGATGGCAGAGCGGTCGGCCTCGGACAGCGCGGCCTGGGCCACCAGCGCATCGCGCATGCGGGCCTGATCTGCATAGGTGCCGGCATCGATCCGGTCGCGCAACAAGATGGTAGATGTCATGTCTTTCCCCAATCTCAGAGATTTTGACCCTTGTATCGCGTTCATACTGGTCATTTCTCCCGTTTGTGTCGATAATGCGGATCAAACGCGTTTATTTGCGGAGGCTTTTCGATGCAATCGCGCTTCCCCGGTCTCGACCGGTTTGATCAATCGATTCTACGTGAGCTGAGCCACAACGGCCGCAGCTCCATTTCCGATCTAGCGCGTGCAATCGGTCTGTCGAAGTCGCCCACCCAGGCGCGCCTGAAGCGGCTGGAGGCGGAGGGTATCATTCAAGGCTATCGCGCGATGATCGACCCGATCCGGCTGGGGCTCGATCACATCGCCTTTGTCGAGGTGAAGCTGACCGACACCCGCGAGGCGGCCTTGGCGGCATTCAACGCCGCCGTCGTACAGGTGGCCGAGATCGAGGAAGTTCATATGCTGGCATCGCATTTCGACTACCTCCTGAAGGTGCGCTGCCGCTCGATGTCGGATTTCCGCGCGGTGTTGGGCGAGCGGATTTCCTCGCTGCCGCATGTGTCCTCGACCTCCACCTACATGTCGATGCAGACGGTGAAGGACGACGGGGGTCTGGGGCCGATCTAGGCGCGAGGGCTATCGAGCAGGCGCTAGCACACGCGATTGTAACTTGTCCGCAGCGGAATTTGGCGCACCATATCGGGTATGTTGCTTCGTGTCGTGATCCCCACCGTCGTGTCCCTGTCATTTCTTGCCGGGGGCAGTTGGGCAGAGTGTCCCAGCGCGCCGGATCACGCGGCGCGGATCAATGAGGTGCTGGAGCAGGTGCAGGCCGCCGACAGCGAGCGCGAGGCAAAGCGCATCGCCAATCAGCTCTGGACCTTCTGGGCGGATGCGCCGGACGCTCAGGCGCAGGAGATCCTGGATCGCGGCATGACCCGGCGCTCGGCCTTTGATTTCCTCGGCGCGATGTCCGATTTCGACCGGCTGATTGACTACTGCCCCGACTACGCGGAGGGCTACAATCAGCGCGCCTTCGTGCACTATCTGCGCCGGGACTTCGCCGCTGCGCTTGAAGATCTGGATCGCGCTTTGGCACTGTCGCCGCGCCATGTGGCGGCGATGAGCGGGCGTGCCTTGTCGTTGCTGGGCCTCGCGCGACCGGACGAGGCTCGCAGTACCCTGCAGGAGGCTCTGCGGCTGAATCCCTGGCTATCCGAACGCCACCTGCTTGGCCCCGGTGCGCCTTTGGCAGCGGATGAGATCGAGTTGTAGCGACGTCTGTCGTGTGAGAGATGAAACCTCAAGCCTCTGAAAATCCTGTTGAACACAGCCGCCCGCGCGGGTAGAGCTTGACGCTGAGGTCCAGCCGCGCGGGCGTGGTGGAATGGTAGACACAGGGGACTTAAAATCCCCAGGCTTTAGCCGTGCGGGTTCGAGTCCCGCCGCCCGTACCAATCTGAAAATAATATATTTTCCCCACTTAAATATCTGCCTTGAAAAGCCGTTGCTACTCGTCTGTTACTCGTGTTGTTACTCGTTCTGTTCTTACCCTCTTTTGGCACGGACCTGAATCACGTTGTTTGCGGCTCCAGACCGGTCACGGGTGTAGATCGCGGTGGTGGTGCCTTGAGTGTGCTGGGCCGCGTGCTGCAGGGTAGTGGGGTCCACTAGAGACTTTGCTTCGGTGATGCCGCCAGACCGGGTGTCACGGATCTGTAGATCATCAGGGAAGGGGTCTAGTTCAGCTTTGGCGCGTGCCTTATTCACAGCGCGCAGTGCCTCCTTGAAGCCGCGGGACAGGACACCATTCTTGGGTGGCTTGCCGTTTGCCATGGTGATTACTGGGCCGGTGCGCTGATCTGTCGGGATCAAAAGCAGGCGCTGCCGGATCTCGGGGGTGTACTTCAGGCTGAAGGTGTAAGGTTCGGTCAAGCTCTTGCGGGTCTTGCTGATAACCTTGGTGAACGAGGTGACGTGCTGATCGAACATATCCCACGTCACACCGTCGACCCAAATCTGCCCGCCGTCGCGAACGCCGCCCTGCCGGGTATCGTCCTTGACCCATTGCCCGTGCACGTCGACACCGCGCAGGATAAACTCGAACCGCATCAATATGGCAAGGGCGAGGTGGGGGCGGCCCATGCGGTCGGCCTCGGCCACGATGGCCTCGATTTGCTCGCGGGTGGCATAACGTGATCGACGGGCGGGATTCTGGATGCGCACCTCCTCGCGGATCGCTTTCACCTTGGCGCAATGATCTACACCGACCTTGATCCCGTGGGAGACGACTAAGCGCCAGTGGGTGAACCATTTCTTGACGTAGTGGGTGGAGCGGCCCTTGTCGTGCATGGCTTTCTTCCACCTCATAATCCGCTCAAAGTCAGTTTCCTCGATCAGCACATTGCCAATTGCTTGCTCGATGTATCCCAGCATCTGCCGATACTTTTCCTGCGTTTGGGGCAAGACGTCATGGAAGGAGCTGAACTCGTCTGACAGGTAGCGGCCAATCAGCCACCCCCATGTACCTGCCTTCCGGCCTTTAGCTTCGCCGTCAAACCATTCAAGCATCTCGCGAGTGAGGGCGCGGCAGTGAGCGGCGCGCTCCAAATCAAGCCCGTCGCCTTTTGATCCGCCGAGCTTATATGTTTTGATGCTGTATCCAGCTTCGAGATACTTCTTGCTTGGGCGCCATAGGTAGCTGTTCCGGTCTTTCAGGTACTTCAGGAACGGCGCATAGGCCGGTTCGCTGTCATCCCAGAGCGAGTCTCTAAAACGCATCGTGGTTCTCCGTATGGTTGGTTTCCGTCAACCGCCGGGAGCGCGCTTTAGCAGATCTAGCGTTGCGTTCTCGCGCCCATTCCTCAACCGCCTCACGGTGGCGCATGCCTATTGCAGGATCGATCTTGGGAAAGCCGTACTGACGTTCGAGTGTTTCACTGTTTGAGCGTAGCCACTTGACGTCATGGCCCAGCATTTTGGCTATGTCCGCTTCCTTTACGAAAAGCTGCTGAAATGGCATGAAATTTCTCTCGATTCAGGACCTTGCTTTGGGCGGCCATTGCTTCCGATCTTCGCGCCGCCTTAGGCGGCAACGAGGCGGCAACGAGGCGGCAACGAGGCGGCAACGAGGCGGCAACGAGGCGGCAACGAGGCGGCAACGAAGCGGCGCATGATGCCGCTGGTTTTGCGGGCGATCCGTGCGTTAGACATTGAAGTCACCTTGCAGGAAATTCGGCGCGGGCAATTGGCCGTCGTAGGGGCAATCCGGGCGACCATCGCTGGCGCGGCGGGGTACGCGCGCCGAGGCGGTCTTGATCCAGTTGCTCAGCGCGTTTTGGCGGGATGTGCCGGCGCATAGAACGCCCATCAGATCGACCAACCAGAGCGCCTCATCATAGACCCATGCGTCCGAAGCTGGCGCGGTGATGCATCCGCCGAGATCTGCAAACTGCGCCGATCTCTGATGCATCGGCGTCGCCCGGAGGGTCTCTGTCGCGGCGTAGAGCGCCAGGGTGTTGATCTCGGCAGATGATGCGCGGGCGGTGGGCAATTTGGAGGATTGAGCCGCCCGCGCCTGATCCGCACCGCAAGACGGGTGCGAAACCTCGCGAACCCCATTGGCGCGCAATCCTCCAGCGCGGCGCGGGTGTTCGTTATTCGGGCAAGGGCGGCGCCCTTGGAGTTTGTCCGCTATGGGCGCGGAACCTTGAGAGATAGGGTTTGTCATTGCGGGTGCGCCTCGCCTTACGCCGCATGGGGGCCGTGCGGGGTGATCTGGCGATCCGCCATGACACGGCGCACCTTGTGGCCGACGCGCTCCAAGACATGTTCGGTCGGTTCAGGTGTCGGTGCCGGGCGCTCGATCAGGTGTGCAGCGCGCAGGCGGGCGGGATCAAAGCCCTGACCGCGCGCGGCTTTTAGCGTGGCCCATGCCGTAGTGAATAGGTGCGGGGTGTCGAGATGATCCTCGGGGGAGCCAGCGATTTGCTGAGCGTCACGCAGCACGGTTTCAAGTCTGTCTTGCATTCAATCCTCCATCGGTTGATGGAAGATTGATAGCGGGGTATAATTACCCCGTCAACTCAAAAGGGGTATAATTACCCCGCAGCATGCATGAGGTGCAAAGTTAGATTCTCTGAGCCAACTCTGCTGGCCAGTGCAGACGCACCCTTGCAGCCCACTTCAATCGCACATTCCACATGTTCTGAGCGCCTGGATTGAGAGAGATCAAGTGAAAGCTACCCGGCTCATCACCCGGTTTGATCTGCTTAACCCAACCCATTCCATCCTCGTCTTCGCAAACGCATCTGTGGCCGATATCATCCGAAACAACTGCGTTGTGACCGTTGCGCGTGTAGAAAAGCAGGTCTCCAGCTGAATAGACCGGTTCCATACTGTCGCCTTCGATTTCAACAGCAACTACGCCATGAGGGGATAGCCCTTGTGGGCAAAAGACTTGCGGACCTGCGCCTTTTTCATAGGCGTCAAAAACGGGAACTCGTGCACCGGCTCCAACTTTACCTGCAATAGCGATGCTAGGCGCCTCAGAGTAAGTCAGCTGCCCCTCTAAAAAGCCTTCTAGCGTGGTGCCAAATGACGCAGCAATTTTCACTGCATCATCTACGTTGGTTGATTTGCTCTTGCCCTGTGCCAGGTTCTTGAGCTGCTCATATGAAACGTCCGCGTCACTCGCAACTTTGCGCATAGACTTGCCGGAGGTCTCGATTGCCGCAAGGAATGCGTCTCTAAATGATTGTTGCATGTGGGGTAATTTACCCCACCGATCCGAAATAAGCATGGCGTAAATACACCCTTGACTGCTGGGGTAAATAAACCCCAATTAGGGTTTATGGAACATTTTCTCGCAGAACTCTCCGCCTATGCAGATGCCGTTGGTCGCACCCCGCAACATGTGTTGCGGCAAGCCATTGGCGCGAGCTGGGGGCAGTGGGCGTCTTGGAAAGATGGTAAATCGAGCCCGACGCTTCACACCGTGGACAAGATCCGAAAGCACATGTCGGATAACCCGCCTCCAAGTCGAGTGGGGGGTATCGCCGCATGAGCCGCCCGCGTCTGACCCTGATCGTGAACAATGATGTGCCATGCGACCAGCCTGGCACGTCAGCTGACCAAGCGTCTTGGTCAAATCAGTTGGATCCATACGTGCTAAAGATCAGCGCGCCTGACCTTTGGTCGGCCTATTTCCACGCGCGGTTTCACAGCCCGCGCGAGGTGGCGCTGTTCTGCGATGTGTCGTTCCAGACCGCGCTGAACTGGTGGGGCGCGGTGACAGCACCCGCCAGCCATACCGCCTTGCTGATGGTGCTGACCGACCCCGGCGCGGCGGCGTTCTTCCAGGACAAATTGGCGAGGGCAGCATGATGGCACAGATCGCTTCACCGCGTATCGAGCGGATCGCCTATCAGATCTGGTGGCTGATCGAGGACAGGGCCGGGGAATGCACGTTGGCGGATATGGCCATGTTCACCGGCGCATCGAGGCAGACCTGTTCCCAGATCTGCCGCTATCGCGGTTGGTCTGGGCGCTATCGCAAGATGGCGCGCAGTCATGCGGTCGACAACGGCCCACAGTTGATCGATGCAATCGATGATGAGCTGTCGTCTCTGTTCGGGGAGGCCGCGTGATGCTGGGCGCGGTTGGATTGCAGCCTGTCTCCACCGATGACCTGCCGGAATACCCGCTTGGCATCGAGGATCGGCTCGACAGCCACTATTTCATGGCGTGGGAGCGGCGGCGCTGGCTGAACTCGGACATGCGGCTGAAGGGCACGCCGGAGTGCCGGGCGCTCTACTTCGATCTGATCAATATCGCATATGACCAGACGCCAGTGGGCACGGTGCCGCAGGATCTGGAGACGCTGGCCAAGCTGCTGCTGGTCGATCCGGGGCACTTCCGATCTCTGTGCAAGCTGGATTACGGCCCGCTGCACAAGTGGACGCCTTGCATCTGCGAGGGCGGCGAGGTGCGGCTGATGCATCCGATGGTGCTCAGGTCGCTGACCGAGGCGCTGTCACGCAAGGAAGACAATCGCGCCAAGCATGAAGCGGCCAATGCGGCCAAGCGGTTGCAGCGCTTGCGCATGACGGTGGCCGGCTATCACGCCGAGTTGGCGAAGAACGACGCGGCCATTCGTTGGATGGACGAATGGCTGGTCCAGGAGGGCTGCGAATACCGCAACGCCAGCTGGATCGAGCGCGCCATGCGGTCCTGGTCGACGCATATGTTCGACCTCGGTCAGGCGCGCTCCGGCTCCGTCCGATAACTGTCCCGACAGTGTCCAAGACTGTCCGGCGGACAGTTCAAGACAGTCTCGGACAGTCTCAGACTGTCCTGCACGACAGGGACAGAGACAGAGACATAACAAAACAGAAGGACAGTCGCAGGACCGTTCGCGTTCGGTGGCTGTGGATAACTCGGATTTGCTGAGAAAAGAGGTGCAGAGATGGATGAGAAACAACAGGCCGCCGGAGAGAAACGGGTTCAGGACATGCTGATCACGCCGCTGGAGGCGCTGGGGCTGGCGCGGCCCTCGACCCTTACCAAGGCTCAGTTTGCGGTCATGCTGGCTGAGATGCGCCAGAAACTGGCGTATATGACGCCGGGCAGCCTCGCGGTGTTGCGGGACTGGGTGGAGGCGCACCCGGGCGGTCGGGACAAGGATCGGTTTCCGATTGGGTTGAAGATCCTGAACAAGGCACGGGCGATCCAGTCGCCGGAGAGTGGGCCGTCGCCGCTGATGATCAAGGTCTTCGGGCATGCGCTGGGACAAGAGGCGCTGGCTGGGGGCTGGGCGCCTGAGCTGCTGCGCTATCTGCGTGGGGCGCGGGAATGGCCTGGGCGTTACACCATCACCCAGATCCGGAATGAGGCGGATGAGGCTGTGCGGCGCATGGCGGATATCGAGATGCGCTTGGGTCGTGGGGATCGGTTGTCGGTGGAGGATGAAAGCTTTCGCGCCCGCCGGTCTGAAGCGCTGCAGAAATGCCGGGAGATCACAGACCAGGCGCAGCGAGGTACAGCAGCATGAGCGAGAATGTTGTGATCGTGGCACCGGACGGGATGGCGGATTTGACGCCGATGGCGGTGTTCCTGGCGGCGCGCCAGCTCCGCCTGCAGGCAGAGGCGGGCCGCATCCAAGCCGTGAAAGCGCGGGGTCAGGTGCCCGAGGTTTGTGGTGATGCAATCCCCGAGGCGCCCGCGCGTGGTGCAATCCGGGTGTTTCAGCCGATGAGGCTATTCCCTGACGGCAAAGAAAACTGGAAGGCGCGCCCTTCGGGCTACCGTGGCAGATCAGCGATGCAGCGGGCGGATGTGTTTGACGTGATGACGGCAAAGGCCGCTAGCAAGGGAAAGCCTGCTCCGTTCACACGGGAGCAGGTGGCTGCAGGACGCTATTATCGAGATCTGGTCGAGCGTCACGCCTGTGCTGGTGTCATGTGTTCATCTATTGAGGCGCTACGCGGCGGAGGTGGCTGCGGGAACTTCATCGATGCGGTCTTGCGAGATCGAGAGGAGATCGAACGGATCCGCCGCCGCATCGGCAGCGGCACTGCAATGGCGGTTCGCAAGATTCGCCCGTCCAAGCGTGGCTCACGCAAGAACATCACTGACCGGTGCCTGGTCGATATGGTGTGTCTCGAGGATAAACCGATCAGCGTGGTGCTAAAGGTGAATGGATGGAGTTCCCGAGGGCAATCTTCTGGTGCCTTGCGTCAGGCGTTGTCGGATGCTCTTGAACGTGTGGTCTGTTGAGTGCCGCAGCGGCCTCGATCATGATACCTGCGCCGCGTTGCAACTGCGTTAGGCGCGAAATTCCGGGGCTACGCGTGAGCACACACATCATTCAATGACATTCCATCGGCGGAACTTATTTGATCGCCCTTCTTCGGTAGAAGGACGATCCAGGCGCTTTCTATTCAGTTGTTTCAGGTTGAATGAGTTGCTGTCGCTCCAGCCACCCCCACAATTCAGGGTCTTCAAGCGCCTTCATTTCAACTCCCTTGTGGGTCACGCCCTCAAAGACAGTAACACGCACATTTCGGTCCAGCTCTCTCAGCCTCTGAACCAAGGTTACGGTATCGCTAAGCGGGATCACATCATCATCTGTAGAGTGAAAGGCCCAGAACGCCGTGTTCTCGTTGGTCCTGTTTAGATAATGACGCGTGCCACCGCCGGCGATAGGCACCACGGCGGCAAAGGTGTCGGGAAATTGTGAAGCCATCGCCCAGGCACCAAACGCGCCACGACTATAGCCCATAAGGTAGATGCGACTTTCATCAATACGGTTCGACGCAACGACTTCATCTAGCGCTGCTTTGATCCGCTCGATGGGATATAGAAGTTTCTCGCTAGGGTTCTGCGGTGAAAATACCACGAAGGGGAAACTCTTTCCCTGTTCGATCAAACTGGGCAAGCCGCTCTCGCGAACCTTGTCGACATCGCTGCCGCCCTGGTTGCCTCCATGCAGCCAGACCACAAGCGGGAATTCTTTCTCTGAATTCTCGAAGCTATCCGGAGTATAGAGTAAGTAATTGATATCTAATGGCATCGGGGCGGTCGAAGTCATGGCTGCTTGTTCGGCCATGGTAGTGCTTGCTCCCCCAAGAGATGCCAGCGCGATGGCGACGGCGGAAATTGAGGTTCTAGTTGCTGATCTCATAAATTTCATGTGTCCTCCCTAAAAACTGACCTGCGCCTTGCAAGACGCAGTCATGACGCACGCTGCCTGTAGAACCTGTCATCAACCTGTCATTGCTGCTCTACTGGAGGTTTAATTGCAGCTGCACTGATGACCGGCCTCAGCGGATACTCGATGGGGGCAGACCATGCCCATGTCGCCTACCTGTCGCCGCGATGCCGCATGTCTGCTTGGAGCCCATACTACCTTCAATCTTCAAGCATCTGACTGTATAAAACACCTATGTTCAACCGTCTCTTCGCCAAGCTATTCGGTTCAAAACCGCAAACAACTTTCCAGTTTCAACCTCGCTGGAAGGAAGAATTGGTTGTGAAAGGTCCAGGTGGCTCGTTCGTTCTTGAGCTACCTATGGGCGTGTATTCTGCATACCTTCCAACTCAAAAGGCCTGGGAAACGAAGGCTCCAGAATGGGCGAGAGACCTTTGGCCGCTGCTGAAGAGTGAACTGGAGGAATGGTGCGTTAGAAACAAGGCAGCGTTTTATGTCGATGAGACTGCGACAGTGTTCGTAGAAGGGTAGCCTGACTGCGTGTTTCCCAACTCTAACTGTATAACTGACCAACGGCAGCTTTGTCCGCTTAGCTGCCGCTGACCGTCCAGTTCGGCAACGATCTTGCTTGCTGGCGCGGTGAAGGACTGGCTTGAGCCCAACATGTCGGATGCTGCGCGTTGCGCAAACGTCGGCTATGCGCGTGAATCTGACTTAGCAAAGCTTCTGCTGTTCGGTTGACTAGTCCCGAATGGGCTTAACTCTTGCTAACTTTTTGCGACAGATAGGAACGGGCAGGTTCTTAACAACGCGTCCGCCACGGCTTCGACAAACGCGTCCAAAGTCTCGGAACGGCGTCTCGTTCTTGAAGCCCACTCATTTGCTGTTTTGCGATAGTGAGATTGATACGCTCGTTTGCTCAGTTCACGGCCGTCAGAAGGGTCCGTGAGTTCGAGCAGAGCGATCCGATAAATCGCCACATCATCGAACGCCTCATGGTGGTGAACGCCATGCCTTGCTCTAATTTCTTGATCGAACTCCTTGTCAAAAGTCTTAATTAACTTGCCAAAATCCAACCCATGATCGGGAACCGCGCTCTTAACTTCCTTAGAGAGCACCTTTAGCCGTTCTCGAAACTGATAGAACCGCGAAAAGTACATTTCACAACAGTATCTTAAGTGACTTTCTTGCGTAACAGGTGCGCGAGAAAATGGGTAGCGTCGAAAATACCATTCTACATCGCGGAGTGCATTGGCGGTGCTTAATAGCTCCAGGTACGAACTCAGGACTGCATGCTCTGACTCCATCTCAGGCGAGAACTTGAACTCTTCAACTTGTCTTTCGCGAGGCATGAATTCGTCGTCGAAATTGAGCGCATAGCCGATTTGTGAACGCTTCCATTGTTGCCAACCAGGATACGCTTGCAGCTTATGCATCCAATCCCGAATTGCGTTTGAAATTCGTTCTTGAGCAGTACTACTGTGGGGCATCTGTTTTGCAGCTCGTTCATTGTTTGCGGGAGGAAGATCAAAGTCACATCCCTCATCCAATCCAACAAGACAATCCAAGTGAGTTCAAGCGCTGCTTCGGGCAGGAAGCGGCCATTGACGGTGATCGCGCTGGCTGCAGCAAAGTCCGCATTGCAGTCAGTCAGCAGAGGTTTGGGGCTGCGCCTACAGCGAATGGCTATATCTGCGCCATTTTGGCCTCCTGCAAATCCCCCTTGACGCCAATGTCACCGGCATGGCAGTAAATATGCATCATCACTAAATGCGCCCACGGGAAACCGGAGGGC